>NZ_AUFE01000041.1 GCF_000426345.1 Cupriavidus phytohabitans | reverse complement strand
AACATCTGTCTGGCCTCTCACAGTTGGCCGCGAGGCAGGACTTCGGCGCCAAAATCCTCAGCGACAACTTGCACGCCCTATGCTGCCTCAGCGCCGCGCAGGAACATGAGATTGACTCGGACCGTCGTATCAACCGAACCTTCGCCATCACGGCTCTCAAACCTGTCCTGTCAGCGGCGCTGCTCGGCTTGCGCTGGGCCAAGGCTGCCCTGAATGAGACCTTGGCTTTGATCGCAACACGTGCCCATCGCGTGCGACCGGATCGCAACAAACCTCGTCCGCCTCGCCCAAAGCCTCATCGACATGCCGCTTATAAGGCTTGTTGATGCTTACAGTAACTTGGGTGGTAGTGACAAAAACTTACGTGCAAAAAGAACCAAAAACATAGACATTCGCCCGCCAAATCCCTGATTCTTAAAGGATAAGATGCACTATAGCCGTCAGGCGACGTGTCCACTTTCTCCATACATACGCACCCTTTGCATGGAATGTCGCTGTATTCTGTGCACGGAGCGAAACGACAAAAACATAACTGCAGAATCCTCTGAGTGCATTGCGAAGCAAAGCATCAAGCTCATTCCGTAGCGTGGGACAGTCGTGTCGGAACAGGTAAAACCGGGCTACGCCTTACGCATACGAACGCAAAGACCTGGAGGCCGCGGGGGCCTCCAGATTCGCTCAGGGCGCTGCGCCCGCTCAAATGGAACTGTTGCTTTGCTGACTTCGAAACCACGCTCCTTCTTCTGCCCGGCGACGTCGTCTGCCAATTCGTCGTGGCTCCTCTAGAGTCGCTATATCATCCAGAGGCCCGGGTGACAGCGAAGGAACGCTCAAGCCTGCCCCTTCTAGCGCAGAATCGAAAACCTCGCGCGCAACATCATGCTGCAGTGTTGCCCTAGCCGCGCCATCGCGGGGAATATTTTCTGGAAGTTCACCAATTGCAGCGAGCTGGTCCACAATCACCTTCTCGCTTGCCTTCTTGAGGCGCCCCCTTTGGGAAGGTTGCTTCTGCTGAGCATCGCCGTGAGTAGCTGCATAGATTCGATTCCTGAATCGCATATCGACTTCGTCCAGAACGCCGTCCGTCTCCAACACCTCATCACTCACACTCGTAGGCTCCAACATATCCAACTCCCCCGCCTCCGTAAACCAAATCAATTTATTCCCATATGGCGCAACATAGTAGTCGGTCGGGATACCTTGCCGCAATCGCATCCCGTTCTGGCTTCTATGGGCTCTATCGTAGGCCCGCAATGACTTCGAGCTATATGAAATGCCTTCCGACACAATCTTGCCCGCGCATATTGCACCTGGTCGCCGTTCGAGGAAGCGCTTGTAAATGTTCTGGGTATCCACAGGAACCTCTGCATCACCACGACGTCCTTCTTGGTTACGCACAAATATTCCCGCCGGAGTACTCCCTTTGTAATCTGCAGATATCGGCGTACGCGACACATGGCTTTGTCGGTACTGCCGCGTATTGATAATATTGACGCCAGTAGCCACGAGGACTTCAAGTGATGCCCTTGTCAGACGAGCTACCACACCCCGCTCACGCTTCCGACCATTTCCCCTGGGCCTCGTCAGCGTAATGACGCCCCCGTTCATGTGGGCCAATTCGCGGAGCACCCACCGGAGCATCGTCTTGAAATTCCCGAATCTGCCTTCGACGTGCGGCTTTCCCTCCGGGGTTCTGGGCGGTGGCGCAGCGACTCCCACCCTCATCTCCTCCGACAACATCTCGCGAATTACCTTAGAGAACCCCGGCCCACGGTCTGGGCACACAGCATCAATCCGTCCTGCAACGAACCCTGACCTATCCCCTGTGTATCCAATCTTGTTGAGCCACTCGTCCTTCGTAAGGAACGCTTTCAATATCAAATGGCGGTAGATGGTGTTATTTTCCGCCCTTCCATACCAAATCACCCAGCTAACAATGCACCCCGAATCCCTATCAACAAGAAAAGCCAAGATGGGATGTCCGGCGCTGACGTACTTGCCTTCTGGACCAAGGCATACAACCTCCACCAGCTCTAAGTGTGTGCAATCGATATCACAAACCTCTCTACCGAAAGTCACGTCAACGGAGTGCCCCCCCTTCGCGCCAGTATTGTCGATTTGCGGAGGTGGATACTTTTTATCGAGTCCCATCTCGACAATAAGCCGTTTGGCGTGGTAATGAAAAGTTTTCTTCAGCGGAATCCGACGACGCTTTGCGCGCGATGCTGCTCGCGTGGATATGCCGCCAATCTTCGTGACCACAGTTAACTGCTTTACCATTTGCTCATAGACGAAAGAAAACGACGTTTTACTTCCTCTATAGAACTCTTTCAAAGCCTTTCGAAATACTTCTAACCAATGATTCGTCACTCGACCGACGTCTTCTACGGCGACAAGCTTTCCGCCGCGAAGTTCTTCACGTCGCCGACCAACCTTTCGTCTATTCGTCTGAACCCTTGAAATACCCGGGGCTCCGCGCAAGCGGTACAACGGCATAAGACTTCTTTCCCCTCCACCGAACCAAATCCTCTGATAGAAGAGGTGACGGACAAAATCTTCGCGCACACCAGACCGTTTCGCTGCCTCCGTAACCAAAGACTCGCGCAGTCCCTCATCGGTGTATATGTCTATCAAATCAGAACCGAACCCCAAGTCGCGAGCCAACGCCCCACTTATAAGTGGAAGGATGATAGCCTGGCGGCTCGAAAGTTCTCTGTCTTCTGCCTCGGTTAATGTGACTTTCTCCTGCATGAAGCTCGGCCTCACGAAGTCCTCAACCGCACAAATTTCTGTTCCCAGGCGTATGGCTACTTCCTCATAACGCCAGCGTGCAATCCTACATTTACTCGGGACCGTGGGCTTCTTGCCCATCGGCATAACGTAAAGTAGTCCGCCACGGCGGTCAAAGTGAATAAAACGAAAATACTCCGATTGGCGTCCTTTCCACTCCAACAATGACATGACATCGAATGGGCAAACGACTGATACTTCTGTCTCAATGTTAAGCATGATGACCGCCTGCCTTTAATAGATGCAACGGGAAATCGATGCGTAGACGATGGTTATCGTCTACGGCCAGAAGTCCTGCTGCCACCGCGACTCCAAAAAATCGATATGCCTCTAGGCGAGTGCATCCCATTGCCTTGGCCACGCGTAAGACACGCTCGTCCAAGGACCAGACGGGCTCGCCTTTCTTTAATCGCCATGTGAACTCTTCCGCTTTCCCGTAATACTCGCCAACATCCGACTCGAGGCACCACGACCTAACAAGAGCCAAGTTCGTGGAGGTATGTTTTCGGCACCATGAACTGCCAATCGTTTCCCATGACGCCCCTCTTGATACGGCGTAAAGTCGCTCTCGTTCATGCCTTCTAATTACAGTGCTGTCTTCAAGAAGCCCCTCAGGCTTGACGCTAATTGCATGAAGATGCAGCTGGTGATTGTCTTTTCGCTGTAGTGTGATAACACGGTCAATCGTTGCAACTTCGGATTCCAGAAGTCTTTCGCCCCGCCCTAGTCGCCTTAATACCTTCGGCTCCAGGGACATAGGGTAATGCGACCGAACCTCAATGACGAATGGATTCATCATCAAACGGAAATCGAGGATATTTTCAAGCAGAGAATGGAACACCGTGGCTCGTCCAGTCTTCATATCGTACTCATTCCCCGCCATCGCAGTCTTGCTTCTTTCTGGGCCGTACGTTGGCTGGTACGCATTTCCATGCAGCACCCCAAACACATCTCTCTCTGGAAGTTCTACTCGAGGATTTGGCACAAAATACGCCGGGAAGCACTCAATGGAAATCACGATATTCTGCTCGCTTTTCAGTTATGCCATTCATATGATTCTGGCTTGTTTGACGCATTCGCCTCTAGCCGGGCCCCGGACATAGTTGGCGATAGAAGACATCCTGAAGGGGAAATTTATCAACGATTGGGACACAATATCTCCTCCTTCAATTCTCATATCCTTTTTTTGAAGGCAGGTGTGCCTAATCCGATTTACGATTTACCCCTCCACTTCCTAATCAACGCCAACCTCGCCTGATGACTAAGTCTTTCGGGAAACGGAATATGCGGAAGCCATGTCCGAATCCTTCTTAAACTGTGCATGTCCTTCGTTTCAGAGTATCTTTCAATCAATCCTGCCGCATTCGGCATACGATACTTTCTCTTGCTATACACGCCTGCTCCCGGGCAACCAATAAGTAGCCGTCGCTGCGTAATCCTGGGAAGCTCCGGAGCCGAAATCAGCTGCTCGTACATATGCTCGACATGAGTTGCGGTCTTACCGTCGATATGTGGACATGGAACATTCAGAATACGATGTCGCCCTTCATTCTTACCGCACCTCGGAACGCATTTCTCAAGCCATTCATTTTCATGTTCGATGAGCAGTTTTATGTCACGGTAGTGCACGATTCCATGTATTTCTGTACGCGTGGTTCCCGGGTTTTCTCTGCAGGCCTTCAGAACAACGTCCTTTACGATAGCTAGTCGTCTCCTGACCTTATCGTTCTCCACAGAGCTAGGTTCAGTTCTCTTGCTGGCTGCTTCCAGAAACGCATTCGGACCTGGAAACAATGCGCTTTGAACCAACGCATTGAGAATGGGGTTGGTGTTGAAGCTTTTTCCTCGAACACATCGCCCAAATAGGTCTCGGGAACCTGCCTTGAACCCCAAAGCGTTTGCAAACTCTGCCACACCGGTATCACGCAACACCTTTCCCATGACATATGAGTTCGCAATCCCGATGGCATTCGTCAGGCCCAATTCCCTCGCTCTACGGCGATAGGTGTTTTGCAGCTCCTCGCGGGAGAAATGTCTTAAGTGGCCATCCAGCGCACACTGGACGAACTCGGAAACTCGAATCGCTGCACCC
This sequence comes from Cupriavidus phytohabitans, assembly GCF_000426345.1. Lineage (GTDB taxonomy): Bacteria > Pseudomonadota > Gammaproteobacteria > Burkholderiales > Burkholderiaceae > Cupriavidus. The sequence continues at coordinate 64,157 of NZ_AUFE01000041.1, read as the reverse complement.
TCGCCACTGGCTGACATCATGGGTACCGGCAACTCAAGTGGCTCGCCGCACGAGCATGATTGACCCAACGCCCGCACGGCGAAGGAGTGTTTAAACCCATTAACGCATCGCCCGCACCACTCGTGATATCTAACCTTGTGGCTTGGACAATGCAGAAGTCCCGGAAGAAGCGAGGCACGGCGCCAGATTGGGACCCTGCCCCGCTTCTCGTCCTCTACAACGCATGCCTTACATATCCGGTGGTACCCGCCAGCGACATTGTGAAATCGGGCCATGCCTGTCATATGCGCCACCGCAGGTTGGGAAGCTTCCTTGTAATGCAATCGGAGTTTCGCTCGCTGACTCTCAGTCAGATATGGCGAGAACAGAGGGAAATGCGTGTGTCCCATGAGAATCTCATCGAACGATTTCAGCTTGAGCAGTCCTGGCGCGTGACGCTCGATGGCTGCGGGGAAAAGGCGCGAAACTCGAGCGTCCGTATCCGCGTACTTCATTCGCGAACGAAACGCGAACGGCGAATTCCGATTGTCATGACTTGCGGTAGCTTCATCCAGTTCAATCGGAAGCACGACAACAGGAATCGAAATTTTTTCACCTTCGAACATGTTTATTCTTAGTAGTAATTACTCGCAGCTCATTGAACAATTGAGAGTCAATTGCGGGAAGCACGCACTCTCGCCTGGAAGGCGGTCACTGACTCCACTGCCTCTGCTACGGCGCGTGCGACGCGCTTCCAGCGGAGAGCATTTCGAAAGGACTGTTCCGTCAGACCGCTACTCACAACCAGGTGTCTCCTGCTACAACGCGTAGCAGGGATACGCGCTCGAGTCGCCTTACCGATTTCTAGGATGCGAGCTGCCAGCTTTGCATCGGCTCCGTATGGTCGACGACCGTGCCATTTTCCAACACAGGTCCACGTATGCACGCCGCTCCCGTTCTGCTGCAACCAAGCTCCATCATTGCGGTAGAGCCAACGGTGCACTTTTGGAACCTGGCTGCGAACAAAGTTCGTCGTTCGGCCTGGCCAGCGCTGCAGCGCGGCCAACCATGCCCTTCGCTGTTTTGGGCGCTCACGCTTCAAACGCAGTTCAGTGATGCCCTCTCTTAGTCCATCTCGACGAATTTGGTAATAGACGCGGTCGACGCGAATGCGCAGTAATCCCGCCGCCTGTCGAGGGCTGAAGCCCTTTTCAAGCAGTTCCCGTATCTTCTTTCCGTACGTCGTGCATCGCGAACGAGGCTTTCCGGTGCCTTTCGGAACCTGCGGTTCCTTCGTTGGCTTAGAACATTCCTCCGCTGCGCCTTTGCGGCTAGCAAACCTCGTCGACACGTCAGCATCAGCCAAGAGCATAGCGAGTAGAATCAGCAGAACTGGATGCTGACACCGCCCGGAATCCAATGCGTGCACCGTTCGACTCGCTCTTTGCACTCCAGACGCGAGACACTTTAGTCGCCCATCAAATGCGCTGTGGCTGTAGTAGGCCGCCATGGCCTCATCAAGCCGTGACGCGTATAGGCGTCCATCAGGCCTGACAAAGCTGTTCGCCATCAACATTTCCCTCAGGCTGTCACGAAACATGGCCACCGCTTCCGGTGTCTTGAGGTCCATGAGTTGGCAGCTTGTTCGCGCAAACAGACGTGCCGCGATGAAGCGCACGCGCGACGGGTACTCCAACGCTCGCCGGTCTCTACCTCCTGAGTCGTCCCTGAGCACGTTGTCATGCTTCCCACACGTCTGCACAAGCGGAAGTACATGAAATGTAAGCTGCCCATACCGCCCGAACTTGCGCAGTTCCTCCTCCTTGCAAACAGGGCAGTACTGGTGCCCGGTCCTCTCAAGTTCAATGGGAGCGTGTAGCCTCGGAAGACGTAAATGACTCGAAGGCCCTGCTATTAGTCTGTGTGCTAGCTGTTCACGTGTCTCGCAGTCACATGCCGACGAGTAGTATGGGAAAAGCGTGTTCTCAACTAAGAGCACTTCCGGCGCTCCAAGACAGCCTTTCGTAAGAGCACAAAGTCTCTCGAGGCTTACAGCCACGCTATGAATAACTGGCCCACCAATTACTGGGCCCTCACTTGCCAGACTGTGAGGACTGGCGGTATCGAGTATTAGCACGTCGCAGGCGTAGCTGCTCGCCGTCTCATTAGGGATGAGCGGTGGAAGGAAGGGTGTCATTTGCTTTCACCTTTTTCGTGCCTAGATTCAGAGCCGCCGCCATCAACTGTTGGACAGATTCTCATGTATCCGGTGACTCCGACTTTGGAATTTCTCGTTGGGCGTTCTCTAGCATCCAAGTCCCAGTTCGCTATGAGATAGCCGCAAAACTGTGCTTGACAAAAATTCCCCACCTTTCCAGTTCCTCATCAGTGAGAGGGGGCGTGTCGCCACCAGAGGCTGCCCTGCCGACTCGCATGGCTCTCTACTCATCTCGTAATTCCCCTCGTCCGTCTTGAATCTATGTATTTGACAGATAGAGGGAGAGCAGCCTGATACCGCTCCCGATACTGTGAAGAGATGGGACGGCCAGACCTTGCAGTCGATAAGGCAAAAAGGAGATGCTTGTGTCGCGCAAGTTCCTCGTCCGCCGCACCGAGTTGGGATTTCGCGTCGGACTCGCTGTTGGTCATGGCGTCCACTACTGCAGCAGTTAGCGCGCTAACAAACAGTCGACGTTGATATTCAGATTTTTGAAATATTTGTGCCGCTGTTTTGTAGCAGAAGCGTTCTTGAATAATTGATGGCAATCCCTCTAAGTAGGATTTTACGACTCGACTGCTTTCCTCAGGTGAATACGATGAAATCTCCAGATATGGGTTTCTCAGCAGCTCGCTCCCGGAGGCTGGCTGCTTTTGCAGGTGATATAGCAGTGCAGAAGTCCCGGAAAGAAGCACCGGAATTCGCGTTGTCTTCGTTACATCGGCAAGGAATGTAAAGCACCTATTACTCTGCGGCATTCTCACGTTATCCGAGTTGACACCATGAACATAAATCATCCCAACATTAAAGATTTGCAGTAGCACCTCGATAAATGACTCAGGACTGCGCTGTGGAACGCCCCTAACTCGGCTTAAGGCGTAAAGTTTTGAACCTAATGCTTGGTCAATCGCAATGAAAATGCGTTGAATCAATCCTGACAGCGTTCCACAGACTGGCCAAGGCACAACCAACGCCACGATTAGGTGTAGAAAAAGTTTCACCCCTCCCAACTCGCGAATCTCGATAGCCTGTTTCGTTTGACTCTCTAGAATGCGCGCGAATCTAGCTTCCTCCATTTCCTGGCTGAAAATTGCTACCTGCGAGTACTCACTTGCTAAGTGTGGGGGAGTACTCGGTGTAAACATCTTTGCCATTAGCGCTTTGGTTTGCGAGTCGTACTGATTAATGAAATCCCCCTCCACAGCACGCGCTCGAAGGTAATTGATGTTTGCCTCTACGCCTTCCTCAGCAAAAAGCATTTCCTCGTCTGTCGGCTCAAACTGAGTTTCCAGTTTGAATTTGACGGCTTGGACCGAATCGACGCCAAGTGTCTCGACATAGGGTTGGAGGGCAACGTGATTAAGGCGTAGTGCCTCATCCACTTCCTTAGTTCCGTCCAGCAGTGGATGCAGCAGCAAGGCATCTCCACGCAGCCGAGGTCGAACTTCAACCAGTTCCTGGGCATTTACCGACATAATTTGGCAATAGGTGTTCATTCCCGCCTGGGAGAGCCTCACGGAGGCGGAAACATAATCGTTGGCGTTCTCGCCCGCGCGGCACTTACGATGCCACGTCAAGCGTGTAGCAAATTTCGGTGCGCTTACCGAGCGTTATTGGCGGGCGGGCCAGATAGCACTCCGAGCCCGGCCATGTTCTTAGGTCGCTTCCGAATAGCCAAATACGACGTCGGTAATGCAGGGGAACGCCCAGGCAGAGGGCAAGGAGTTGGCACCCGGACGTAGTCGGGGTGTGTAGTAGCAGGGGACATAATTGCTCCTATATGTCGCGCAAATACAACTGGACGCGCGTTGACACTCGGAGCATTTTGAGAGACACTGTGGTTTCCACACCGGGGTGTCTGTCTAGATGCTTCCGAGGCGAAAGCGGGGTGAGTCTTTGGCTCATCCCGCTTTTTCCATTTGCGGAACAAACCAAAGACCCACTCCTAATCGAAGCTGCTCATTTCGAACAGTGGGGCGAGTATTCCACAAATCGCCAAAACTTGGGAAGAGCCTCTTTCCGGCAGAGGGATAACTTCCTGGGCCGGTTGTCAAACTGCAAGTTTTCACGTATTCGCGAGATGATTCTCTAAAATGCGGTTGCATTTTAGGATAATTTCTCGCCGACCGAGTAGCGCTTTCAAGGTTCGATTTTAGACCCGATAGCGGATGATATTCATCCTCAGATGGCAGCATTCCCTTGCCTGGTCTTTCGCCAAGGGCTCCACAATTACTCTAAACTGGAAGCGTTGAAGCAATACGGTTTGTATCGTTCATATGCAGATTCGTTCATTTGAGTCTATATTCATAAAGTCGCCGCTGCACCACTAATGCCTCGCAGCCGTCAGCGTTCGTCGCGTACAGAGTCCGACTATTTTTCTCGGCTATTTTCGCGCGTTGCGTAAACTCAACATCGTTTTGAACGGAATGGGCTCGCTTCCGCATGCTTACGGCGATGGCTTGTACCAGAATACCGGCCGCGATAGCAGACCGGACCTCGGCACAAGGTCCCCGTCACCCTAATCGCTTCCATTCGCATCTTGCAGAAGTGCAACCAGCCGCTCGGCGGCTCCGATTGTTGCCAGCCCCATTCGAGCGTCAACGACGCACGCACTATCGGCAAGCATGGACAAGACTTGGCAGAAATCGCAGTCGAGCAAGACCGGAGTTGCGGGTCTGCGTCGCAGGATGTCCTGGCGCAGCCATTCGCGCCTCGTGGTAGCCGACGTCAAGGCGAACGGAAGCCGCCTGTTGCCGCGGCAGGTCGCACCGATGATGCGTGTTCTCAAGCGTTCAGGTATGGCCTCGACGGTTCGGCGATAGCCAAGCAGTGGGACCCACCATGAATGAACGATTACCACCGTGTGAGGACACTGCTCTAGTGCGCGCTCGAGAATGAGGTGGTTCTCAAAAAGGCTGTGTCCGGCGTCCCTCAATTTTGGCAAACGCTCACCTTTGGTAAACGAAATTGCCCTGGGATGCAGAACCCCATCGATGCCCAAGTACAGCGTCGCCGCCATAGGCACCTCCTCGCCACCAAAACACTTGCAGGAAGGCCACCATCACTCACACTCCCCGCTGGGGAAGCACTGGGTTTAGAATGGTTGCTCCAGCAGTTCTACTGACGAAGCGACTTTCCCGTCGTCGGGTATCGTTCTGCTTTATTGCAGTCGCCAATCATGTAGCCGGCCGCTTCAACGGCGCGGCACGCTTGCCTGTCGAAAATTGAGGATGCCGTGAGCCACATCGAGAGTCCGTGGACCCGCCTTGCTTCCCGCACAGCACGCGCGTTACTCACACGCAAAGGGGCCACGTACGAGGACGCGGTCATCGCCCTGAGGTCGATTGGCGTACGCGATAGCCCCAAGAGTCTCGAGCTGCGAGTTCAGCGGGGTAGCCTCAAATTTTCCTCCTTCCTCCAGCTCCTCTGCGCGCTGCATGCTGACTTACCATGCGAGTTTCAGCGCGTAGTGGAAGAGAGGGATAGCTGGGAAAGTGCTTGTCAGCGCCTAGTGCTTGACCTTCTCACTCAGAACGCAATTTCGCTGGACGAACTCGCCCGCCGGCTTGATGAGAGTGGTATTCATATCAACACCACTCAAGTCCAATCCTTGGTCAGCAAGGGCTCGTTTTCACTAGCCTTTCTTCTGCAGGTTGGTTACGTTCTCCCCATACGTGCTCTCGAGAGGTACGTCGACCTCTCAGACATCGCGAAGGCGGCAAGCGAATCCGTGCTTACACCTTAACGTCAGCGGACGATGTACCGCACCCACAGACTGTATGGGTTGGCCCACACCATCTGACTTCCGGCTTGCTCCATAGCCGTTTCGCTCACTGAGCCAGTGAGGGAAACCCCTCACCACAAGAATAGTCCTACTCGCTAAGAGTGCAAGAAATTTCCGCGGCTTTTACAAACAACCGCTACGCCTGCTCACGGCAGGCACTACGTGGCTTGAACTGTTGCTCGGCAGAAAAACTTCATTTTCGAGAAGCAGTTTGAACTTGGTGGTAAGACCTGCTGAGCTATTTCAAGGTAACCCAACACTGCGTGGTGCTCTGGTCGACCAATTGCGGTACTAACCAGCCAAGCCGGGCCGCGACCGGGGGGACACTCCAAATGGGGCCGCTTCATCTTCCCTTCGCATAGGGTTCCGTTCGGTATGACCCAGCTCCATGCCGACAACTTGGCCGTCGGGCATCGTCGCTGACCAGGCGGGTCATGTTGACTTTGGCTTGAGCTGTGGTCTGGCCAACCGAAGCTTCCAACCAAGGCTGGCAGTGGATTCGGATATACCTAAAAAACCGCACCTAAAATGCCTTATGCATCACTATTTCGACATCCACTTGTAACTTTTCGTAACAGATGCTGTAATGATGTAATGTAAAGCGCAATACAAATCACATTTATGAGTTCCCCAAAAAGCGTAGGAATCAGTTTTCGCGTTACCCCCTCCTTCAAGAATCTCTTGGAGCGTGCTGCAGCACACGAAAAGCGAAGTCTCACAAATATGCTCGAAGTTGCTTTGGAGGAATACTGCGAACGGAACGGCATCCTTGTCGATAGCCAGCCATCGGCTACCGATGGGCGACCATGACACCAGACCGAGGTTCTCAGCGGCTACATCCTCCGTACGGGGGATTTGACATCTTCAGGCCGCTATCAACAATCGGAATACTTGCGGGTGGGGCACAAGGCAGACGGTGAATAAGCCACTGCAACCCATCGCGCGACGAGAGCTAAGACGAACAAGATTAAGGGAATGGGGCCAAATGGAATCAGCCGTCATCGACCCGGCCGACGAGCCGGCACAGCCTAGCTGCGTGCAAATTAAGACCACGATTGTCGGCAAGGTGAATCTCGCCGACTTTCAGAATGCGGTTCCGGTCATTCGAGAGTTATCGCTTGTCAACGATACGCAGAATGATTTCAAAGAGTTGCGGCTTACAGCCAGTTCAGAGCCGGCGTTCCTCAAGCCAAAGACATGGCACATCGACCACCTTGCGAGCGGCCAAACGGTACGAATCGCTGACTTGGACCTGGGGCTGGACGGCCCTTTGCTAGGTCGTCTGACTGAATCCGAGAAGGCGGTTGTTACGTATCAACTGGTCGCCGGCGGGAAAGAGCCGATAGCCTTGGCGGCGACAGAATCCGTTGTTGAGCTCCTTCCACGGAATCAGTGGAGCGGATTGTCGTCGTTGCCAGACATGGTGGCGGCATTCGTGCAGCCAAACGAGCCTGCAATCGAGCGCGTTCTCAAACAAGCTGCAACGGTCCTACGGGCGGCAGGGAAGTCAGGCGCCATCAATGGCTACCAGGAAGGGCCCAAGCGTGCATGGGAACTCGCATCAGCCATCTGGAACGCGATTGGCGGGATGGGAATTGATTACTCGCTTCCCCCCGCCAGTTTCGAACAGAATGGCCAAAAGGTCCGCGGACCAGGCCAGATTACCGAGTCGCGACTTGGCACGTGCCTTGACCTTACTCTTTTCGTCTGTGCAGCGCTCGAACAAGCGGGACTGAATCCGCTCATCGTATTCCAGTGTGGTCATGCGTTCCCAGGCGTGTGGTTGAAACCGGAAGAGTTCTCCACCACCGTGGTCGATGACATCACCGCCCTTCGCAAACGAGTGAAGCTGAAGGAGATGGTCCTCTTCGAGTCGACGTTGCTGACAGAGCGTCCCCTACCCCGGTTCGGTTTCACCATCGATAAGGGCGAAGAGCATCTTTCCGAAGAAGCTGAGCCGAAGTTCCAGCTGGCAGTCGACATCCGGCGTGCACGTCTTCAGCGCATCAAGCCGCTTGCGAGTGAGCAAGCTGTGGTACGCGGTACCGCCGAATCCGAGGGCGACGACGAACAGGTCCCTCTCTGGGAAGAAGCTCCAGACTTGCCAACTGAAGCTGACGCTGCCGGCAATGAAGACGTATTCGAACGTCCAGAAGACCGTCTCATGCGCTGGCAGCGCAAGCTGCTTGACCTATCGCTCAGGAACAACCTGCTGAGCTTCAAGGCGGGTAAGAAGTCGGTAAAGCTCGATGCACCGCAACCAGAGCTGCTCGAAGACATACTCTCCGAGGGACATGCGCTGAAGCTTTTGACACGTCCAGACCTCATGGACGGCGCCGACCCACGAAGTCAAGCCATCCACGAGGCTCGCGAGCGAGAGCACCTGAAGCGCCGGCACGCATTGGATGCGCTCAAGCGTAACGAGGTTTTCGTCGGCCTCGCACAACAGGAAATGGACGACCGCCTGCTAGAGCTCTTCCGCAGTTCTCGGACCACGCTTCAGGAAGGGGGCTCCAACACCTTGTATCTTGCCTTGGGTTTTCTCTCATGGACCCGTGATGACAAGGAAGACAAGAAGTACCGGGCTCCTCTGGTTCTGCTACCGGTCAGGCTCGAAAGGCGCAGCGCTCGGTCCGGATTCACTCTGAAGCTGTACGACGATGAGCCGCGGTTTAATCCCACGCTCATCGAGATGTTGCGCCAGGATTTCGACCTCGAACTGGGTATACGGGATTCAGAACTGCCAAGGGATGACTTTGGTTTGGACGTGGCAGGAATTTGGAAGTCAGTTTCCAACGCCATCAAAGACATCAAGGGGTGGGAGGTCGTCGAGGAAGTCGTCCTCGCCTCGTTCTCGTTCGCGAAGTATCTGATGTGGCGAGACCTTACCGAGCGAACCGAGCAGCTCAAGCAGAATGCTGTTGTTCGACATCTAATCGAATCCCCCCGCGACTCCTATCAAACTTCGGTCGAGTTTCCGGACGTTAGACGTCTCGATGCAGAACTCCCAGTAAAGGAGACGTTTTGTCCGCTGCCCGCTGACTCTTCGCAACTGTCAGCCGTCGTCGCCGGTAGCAAGGGCAAGGATTTCGTTCTGATAGGACCTCCCGGTACCGGGAAGAGCCAAACTATCTCCAATTTGATTGCGCAGTTTTTGGCCGAGAAGAAGCGCGTCCTCTTTGTCTCGGAGAAGATGGCTGCTCTCGACGTCGTCTATCGACGACTGGCCGATGTCGGCCTCGGCAATTTCTGTCTTGAACTGCACTCCAGCAAGGCAAGGAAGACAGAAGTACTCGAACAACTTCGCACTTCGTGGGATGCTTCTGCTTCGCTTGCGCCTGACCAGTGGGACGCCGAGGCTGCGCGGCTTGAAGGGCTTCGTTCACACCTTAACGGTTATGTTGAACGACTGCATCAGCGCCATTCAAACGGCCTGAGCGTCTATGAAGCCATTGGTCGCGTTGTGGGCGGACACGACCTGCCTGCCTTGCGTCTGTCGTGGCCTTCTGCCCAAGCACATGACGTGGAGGGCATGCGACGACTTCGCGAGACTGCCGAGTTGCTCGATATCAACGCCAAAGCGTTCGGGGAAGTTCAACTCACCGCGAATGCTCTGTCTCACGTAGCCCAGACCGAATGGTCACCACTTTGGCAAGCAGCACTGCTAGAAGCTGCTCGGGACGTGCCGGAGGTAGTTGCAAGGTTTGAAAAGGCAGCGACAGAGCTACGCGAATCTATCGGCTTGCCGCTGCTACCTCTGGACCGGCGGGTACGAGAAGGCCTACGCATTCTCGCTACCACGCTTCCTGCAGCAGCTGGTTACGACTGGCGCTTTGCTCTTCGCCCTGACGCAAAGGCCATCGCGGACTCACTTCGTCAAGCCGCTCCACTGCTCGAACAGTATCGAGAGTTGCTCCGGTCCCTGTCGACACCGAAGTCGAACCAAACTCTCGACGATTTGCGGCTCGGCATCAGTCAACTGCAGCGGGACATCGAACTTCACTCTCAGCTGTCACAGCCGTGGAGTGAGGCGCTTCGAGCAAAGCTCGCGAACGGCATTGACCTGTTGCGCAAGAGGTCCGACGTCCGTGGTCAACTTTCTTTGCCGTACTCGGAAAGCATCCCCACGAAGATTGTCAGCGACCTGCAGTCCGACCTTCGAGAGCTTAAGGACTCCGCATGGCCATTGAGCCTGATGCGTAAGCGCTCACTAACCAAGAAACTCAAAGACTTAGCCACGAGCGGCGGAGAGCCGGATATCGATGGCGACATCGAGCGATTGGTCCAAATCGAAACATTGAACGACCAAATCAAAGCATTGGAGGACCTCTCGCTGCCAACCTCCAACGCTTGGGTCGGCTTGAAGACAGACATCGACGTTGTTCGAGCACTTCTTTTGTTCCAGACAGCGCTCGCTCAGGCACGCCTGCGCGATGCCTGGGAAGATGTGGGGCTCGACCCGGTTAGTCGGGGTCAGTGTGGCGATGCTGCCCGAGATGACCTGCAACGCATGCGAGAATTGCGGCAGATTGAGCAAGTCATCAAACGCCTCGCTCCTCTTCAGTCCGACACCGATGGCATATGGTTAGGGCATGGAACTGACCTTGGGGTTGCAAAGGCATTCGTAGCCTTCCAGGTGGCACTATCATCCGCAAAGACGGAAAGTCAGTGGGTCGACGACGGGTTCTCGCCAATCGAGACCGGCCGCGCCGGGCCGAATGCGGTGGCTGACCTGAAGACGATGCGGCAGTTGGTGTCCCTCAATGCTACTCTTCTCGAATATTCGGACCTCTCGGCCAAGACATCAGGCCTGTGGAACGGCTTTCACACGAAGACAGAAGCCATAGAACCTGCTCTCAAGTTCTTCGAAGCCTTAGTGGGTGCGCTCGCCAACCTAGCAGATACCCCAGACCTTCTCGCCGCATTGAAGACTCCCGTGGCGCTCCTGCTTGGCGACAGTAACTCCCTCCTCGAGCCGTCGGGAACGCTTGCTGGCAAGGGGCGAATTTATACTGACGCGCTACAAACCCTTGAGAATTCAGCAGGGCGATTCGCTGCAGCAAGTGGCCTGAGCACGCCTGAATACTCAACCCTTACTGACCTGCTTCCAGGGCAACTCGCCGAGCGTGCGTTGGATGTCGTTAAGGGCTCGAATCGACTGAACGCATGGTGCGCATGGCGCAAGGTCCGGAAACAGGCGCTCTCGCTTGGTCTCGCGCCCTTGGTTGCTGGACTTGAGAACGGCGCCATTGCGCGCGGTCGTGTCAAAGAGGTGTTCGAGACTGACTATTGCCGCTGGTGGCTGAATGCGGTGGTCGACGGTGATGAAGTTCTGCGCACCTTTGTTTCGGCGGAGCACGAGAAGCGTATTCATGACTTCCGTGAACTTGATGAGCGCTTTGTCTCGTTGACCCAGGCATGGGTCAGGGCGCAGCTGTCGGCCGGGCTTCCCTCGCCAGCGAAAGTATCGCATGGCTCTGAGTGGGGCCTTTTGCGGTACGAGATGCAAAAGAAGACCAAGCACCTCCCGCTGCGAGAATTGCTGACCAAGGCATCGGACGCCGTCTTGCGCCTTACGCCCTGTCTGTTGATGAGTCCCCTCTCCATTGCCCAGTACTTGCCGGCCGAAGCGTCAAATTTTGACGTAGTAGTCTTCGATGAGGCGTCGCAGATTCCTGTATGGGACGCCATCGGTGCAATGGCTCGTGCGCGGCAGGTCATCATGGTCGGTGACCCGAAGCAGTTGCCGCCGACCAGCTTTTTTGACCGTGCAGAGTCCGACATCGACGACACAGACATCGAGACCGAACTGGAAAGCATTCTGGAAGAATGCATTGGCGCCAATCTGCCTACGATGAAGCTATCGTGGCACTACCGCAGTCGCCACGAAAGCCTCATTGCATTCTCCAATTACCGCTACTACGGTGGGGACCTGGTGACCTTCCCGAGCCCCGTCACAAATGACCGGGCCGTGAGCTTCAATCTCGCGCCCGCGGGACAATACGAACGCGGGGGGTCCCGTACCAACAAGCCAGAGGCCAAGGCTCTCGTTGCGGACCTTGTTGGACGTCTCAAGTCTCCGGATTTCCAAGACAGCGGACAGACTGTCGGCGTCGTGACCTTTAACGCTGAGCAGCAACGTCTCATCGAGGACCTGTTGGACGCGGAGCGGCGCAAGGACCCGTCAATCGAGCCATTCTTCGCCGAAACAGCACTTGAGCCAGTTTTCGTCAAGAACCTTGAAAGCGTTCAAGGCGACGAGCGTGATGTTATGTACTTCTCCATCACGTACGGGCCTGGTCTTGACGGCACGATGCCGATGAACTTTGGCCCCATGAATCAGCAAGGCGGAGAGCGACGCCTCAACGTCGCGATTACTCGGGCCCGCCAAGAGCTGCGCGTGTTTGGGAGCTTCAGGCCGGAGAAGATGGACCTATCCCGGACGCAGGCCATCGGGGTCCGAGACCTCAAGCATTTCCTTGAGTTCGCCGAGCGCGGTTCTCGAGCACTGGGCGAAGCAGTTGCCGGCAGCATTGGCGACTTCGATAGCCCATTTGAGAAGGCAGTCTGCACCGCGCTTGCGGAAAAAGGCTGGACTGTTCATCCCCAAGTCGGCGTATCCGCTTTCCGGATTGACTTGGGCGTGGTTGACCCGGATGCACCAGGACGCTATCTGGCGGGTGTCGAGTGTGACGGCGCAACATACCATCGCTCCGCGACCGCACGTGACCGGGACAAGCTGCGCGAGCAGGTTCTTCGCGGTCTTGGCTGGGACATCGTTCGCATTTGGTCCACCGATTGGTGGATTGATATGCCTGGCACGCTGGAAAAGGTCCACACTCAGCTAGACGCACTGCTTGCCCAGCAGCGTGCACAAAGAACTATGAGCGAAAGCGCCGCCGAGCTTGCCCAGCAGGCAATTGAGGCCGCGAGAGCAGCACCAGATGGCGGTGACGAGTCGGCTGTCGTGCAACCGCAAGTTGACCCGCCGACTGAACCGGACGTTACCTCGAGTGAAGGTTCGCCGAGCATTGGGGCGATGTATGCAAAGAATCATACATCGTCAATCAACCACGTGTCTGGAGCCACCTTCATTGAGGTAGACTTGGCCATGACCGACCATGTCCCGGAAGCAGAGCAATTCTTCGAGCGCGACTACGATGCTCGTCTTCTGGCGATGGTGGAGCACGTTGTTAGAGCCGAAGGTCCGGTACGCGACGAAGTGCTCGCCCGCCGCATTGCTCGCGCTCACGGCTGGTCTCGGACAGGTTCTCGAATCGTTGAGCGCGTGGTTGAGCTGAGTAAGCGTCATTTCCACACTGAGGAGGAAGACGTCGGTCTTTTCTTCCGGGTAAAGGATGGCGGCTCCCAGGAACCGATAGTTTTTCGCCGACCAGCACCTGGCACAGCACGGGCAGTCGATGAGATTGCTCTTGCGGAACTCGCCTCTCTCGCGACCGAATTTAAGGAGCGCCATTTTGACCGCGAAGCGGCATTGAACGCCATGGCAAAGGAAGTGGGCCTTCTAAAGCTCCGCACAGCAAGCAGAGAGCGACTCGAACGGGCTTGGATAAAGGCATCCGAATAGTTGTAGGAACTGTCCAGCAATACGAGACGGACGCCTCGTCCTGCAACCTGCCTCCGCGAGCATCAGCGCTCGCGAGGCTGGTTGCCACGGTTCTGGTTGCCTTATAGGAATTGCTTTATCCCCGGTAGCGATATTTATAGCATCGACGCTTTCCGATACGTCATTCGGTCTATAACTTGTGGAAATGTTCTCGGATGAGCTTGGCGGACTCCTCCCGCGCTCGATGGGGGGCCGGTAACGTGCAAGGGCTTGCTCTTCAGTGACCTGACACTCCACCCAGCTGCCGCCTCCAGTTGCGGCGTTATGGAGAAGGGGCTAAAAGCGGTCCAACGCTTTTGCAAACCTTGCGTCGTCGCTCTCCCCCGCCTCGAACTCAAACCACAGGCAGCGAGATTCTGCTGCCTGTGCGTCGGGCAACAACGAGAAGATTCGTTCGGCGCCCAGTTGCTCCCGTTCGGCCTGACAAGCGCGCGCCGCGGGGTCGAAACGGAACATCGCCGGCATCAATTTCCACAATGTCGTCGATGAGGAGCATAAGCGCACGCAGACAAGCACCGGACGGAGCTTTCTTCCTTGTAGCTACGCATTTCAGGGGTCACATTGTCGAACAACGTAGCACCAATGAAGAAGCGTTGCTCATGGCCAGGGACCTTGTAGCTCCGACCGTCGACCAACAGCTTCGCACCCCAATGCGCCAGGCCGGACGGCTTCCCTGATTCACGGAGGCTCCCCGCATTGCCAAGATGACTGCCGCCCAGCGTGGGCTTATCCGTGAGGTTTTAAGCTCAGCAAAGTGCCATCATCGAGCCGGCCTATCCACCGCTTCGAACTACCGGTGCGGACTGCATGTTGTTTCAGTAGAGCATCTACGTCGACCAGGTTCGTTTCGCGTGCCCAAGTGAGAAATAGGCGTACCGCCTTCACACTCGTACAACATGCCAGCAATCGGCCAAGCAAGGCCTTACGGGGTGAACGCACTCCGTCGAACACGTTGCGCGCCTCTTCGAGGCTCTGCTTGACGCCAACTTCATACAGCAGCTCGAGCACGGCACGCTCCGGGGCTGCAACGCTCAGCCCTTCGGGAAGGGTCGGCGGTGTCGTCAGCGTTCTTCGTGATAGTTCGTCGTCTGACCACTCGAACAGTTGAGCATGGACGTATCGAGCAGAGAAGCGTTCAGTAAACCAATTTGGCAGTTGAAATCGCTTGTCACCCCAGAGCACAAGCGCATGTCTGCTGCTCACGCTATGCATCACACCCTGCCATCCTAGGGCCGTTTTTCCCCCGACATGCAAACCTGGAACCAACTTCTGCAGAAACAAGAGAGCATCATAGACGTTGAAATCATCGTTTGGATATGCGTACACGCCATGAGCAAGACGCACTAACCATCCGCTGGCAACGTACTGGGCAGCCAACTGTGCAGATATCCCTAACCGACTCAAAGCAGAAAGGCAGAACGGCGCCCCGCGGGGCATCTCCGCCTGCATGCGCTTGATTACTTGATATCGCGATGTTCTGCCCATGTTGTAGTTTCAATGCTGAATCTAATCAGGCAGTGTGTTTGCCATGACATATCTTGTTGCCGGCGCATAAGGGGCCGCCCGTTGGGCGGCTTTCAGAGAAACTAGCTCGGACATAGCGGAAGCTCCATTGTGATGTCCCTTGTTGTCAAAAGACGCTCATCAAAAGCCGCACATAGCGCGATGAAGGAGGCCGCCGCAGCCGCCGGGCCCGGGTCGCCGATTAGCGTGAACTGGCGCCCATCTCTAGCGATAGCCCTGCTGATAATGGAATCCAGACGAACTATCGGAGGGGTCGCCCAGTACCTGCCAGTGTCAGAGAACCTGCCGACAATATGTCGGTTGCCAAGGTAAGTTTCCACGAGCCTCCACTCTGCAACATATGTGCGCTTGTACTCAGCTGCTTGCAATGCAATCTTCGTCAGCATTACGGAGCTCATCGCTTTCACCTCCATGAACTCGCGCCATTACCGTTGGAATCGAGCCGTACGTTGGTAGCAGTGCGGCGCCTATCTCTCCAGATACTCGCCTGTGATGTCTTTCGTGCTTGAGACTTTGTTCTCCCATGTCGCCACGAGCCAATAGAGCTGCCAGAGGCCCTTCTCACGAGCTGGAGGACCATAAAGGACAAAGCGCAGGCCATCTCTTGTCACGCCCGTCCGCGTACTCGAACTAAAAGACGTAATAGGTGGGCTTACACGGTAAGGGCCGGTGCGAGCGCATCTGCCAACAAAGTGCCGGGAGCCGGCGTAAGTCTGCAAGACCCGCCAGTCTCTTAGGACTGCGTCCCCGGCCGTGTCCCTCGACTCCGACTTCCATATAGGCATAGAGACCTCCTGCATAGTCGCGGACTCGCCAGCTATCGGCTACGTGTTGTCTGGCGAAGGTGGAAAGCAATGTTGCCGGCATCGAGGACACCACGCCAGTGTCCGGGATGCAGCTATTTTGCTTGCAGCCAGTACTCGCTGCTCACGTCCTTGGTCTCGGTAACGCTATTGCGAATTGCCCAGTAACTCCACACATGCAGCGCGTCTCCGTCGAAACCCGGCGCGCCTGACAGAACGTATCGCCTTCCACTGCGTGTGATTCCTGCTCGGGATTTCGCATCGTAAGAAACGATGGCCGAACTCACGCGTCCTGAGTGGTTCTCCACACAGTAGCCGACGAAATGGTGCTGGCCACGTTCGGTCTCGTAGACTCTCCAGCGTTGCAGTGTGATGTCAGGTTGTTCATCGACACCAATGACGGACCAGACTGGCATGAGCCCCCCCTGCCACGACAACGCGGCATTCGGCTTGTTTCGCAGCAAAAACTATGTCGCTTCGGTTGGTGCTGGACGCAGGCGGCAGTGGTTCACTACCCCTAGTGCTCGTGCCCAAGGGATGTGTTAGACCTGCCGTTCATGCGTCGAGGCACGGCCTTGCTGCTAGCGGTGCGAGCGACGCGACGCGCCACCGATTTGCTTCGGCGGATAGCGCTTGTGCAAACAAGATTGGGAGATGTGTTGCCAGGATATAGTTCTGCTTGTAGCGGCAACGTTGAGGCGCCGGGGGGCGCGTGACTGGAGTGTAGGACGTTTCCGGTCAGATGCAAGCTCGCTGTCCGCATGCCCTGAATGCGTGGCACGACCTGAGGCGGCGGTCCTTATCTCCCTGCGCCGGACATGTCGATGGGCTTCCGACTACCGCTTGCCATCAAGAAAATCCTCCCACACACTCGCGCGTACGCACTCACCCGGCTCATCCACACCTGCAATCAAGGACCGAGTCAAGGTTTGGAGATTACTCTCAAAGAGCGCGCGGGCCGGCTGAGGAATCTCACTTAAACGAACGTACGGGAGAGAGCCTGTGTGGTGAATAGGAACGTCGGGCAGCGTCGGTCTGGGCGGCATCTCCTCGCGACCAGTCATCGCAACGATGGCACACCTAGCGACAAGGTCCCAGATGCTGCAAGAGTACCGCGGGTAGTTTCCAACTTTGCCGCTAGCCACCACCCCGAAGAGCTCTTCGTTAAGGACGACGGAGTAAGTCCCTAGCCGGCCACCCGTAACGCGGCCAACATCTCCAGTCGCAAGGACCTTACGGCTACCCCCCTGGCCGCCTGGCAGCAGTTCAACCGTGATGCGAAGCATGTCGTCTTCACCCATATCCGACGCACACATCTGCGGGTTGCGACGGCAATCAAGTGCACCAATGCCCTTGACGGCAATCAAGTGCACCAATGCCCTTCCCCGGACGCAGATGCGGGAAGACCCATGCTTACCCCAACAGAGTGTGGGCTACGGCTGGCGCGACGAATAGCCACGCGAACGGCTAGCGAGCGTCGTTATACGAGATGGCGTATGTAATCGTTGGAAAGATTGTTGCCAGGATGTAGTTCTGCTTGTGGCGGCAACGGTGAGGCGCGACTAGTGCGTCCGTTTTCAGTGTAGGCTGTCTACCGCCGGATGCAAGTCTATCGAATCGTACCAGTCTGTGCCTGCATGCCCATCGGTCGATGACGGATAAAGTCAGAGGCGCTCAGGCGAATCGCCCACTCGATTCGTGCTGCGTCGACGCCCAGGAGTGCTTGTATGAGTGTTGAGGGCCTAGTGCCTCGGAAGCTGTATCGCCAAATTCCTCTATGTCTCTGCTAGTCCATTCGCCTTGCTGCGGTAGAGCGTAATGGCCTCTGCGCCCTCGTGCGGATAGTGCTCGACGACTTCGAAGGCATCGGATAACAGCAGAACCCGCTTAAGCCTTCCCACGCCATACGCTTGCGGAGTCAGACCATCGTCGAGCGAATGGAGGAAGGCGCCAGCTCGGGCCAACGATGTCATGCCGTTCACCGGCTCGGTCTGCAACTCAGCCTGCTGGAGTGCTCGAACGATTCGCGTCGTGGGCCAGTTCGTTTCACGCGGGTCAGCTAAGTCAATATACTCGACGTGGTCTGGTAACCGCTGTTTCAATGTCTGGTATAGGGTCGTCAAGACGGTATCATCCTTGGACCTCGACTTGGCTAATGCTGCACCCACGCTAACGCCGAACACGTGAACAATATCCTGGAACGGTTGAGCGTCCCGATGCTGGTCGTCAAGGACTTGCAGCGCTGCGCGGCAGCCATCCTCAGTCAATAATGAGACCCCCGGCATTTCGTGGAAATGGTGGACCAGCTTGTTGCGCTCTTCGACCATGCGACCGAGATACTGGGCCAACGCGTCGCTATCCGTCTTAGTCGACTCCAGAAAGCCTTCCACCAACTTTCCCAGTGTTTGCCCCTTAGCCTTATCCCGAAAGCTGGTGAACGCATCGCCACCACTCGCGCTGCCCTGTGGATGCATGAACGGCAGCATGAACTTCAAGCCCGATTCTATCTGCTGAAACAGCATGATATTGCGACCGAGGCGATGCAGCACCGAATTCACTAGCGCAGTATGTTCGCTATTCAATGTGCCACTTGGAATGCTAAGCGACGATTCATCGTTTCGAGGCATGGATTCACCTGTCGTTTGCGTTCTCATAACCAGTGCACAGTACTCGGCTAGCTATGGCCAACAGAGAAGCTCCCGGTGGTCAACGCAACCCGCTCGGCGCTCACATTTAATGTGGATTTAAACCGCTTGCTTCTAATGTACAGAACCAGTTCGCCTCTACATTTGCCCAAGTTAGCCTCTGCTCCAAAGCGTCAACGCACGGTCCAGCAACTCGCGGCCGCGTGTCTCAATTGTCGACTCGTCCCAGGTAAGGAAGCGATTGAGCACACCGTTTATCGGTGACACCGAGTGCATGAGAATCGCCTCGCGCTTCGTTGCCCAAGCACCGTTCTTCAAGGCACTGTTAAGACTTCCAGTGATAAGCGTTAGGTTACCGAAAGTCTGAATCAGTTCGTTTCGACGCCGGCTCTCGGGCACACCTGGCGCTGCTTCGTCGGCGAACCACGCATGCTCAACACCCTGCGAGCCGTCTGCGAGCGGCCAGTGAGGTACCCAACCTTGTGGCATGATGTGCTCAACCGTAAGCGGAGAGTTGGTGCTTACGCTCTCCGATTTGGACGACCGATACGTTTCGCTGATGCGCCACAGAACGTGTGTCAACCTCAGATTGTTGAGGGATTGGTATGCATTGCGGCTCATCCAAGCTGCGGATACAGCATCGTCGCTGGGCCATTCATCAGTCGCACTTCTGAGCGCCGTCAGGAATTCGCGGACAACCTCGGCAGTAGCTCCTTTGCTGCGTACTGTCCGCGTAAGAGCCATAAAGATTCTGTTGTACGCCTTCGTCTCACCGCCGCAAACCGCCCGACGCACGAGGTAACTCTCGAGCATCTTAGCCGTTTTGGCCATGTCAGCGTCACTGGCACCCAAGTCGAGCATTGCCAGTAGCAGTGGATAGGCCGTGCTGACGTCAAAGAGGTTCAAAAAATGCGCCAGGTCACCCAGTAAAGGAGATTCGTGGGAAACCGAAATCTTCCGGAAGTTGTCGCGCTGTCGGGCAAGCTCCGCAAGCTCTTCCTGGACGCTTGAGAAAGGCTTCTCGCGCTCGACCCAGTGCTTGTATTCGACGAACAGGTGCTTAATTGGGATATCCCGAGCCTGCTTGCTGGCAAGGTAATGTTGGATGAAAAGGTCGCTGCGGGGCCGACGCAGCCGGCCTTGCGTCACCTCTTCACGCCAGAACGGCTCATCAAACGTCGACCAGTACTGTTCGTAGAGTTCTTCCTGCTTTTCGCCATATCGCGCGGCCCGCAAAAAGATGTAATTTCGCAGCAGGTCTGCAGGCAGAAGCGGCTCACCTCTTGCATTAAGCGTTTCGAATATGACCTGTGCGTCGTCACCGTCGCCCAGGTCAATCGCTACGACTTTCAGCGCAGTCTTGAGCGCTTCGAAGCATGCTTCGATGCGATGCTCCATCGCGATTTCGTCGCCGACCGGAGGCTCGTCTGGGGAGCCCTTGAAGTAGGCCAGTATCTGCTCATGGAAGAAGAGATACGCTTCGACCATGCGGGGCCGGGGATTGAACTTTCTTGCGTACGGTCGACGAGTGAGAGGGTGAATTTTCTCGAGGGACGACTTCGAGCCCGCCGTCAGCACGTCGGTGAACTGCGAACGGTCAGCGAGAGTCGGCCAGACCTTGAACTTCTCGACTTCCGGTTCTGCCATCCGGCCCGAGTTGACTGTGTACTTCTCGCACTCCTCCGCGAACTCTTCGAGACCTTCCTCGCGACAGAAATCGCGAAATGCCGCAAGGAAGATTTGCAGCGTGGTCAGGCGTTGTTGGCCATCGATTACGCTCCGCCGCTCAACGCGACCAACATGCGTCTGCTTCTGGTCCAGCACCATTGCGCCCAGAAAATGGACTGGCGCGTCCCGACGGTCCTCAATGAACTCTGTGAACTTGCGGGATATGTCTTCCCAGAGAGGCTCCCACTGATGCTCCTGCCCCCATACATACTGCCGCTGGAACATTGGGATTTCGAGTCGCATCTTCCTTTCGAAGATGTCCAGCAGCGCGATGGCATTTGCATCCATTGGTCGTCTCTTTAGTTTCGTCTGTTTCTTGTGACTGTTGGCCGAACGTGATGATAGCTCAGCCGCAATGTCAGCCTTGGTGCGACGCAATGTCTGGGGTGCGATGGCCTTCACAATCATCCCCGCTGATGCCGTGCATCCGGCAAAAGTCGTCCACTAACACTTCAAACATATTGGTCAGGCTCCTGCGCTCCTGCGCAGCGGCGGCCTCGAGCTTGCGCTTCATCGTGGGAGTAACGCGAAAGCTCAGCGCGACAGTCTTTTCTGCTTCCATGGGTGGCACTGGCGTTTGTATAGCGGTCCACCATACATGCTGGGGTTTAAGAAAACCATCACCCAAACGTTGGAGGGAAGCCCCTTCCGTGAACGAACACCCGTATGGCAGTGAGCGCCAACTTATGTCATGCCTACCACAGCACATTTGGCGACCGAACTTGTCGGCGCGATGGCTAGTTCGATGCGATAGGTGTTGCTATGGTGCTACGCGCTCAGCTCGCTACTACTTCGTCTGTATCGGCGTAGTGTCGCGTGGGGGAGTACATTTTGCGGTCGAGCAACACAACTGACCTTGTACCCTCTGCATACCGAGATGGGATTCCAGTGTTTGCTGAGCAAGCCAACACTTTCAGTTGGCATCAGGACGCTGCTTGCAGCAGTTCCGCCGCGTCAGCTTGGAGTGCAGGCACCTTGGTCTGCGAGCTTTGCTCGCAAGTCATCGCTCACAATCGAGCGGTCGTCCTGAAAGCCACGTTCAAGATTTTTCTTCCTACGGTCGCAATTGGCGGCACTGCCGCCAATCCATCCATCACTACAAATTCGGTCCGACGACAACTGGTTGGCGCTCCAACCAGAGTTGGCCCGGCTTTGTCAAAGGGAAACGCGTGGTGAAGAGTGCAGCACCCAGATGCTCCTGAGCCGTAGGCTGCAGGAAGTTGCAGTTTGCCACCATCCAGAACCTCCAACTGGCGTCGACGTCCTCCCTCCCTCGCCTTTGGCGCCGGCATAGCCGGAAAGGTACCCGTCGCAAGAGGCAAGCGGGATTCCCTGGTCCTTGAGGTCGTGGGGTATGCCATAGCTAGTCTGCTGAAGTATGCTTGGCGAGTGCTATCCTTCCGGCCCTTCCTCGCAGTCTGGAAGGGTTAGATAGCCAAAGGATGGAATCAATGCAATTTGTTTTACGGCTGGCCGCAACTGCTGCCTTTTGCCTAGGCGTCGCTGGCCCAGCTCAAGCGGCAACGGAATTTGACCGTTGCCCACAGTTCTTTGCTCAGGGTTCAGCTCCACAGGTCCGGAACGCCCAAAGTCTTAAGCCGCGCGCCCTGTGTTTTGATGCTTTCGCCGTCTTGCACTCTGGAACGACGAAGACGCCCGTCTATGTGGCTGAGCGGCTGAATTCGGAGCAGGTCGCCGACGCGCAGGACGAAGAACGGACAAACCGCTTCTTCGCTGATGCTCGACTACCCCGGACCGAACGCGCGGAGCTCGATGACTACAAGAGCTCGGGCTATGACCGAGGCCACCTGGCTCCAGCCGGGGATATGCCGAATGCCACGGCCATGGCACAGAGTTTCTCGCTCGCCAACATGGTGCCCCAGGCGCCGCAGAACAATCGAAAGAGCTGGGCCGGCATCGAGAAGGCAACTCGCAAGTATGTGCTGCGTGCCAAAGGGGATGTGTATGTCATCACGGGACCGGTGTTCGGGACGGCCGCCCCTACCATCGGTGCCAACCGAGTCTGGGTGCCCAAATACCTCTTCAAGCTCGTTTACGACCCGACCACCCACCGAGCCTGGGCGCATTGGATTGCGAATTCGGACTCAGTACGAATTGGACGCCCTATTTCGTACCGTGAATTGGTAAAACGAACTGGTGTGGAGTTCCTGCCCGGCGTCCCTATCGCGGAATGATGGGCATTTCGATGCCTCATTATGCTTGGGGATACCTAGTGGCCTGTAGGTCCGAGGTGGCCGGCCTCGTTGCTAAAAAGAGTGCACCTTTGAGAACCAGTTCGTTGTTTTCGGCACACCGCATGCTAAAGGCGGCCATCAATAGGTAGAATGAAGAAAAGGAGCGTTACCCCGGTGCAGAAGCGGAGGTCAACGCGTGGGAGAACAATAGAATACGGGTTCTTCATGGGTCTGCTGGCGCGGATATGGGACTGGCTCACATCGTCAGGGTCGGGTAAACCCCGAAAGGGTCACCCCGACCTCTATCCCTTGGAGGTAGATAAGCTCGCCAAGGAGCTTCGTCTTGTCGACGATGCCAAGCGTCTTGGCGAGGCAGGGCTGCCCGCCTTGGACGCAACGGTAATCTCAGGACCAGAAGCCAGCGTGGTTCAGCGCGTGGAAAAAGCGCGGCAAGATTACGTTGACTGGGCCGCTCTGCGGCTCAATGTTCTCAGTCAAGATATAGGCCGGCGCAACGTCATGCGGGACGTGAATCGAGCGCGCCAAGCCGACAAAGAGTTTGAGCGTAAGGCGAGCACACTTCTGACAGAACAAGACAGCCTCCTTCGGACGTTAGGCGAGACTGCAAGGAAGAGCAAAGAAGAACTTGACGCGTTTCGCACCGAGCATCGATTGACTCGTGAGGCTCACTTCCCATCTGGAACCCGGACTTACCTTCTATATGCAGTCCTCTTTCTGCTGGTCGGAGTAGAGGCTGTCCTCAACGCTAGGTTCTTCGCACAAGGGTTGGACTCAGGGCTACTCGGGGGTTTCACCGAGGCCGGCATCATGGCGGCAATCAATGTCGCCGTTGCGTTCATGCTTGGCAAGTTCGCGATTCGCTATGTAAATCACAGACGTGCAATTCTCAAGACCTTGGGGCTCGCAGCGCTTGCATTCTCACTCCTTGTTATGGTTTGCGTCGGGATGGGTATCGCACATTACCGCGACAGCCTCTCGGCGGAGGCTGCAAATCCGGCGAAGGCCGCCCTTGACGCGTTCATTGAGCATCCGCTCCAGCTTCGGGACTTCTTTTCGTGGGCGCTGTTTGTCATTAGCATGATTTTTGGCATCGCCTCATTGTTTGACGGGCTCTTCAGTGACGACCTCTACCCTGGCTACGGGTCCATCTCGCGCCGCACTCTGAGCGCGGTGGACGACCATGGCGACGAACTCAACACGTTGCGCGTCGACCTCGAAGAGCTTAAGAACGAAGAGTTGAAGGCGCTTGACAAGACGCTCGAGCGCGCCCAGGCAGATGTGGCGGTTTTTGAGGCGCTCATCAAAGACAAGCATATGGCGGGCTCGAGACTGTCTACAGCTCTCCTCGATGCGGACAATTCGCTGGACGCCCTTCTTCGAAAATTCCGAACCGAGAACGAGCTTCATCGCAGGGGGCTACAGCGACCCACGTACTTCGACAGGCAGCCGGACCTTAGGCCGATTCAAATACCAGATTTTGGCACAGCCGCCGACGAAACAGAGTTGCAAGAACAGCGAAAGTTGGTTAAAGCCCTTCTGGCAGAAGTGCAGGAAATCCGAGCCCGCATCCAGGCCGCCTTCAATCAACACTTTGACCGTCTCAAGCCGCTCGATACTCATTTCCCGGCCAAGGAGATTGCTTAATGGCGCAGCTAGGAAGGCGTGGGCGACAACGCCGCACGCGGGAACTTGTCCTTGGAACGCTTGCGCTGTTAGTGGTTGCAGCTGGCTTGGGTGTTGTGGGCTACAACATGAAGAGCCGTCCCAACGGTTTGAATCCCGAGACGATGTGCCCTCCCGACGGACCTGTCGGTCACTACGTCTTGATGGTCGACAAAACGGACCCGCTCAATTTCACCCAGAAGCAGGCCTTCTCCGTCATCATCCAAGAGCTGGTGGAGAAGCGGATTCCAGAGGGCTATCTCCTATCAGTGTTTGTCCTTGGCGAGGATTTCAAGGAGACAGCTGCCCCGCTGGTGGAGTTGTGCAATCCCGGTGACGGTTCGGACAAGAGCGAACTAACGGCCAACCTAAAGAGGCTTAAGGCTCAGTACCGGTTGAAATTCATGGAACCAGTGCTCAAGCAGTCCGAGTCGCTTATTTCGAGTCAACCCGCAAAGTGGTCACCAGTCTTTGAAATGCTTCAGTTGGTGGGCATAAACGCCTATCACAAGCACGATGTAAAAGGGGAGCGTCGACTCATCATCGTGTCCGACATGCTTCACAATACGCCCCAGTTCACCATGTACAAAGGACCAGTTGACTACGCGACATTCGCCGCAACTGATTATGGGAAGAAGGCGCAACCTGAACTCCGCGATGTAGAGGTTGACTTGCACTACCTCATGAACAGCCCACAACTTCAGACAAAGAAGAATCTAAAGTTCTGGGAGGACTACTTTTCCAAGGCAGGGGCCCGCATCGTGGCCGTCAGACCGCTCGAGGGCTAATCATGAGGAGCATTTTTGATGTCCGAGTCAAGAAGCTGTTCGTAATCGCGCTCATTCTCAAGGTTGGGTCCTCTTTCCTAGGATGGAAACTGCAAGACCCATGGATATTGGGCTTGGCAGTTCCGCTGCTCGTCATGGGCGCTTATATTTTCCTTGGGTGCTTCAGGCGGGATAACGACGTGACTGACGATAAGTTCGCGGACACGTGCTACTACCTCGGGTTCATCTTCACCATCACGTCCATCATCTTCTGCCTGTTCGACCTCCCGAACATCGGCACAAGGATTCAGGACATTGCTGTTCGTTTTGGCACGGCTATGGTCAGCACAGTTTTTGGCCTAGGTGTTCGTGTGTATCTAGTCAGCTTCAAAAAGGACGTGGCTGATGCAATCGCCGACGCGGAAGATGCGGTTCTTGACGCCAGCCGTAAATTTGCCGAGCAACTAACCATTGCCTTGGAGCGGCTCCGTGATTTCGAATCTCAGGTTGACACAGCTGCCAAAACTACAGTCGAACGAGTCAACATGCAGGTCGAGAACCTCTCCAAGAACCACGCGGAGAAGCTCGCCGAATTCTTTGCAGACTTAACAACGAGGAACCAGGATGCGTTCACACAGGCTCTTGGAGAGGTCAAGACCGCAAGTCAGCGCTTGTCCAACTCGGTCGATGGCTACGCCCAAGGGATGCGAGCGAACCTTGCGAGCATTGAAGCCAAAGTCGGGGCATTCACCGATGCGGTCACCGAAAGGCTTAAAACCACAACCTTCCCGGACGACTACTTTGCGCGACACTTGAATGAGCCGCTAGCTCAGTTGAAGACAAGCTCGACGGCGCTGGCCGGGGGCATTAAGACTTCCTTCCAGGAAGTCAGCGAATCCACGGTTGTGCTGTCAGTCGCATTAAAGAAGCTGAAAGACAAAGCCGGAGCGACCGAAGACTCGCTTGAGACCGTACTCAAACTGGCCCAGCAACAGCATGCAGTGCTCGACACCGCTCAAGGGCAGCTAACCGCGTTGGAGCAACTTGGCGCGACCCTCATCAAGGTCGACGAAGCCTTGGCTGGAACACTGGCCGGGGTTACCGCCAGCAACACTGCCACAGATGAACTTTCTGCCCGAGTCGCCGGAGTGATTTCCGACGGCGCCGAGACCCGACGCACAGTTGAATTGGGGCTTTCTGGTATTGTAGAAAAGCTGCATGCTCAAGCTCAGGCCACCCAATCCGTGGCCACGAAGATTGAGGCGAACACGACCGCAACGAACGCCGCCGCAGAGACCATCTCGACAAAGCTGCTAGCGAGTACGGCAGCAGCTGAATCCGCCTCTGCCAATATGGTTGCCGCAGCCGAAAGTTCACAATCTGTAGCCGGCAAGCTGGAAGCCGTTGCCGTCGCGGATTTGAAGGCAGTTCAGTTGTTCTCCAATCTAGGTGAGCAGGCCACAACAGCTGTTAACAGAGTTGACCAAGCAATCGACCAGCTACAAGGAATGGTTCGACAACTCTCGGCTCTGGACGCGACGATGCAAGCTCAAAGCTCCGAACTGCGTGATGTTGCATCTCGAATTCAGCATGTGAAGGTTGTGGTCGAGCCTCCAGCGTCATCCGTAGCGGGCCTGTATCCGCATGGGTTGCGCTCAGCATTGAGTTCTTCGTCTCCGGAAGTTCCGCATTCGGCAATAGGCCACACAGCTGCACAACCGCAAGCCCCAGGCAACGGTACGAGCGCCTATTCAATAACTAGTGCTTCAAATGCGGTCGATTTGAAGCGACCGAATGGAGAAGACTCCGGTGCAG
This sequence comes from Cupriavidus phytohabitans, assembly GCF_000426345.1. GTDB lineage: Bacteria > Pseudomonadota > Gammaproteobacteria > Burkholderiales > Burkholderiaceae > Cupriavidus. The sequence continues at coordinate 37,389 of NZ_AUFE01000041.1, read as the reverse complement.
AAGCGGCAACCGGAGCCGCACCGCAGTCTTTTTTACCCCGCGCTCCGGGAACTTGAGGACTTCATGTGGCGCAACGAAATGACCAAGTCTTCCAGCTTTCGCTGACGGAGATTGCATTTACCGTATCGTTCCTCCTGCTGCTCCTGCTTGGCTACCTTGTATTCAGGGAGCAGAGCGGTAGGCTAGCGGCTGAAGCCGACCTGGCGAAGGTACAGACGACGCAGCAAGCTGCGGCAGCACTCGATGCCGCAAGGTCTTCGCTTGCAAACGCGCTCCAAGCAGCAGGCGTGTCGAGTCCTGATGAAGTAATCACCAAGTTAATCGCAGCGGACCAAGCTCGTGCGGAGCGTGATAGGCTGAAGCAGCAGGTTGAAGACCTCGACGCTAAGCTGACCGCTCTTACCGAATTGAAGGAGGAACTTGAACGGGCGGCCAAGGCGAGCAGGCCCGGGGTTACTCAAGAGGAAGTCATGTCGGCCCTCGCACTACAGGAACAAGTGCGTACGGCGATAGAGCAGGCGAACGTGGCCTCATCTGCGAAGCCGACAAACGCTCTCTCATCCTCTGGCGTACGAGCAGCCACTGCAGTGGAAGGCAAGACTGCCTCGGTGAGAGGCGCTCGTGACAAGGTAGCCATGGATATAGTCCGACAGGCTATCGCAACCACTGCAGAACTTCGCAGGCAACTCGAGGACAAGCTCGACCGAGACCTAAAGCCCGGTCAGGAAGCCCAGATAGTCCAAGAGGTGGTTGCGGCAGCAAAAGGGTTCGGTGACTTGGCAAAGGGAGGCCAAAGCCCTGAGTCCATCAAGAAGGAGAACTCCGACCTACGCGGACAGGTTGCATTTCTGAAGAATCGGCTCGACGCTCGTGGCGGTCGGGACTTCCCACCATGTTGGGCCGATGAAAGCGGGAAGGTAGAATTTTTGTTCGCTGTCGAAGTTCGCCCAGAGTCCGTGGTCATCGCATCAGCCTGGCCTCCGCGTCGAGAAGGAGCTGCGAGAGCGCTGCCCGGCATCGATAGCGCGCTGGCCGGAGCACATTCTTATCAAGCGTTCGCGAGCAAGATTCAGGGTATCTTCAATTGGAGTAAGGCACAGGACCCCGAGTGCAGACACTACGTCCAGTTGAAGAGCTCAATTTCCGACGCCGTGCAGTCTGACCGAGCGCGCCTCATGGTCGAGAACTATTTCTACAAAGTTGAAGCACGCCGATAGCGGCCTTCCTGGGCAGCTGTTCCGCAATGCACCGCGTTTGTGGCGATAAGCTTACGCCTCTGGGCAGGTGCACTCAGGACTACATCATCGGCACCGGCTGCCATCAGCTCCGGGGGACTAGCGGCAGGAAGCCCCGCCCTTACCTCGCAAGGGACGACGTGGTGGCCGACGGAAGGTAACGCTCCTCTGGCGCTCCCCGTGAGCATGCCGCTTAACCTCAACTGGCCCACCTCGATATTTCATGGACCTACTCCGAGCTGTGCTTCAAAGCGTTCACTGTTAGGGTGGCCGCTGCCGCTTCAAGCAAACAACCCAAACGGGTTATGGAGTCGCGTTTCGCTGCAAGAATGAAAGCTGCCTAGATAAGGGGCTTTTCTGCTGGGTAATTTCGCTCTCGCTGGCGAGCATAGGGCTAGGTGAAATTTCCGGCTAACTTGATAGGATACTATTTCCCTCATCTCACAAAGTGCTGCTTTGTCGAGTATGATATGGTGGTATTTGCACAACAAGAAGAAAAATGACATTTTTTGTTGGTGTTGTCGCAATCACTCTGATTTGGTGGCTAATACGCGCGCTGTTTGGCGACAAGCAGCGTGGAAGCACCTCGCGTCCGCAACCTCCGGCAACTCGACAACCTCATTCATCTCGGGATGTTCCCGAGACTTCCCGTAAACCTCAGAACTCGACTACATTCCGGCCGTCGCCTGCAGCAAAAAGAACCACTGGCATACAGTTTAATAATCCGCCCTCCGCTGGGTCCTCTACTACCGGCACAACCCCTGAATTGGACCTGAAGGGCCTACACGATGCCCTCACGGGCGCTGCGCTAGACATCGCAAGGGGGCTATTCCAATGCACCTCCTGCAAAGTTTTCTACCACGCAGATAGCGTAGAGTTGCTTCGCGCGGAGAACAGCGGAAGATGCGTTGCCTGCCAAGCGAATACGCTACTTTCAGTCGCGGAGGGTCAGCGCCCACGTAGTGGCAAGGACTACACGCCGGCTGTCGTGACGTTAGACGACTATCATCTGCATGTCGGTCGAGTTGTTACTTTCGAAGGTTTCGTACCGAGCGTTCGTGAAAGCAGGCGTGGGAACGACTTCGCGGTGATGTTTGAGGAAAAGTCTTGGAGTAAAGGGTTTAAGTTGGTCTTCTTCCGGGGCGCAGTACGGGCAGTTGGTGGTAAGCCGTTTATATTCTCACTTGAGGGCAAACGTGTTCGAGTTCGTGGGCTAATTGTCGAACATAAGACCTACGGCTATGAAATTATTGTTTCTGAGCCAGGCATGATTCTAGGGGTGCATTGATGAAATGGACCAATCTTGACATTGGTTACAAGAGTCGCCTCGACGACTTACGAAAGCTCTCCCCATATGAACTCCTCGGTGTCAGTCCCAACGCATCTTTAGACGTGGTAAAGCGAGCGTTCCGCACTAAAGTCCGCTTGTATCATCCGGACCAGGCCGACCCGTTCATGCGAGCGCACGGTGAAGAGGTAACGAAGCTCTTAAACCTTGCGATGGAAGCAATTCAGTCGGATAAGAAGAGATGAGGTTTGACCGATATCAGAGGCATAGCCTCATTGACTGGTTCTCGCAAGAGTCACTCAAGTCGTCACGCTACGCAATAGTCGGCTGTGGTGCTGTGGGGAACGAAGTTGCGAAGAACCTCGCCTTGCTCGGTGTTGGTTCCCTGCATTTATATGACTTCGACACTATTGCGCTTCATAACCTTACGCGTAGTGTTCTATTTAGGGAATCGGACGTTGGTAGTAACAAAGCCATTGTAGCTGCGCAAAAGATACGCGAGCTCGATTCCTCCGTGGACGTCGAGGCCTTCCCAGGAGATTTTTGGGAATGGATGACCTTGTCCGGCATGGAGCAGTATGCGGTCGTCTTTTGTTGCGTAGACAACTTCGACGCACGTATCAAGCTCAATCAATTGTGTCGTTTTAGTGGCACAAATCTTGTTAATGCTGGCATTGACAGTCGGTCAGCAATGGTGGAGATATTTCCATTTCGAGATTTGCTGGGTTGTGCATGCTACGAATGCAATCTTCCTCTGTCTGCCTATAAACGTATTCGAGAACGCTATTCTTGCGGGTGGCTGAAGCGTATCTCACACGTCGAGCGCAAGATTCCAACAACTATTGTTACATCTAGTCTTGCCGCCGCACATGCTGTTTCCGCTGGTTTACGACTTGGTCCTACAGAAGGCCAGCTGCGAGCACGTCGCCTGTTTGTCGACTCGATTTCCGGTCGAATGACAGTTTCTGAACTAGGCAAGAACATTGATTGTGCCTGCTGCAGGGGACTCGTCGGGAAAGTAACTGTGACATCTTCTAGCCCAATCGTTACCGATGAGCTCGCGTCAATAGCGGGGCAGAACGATGACGTAGCAATCTACGTAAGTGACCCTATAATCATACGCGCTCAATGCAGAAACTGCTCCGGCGAATCGGGCGACTCTAGCCTCATGTTCGAGAGAGCATCTCGTTATGACACCCGGCTACAGTGGTGCCCGAACTGTAACGAGGACAGCGTCGAAGTCGAGATTGTGGACAATTTCAGCATCTCCGAACTTGTTGGCCCGTATTTGGGCAAACGGCTTCCATCGAAATTTGTGTGGTTTCAGCAGGACAACAGAACATACGTGCTTGATTTGGAGAAGTGATATGGCGGAAATCAAAGTCATACTGCGAACGGCTGACCTCACTCGCAAAGCGGAAATCGCCGTTCGCCCCGATAATCTGGGTGCAGACATTATCCAGGCGGCAGTCGACAACTGGAATCTCCCTACTGATACAGATTATTCTCTCGTTCATACGGGTGAAGGGCGAGCACTGGTCCCAACAACTGCTCTAAGTGCTAGTGGTGTGAAAGATGGGGATATTCTTGAGGTGCAGCCGGTATTAGTCGCTGGAGTGACCCCATGAGTGTAATTGAGGAGCGTATCGCTCAGGACCTACAAAAGTTGTCCGAGCTTTCCAGGCAAACCAATGGACGCGTTCGGGTGGCTGGCACTAGTGGTAAGCCGGCAAAACGAATCGACATAGAGTTGGCCTATCCAACTGCGCCATCGCGTGATTATCCGTCACGAATACAAAATACAACCACCGTTAAGATTGAACTCATGAGTAGATACCCATTCGTAGAGCCGAATGCGGTAATCACAACTCCAATATTTCACCCTAACGTTTTCCAGAGTGGCAAGATATGCTTGGGGACCAAGTGGCTGCCGAGCCATGGATTGGACCTACTTGTAAGGCGTATTATTCAGATTATCACCTTTGAGCCAGAAGTCTTGAACGAGCGCTCCCCTGCAAATGGGGCTGCTGTCGAGTGGTACCGAACTGCGCTGCGTGCCCACCCCAATTCCTTTCCAACGACGCGAAACACCTTGAGGACGGAACCCGGCCCCACCCTGGACCGCGTCATTGTTCAATGCTCAAACTGTAAAGTGAGTCTTAGGATTCCCAGCGGTAGGGCGGGTGAGGTTTCTTGTCCGAAGTGTTCTCATCAGTTTCAAGTAACCACATGAGATGGAACGACCTGCCGCCAGACGCAAAACCGCTTTCAATCTCAGATTTGGCTCCTCGCCTGGGTTTCGTCGACGCGATACGCCTGCTTAAGGAGCGCGAGTGGACTATGCCCGTGGTATTGCTACAGTCAGATGTGGCCGACCGAATATGGCAGCATGCAAAATCTGATAACGTTGAACTTGGGGGGCTCATGGTGGGAAGGGTCTTCGCAGGTGAAGCGGGCGAAGTCCGGGCCGTTGAGATAATTCGGGCTGTGCCAAGCGAGCATTTTCATTCGACGTCGGTGTCGCTGAATATGAGCCCTCGCGTTTGGCAAGAGGCGGCAGCTTACCGAGGAGCCAACCTAAACGTTGTCGGGTGGTACCACACCCACCCTAATCTAGGTGCTTTTTTCAGCAGCACTGACCGCGCCACGCAAAGAAGCTTCTTTAGGGAGCCCTACAGCCTTGGGCTCGTTGTTGACCCAATAAGAAATGAAGAAGCATGGTTCGTAGGCGCCGAATCGCAGCCGCTAGTCCCACAGCAGGTGCGCGTTCGAGTGTAGGGCGTGTTACATCTGCCAGCGTGGCTCGCCCCCCCTGACGAGCTTGGCTGCTTCGAAGTCGGTGACCTCCCACCCAAATCTTCCGGAGGCCCTTTCAGACTAAATATCAGACCGCCGGAGTACCGGCGAATTGGAGAATACCCCCAAAAATTTCAGCTGACTCACGCGTTGTGTTGCCCGCCCATTACTGGCGCTCCTCCGGCGCCTTCCACGAGCGAAAGCGCTCTAGTGCCTCGACGCTGCCAACTAGCTCTTGAGCTCGTTTTAGGCGTTCACGCATCTTGTTCTGTTCATCGGTGCCCAAGTCTTTCAAACTACGTTCGGCATCGGAGAAGAATTCTGCCAATCGCCTCGACTGAGCCCAGCCGTCAGTTATTTGAAGGAGCTCCTCCATACTGTCCTTCAATGCCTTCGCCGCTCGCTTTTCCGCTTCCTCTCGGCGCCATTGCTCGCGTTGGGCTTCCCAGCGCTGATGTTCAAGTTCAGCTTGCCGCTCGCCCTCCGCGGCTAACCTAGCGACCTCCGGAGCCGACCGCCGCAGCTCCTTCACAATGACCGGAACGAGACCTGCGATGTCACGGTCCCGCGTTTCTCGCCATTGCATACTCCATTCGGCGCGCCAGTATGGAGAGTAGGCCTGCAAGCAGAAGCGGCCGCTTGGCAAATCTTGTTTGCTGGTCCATCCATGGTCGGGTCCCCGCTTCGGAGGAACATACTCGCCGAGACGCACGTATTTCCCGTTAACGTACCTCACCTCGACCTCTTCTGACATCTCAACAATTGTGAGTCCGATGGCCACAGTACCGATGTAGACAACCGTGCAGCGCATTGGCGACCATTGGTCACGGTAGCTATGGTCCTTCCGAGGTACCTCACGCACATCGAAATCCTTCCGCGTAAGCCGCTCTGAATGCGGGGCGATAACAACGCGATGGCCGTCCTCTTCCAAGGCGAGGAAGAGCTTGTTGGCAAACGAAATACCTTTATCGAGACCTGTTTTGGTTACGACGACGTCGACGAGCAACTTCTTTGTCGGCTTCAGATACCCCGCGCCGTGGCCAATTCTCCCACCTTCGAAGATAGCTTTTGCCCCAGCGAGTAGAGGGTGTTCGGCAAGTTTTGGCTTACTGGGTATGACTCGCCTTCTGGGCGTGCTAGACGGTGGTTTCGGCAGTGGTCGAGTGACTTCCTGGTGACCATCCCCGCGAGACCACACGAGCTCATCTCCTGGACGCGCATCCGGCAAACTCGGCTTCTTGACCGACTTGCCAGCAGCCAACTTCGCCCAATATCCACGCTCGGGGCGCGGTACATTGAGCAATGTGCATACCCTTGCCATGTAGCTGGATGACACGCCAAATCCTGCGGCCACCTTTAGCATCGGTTCAGACCAGACGAGTTCGTAGAGCGACTCACGACTGACTGCGCCCGAGGGTGTTTCAGCGCTCGCATCCTGAGACTGGCCGTTGCCAGAGGGAGCTTCTTGTTCGTACATGCGTGACATTCTGCTCCACCGTTCTGTCATCCGTGCGCGTTGTGCTCCGTCCTTGGAGTACCAGCCTATCTCTGAAGATTGAGCGCATCGCGTTGCCGCGACAGCCACGTACGAATTAGCCGTGTGTAGTGTGCCCAGCCAGGGCTTAGGCTAGCCAGTTCAACCATCTTGGCTAGCGCATAGGCTCTTGTTTCACCGCTTAAACGCACAATCTCGCCAACGTAGCCGTGCCGGTCCAGTACGTTCACGACGTTTCGAACGATTTGGACAAACTGAACATCCCCCGGGGGAACCACCGCATCATCAAGTTGAGTAACCAATCGGTGTAGTACTCGTTCTGGCACTTCTAGGCCAGGCGTGCGGAGAGGGCGAATAATTCCTCGAAGCTGTTTTCGCTGAGTATCCCTTCCCGGCTCGTTTCCTGTTAGAAATTTTGCTACCTTGATTTTACGGATACCTTTCGATGTATTTATGTCCCCGTCGAGAACAATGAGACACCTGTTCAGGTCTACGTTTGACAAGGCTAGGCCGGCTCCCAGAGAAAACGCATTCTCACCGGAACCGTATCGGCCCACACTCAGGTACGCTCTTACTCGAAGCGGCCTTGCGACCTCACGAACTATCGCCTCAGCAACGTCATCTTCCACGTAAACTTGAAGTGGGCGTTGCATCTGACCAGTTATCTGTTGAAGGGCATCATAGGAGTACCCTAGCCAGACCAGTGTCTTGTTTGCGACTCGATGAAGCGTTCTAACTGACACCTTCTCGTACATGTCCGCAACTGGTGGAAAATGGGTGGTGAAGACCAATTGCTTATTTTTTTCTCCGCAATGCTCATGCAATACGTCGACAAGCTTCTTCAGTGCATCTTGGTGAAGGAAGATGTCAATCTCATCTACAAGAATTAGCGCATAATTCGGCGCTGAAAACACAGCATCCAAAATTCTAAAGACGCGCTGTTCGCCTGCGCTCATTGAAAGCGCCGAATAGTTAATATTCCCTGCCCTGACAGCAATCGAAGGACGCCATCCACGTTGGTAGTGAACTCGATGGTATTCGGCGTAATGTCGATTAAGAATCTGTCCGGCGGCCTCGCGAACGCGATTATGTGTGTCGCCATCGAGGTTGCTTCTTCGATAATGAACCATTGAGTTTATTCCAAGAGTCTCGACCTCCGGCACAGACTCTCGGATTGTAATGAGCCTCACGGAACGCTCCGGGCGCTTGTCGTATCGCGGAGCCCACCGGTCTGCTGCCTTGGAATACCTCTGCGTTAAACTCCGCTGATAATTTACACCATCTCGTTGTTCATAATGAATTGCGAACGCACTCCCCGCCCATAGAGCGTCCGTACTCGGCTTAAAAAACATCGGAAATTTATAAGCCTCTTGCTCCTCTGGCTGACTGTAGGCACAAGCTAGCGCGTGAAGAACGGTAGATTTTCCCGACCCGTTCGTTCCCATAATCGCCGTAAGTGGTGCCGCCTGAAAATCAAGCTCAAAATCCCTAAGATTCTTCAGCTCTTCAACCTCAAGTTTGATGAGCTTTTGCTGACTGATTGGCATTTCTGTTTTTTTAACACCGAATGTTTCGTATTGGGCGCAACAACCTTGACTCAGCCTGAGTATTCCCGTTCTCTTTCGTGGGGTCGTTCCGCCGGCGGGCTTTTCTAGATGTACAGATTATGCACATTATCCGCTTGAGCACAGCCTTCTCCACCGTCTTGTCATCAGGCATTTTCCGACTGCGAGCGCCCGAGCCTACCTCGCACGCGAAGTATACGTGTCAATCCAGAGGTCTTTTGTAAGCTTAAATTGAATCAGAGCGTTTGCTATCGCGGAAATATCCGAATGCTGAGCGAACGCCAGCATTGTCACGAACTTAGATAAAGCGTCTTTAAAGCTCTGGAGTTCCGATTCGCTCATTACCCGCATTCCCGCAGGGGCGGAAGCCGTCCTGTCTAATCTGGTACGCGGATGAATCATCACGGGAATAGCAGAGCAGTCCTTACCGTAGTTCTGTGAGAACCAGTTCACGCTACCAGCAAGCTGGTCCACATCGCTCTTAGCAATGTCATCGCTCTTGGAGCCCGTCTTGCATTCGATTACGAAGTAGTCTGTGCCACCGACAGCCCACAGGTTATCTGGCCCTTTCTTGACGTCCTTCTCAGGGCGTTGCGAACCGAATCCGAGAAGACACCCAACATCCTGCAACGCGGCTTCAAAGCGTGACGTATACTCATTGCCCCAGAGTAGGTCCTCAAGTAGTCCATTCTTCCAGATTACCAGGTCTGCTCCCTCGACGAATCGTTGCAGAAGGAAAGTTGCCACCTGCTGAGCTTGCTCTCCACTCTGATTGAGCTTACGGTACTCAATGCCCTGTAATGGCCTAACCACTGACCGATTCAACTTCACGGCAGCAGCCAATGTCATTTGGGCTTGTGCTGGGCTATTATGGTGCTGGTACTCGGCCACTTGCTGCAGCAGATAGCCCTTGACGACCCTATCTTCTTCTTGGTCTGCTGCGGTCGCCAACTCCTTGACGGCGTCGCCATAAGCTCCGGCCACTGCGGCATCAAATGCGCGGCGACGCTTGACCACAGTTGGGTCTATATATCCAGCACCACTACCAGGCGCTTGGGCCAGCCGACGCTTGCTAGCCTCACGCCAATGCGCATCTTGAGTCAAGCAAAGAGAGATGACCGGACGAAGTTCGGCCACCGACTTACCGACCAACTGCTTGGTGACCTGCTGGCCGAGCTCAATTTGAGCTCTCGTCGCCGGCGACATCATGTCAAGCGCGTCTCCTCCATGGATAGCGCTGGTTAGGCGCCCGCCAACGAGCAAAACCACGCAGTAATCGTCACTCGAGCGAACACCTCGCCCCATACCTTGTTCGATGCGTTGAATCTGTCTTCTCTTGAGAAGCGTCGAGCCATCGAGTAACACATTCTCTCTTCTCTCCAGCACTCCGCTATCTTGTGGCAGGTCGTAAATGACCAGAAGTCGGCACGCATCGTCTGGCAGGTCCACACCGTCATATCGGTTCACCATGGTGACGATGCCGACGTGCCCTTCGCGTAAGCGCTGCACACCTGCAGACAAGTTCTCACGTGTTAAAACCATTTGCGACAATGCGGACCAGTCTTCGGCTCGCCTGTGCGAGGGAACGATTACGACAACGTTGTATTGGTGCGCAACGTCCACCACTAAAGCCTGAATTTCCTCAAGAGTAGCCTGCGGATTGATTTCTTGTGGGGCAAGAATCATCCGGTCTCCCATGTCACCAGCGCCTGCTGGCTTTATTGGCGCTGCCACTGTCTGTGCATCAGCAGCCAAATCCGATACGAGCATGCCATCATCCGCTAGAGTTGCCGTCATATAAATCCGTCGCTTCGCTCTGGCAAAGCTCGGGATAACATCAACTGGCAAACAGCGTGGTGCAATCGCAACCTGCCTTGCGCCAAACACACACTGAGAAAGGGGGAGCACGTCGCGAACCAAAGCCCATTTAAACTTATGGTCTTCTGCATCACGCAGCGGATGAAGCTTTGGTAGCACCGCATCCTGCTTGTCTTGCCACGCCCAGAAAGGCACCTCTAGCACGACTTGCGGGTCGTCTGCCTCCAAGTCTAGAAGCTCGCCGACGCTTTGCTCCTTTAAATCATCTCGGAACAAGGCCATCAACTCGCTATATACCTGGTTATCTTTGCTAATGGTGAGAGTGAATTGGTCCCGTATCTTTGCAATGCAAGCATGAGCATCGTCAATGACGATGCTACCAATGGCAATCTTTCCCGCGCTTGCGCCAAGCCCGAACACGGACTTGCCATTGAACAGTTTCTGAGGATTGACCACCAAGACTGCCTCCCCACGCAAGAAAGCTGAGGCAGTTTCGTCCTGGGTTACGGGGACACCCAAATCTTTGGCTTCGGCCAGAACCTGCTCGGCAAGGTAATTGTCGGCTGCCATGAAAACTGCGGGACCCATCTTTTCCTGCAAGCAACTTTGCAGCGCTAGCAGGCCGACAAGCGTCTTACCAGAGCCGGTATTCATCTTAATGGTCGTATCTCGCTGGGTCCGAGCCCTAAACCAAGCGTCTAATACTTCCCCCTGCTCATCCGATGGACGCCGGAACTTGCTCGACCGCTGCAAGGTGGTGAAAATCTTGCGTGGCTCAAGGAGCGGACCACCAACGCCGCCTGCATTCAGTGCATCGAAATCCAGCATTTCACATCCCCATCTCATTCAACTGCCGACGAAATTCGAAACGTACAACTGAGGCATCAATGGCTTGACGCACTACGCCCACGCCTCCCCCAATGCCTCCGCTTGCCGCAGCACCAGTTCCACAGCCCCATCCTGCTGGTCAGGCGGGTACCTGTATTTCCGCAGGATGCGCTTCACCAGCAGCCGCAACTTCGCCCGAACGCTTTCCCTCGCCGACCAGTCAACAGTGATGTTCTGGCGTAGGTTTTCAGTCAGCTCATGCGCAATCTTTTTTAGCGTCTCATCGGTAAGCTCTCGAACGGCGGACTCATTGTTAGCCAAAGCATCGTAGAAACGCACCTCGTCCTCGGACAGACCGAGTTCGTCGCCCCGGCTCGCAGCTGCTCGGAACTTCTTGGCCATGTCGATGAGTTCTTCGATGACCTGGGCAGTTTCAATGGCCCGGTTCTGGTACCGCTTCACCACATTGGCGAGCATCTCGGAGAATTTCTTCTCTTGAACTACGTTGCCCGCAAAGCGACTCTTGACCTCTCCTTCCAGCAATCGCTCCAGCAGTTCCACCGCCAAGTTGCGTTCCGGCAGATTGCGAACTTCAGCGAGGAATGCATCGTCGAGAATGCCGATGTTCGGCTTGTCGAGGCCGACCGCCTCAAAAACGTCCACCACTTCTTCCGATACCACAGCCGACCCGATGATTTGCCGGATAGCCAGCTCCCGCTCCTCGTCGGTTCGCTTCTTCTCGCTGAGCTCTCGCTTTGTCAGGATGACTTTAACGGCCTGCATAAACGCCACTTCCTCTCGGATGGCCTTAGCCTCGTCCAGGGTACAGCAGAGGGTGAACGCCTTACTCATTGCAAGCGCCGTGTCGGCAAAGCGTTTTTTGCCGTCTTCCAGGCCCAGCACATGGTTGGCAGCGCCCGCCAGGCGCTTGTGGCCGCTGGTCAGGAAATCGCCGTAATCGTAGCCATGGAGCATGCCGCGCAGGATGTCTAGCTTCTCTTCCAAGATTGCATAGGCCTCGGCGGAATCGACGGTGGGCCGGCCTCGTCCGTGGCTGGCCGTGTATTCCTTGAGCGCGCTCTTCAGCTCATTGGCGATGCCGATGTAATCCACTACCAAGCCACCTTGCTTATCCTTGAAAACCCGGTTCACGCGGGCAATGGCTTGCATCAAATTGTGGCCCTTCATGGGCTTGTCCACATACAGGGTATGGACGCACGGCGCGTCGAAGCCTGTCAGCCACATATCCCGCACGATGACCATACGCAGCGGGTCGACAGGGTCCTTGAAGCGCTTTTCCAGGCGTTTCTTGACCTGGCCGCTGTAGATGTGTGGCCTCAGCAGCTCCTTATCGCTGGCCGAGCCCGTCATCACGATTTTGATAGCACCCTTCTCCGGGTCGGAGTCGTGCCAGTCGGGGCGTAGCTTGATGATTTCGTTGTAGAGGTGAACGCAAATTTCGCGGCTCATGGCGACCACCATGGCTTTGCCGCTCTGTGCCTTATTGCGCTCCTCGAAATGAGCTACAAGGTCAGCTGCGACAGCCGCGACGCGAGGCTCCGCCCCGACGACTTTTTCCAAGGCGGCCCAGCGGGTCTTCAGCTTCGCCTGCTGGCTTTCTTCCTCGTCCTCGGCGAGTTCGTCCACTTCCGCGTCTATCTGAGGTAGCTCCTCAGCTTTAAGCGACAGCTTGGCCAAGCGGGACTCGAAGTAGATGGCAACCGTGGCGCCATCCTCCTTGGCCTGCTGCATGTCGTAAACATGGATGTAGTCGCCGAAAACGGCGCGCGTGTCGCGGTCCTCGCTTGAGACTGGGGTGCCGGTGAAGGCGACGAATGTGGCATTGGGCAGCGCATCACGCAGGTGCTGCGCATAGCCGACCTGGTACTTCTCCTGCCCAGGCTTCCCTTTGAGCTGGGCTTCGAAGCCGTACTGGGTTCGGTGGGCTTCGTCGGCAATGACCACGATGTTGTGCCGGTCCGAGAGCATGGGGAAGGTATCTTCATCTTCCCCTGGCATGAACTTCTGGATGGTGGCGAAGACGATGCCACCTGAGGGCCGGTTGGCCAGCTTGTCGCGCAAGTCTTGCCTCGTGACCGCTTGCACGGGCTGCTCGCGTAACAATTCCTGCGCCAGCGAAAACACGCCGAACAGCTGGCCGTCGAGGTCGTTGCGGTCAGTGATGACAACGATGGTTGGGTTCTCCATCGCCGCTTCCTGCAGCACGCGGGCGGCAAAGCACGTCATGGTGATGCTCTTCCCGCTGCCCTGCGTGTGCCAGACTACGCCGCCTTTGTGGCTGCCGCCGGGCAGGGAAGCCGACACTACTTGCCGTATGGCGGCGCGAACTGCGTGGAACTGGTGATAGCCGGCGATTTTTTTTACCAGGGTGCCGTCGTCCTCAAACAGCACGAAGAAGCGCAGGTAGTCCAGCAGGTAAGCTGGCGCCAGCACTCCACGGACGAGCGTTTCCAACTCATTGAACTGGCCGAGCGGGTCGAGGGTGACGCCATCGATAGTGCGCCACTGCATGTAGCGCTCGGCATTAGCCGAGTGCGAGCCCATGCGCGCTTGCGAGCCGTCGCTAATGACCACGATTTCGTTGTATTGAAAGACGTCGGGAATCTGGTCCTTGTAAGTCTGAATCTGGTTGTAGGCCTTCCAGATATCGGCGACCTCGTCGGCGGGGTTCTTAAGCTCGAGCAGCACCAGGGGCAGGCCATTGACGAACAGAATAATGTCTGGTCGCCTTGGGTGATGCGGGCCCTTGATGGACAACTGGTTTACAGCCAGCCATTCGTTGGCCGCTGGGTTGCTCCAGTCGATAAGGCGGACGAAATCGCCGCGGGTTTCGCCGTCCTTTTGGTATTCGACCGGCACACCACCGACAAGCATTTGGTGGAAACGCCTGTTTGCGGAGAGTTGAACGGGGACACCCAGGTCCTGAACTTGACGCACGGCATCCTCGCGGGCAGCCAGTGGGATGCTTGGGTTCAAGCGCGCAATGGCACAGCGTAGACGTTCAACCAACAGGATTTGGCGGTAGTCGGCGCGCTCGGCGTTCGCTCCATCGGGAGCGAGGTCCGGGCCGAAAATCGTGTCATAGCCGACTTCGGAGAGCCAGCCGAGCGCTTCCTTTTCCAGTTGGTCTTCTGTCATGGTGGCTTCAGGCTGCGAGGGCTTCTGCTTCTGCCTCAGGGAGGCGGAGTTGACCGGATATTAGTCGGGGAAGAAGGGTATTTCGAATAGCTACCAAGGATGAGACTTGCGTCTGGTTTTCAAAGGCCTTCTCATAAATTGGGCCGGCAATCTCACTGAAAAGACTAATGACAGTCTCATCGGGTCGAACAACACGCAGTCGCTTCATATCAGCAACAGTTACATGCCCCAATCCTGTAGTCTGTTTGTTGCGAGCCAGCTCAGCAAACTTCGGCCGTAAGTACCTGAGCGTTTGGAGGACAAATGACCGCTCTATTGCGCGATGCGGGACCACGCGGAAGATATGCTGATTCAACCATGCTTCGCTGTGATGCCAAACGAACGTGTCAATGGACGTATCGGGATTACCAGACCACGAAAATAGAATATCTCCTAGTCGAATGCGATATTTTTCCGACATCTCCACATCAGAGTACGCCGTCTGGGATGTAACGCCGGCTTTCAATTCGGCAATCTTAATTATTGGTAATCCACGACGTTCAGCGTTGGGGTCAAAAGCCTTGTATGCAGCACCATTGATATAACTCGCCAATTCATACACCGGGCATGGCCTCCACCCCTTCGGCACCAGCCCCAACTCCGATTCCTCAAACGCATCTGGAAACAGCGCAGCGATGGCTTCGTCCATGCCCTCCGGGACCCGACCACTCTGTTTGGCGCGGACGGGGTCGAAGTCGATGAACCAGGATTTGAACAGCGCTTGGGCGATGGCTTCCAGCGTGGTGCTGTTTTCACGCAGAAGGGAGATTCGCTCGTCGAGAGCGTCAAGAATCCCCGCCATCCGCTCTTGCTCGGCAAGGGGGGGAAGGGGAACGACGAACGACTCTATATGGCCTTTAGTGATAGCCCTTCGCGACCCTCCGGCATTAAATCCCTCAATATAAGCCTTGATTAAAGGATGAGTGAGGTAGCTTAGCACGTAGCCTGGATTTGCCTGCGTTTTGTCCAGACGAATTATAGATACATGTTGGTTTACACATGCAGGCAAGACAGACTCGGGAACCAGACATGCGCGCCCAAAGGTAGCCCCGTCACCGGTAATGTTCAGCAACAAGTCATCCTTTTTTAGCATCGCATTTCGCAACCCAGCAGCCTGTTCGTCGGATATGAAAGCCAAACCGTCGTTAGAGAACGCCCGGTCGAACACGTTCTGGCTACGGACCAATGCATAATTGGTGCGCTTCTCTTGATACGCGGCCTGGCCCCCGGTCGGTGTTGCGCCCGAGCCAATCTTTGTCGATATGTCTTTCAAGCGAACGAGCCGCCATGAGCTCGGACAGTCGATTGGGGAAACCAAAAACTCAGAACTCATATCCTAGCGCCCCAATTTTCTGCCGAATCAACTGGTCCAGCTCTGCACCCTTCGCCATCTGCTCGCCCAATTTCTCTGTAAGCTTCTGCATTTTGTCGGCGAAGGCTTCATCGTCATCCTCGACCTCCTCAGCGCCGACATAGCGCCCCGGGGTCAGCACATGACCGTGCTCGGCAATCTCTGCCAGCTTCACACTTCGGCAGTAGCCTGGAACGTCCTCGTACTTGCCGCCCCCTTCGCCAGCCTCATCCCGCCAAGCGGCGACGGTATTGGCAATCCTTTCAATGGTTTCATCGGTCAGCTCGGCCTGAACTCGGCTAATCATGGTGCCCAGCTTGCGCGCATCGATAAACAGCACTTCACCCTTTCGGGCGACTTTCTGCTTGGCGAGGAACCACAGGCAAGCTGGAATCTGGGTGTTGAAAAAGAGCTGCCCCGGAAGGGCAACCATGACTTCAACCACATCGGCATCCACCATCGCTCGGCGGATGTCGCCTTCACTATTCTGACTTGAGCTCATCGAGCCGTTGGCGAGCACGATGCCGGCCCGGCCATTGGGCTTTAGGTGATACAGCATGTGTTGCAGCCAGGCGTAGTTGGCATTGCCTTGCGGCGGCGTGCCATAGACCCACCGAGGGTCGCCCTCCAGGCTGCCGTGCCACCAGTCGCTGACGTTGAACGGCGGGTTGGCCAGGACGAAGTCAGCGCGGAGGTCAGTGTGTTGATTGCGGACGAAAGTGTCCGCCGGTTCCCGGCCCAGGTTGTAATCAATGCCCCGGATAGCCAAATTCATGGCTGCCAGGCGCCAGGTGGTGGGGTTGGATTCCTGTCCATAAATGGACACATCCCCCAGCTTGCCGCCATGGGCCTCGATGAACTTCTCCGACTGGACGAACATGCCACCGGAGCCACAACACGGGTCATAGACTTTCCCATGGTGGGGTGCGAGCACGGCCACCAAGGTATTGACGATAGATGCCGGCGTATAGAACTGGCCGCCCTTCTTGCCCTCCGCGCTGGCGAACTGACCGAGGAAGTATTCGTAAACCTGGCCCAGCACGTCACGCGCCTGGCTGGCATCCGCGCCAAAGCCAATGGTGGAAACCAGGTCGACCAGTTCCCCCAGCTTGCCATCGGGCAACTGCGCGCGGGCGTAGCGCTTGTCCAGGATGCCCTTGAGCTTGGGGTTCTCACCCTCGATTTCAGCCAGCGCCTCGTCGATGCGCTTGCCAATGTCCGTCTGCTTCGCCGCGCTGCGCAGGTTCTCCCAGCGGGCAGACTCGGGGACCCAGAAAACGTTGACTTCCTTGTAGTAGTCGCGGTCTTCCAGCTCATCCGCGAGCACCTCATCGTCACAGTCGTGGAGGAAATACTCGTCGTTTTCGTCAGCGAAGCGGCGCGTCAGCTCGGCACGCCGGGCGGCGAAGGTGTCGGAAATATACTTGAGGAAGATGAGGCCGAGGACGAGATGCTTATATTCGGCGGCGTCCATGTTGGCTCGCAGCTTGTCAGCGGCGGCCCAGAGGGTTTTCCTGATGTCGTCGAGCATTGAGGCGCTTCGGGGGGGTGTTTTGAGCGAAGGCACCATTATGAGGCCAGACCCTCATCGGCAGTACCATACTCCCGTCTGGCGACCCAAAATATTGACGTCCAGTCCGACGTCGACAACAGTTGGTGCGCGAACTTACTCATCAGTCAGTCATGTCTGCCACCTCGCCAGGCGTTGGACGCGCGACGACAAATTTGCAGCCAGCACTGAGGCGGTGTACCTAGCTGTAACGCCCCTCAATGCCGCCCCTCGAAACTGTGGACCACTCACTTAAAATGCCTCACTCTGCACTCATTACTTGCCGAAACGCTCCATCTTGACGTTTAGCAGGTCATTTGCAAAGCTGCGAACTAATAGCGCTTCCAGTTCGTTGATTAACGGATTGTCCACTTCGTAAGCAGAAAAGTACGCCGCGAGATGACTGAGGTGCCGCGTCGTTAGCCGAACTTGCCGCGCATACTCATCCGACGTCTTGAATTCACCTCGCCTGGGATGCTGGACACGATATACGCGTTGCGTCGTGTCTCGGTCGCGATTGAAGGCGAGATTCATTTCTTTCCAAAGGCTTTGTCGCTGCGCCTTACCCACGTATAACCCGCGTCCTCGCGAGTCGTAGAACACATATATGCCGTGGCTATCCTCCAGGGCACTCTTCAATCCTTGTAGTACTTTTGTCGCCGCCGCGCCACGGGTAGGGAATAGCTCAGCAGCGCCATTGGATGATTTTCGGGTTGGAGTAACGGGAAAAAACTCTACCACTGGTGCAATAACACAAGCATGAGCCGTCTCTACCGCACTCTTTTTTGCCTTCACTAAAGCGTCCGAAAGTTTCCTGCCTGTGAGACCGTATCGAAGCCAATTGTTTATAGTTCCGACAGAAATACCCAGCTCACTGCTAAATTCCCCATTGGTTCCTACCTCAAATTTTCCACGGAGACTACCAATAGTATCCTTTGCTATCTTCACGCGTTCATTTTGCTCACTCGAGCGCATAGCTCTCACTATAGCGCGCGCCAATTTTTCCTCCGTCAGGCCGTTAGACTCCCAGTCCCTGAAGTTGGCTTGACTTGCACCCAGCAACGTCGCGAGTTCCTGCGTTGTACGAACATTGAGTTTGCGCATGAGCGCACTGAGAAGTCGCCGGGTGTCCATAATTTGATTATTCTTCTATTGCTCGATATCACTTGCGAATGTCATTCCCTGCCTACCGGCGCTACAGCGCGCCTCTGGAAGCATGATTTCTCCTAAATTGCCCGAAGTAGCCTTTCGCTATCGTGAACACCTACGAAAAGCCCTTCAGGAAATGCAGCGGTCCCCACGATTGCGAACAGAATCCCCGTAATATGGCCACGCGCCGCGCGAGCATGGTCTGCTGCGAGCTGCAGGTCAAGACCCGAAGGTGTTGGATACCTCTGGGGATGAGAATGCCAGAGGCCTATGCAATGGAGGCCGCGCTCAAATAACACCTCCCGCTCCCGCCGTGCCGCTTCGGGGCTAAACGCCACGCTATGAATTGAAGCGGTCATAGGCTCCAGCACTGTTGCTAGTTGCACCACTACATCACACTGGGTGAGGTCAGCAGTGTATATCTGCCCGACCGACTCCCTGCTATTCGTACGTCGCTGCCGATGCGTGTCCAGAACACCCAAGGCCTCGTCCGAGAACACAATTTGCCAGCTTGCCCCCGGAATCCGAAAAGTCATAGGTGCTGTCATCCAAGCCCTAGCAATTCTCTGTAGGGCCGGGAAACCATCTGGGAGTCAAAACACGATGCGCCCTGCTGCACGATTGCTCTTGGTTCGACATCTCCGTCTATGCTGTCGAAAAAGGCCTGCGAGCGTACCCAACTCCAAATAGTCGAAACCTCCAGGTGCCCATCCAAGATGGCAAGTACTCGCTCGCCAGCAAATCCCGCAGCCTGCCAGACATCCGCGACCCCATAGGGATGGAAGCCAGAACTGCACGCTGGAAGGTTCACCCTAGTTTCGTCCGGCCAGTCAGCAGCATTCACATGAACGTCAGCCGGGTCTTCCTTTGGCCAGTTGTCTTCTGGCCGGATGCCCACAACATGTGCCGCAGCACAGTACGGTTCCAGCCAGCATAAGGCTAGAGGCACACCAGCGGTCGCGCTGCCTCGATACATACTAAGAAGTGTCCGGACGGAGCTTTCGCCAGTGCATTCGACTATCAGGTCATGCTCTCCTGGTCGACAGCAATCGGCAATAAAGGAGCTAGCGAATGCGTGATATGCCCTGACCTTGAGCCCAGGAATCTCCCTCAGAAGCTTGCGAGCAAGGTTTGCCGCCTTGCCTGTGCCTACAGAGGGGAGACCGAGAACGTGTCGCGAACAGTTCTCAGCCTCAAACGGCTGCACGTCAACAATGTCGAGACTTCCGATGCCTGCGCGTGCAAGAGATTCAATCAAAGGACTGCCCAGCGAGCCGCAGCCAAGCACAAGGATTCGTGCGTTCTGCCTAGCACTGAATCGCACGGTTTCATGGTCGCGTGTAAGACTCCATGCGGCATCCAGCCGGTCTATCTTAAGTGGTTCAATTGACGGTTGGGCAAGTCGCGCAACAACCGAGCCAAATACCTGGTAGCCGTAGAGTACCGTCCCTTGAACGAACACGACGAGGAAGGGGCCGTCACTCTTAGGTGTCTTATCAATTAGCCAGTCGACAACGGACGTCTCACCAAATGTCAGTCGCTGAACTAGTTGTTCCAGGGCACCAAACGTCCTAGGCCATGCCGCCGGGGTCCACGGCTCGTTGGACGGCATTGGGACGTAGAGGGCGTGCCCCCTTGTCATCGTGCCTCGGCCAATATCATGGCGGCGCGCCAGGGCATTTGCGTCCCGCGAGCCGATGCATGCAACCGCAGTTTTGCCCTTATTGAAAGCGGCAACAGTTCCTTCTACTGGCCCTTTCATGGCCTCGAGGACAACAAAAGTCTTCTGCAACGCGGGCCTTGCGTCGCGACTTCGATGCTGCCTAAGGCTAAACCGCGCCCAGTAAGCAAGGCGCTCGTCCTGGAACTCCTTCAAGACCCAGCTTGCGTCCTCGCACTTCGTCAAGAAGTCTTCGAAAGCCGTGACCACGCGATTGACTGCACCGCACGGGTCGTCATAATCTGACGGCGCAGGCGCTACGCCAAGGCATACGCGGCCGTCTTCCTCGACATGAGGCAGGACCAAACACAGGCTCTTGTCTACCTCGATTTGCGCGGGCGTAGATGGAAAGTCTCTAGGCAGCCGGATTCTTATGGGCTTGCCACCGAGGGCAGAATGCTCCAACGCTACCTGCCATGCCCGAGCCTTTCGGGACGAACCCGGTGTTACCACACGCTTAGCGAAAGATGAGCCCGCCCCATCGAGCCAGGCTTCTACTGCGCCTGCTGCAACATCGAGTGGGGAAATTTTATCCACGGCGTGCTTTATGCGAGGGTGTTTTTCGAGCCCACCGGCATGGGAGAGCTCGGATTTGAACGGGGCTGAGCTGGTGCAGTGGCGCGCAGCCCGGCAAGCACTCCTGCAGCTGGCGTCGCTCGACTTGCCTTCCACGAGTCCACACCGTGCTGCCCGAACACACTGCGGATTCGCTGCTCCGACTTGCTGTCGTAGTCTTCATTAAAGAGCAGTTCCAAGTCACCAGTGAGTTGGGTATGCCAACTCTGGAACTCTTTGGCGCGAAGACCGCCGTCCTCATTCCAACGTTCGGCGAAATTCTCCCTTGTAAGTGCGGGATTCGCTACCCTGAACTTCCCATTGGCTCGCTCAATTCGATGGGGAAGCTGGTCGACAATCTCGAGTACAAGTTCGATAGGGGATGCGAATGCGCTCTTGTCCTTCATCCAAAGGTCTTGGTATGCGTGCGTTGCCAAAGTGACCAGAATGACGGAAATCGGCTTTGCTTCCTTGCGCTCCCGGGAAATCGACGCGCCATAGTAATAGTTGTCGCGATGCAACTTGATAAGTTGAACTGTCCGCCTCAAGACATCGTCGATTTCTACCGGCGCCGACGGAATAGGGTCAATCTGGGCATGGTCGAGCGCGAATCCCTTCATGACCCGACGCTCAAAACCGAACCTAAGGTCAGCGATATGACAAAACCAATCGGCGAATTCTTCGGGATTCGACGGGCTCCACTTCGTCTTTGGGTCCCGTACGCGCAGGTCTGTTCCGGTAATCAACTGACTACCCGGAAGGGCGGGCGTCACGTCAAAATAGAACGGCTCACCTGTGTACTCGAGTCGCCAGCACCGAGGCTTGGGCTTCGGTTCGCCGGCGGAGTCGTTCAACCCTGTCAACGCCTCCCCGAATCGAGCAAAAAAAGTCTCCGAATCTGTCCCGTCAAACAATCCGCCAGTTAGCTTAACAACAATATCCAGGTCAAACTTTGCGTTGCCGCGAGGTGAAATCGTCGTTTGGGTCCGCATGGAACCCTGCACAACTATATGCACGTCGGTGTCAGCAATATCAAGCTTCCGTGCAAGCTGTTGCGCCAAGATGTCGTAATGCGCCTTGGCTCTCGCCAACTCACTAGCATCCAGTTCCAAGCGCTTCAGCATCGAGACCACGAAACTTTCCCATTGCTGTGTTTGTTGCCTCACCACGAGCGACGCAATGACGGACTTCGACAAAGAGAGCTTCTGGTTCACTGGTCTTTCTCCTGGGAGTTAGTCGCCGTTGCGCAGGCATCAAGCAACCATTGTTGCGCGGTTGGTTTCTACGATTTCGGCACGTGTTACACCATGGGTCCGCAATCGAACTCCCCACGGATATTTGTTCTGCTGAGTACGTTCGTATTGATAGGCAATCGCTGCGGGAAAGTTCCGAACGTCATAGGAACTGCCCAGCCGTATCGCAAGGCTGGCCGGTGCAGCGAGAATCAAGTGGACCATTTCGGTGCCACCGCTCGCAACAATCCCGAGCGTTTGCAAAAATTGATTTGCCAGAGCTTGCTGTTTGGCCTCAGACCATAAGGC
This sequence comes from Cupriavidus phytohabitans, assembly GCF_000426345.1. Classification (GTDB taxonomy): domain Bacteria; phylum Pseudomonadota; class Gammaproteobacteria; order Burkholderiales; family Burkholderiaceae; genus Cupriavidus. The sequence goes on along the minus strand of NZ_AUFE01000041.1, from coordinate 15,301 downwards.
GTTCGGCATCGGTGACGGCACACGAAGATGCACAACCGCGAACCCAGCGAATGTCTCTGCTATGCCTTGCTCGTCGACCGAGTAGCTCGCTGAAACCGCCACAACAACTTCTTTGTGGACCCCATGTTGCAGCTGCTCCAGCCCACAAATCTCGAAGCGCCTTCCATCGTCTGGCTCAGCAAGGTCGCGCCATTCCCCCTCCGTACGCTCCCAATCCATCAGCGTGACGTGGCTCTCATCGTCCAACAACACCCCGACGTGAAACAAGAATGGGACCGGGAGAATGCCTCCCACGACTGTTGAAATGTCCGAGCGAGCGAAGTCTTTACGCCGGCTACCGAGGTCCCTGGGGATACCGCTGAGCTCGTCAAGGACAACCCCTAGCGAAGAGGTGGAATTTGATTGCATGTGCTGCCTGACGTCGACCAACACACTCTCCGGGATTCCTGTCAGTCGTTTCGGTATGGCGTCTTTCAGTGGCGCGTCTGAGGTATCGGCTAGACCCCGCATTTCCAGCACAAGGACGCGCTGTCGAGTTTGCAGACGATTAATGCGGACCTGATTGATTACGGCAAACACTGCTCCGCCGACAATCATCAACAAAGCCAGAAGCGCCGCCGCCGAGGTCAGGAAATCTGACGTGCTGCCGGGGTTCGAAAGCTGGAACGAAAACTTTCCCCACGGAGTGTCCGCGTTGACGTTGAAAAGCCAGTTCCCAGCAGAGGCAATACCAAACAACCCCATCCCACCTTGCACGAGCCGAAGGCCAACGTTGGTAGGCCGGAGGAACCAATCTATCAGCCTGTCGGCAACCCCTCTACACCACCTCAGAAGCTCGACCATTCCTGAGCACCCTTCTTATTGTCGGTATGCGTCACATCATACTATATGCTGTGTTATAAATCACACTTTTTACTACATATAGTAGTGCAACACGGAAGGCATGCGTCGAGGAAAGAATTGCACAACCCTGCGGTAGCATGAACCGTCAAATGTACCCCTTAAATCACATTGACGTCCCAGTATAATCTCTCTGGCGGAAAACTCTGGTCTGTGGATTTGTGAATTTCTCCTTCGCTTCGCTACGGAGACCGGCTGCTTCCTATGGACGAACCTGATGGACAACCTCGAACTCGTTCAGTTGGGTTACCGCATCGAGACTCGTTGGCAGACAGTGTGGATGGCCAGCGGCGAAGACCATCGCGGCGTCGGCGTCTAATCCCCAAAAAAACTAACCGCATGCCTTGCACTACTACAACGGGATGCGAAATGCCTCTGGACTCTGGATGCCCTGGGCAGGCATCGAGCCCGCGTGCTTTATCGCCCCTGTTCCACTAGCCAAGAGGCGACGTCCCTCTGACGCCAGCGAAGCGGAAAGTTGGGGCCATGATGCACTGTTGGGGGCAAGGTTTGCGGCTTGGTTCGTGCGCGACGGAGGATGGTTGAAGGGGAAACCTTCAGGATGGTGGCGAGGTCGTTGGCGTCGAGGGACTCGGTTGGTGTCAGGTGCATGCCCTGTATAGCACCCCTTTTTCCTAAACTAACCAGTTTAGGCGCGCACCAAATACTAAATTTAAAACCGCCCGGCTTTACTATTTAGTTGATATCGTTTTCGCAGACCGGCACCGACGAAGTAAGCAACCACTAACCATCATCTTCGGCCAAAGAATCGGGGTGTAGCGCTTAGGTGCGTGGCGGAGGCGTCTGGCAAAAATATAGCTGCAAGCCTTATGGGACAAGGAATGCAGCCGGATTGGTGGGTACTTTGTTGGTATTTGTTTGTGGCTTTTGCAGGTATGTATTTATCAATGCCACTTGGGTGGATTGCTGGCGACCTCCCCCCATCACAAATACTTGAACAAATTCATCCCCTGTATCTGCATAAACGATTGCTGCGCACCCTGCAGCGCAGTCTGCCGCTGGTAATACTCGGTAATCGCTGCCGCATAATCCAGGTCCTGCAGCCCTGACAGCGTCTGCGAATACGTCAGGTCGCGGTTGGTGCCGACGTCGTTCAGCGCATCCAGTTCCTGCATTCGCGAGCCTACCGAGGCGCGCACCGTCAGCACATTGTCCAGCGAGTTGGAGAACTGCCGCGTCGCGGTGGCCAGGACGTTGCTCAGGTGGGCCGTGTCGCTGGGGGTGGTGGCGGGCTGGCGCAGCGTGTCGATCACCGTCTGCAGGTTGCCGAACATGTCGGTGCCGGCTTCCCTGGCCGGCTCCATGGTGAGGGTATCGCCGCTCTTGGGCTCGCCGGTGACATTGAAGGTGACGCCACCGAGTTCGATGCGCGTCGGCGAGTTGTAGGCGGTCGGGCCGGACAGCACCGGTGCGGGCGCCGGGGCGTCCATGTCGGTAATGCTGTATTCCATCTGGCCGCTGGCGTTGGCCTGGAACGTGACCTGCAGCGATTTTCCGTGCAGCGGGTCGCCGGGATCGGTGATCGAGACCGCGCCGAAGGTGGCGCTGCCGGTGTTGGCGCTGTTGCCCTTGATCACATAGCCGGCGCCGCCGGTGACGTTCATGAACACGTCGCGGCCGTTGTCGCCCGCGGGCATCTGGCGCGCGACGTCGACCTGCAGCAGTTGCTGGCCGGTGTCGCCGACGTAGACGCCGGCGCCACTGGCTTGCGTGAACGGCGCCGTGCCGGAGCGGGTGCCCCCGAACAGGTACTGGCCGTTGCCGTCATCGGAGTTGGCCAGGCCGACCAGCTGGTTGTACAGCCCTTCCAGCGCGGTGGCGAGCGAGCCGCGGTCGGCGTCGCTCATGGTGCCGTTGCCGGCCTGCACCAGCAGCGTCTGGATGTTCTGCGTGACGGTAGTCACCGACTGCAGCGCGTTTTCTTCCGCCGCCAGCGCGATATTGGCCTGGCTGCGCGACGTTGCATACTGGCCGTTGACCGCCTGCGCCTGGCTGACGCCGAGGGCGCGGGTGGCGGCGACGGGGTCGTCGGACGGCGTGAGGACGCGGCGGCCGGTGCCCAGCTGTTGCTGGATATGCAGCAGCGAGCCCTGCTGCAGGTTCATCGACGCCAGGCCTTGCTGGTACAGGGTGGAGCTTGCAACGCGCATGATGGATTGCCTTATCGAATACGTTGACGTGCGGGCAGGGCTTACCGGATGCCGATGAGGGTGTCGAACAGCGAACCGGCCGTCTGGATCACGCGGGCATTTGCCTGGTATAGCTGCTGGAAGCGCAGCATCGACACGGTTTCCTCGTCCATGTTGACGCCCGACACCGACTGCTGCGCCGCCTTGATCTGCGTGGTGACGCTGTCCTGCGATGTCGACGCGATCTTGATCGACCTGGCGCGCGTGCCGACGTCGTTGACCAGCTGCGCATACGCATCGCTGAAGCTGGACACACCGCCGATGGTCTTGGCGTTCTGCAGCTTGGCCAGGTTCAGCATGTTGCCGTTGTCCTTGACGCCGCCGGCGTTGCCGCCGAGCGTGAAGGAGTCGTCCACCGAAGGCGTGCCGCCGAAGCTGAAGGTCAGGCCGCCGATGTTGTAGTCGGTCTTGTCGCCGTTGGCTACGCCAACAGGCTGCGGCGACAGGTCCGTGCCGGCGGCGTTCTTGAAGACGTATTTGCTGCCGTCGTAGATGGCGGTGATCTTGCCGGCAAGCGGCGTGAAGCCCGGCGCAACGTTGCTCAGGCTGGCGGTGGCGCTGCCCTTGTTGCCGGCTGCCGCATCGGCGCGTGCCGGCGAGGCCGCGGCGATCCTGGCGGGATCGCTGATCGCCATGTCGAAGCCGGCTGCGGCATTGCGCGTCGGCTGGATCACGAACGAATCATGGGTGCCCATTGCCGCGTTGATCGTGACGCTGAAGCCGTCGGCACTGAAGGTCAGCGGATAGGTGGGCGCCGGCGTGCCGGGCACTGGCGTGGCCACCTGCGCGTTGTCCGACAGGCGCGTCAGCGTGTAGTTGGTGCCGTCGAACTGCAGCTTGTAGTCGCTGGTGGTCAGTGCCGAGGCGTCGTCGATGGTGGCCGAGGCCACGGTGCTGATGGCAGTGTTGCGGTCGTTGGGCAGCACCGTGGCATTGCCCAGCTTGAACATGTCGGTGCCGATCGCGCCAGTCAGGTCCATGCCCAGCCTGTGCTGCGCATTGAAGCTCTGGCCGATCGCCAGCGACAGCCGGCCGATCGCGCTTTGCGCGGAATCGAGCGTTTCGGTGCGGAACTGCAGCAGGCCGCCCAGCGAGCCGCCGGTGATCGCGCCGGGCTGGCTTTCATATACGCTGCCGTTCGGCAGCGAGTAGGCGACCACGGTACGGTCGGGGTCGGCAGCGGAGGTCACGGCCTTCAGGTCGTACGATTCATTGCCCATCACCAGCGGCTGGCCGTTGCCCACGAAGACGTTGTAGGTGCCGCCGTCCTGCACCACCACCTTGGCGCCGACCAGCTTGTTCAACTCGGCCACCGCCTGGTCGCGCTGGTCGAGCAGGTCGTTGGGCGGCTGGCCGCCTGAGGCGGCTTTCAAGCGCGTGATTTCCTTGTTGAGGTTGGCGATCTGCGTGGTGTAGGCATTGACCTGCGACACCGCGGTGCTGACCTGTTCGTTGACCCCTTTCTGCAACTGTTTGAAGTAGTTGCTGGCGGAGCGGACCTGGCCCACCAGGGCCTGGCCGGCGGAGAGCATGCCCTGGCGCGAGGCCGGATCGGCGGGCGTGTCGGCCACTGCCTGCACCGCGGCGAAGAACTTCTGCATCAGCGGCGCCAGGCCGCCCTTCTGGTCGGCAAGCAGGTTGTCGATCTGGGCAATCTGGTCGGAGTACGCCGCCAGCGAGGCGCTTGCCGAGGTGGCGCCGCGCAGCTGCCCGGTCAGGAACTCGTCATAGACGCGGATCACGGTGGTGGTGGTGGAACCGTAGCCGTAGAAGCCCTGGCTGGTGTACTGGCCGCCGGCCGATGCCACGATGGTGTTCTGGCGCGAATAGCCTTCGGTCGCGGAGTTGGCGAAGTTATGGCTGGTCGTCGTCAGCGCATTCTGCGCGGTGTTCAGGCCGGAAAGACCAATACTGAAGAGAGACATCGTGCTCTGATCCCGGATTCGTTGGACTGCCCGCGGCTTGGGGCGGCGGCGGTGGATGTGGGAGTTATCGGTTGGTTGGGGGCGGGACTTTAGGTTGGCGTGCGGTCCATTGCGCACGAGCGCACGGTGCGCTCCGTGCGCAATAGCCAATTGCCAATACCCAATAGCCAATAGCCAATAGCCAATAGGCGGCCACATGCGGTTCCACTTGCGGCGGTTTGCTCCCCTCTCCCGCCTTGCGGGGGAGGGGAGCCTCGTTCATACGGTGTCGGCTACGACTGGCGACGTTACACCGCCACCTTCTTCATGATCTTCACCAGCTTGTGCCCGTACGAGGGATCGGTCGCGTACCCCGCCCGCTGCAGCCCATGCGCTGCTTCCTCCGCCGAGCCCGCGCTCACCACGCCCGCATAGCGCGGGTTGCTGGTCAGCAGCCGCGCGTAGTCCGCGCAGGCCTCGTCATACGATCCATAGGCACGGAACTTCGCCTTCACCTTCTGCGGCTGGCCGTCGACGTACTCGGTTGTGGTGATCTCGGCCACGCGGCCCTTCCAGCCCGATCCGGCCTTGATGCCGAACACGTTGAACGTGGTCGAGCCATCGCCATGCAGGATCTCGCGCTGGCCCCAGCCGGATTCAAGCGCCGCCTGGCCGACGATCAGCCGTGCCGGCACGCCCGAGGCACGGGAAGCGGCTTCGGCCGCGGCCGCCATGCGCGCGACGAAGGCGCTGACATGGGCAGGCGCATCGGCGGGCAGCGGGCCGAGCGCCTCGCCGCCCCGGCCTTGCTCACCGTGGAACCGCGCTTGGTATTCGCGCAAGCCTGCGGTGGGGTTCCAGTTCTGCCCCGGCACAACCGTGCCGAGAGCAGGCAGTTCTGCGGATTCATTGCCGTCGGTAGAAGCGGCGCCGCGGCTGTCGAGCAAACGTGCCATCTCGGCATCGGCGGCACGGCCGGATTCGGCCGGCGTCATCGCATTCATGCCCGTCGGCATCGGCGTGCCCGCGGCACGCGCCAGTTGGCGCACCATCACTTCGGCCAGCCCGATGCCGCGCGACGACATCTGCTGCGCGAGCTGCTGGTCCATCATCGACATGTAGAGCTTGCTCTGCTCGTTGTCGAAGAGGCCGTCCTGCGGCGTGGCATTGCGCATGCTCTTGAGCACCATCTGCGTAAACACCGCCTCGAACTGCCTGGCGGCCGCCTGCAGGGTCGCCGCGTCGGCACCGTTGCGCGCGCTGTGCTTGAGTGCTTCGAAGCCCTGCGTGTCGAGCGCGAAGCGCTGTGTCAGGTCCGCGGCCTGCGGTGGCATGGACGCGCTCATGATCAGATCACTTCCAGTTCCGCACGCAGCGCCCCGGCGGCGCGCATGGCTTCCAGGATGGTCTGCAGGTCGGCCGGGGTCGCGCCCAGCGCGTTCAGCCCCTTGACCACGGCGGCCAGCGAAGCGCCCGCCTTGACCACCTGCAGCGAGCCGCCCTGCTGCCTCATGTCGATCTGCGATACCGGCGCGACCACGGTCCGCCCCTCGCTGAACGGCGCGGGCTGGCTGATTACCGGCTGCGTATTGATCACCACCGACAGGTTACCGTGCGCGACCGCGCAGTCTTCCACCGTCACCGCCTGGTTCATCACGATCGAACCGGTGCGGGCGTTCAGGATCACCTTGGCCGCGGCCTTGGCCGGGATCACGTCGATGCTTTCGATGCGGGCCAGGAACCCCACGCGCGCGCTCGGCGCGGAGGGGGCGCGCACCTGCACCGTGCGGCCGTCCAGCGCCGCGGCGACGCCCCCGCCCATCGAGCGGTTGATGGCTTCCACCACGCGCTCGGCGGTGCCGAAATCGGTTTCCTTCAGCTCCAGGTTGAGCACACCGCCGTCCGGCTGGAACGGCGCGACCGCGCGCTCGACGATGGCGCCGTTGGCGATACGGCCTACCGCGAGCTGGTTGATCTGCACCTTGCTGCCGTTGGCCGACGCGCCCGCGCCGCCCACCAGCATGTTGCCCTGCGCGATGGCGTAGACCTGCCCGTCGGCGCCCTTGAGCGGCGTCATCAGCAGCGTGCCGCCGCGCAGGCTCTTGGCATTGCCCATCGACGACACCACCACGTCAAGCTGGCTGCCGGGCTGCGCGAACGCGGGCAGCGTGGCAGTGACCATCACCGCCGCCACGTTCTTGAGCTGCATGTTCTTGCCGGCCGGCAGCGTGATCCCCAGCTGCGAGAGCATGTTGGTCAGGCTCTGCGTGGTGAACGGCGTCTGCATGGTCTGGTCGCCGGTGTTGTCCAGCCCGACCACCAGGCCGTAGCCGACCAGCGGGTTGTCGCGCACGCCCTGGAATGTGGCCAGGTTCTTCAGGCGCTCGGCCTTGGCGACAGTGGCGAAGGCGCCGAAGGCCACGCCGAGCGCCAGGCTGATCACGCTCACGCGCAGCAGGCGTGACAGGAAACGGGCGAGCATGGAAGCGGACATGGCGCGCTCAGAACGGTGAGACATTGAGGAAGAAGCGCTGCAGCCAGCCCATGTTCTGCGCTTCGTCGATCACGCCCTTGGCGGTGTATTCGATGCGCGCGTCGGCCACCTGCGTGGATAGCACTGCGTTGTCGCCGGTGACGGTGCGCGGATTGACCACGCCCGAGAAGCGGATGAACTCGGCGCCCTGGTTGATGGCCATCTGCTTTTCGCCGGAAACCACCAGGTTGCCGTTCTGCAAGACTTCCAGCACGGTCACGGTGATGGTGCCGTTGAAGGTGTTGGCCGCGCTGGCGCCGCCGCTGGCCTTCATGGTGTTGGCGCCATTGATGTCGGCGTTCTGGCTGGTGCCGAACAGCCCGCCCAGCGCGCGCGGCACGGCGTCGAATGCCAGCGTGGTGTTGCCGGTACGGCTGGTATTGGTGCCGGAGTTCTTGCTGGCGTTGACGTTCTCGGTGATGACAATGGTCAGGATATCGCCCACGTTGCGCGGGCGGCGGTCCTCGAACAGCGGATTGCCGGCATAAGACGACTGGTAGATCGATCCGGAAGCCGGGCCGACCGGGCGCGGCTCGGCGCGCGCGGTGGTGGGCAGTTGCACCAGGGGCTCGCGCGGTACCAGCGCGCAGCCGCTCGTGGCCAGCATTGCCACGCCGGCCAGGCAGTAAAGCGCAAGCGCGCCCAGGCGGGAAAGCAAGATGGCCATGTCCACAACCCTCAACCCATCTGCGCCAGGCGCTGCAGCATCTGGTCGGACGTCTGCACGGCCTTGCTGTTGATCTCGTACGCACGCTGGGTCTGGATCATGCTGACCAGCTCTTCCACCACGTTGACGTTGGACGCTTCCACGTAGTTCTGCTGCAGCACGCCGGCGCCGTTCAGGCCTGGCACGGTGGTGTTGGGCGCGCCCGACGCATCGGTCTGCACGTACAGGTTCTCGCCCATGCTCTCCAGGCCGGCAGGGTTCATGAAGGTGGCAAGCTGCAGCTGGCCGACCTGCACGTTGGCGCTCGACCCCGGCTGCGTCACCGACACCGTGCCGTCGCGCGCGACCGTCAGCGACAGCGTGTTGGCCGGGATGGTGACGGCGGGCTGGATCACAAAGCCGCTGGAGGTAACCAGCTGGCCGTTCTGGTCCACCTGGAACGAGCCGTCGCGGGTATAGGCGGTGGTGCCGTCCGGCAGCGCCACCTGGAAGAAGCCCTGGCCGATGATGGCCACGTCCTTGTTGTTGCCGGTCTGCTGCGGATTGCCCTGGGTGTGGATGCGCTCGGTCGCAACCGGACGCACGCCGGTGCCCAGCTGCATGCCCGAGGGCAGCGTGGTCTGGTCCGACGACAGCGCGCCGGGCTGGCGGATGGTCTGGTACATCAGTTCCTCGAACACCGCGCGGCCGCGCTTGAAGCCGTTGGTCGACACATTGGCCAGGTTGTTCGAGATCACGTCCATCTGCGTCTGCTGCGCATCGAGGCCGGTCTTGGCAATCCAGAGAGAGCGGATCATGGTGGTCCTTGCTGGGAATCTTGTAGCGGTAGCGCTGGCGCTCCGCGCTTGGGTTCAGTGTTGTCGCCGCGTCAGTCGGGTCAATTGGTCGACAGCAGCTGGTTGGCGCGCTGCTCGTTGCCGTCCACGCCCTGGATCATCTTCATCTGCATCTCGAAGCGGCGCGCGTTGGCGATCATCTCGACCATGGCTTCGGTCGGGTTGACGTTGCTGCCTTCCAGCGCGCCCGAGATCACGCGCACGGTGGGATCGGCCTCCAGCGGCTGCGCACCGGGGCGCAGCCGGAACAGGCCGTCGTCGCCGCGCGCGATGGCGTCGTTGGGCGGGTTGACCACACGCAGCTTGCCGACCTGGGCCAGGCCGGCCGAGGCCTCGCCCGGGCCGCGCGCGGTGATGGTGCCGTCCGTGCCGATGGTGACCTGCGAGCCCGGCGGCACCGCCAGCGGGCCGCCGTCGCCCATCACCGGCAGGCCGGACAGGGTCTGCACCTGGCCGTCCTGCGCCACCTGCAGCGCGCCGGCGCGGGTATAGGCCTCGGTGCCGTCAGGCGCCTGCACCACCAGCCAGCCGTTGCCCTGCAGCGCCACGTCGAGCGCGCGGCCGGTGTAGGTCAGCGGGCCGGCGCGCATGTCGGCGCCCGGCGTGGACGCCAGCGTGAAGGCACGCGTGCCGGCCTCGGCGCCGACCACCGGCACCGCGCGATACAGGTTGACCTGCGCGCGGAAACCCGGCGTCGACACGTTGGCCAGGTTGTTCGATACCGCCGCTTGCTGGTCGAGTATCTGCTTGGCGCCCGACAGGGCGGTGTAGATCATGCGGTCCATCGACTTGCCTCAGCTGGTTTTGCTTTTCACGCGGCGCGCCACGGCTTACATGTTCACCAGCGACTGCATGACCTGGTTCTGGGTCTCGATGGTCTTGGCGTTGGCCTGGTAGTTGCGCTGCGCGATGATCAGGTTGACCAGCTCGGCGGAGAGGTCGACGTTGGACGCTTCATTGGCATTCGACATCAGCTGGCCGCGCGAGCCGCCCGGCGTGCCGATGACCGGCTGGCCGGAAGCGCCAGTGGCTGCCCAGGTGTTGCCGCCCTCGGCGCGCAGGCCTTCGACATTGCCGAAGCTCGCCAGCACCACGGTACCCAGCTGCTGCGTCTGCTCGTTCGAATAGCTGCCGCGAATGGTGCCGTCGGCTTCGATTGCAAAACCCAGCAGGCTGCCCGAAGCGTAGCCGTTCTGCGTGGGCGGCGCGGCGTCGTTGTCGGAGCCGAACTGCGTGGTGCCGGCCAGGTTGACATTCATCGACATGGCGGCGGCGCCGTTGGCCGCCGGCGAAGTCAGCGAGAAGTTGGCGGGGCTGGTAGACACCAGCTTGCCGGCGCTGTCGAACGACAGCGTGACCGTATTGCCCGCGGCCGTGGGCGGCGTGGTCGTGGTGTTGTCGACGCCGAGCCGGTTGCCGGCAGCGTCGGTCACGTTCAGCACCCAGTCGGTGCCGCCGGCGACGGCCGGCCGCGGCGGCGTCGCCGTCGCGTCGTTACTGGTCTTGCTGAAATACGCCACCACTTGCCGGGCATTGCCCAGCGAGTCATACACCGTCATGCTGGTGCTGTAGTTGTACATCGACGTGGTCGGCAGGCTCCCCGGCGCGCTGGCGAACGCATCGGCAGGCACGGTACTACGCGAATCCAGGTTGTACTGCGCGGTGATGTCGGTGGTGACCTTGGGCGGCATCGTCGCGGAAGACACCACCAGCGGCTGCGGCGTGGCGCCGCCGCCTGCCGCAGCCGACGGATAGCCGGTCAGCTGCAGGCCCTGCGCGTTGACGATGCGGCCGTCATCGGTGCGCAGGAACTGGCCGTTGCGCGAAAAATGCACCGAGCCATCGGTGCCGACCAGCCGGAAGAAGCCGCTGCCATTGGTGATGGCCACATCGAGCGATCGGCCGCTGGCTTCGATATTGCCCTGCTTGAACGACTGCACCACCGCATTGACCGTGGTACCCAGGCCGATCTTGCTGCCGGCATACACGTCGGCGAACTGCGTGGTCGACTGCTTGTAGCCGACCGTGTTGGCATTGGCGATGTTGTTGCCGATCACATCCAGATTGGCTGCCGCGGCGTTGATGCCGCTTACCCCTTGACCGAAACCCATGGCTATCTTCCTTTGAATGAGCTGTCATTGATGCCCGCCGCTGCGCGCGGACGGCGCATGCAGTTAGAGAATGCGGCGGACGTCGTCCACATTTGCCGTCTGGCCGTTGCCCAGGTCGACCAGGACGCCGGAGGCATCGCCACTGATGCTCTGCACCTTGCCGTAGACCAGCGCAATCGGTTCCACCGAAGTACCGTTCGCCGTGGCGGTGACGCGGAAGCTGTATTCGCCGTCGGCGACCGGCACGCCGGCATCGTTCTTGCCATCCCACGCAACGTCGTGCACGCCGCTGGTCTGGCCCTTCATGTCGATGGTGCGCACCACATTGCCCTTGCTGTCGAGCACGTCGACGGTGACCGCATCAGCCGTGGAGGGCAGGTCGATGCCGAACTTGCCCGGCACGCCGCCTTCCACCGTCACCAGCTTGCCCGGTACCATCACCGTGCGGCCGATCAGCGCGGCGGAATCCATCGCGCGGCTGGCGCTGACCTGGTTCAGCAACTGCGACAGCGTCGCGTTCATGGTCTGCATGCCGCTGACCGTGGAAATCTGCGCCAGCTGGGAGGTCAGCTGCGAGTTGTCCAGCGGCTTGAGCGGGTCCTGGTTGTTGAGCTGGGTCACCAGCATCTTCAGGAAGTTGTTCTGCAGGTCGGCGGCGCTGGCGCTGCTGCTCTTCAGAGCGTCGTTGATGTTCGTGGCACTGCTGTTGTTGTTGACCGAAGACGTGGTTGTCATGGCGGCGCGGTTCCTGTTCCTGAGATCGACGAAAGCCATTACTGGCCGATCGTCAGCGTCTTGAGCATCATGTTCTTGGCGGAGTTGAGCACCTCGACGTTGGCCTGGTACGAGCGCGAGGCCGAGATCATGTTGACCATCTCTTCCACCGGGTTGACGTTGGGCATGACCACGTAGCCCTGCGCGTTCGCCATCGGATGCGTGGGGTTGTGGACCATGCGCGGCGGCGACGGGTCTTCGCTGATGCCCGCCACCTGCACGCCGCCGACGTCGCTCTGGCCGGGCGTGGGCGCCATGCCGAACACAACTTGCTTGGCACGGTAGGCCTGCCCGTCGGGGCTGACCACGCTGTCGGCGTTGGCCAGGTTGGACGCGGTCACGTTCATGCGCTGCGACTGCGCCGCCATGGCCGAGCCCGCGACGTCGAAGATGTTCATTGCCGGCATGCGCTCTCTCCTGCTGCTGGATCTGTTGCTCGCTTACTGCTGGATCGCCGCCAGCATGGTCTTGATCTTCGAGTTCATCACCGTCAGGCCCGACTCGAAATGCACCGCGTTGTCGGCGAAGGCCACGCGCTCGGCATCCATTTCGACGGTGTTGCCGTCGACGCTGGACTGCAGCGGGACGCGGTAGGCCAGGTCGAACGCCTCGCGGGTCGGTGCCTGCGCGGGCAGGTGGCGCACCTGGGTGGTCGACAGCGACATGCCTTCGTTGCGATGGCCGCGTTCCACGGACTGCGCCAGCGTGCTGGCGAAATCGAAGTCGCGGGCCTTGTAGCCCGGCGTGTCGGCGTGCGCGATGTTGGAGGCAATCACCGATTGCCGCTGGTTGCGCAGGCTCAGCGCTTCCTGCTGGAAGCGTAGCGACGCGTCGAGTCTGTCGATCATGCTGGCATCTCCCTGGACGACCTTCTTCAGGGTTGCCATCTTAGGCGGGGGCCGGTCACGCCAATCGGATGAATAAGGACGGGAAATCCTTGCATTTCGGCACGCCCTCGCGCGAGGCGCTGCCTACAATCGGAACCCGATGACTGATGTAGACGGGGCGCGCCGCCAGTCACGGGGCAGCGCGCCGGGCATGCCGTCAGCGCAGGCCCCGCCGTCCTTGCCGGGAAGTACACATGAACCCAAATCGCCGCACCCTCCGCCGCTATTCGCGCCGCAACGGCCCGCGCAAGGCGCAGGCCCTGCTGGCGGCGTGCCTGCTGTGCCTTGCCGGCGCCACCGGCGCCGCGCCGGCACAGGTCACGCCGGTCGCCATGCAGGCACCGGCCGGCCAGCACGCCGCCGCTGCGAGCCCTTTCACCGAGGATCCCGCGCGCGTTGCCGTGGAGCGCTTCCTGCTGCAGCAGACCGCCGGCTTGCCGGGCAAGGTCAGCGTGCAGGTGGCGCCGCCGTCGGGCGGCCGCGCGCCGGAATGCGTGTTGCCCGATCCGTTCCTGCCCGCCGGCGCTTCGCCGTGGGGCCGGGTCTCGGTCGGCGTGCGCTGCGGCGGCGAGCGGCCGTGGGTGCGCTATATGCAGGCGCGCGTGTCGGTGCTGACCGATTACTACGTCGCCGCGCGCGCGCTGGGCCCCGGCGAACCGGTCAGCCAGGGCGATATCGAAGTGCGCCAGGGCGACCTTGCCACCCTGCCACGCGCGGTCATCACCGACCCGGCACAGCTCGCCGGCGCCGTCGCCGCCAACCGCATCGCCGCCGGCTCGCCCATGCGAAGCGACCTGCTGCGCAAGGCCATCGCGGTGCGCCAGGGACAGACCGTCACGGTGTCGGTCGAGGGTGAAGCGTTCCAGATCACCAGCGAGGGCAAGGTGCTGGCCGACGCCGCCACCGGCAACACCGTGCAGGTACGCCTGCGCAATGGCCAGGTGGTCAACGGCCTGGTGCGCAGCAGCGACACGGTCGTGCTGCAATAGGCACTTCTAGTCTGCTGATCGTGGCTGGCAGCCGGATTCAGATGGCGCCGCGGCATGCGAAAATGCCGCCGGTCCTGCCGTGTGGGCGATATGGTGGTGCACACCCCGGGGGCACACTCCGGGGACACACCCCTGGGGCACGTTCCCTAAAGATTTCCCCGCCACGGCCGTAATGCCATAGGAAACCAGCAAGGAACGCCCGTGAAGATCAACCATTCCACCTCGTCCCGGCCCGCCGACGCGCCCGCAGGCGACGCCGCCGCCCGGCCCCAGGCCGCACCGGCCAGCGCCGCCACGCCGTCCTCCGGGCTGAGCGTCAGCCCGCTGGCCGCGCAGGTGCGCGAGATCAGCAGCCGCCTGGCGCAGGAAACCGACGACGATATCGATACCGCCAAGGTCGAAGAAATCCGCCAGGCCATTGCCGAAGGCCGGATCAAGATCGACCCGGGCAAGATTGCCGATGGCCTGCTCGCCAGCTTGCGCGAGCTAGGCCAGGCCGACCCTCAATAGCCAAATCATGAGCCAAAGCCTGATCCAGTCCTTGCAGCGTGAAACCGAAGGCGTTGAAGCTTTCGGGCAACTTCTCGCGGAAGAGCGCGATGCCATCAAGCGCGGGGATTTCACCGCGCTCAGCGCGTTGCTGACGCGCAAGGTGGAAGTGGGTCAGGGGCTGTCGCGGCAGGTTCGGGCGCGTGAAGCGCAGATGCAGGCGCTTGGCCTGCGTGCTGGTGCGGATGGGCACTTGCTTGGCCGGCAGATTGATGCCGATGTCGCGGAGGCCTGGCGCAAGCTGATCTTTGCTGCGCGGGTGACGCGGGACGGCAATGCGCTGAATGGGGCGGTTATCAAGGCGCATCTCGATTTCACGCAAGAGGCCATTCAGGCGCTGCGGCAGCATAATGGGGGGGATGCCGGGTTGTATGGGAAGGATGGGAAGGCGGCGGCTGGGGTGGGGGGTGTCAGCCTGGCTGCTGGCTGATTGGGCTTGGATTTGCGGCTGGGCATCTGGTAGCTACTTGATGCGCCCGGTTCCGCCCTAAAGGGCGGAAGGACCTATCCGGAATTTTGTGTACGAGGCATATCATGGAGGTAATGACCATGGATATGCCAATGAAGAAGAAACGTACGGTAGCGTCTCAGGCAGCGGCCCGCGGGCCGCTGCCGGCTTTGCCTGAGGGCTGGATGAGCTGGTCAAAGGGCCGATGACCCCCAGCGAGGTCCAGGACCTGATGCTAGCGTTCAACAAGGCCATCATCGAACGGGCGATGGGCGCCGAGATGAGCATGCATTTGGGCTATAAGCCAGGCGAGCCCAAGCCGGCCGAGCAGTCCAATGCCCGTAACGGCCTCAGCGGCAAGACCGTGATCACCGAGCGCGGCCCGGTGCGGGTCGAGTTGCCACGCGACCGCGATGGCAGCTTCGAGCCAGTTCTGATCCCGAAGCATGAGCGGCGCTTTACCGGCTTCGATGAGCGCATTATTGCCATGTAC
>NZ_AUFE01000040.1 GCF_000426345.1 Cupriavidus phytohabitans | reverse complement strand
TGCGTCCTGGCGAAATCGGCCCGGGGCGCATGAGCTACGAGCTGCGACGCCTGCGCCTGCATGGCCTCATCGAGCGCGTGCCCAAGACCCACCGCTATCGGCTCACCAACCTGGGGCTGCAGACGGCACTCTTCTACACGCGCGTCTATTCCCGCATCTTACGGCCCGGCCTTGCATTGGTCAGCCCTCAGGCGCCTGCGGCCTCGCCAGCATCCTTGCAGCGCAGCTTCCGCACCGCCGAGCAGGCCGTCAACACATGGTGCGATCAGGTCAAAATCGCCGCGTAGAAAAACTTGACTCAATCACTACGCAATCAATTCAGTCAAGGAATCTAGCAAGCTGCGGCATCCTGGCGCTTTCGGCATGTACCCTGACTCCGGACGGAACAGGGGCCTTTACGGTCATGACACCGGCCAGCTTCGATCGCACCTTCACCGCAGCAGCAGGCGCAATGCGCGACCAGGGACTGGCGATCAGCGTCGAGGATCCGGTCAGCGGCATAGTGGTCGGTAACCTGGAAAGCAGCTCGGTGATTGCTGGCGTAGACCAGTTGGCAGATGGCCACGTGCGGGTGACATTTGACAGCACGGGCGCAAACGATCCGGCGTTGATGGCGCGCATATCGAGCAGCTACAACCACCGCATGGGGCGCTAAAGCACGCCGGCGGCGGCGTCCAGCAAAAAAAAGCGCGCCGTCCCTGAGAGAGAACGGCGCGTCGCCTAAATGGGAGGGCGTGATGGTCGCACGCCCCCCGATCCGCCGGACCCACTAGCCGGCGGGGGTGACCAGGAGAGTCAGGCCACTTTCTTGTCTTCGAAGAACTGCTCGTCTTCGGTCGAACCCTTGAGGGCGGTCGTCGACGACTGGCCGCCTTCGATGGTCTGGGTCACGGCGTCGAAGTAGCCGGTGCCGACTTCGCGCTGGTGCTTGACTGCGGTGAAGCCCTTCTCGGCTGCCTTGAACTCGGCTTCCTGCAGCTCCACGAATGCGCTCATCTGGTTGCGGGCGTAGCCGTAGGCCAGGTTGAACATCGAGTAATTCAGCGAATGGAAGCCGGCCAGCGTGATGAACTGGAACTTGTAGCCCATGGCGCCCAGTTCCCTCTGGAACTTGGCGATGGTGGCGTCGTCGAGGTTCTTCTTCCAGTTGAACGACGGCGAGCAGTTGTAGGCCAGCATCTTGCCCGGGAACTTGGCGTGCACGCCTTCGGCAAACTTCTTGGCGAACTCGAGGTCCGGCTTGCCGGTTTCGCACCACACCAGGTCAGCCACTTCGGCGTAGGCCAGGGCGCGCGCGATCGACTGCTCCAGGCCGTTGCGGACGCGGTAGAAGCCTTCCACGGTGCGCTCGCCGGTGCAGAACGGCTTGTCATTGTCGTCCACGTCCGAAGTCAGCAGGTCTGCGGCCTCGGCGTCGGTACGGGCGATCACCAGGGTCGGCACGCCCGAGACGTCGGCGGCCAGGCGGGCGGCGGTCAGCTTGGCGACGGCTTCGCGGGTCGGCACCAGCACCTTGCCGCCCATGTGGCCGCACTTCTTCACCGAAGCCAGCTGGTCTTCGAAGTGAACGCCGGCGGCGCCCGCTTCGATCATGGCCTTCATCAGCTCGAACGCGTTCAGCACGCCGCCGAAGCCGGCTTCCGCGTCAGCCACGATCGGGGCGAAGAAGTCGGTGTCGCCCTTGCCTTCGCTCCACTGGATCTGGTCGGCGCGCTGGAAGGTGTTGTTGATGCGCTTGACGACTTGCGGCACCGAGTTGGCCGGGTACAGCGACTGGTCGGGGTACATTTCGCCGGCCAGGTTGGCGTCGCCGGCGACTTGCCAGCCCGACAGGTAGATGGCCTTCAGGCCGGCCTTCACTTGCTGCATGGCCTGGTTGCCGGTCAGCGCGCCCAGCGAGTTGACGAACGGCTCGGTGTGCAGCAGGTTCCACAGCTTTTCGGAGCCGCGACGGGCAAGAGTGTGCTCGACCTGGACCGAACCACGCAGGCGCACCACGTCTTCGGCGGTGAAGTTGCGCTTGACACCCTTCCAGCGGGGATTGGTATCCCAGTCTTTTTGCAGGGCCTGGATCTGTTCTTGGCGGTTCATGGACACTCTCCTGAAGATGTTTGGGAATGGCTGAGAATCTCTTGATCACCTGCCTTGGGGCGCCGCCTGTTGGGGGCGTTTTTTGCGTCTCACGTCATGTGTCTTATATAAGAGTGTAGGGAAAGCTCCCGCGTCGCAACAACCCTGAACTGAAGTTGTTGCTTAGTTTTTTTATTCAATAAATTCAGTTACTTACAAAATTTATTTCACGATACGGGACACAATCTTTCATCATGAGAAATGAGGTTGTGCTCTGCAAACCATGTATTCTTGCGGTCCGCAACACCCTTCCACATCGTGAAAAATCGGGGGATGCATGTATCCGCGCGTTGGTTACCGTGCGAGCAAAAGAAAAGGCGCCCAAGGGCGCCGTTGACTGGATGTCTTTGCCGGAACCGCCGTCAGGCGCCGGCAGGGTCGCGCGCCCGGCGATAGGCCACCCAGTCGCCGCTGCCGATGTGCGGCAAGGTGGCCACGGCGGCTTCGGCCACCGGATATAGCAGGCAGGCGACGGACTTGCCATCCTGGTGCACCTCGCATTCCTCGCGCACGAACAGCGTGGCCTGCCCCGGATACACCTCTTCGATCTCGTCCAGCACCGGCAGCAGCGCATCGGGGATGTCATAGATATCCCCGACAACCGGCCCGGCTGCCGCATCCAGCACCAGCCCGGGATAAGTCCCGAAGTCATAGAGCCGGCCCGCCACCGTCGCCGAGCCCAGCAGCATCGGCGCGGCAATGCCGTGCCGCTGCGCGGCCGCGTTCAGGTCGTTGACCTCGCCGGCGCGCAGCGTGCCGTAGACGAAGACGCGCGGCATGCTCAGCCCTCCAGCCGTTCGTCCGAGACCAGCACGCCGTCGGCATCGACATAGATCCAGTTGCCCGGACGCACGACCGCACCGGGCATCTGCACCGTGACCTCGCTTTCGCCGACGTTGCGCTTCTGGCTCTTTTGCGGATGCGCGGCGAGTGCGCGGATACCGATGTCGCACACGTCCAGCTCGGCGCTGTCGCGCACGCAGCCGTTGACGACGATGCCGGCCCAGCCGTTCTTCTCGGCCAGCAGGCCGAGGTTGCCGCCCACCAGCGCGCAGCGCAGCGAGCCGCCGCCGTCGATCACCAATACGCGACCCTGGCCCGGCGCTTCCAGCACGGTGCGCACCAGCGAATTGTCTTCGAATACCTTCAGCGTCGCGGCCGGACCGGCAAAGGCGCCCTGCTTGCCCCAGGCGCGGAAAACCGGCGCCATCACGCGCAGGGTGCCGGCGGCGAGGCGGTCTTCATGGGCGTCGCACAGGTCGGTGGTGACAGGCTTCATCAATGGTCTCCTGATGGATGGTAAGAATCCGTAGCGGCCGCGCCGCGTTCAATGCTGCCGGCCTGCCAGCGCCTGCGCGCGGATCGCGCTGAGCGTGGTGCGCGGCGTGATCACGTCCGGATCGACGCGGATCTCGATCAGCGTCGACACCGGCGCTTCCAGCGCGGCGCGCAGCGCGGGGGCGAAGGCCTCGGTGGTGGTCACGGTCTCGCCGCGCGCGCCATAGGCGCGCGCCAGCGCGGCAAAGTCCGGGTTTTGCAGCTCGGTGCCCGATACATGGGTCGGGTATTCGCGTTCCTGGTGCATCCGGATGGTCCCATACATGCCGTTATTGACGACGATGAACACCACCGGCGCCTGGTACTGCATGGCGGTAGCAAGTTCCTGGCCATTCATCAGGAAGCAGCCATCGCCGGCCAGCGCCACCACCGTACGCTGCGGAAAGGCGATCTTGGCGCCGACCGCGGCCGGCACGCCGTACCCCATCGCGCCACTGGTCGGCGCCAGCTGGCCGCGGCCACCGTTGCGGAAAGGGCGATAGTGGAAATAGCGGTGCAGCCAGCCGGCGTAGTTGCCGGCACCGTTGGTGACCACCGCATCGTCCGGCAGCATCTGGTCGAGCGCGCGGATGACCTCGGCCATGTCGACGCCCTGCCCTGCATAGGCCGGCGGCCGCAGGTAGCTTTCGTAATCGGCATGGGCCGCCTCGGTCCAGGTCTGCCAACGCGGCGCCCCGGCGGGTTCCAGGGCGGCAAGGCGCGCGGCGATGGCTGGCATCGAGGCGTGGATCATCAGGTCGGCCTGATAGACGCTGCCCAGTTCCTCGGCACCGGCGTGCACGTGCACCAGCGTTTGCGCGGGCCGCGGCGCGGCGATCAGCGCGTAGCCGCCGGTGGTCATCTCGCCCAGGCGCGGGCCGACGGCCAGCACCAGGTCGGACTGCCGGATACGCTCAGCCAGCGCCGGGTTGATGCCGATGCCGACATCGCCGGCATAGTTGGGATGGCGGTTGTCGAAGAGGTCCTGCCCGCGGAAGGCGCAGCCGACCGGCAGCGCGAAGCGTTCGGCAAAGGCCTGCAGGTCGGCGCAGGCCTGGGGCGTCCAGCCGCTGCCGCCGGCCAGCACGAAGGGCCGCTCGGCGGCTTCCAGCATTTGCCGAAGGCGCGTCATCCCGGGTTCGCCCGGCCAGCTCAACACGCGCTCGTAGCCACGCAGCTGCGGCACCACGGCCGTCTGCGCCAGCATGTCCTCCGGCAGCGCCAGCACCACCGGGCCGGGCCGGCCCGAGGTGGCGGTCTGGTAGGCGCGCGCTATGTATTCCGGGATGCGCTCGACCCGGTCGATCTGCGCCACCCACTTCGCCATCTGGCCGAACATGCGGCGATAGTCGATTTCCTGGAAGGCTTCGCGGTCCATGAAATCAGTGCCAACCTGGCCGATGAACAGGATCATCGGCGTCGAGTCCTGGAACGCGGTATGCACGCCGATGCTGGCATTGGTGGCACCTGGGCCGCGCGTGCAGAAAGCCAGCCCGGGGCGGCCGGTCAGCTTGCCGTAGGCTTCGGCCATGACCGCGGCGCCGCCTTCCTGGCGGCAGACGATAAAGCGCAACTGGTCGCGGCGGCAATGGAAGCCGTCGAGTACCGCCAGGTAGCTTTCGCCCGGCACGCCGAAGGCAAGCTCGGCGCCATGCGCCAGCAGCGCGTCGACCAGGATGTGGCCACCCAACAGCGGGCCATCCGGCAGCGGCGCGCCGCTGGCTTCGTGCGAATGGGGAGTGTCGGGGTTCGAATGGCCGGGCGTGGCAGTCATGGAAACATCCTCGAGGCAGGCTGGAACAAGGCGGGACGCACAGAAGGCAAGCGAAGAAGGCAGGCAATGCCGGCCGGCGACGGCGCCGGCCGGGTTCAGGCTGCCGGCGCGGCGGCACCTCGGCGCGAACGGTTGCCGTTGCCCACCGTCACCGCGGTGAAGATCGAGATCAGCTGGAAGCCGCCGATCATGAAGAACACCCACGCCGGCAGCTGCGCGTCCATCAGCGCGCCGAAGAACAGCGGCCCGCAGGCCAGCCCGATGTCCAGGCCGGAATAAACCACGCCATAGACGCGGCCGGTGGCGCCGGCGGGCGCGGCGGCGCGCACCAGCAGGTCGCGCGACGGACCGGCGATGCCGGCGCCAAACCCGATCAAGCCCATCAGCACCGGCACCAGCAGTGCGGGGAACAGGTTCAAACCGACCAGAATGGCGATCAGGCCTGAGACGGTAAAGCTGATGGCGATGAGCCGGTCATGGTTGCTGGTGCGGCTGGCGGCAAAGCCGCCGACGACCATGCCGCCGGCGCTGCACAGCATGTAGATGGTGTACGAAGCCGTAGCCAGCGTGAACGGCATGCCGTACAGGTAGGTCAGCGCGGTCGGCGCAAAGCTCTGGATGCCGGCGGCGGAGAACGTGGTCAGCAGGAAAAACGCCCAGCACACCCACACCTGCGGCAGCCGCAGGAAGCCCAGCAGGCTGCCGCCGGCGGCCTTGGCGGCGGGCCGTCCCACGGCGCCGCTCACCTCGCGCGGGTCCAGCACGTGGCGCAGCACCACCAGCACGGCCAGCACCGCGAAGGCCACCACCGAGGCCGCCGCCAGCGCCACGCGCCAGCTGGCCAGGTTGGCGATGGTGACCAGGAACAGGGGCGCCGCCGCCCAGCCCAGGTTGCCGGAAATGCCGTGCACCGAGAAGGCATGGCCCAGCCGCGGCTGCGACACGTGCTTGTTCAGCAGCGTGAAGTCGGCCGGATGGAACACGCCGTTGCCCAGCCCGGCCACCGCCGCGCCCGCCAGCAGCGCGGCGTAGCCGTTGCCGGCCGACAGCAGCAGCGCCGCGCTGCCGAGGAAGGCCAGCCCGGCAAACAGCACCGGCCGCGCGCCGACGCGGTCCACCACGAAGCCCGAGGCGGTCTGCACCACCGCCGACACGGCGAAGAACACCGTCATCAGCAGGCCCAGCTCCGCATAACTCAGCCCGAACTCGGCCCTGATCCACGGAAACAGGGGCGCCAGCAGCAAGTGATAGAAATGCGAGACCCCATGCGCCAGCCCGACCAGCCCGATCACCTGGGCGTCATGGCGAAGCGGATTGCGGACGGGATCGAGAGCGGCGGTGGACATGGCGCGGGCGGAAGGTGCGGTAGCGGGCTGCGGCGGGAGTGATGCGGGAGTGATGCGGCCAGCCAACAAAAAATGCGGGCCGAAGCCCGCATCATAGAGGAAAACCGCGCCCCGCTGCAGCCGGGTGGCGGCCGCGCCGCCTGCCGCCATCCCTACATCTGCTTGAACAGGTGCGCGTACTGGCGGGCCACCGGCAGCAGCTCGGGCCGGTCGCGCAGCCGCAGCGACAACCGCCCCAGAGACTGGTTGACCGCGCTGGCCACGCAGTCGATGTTGACGACCGTGCCGCGGTGGACCTGCCAGAAACGCTCCGGATCCAGTTGCTGGGTCAGTTCGCGCAGGCTGGTGCGGATCAGCGCCTCGCCGGCGCTGGAGACCACGTTGACGTACTTGTCGGTGGCTTCCAGGTAGATCACCTCGTCGACCGGGATGATGCGGACCTCCTGCCCGACCAGCGCCTTGATAAAGCGCAGGTACTGGCGCTGCGCCGCGCCGCCGGGGGTGGCGTGCTCGAGAAATTCGAGCCGCGCCAGCAACTGCCCCAGGCGGTCGGTGTCGAGCACGGCGGCCTCCGCCTCGGCGCTGTCATCCGACTCGCCGCCTGCCTGGTCGTCCGCCGTGTCCGCCATCGCCTGCAGGCGTTCCTTGAGGCGGCACACGGTCGCCTCCAGCCGCTCGCGCTGCACCGGCTTGAGCACATAGTCGACCGCGGCGCGCTCGAAGGCCTCCAGCGCGAACTGGTCATAGGCGGTAACAAAGACCACCAGCGGCGGGATATCAAACTCGATCAGTTCGCGCGCCACGTCCATGCCGCTCATGCCCGGCATGCGGATATCCAGGAAGGCCACGCGCGGCTGGTGCTCGCGTGCGGCGGCCAGCGCGGCCACGCCGTCGTGCACGACCGAGACGATACGGGCCTCGGGCCACAGCGACTTCAGTTCGGATTCCAGCACGCGCGCGAGCAGCGCTTCGTCGTCGGCGATCAGAAGGGTCGGGGTCATGGGGGCGATGTTGGGGGCAGTGAGGAAATCCGGGGCGATGCTGATGACGCTGTCCTATGCAGCGCCTCTGGTTGTCTTCGTGCAGGCGATCACCAGCGGCAGCCCGTCAGGTCCGCTGGATGGCCGGCGACGGCACGGACATGCTCTCCGGCATCGTGACCGTATGCGTCAGCGTCGGCGCCTCGACCGGGCGCACCAGCGGCAGCGTCAGCCGCACCACCACCCCGCGCGGCGTGTTTTCTTCCATCTGCATGCTGGCGGCGGCGCCGAAGATCCGTGCCAGCCGCTCGCGCACGTGGGTGATGCCCAGCCCCGAGCCCTTGCCCGATGCATGGCCGAAGCCGACGCCGGTATCGGCAATGATCACCTGCACCGCATCGTCGCCGGCGGCGCGCGCCGACAGCTGGATATGGCCACCGCTCATGCAAGGCTCGATGCCGTGCGTGACCGCGTTTTCCACCAGCGGCTGGATCAGCATGGGCGGAATCTCTACCTTGGCCAGCTCGCGCGGCAGGTCAATGTCATACGACAGCCGCTGGCCAAAGCGCATGCCCTGGATATCGAGGTAGCTGCGCAGCAGCTCGAACTCCTGCCGCAGCGTGCATTGCTCGGCGCGGGTGTGGGCCAGCGACATGCGCAGGAAGCCGATCAGGCGCTGCAGCAGCTGGCGCGCGGCGGGCGGATCGGTGGCGATCAGGCCGTCGAGGTTGGCCAGCGAATTGAACAGGAAGTGCGGCTCGATCTGCGCCTGCAGCGCCATCAGCTGCGCGCGCACCAGTTGCTTCTCGGCCTCCTCGCGCTGCAGCGCGTCAAGGGCAGCCTGGCGCTCCAGGTAGGCGAGCTTCTCGCGCGACCAGTAGAAGTAGATCATCGACGCCGATGCCAGCATGCCCACCACCAGGCACATGCGCAGCATGTCGCCGGTTTCGGCCACCGACTTGGGTGGCAGGTCCAGCGCCACGCGCGTGGCCCAGCCGCCGATCACCACGCCGGTCGGCACCGCGGCGGCAGCCAGCAGCAGGAAGGGCCAGCGGCGCGGCCGGTCGTTCCACCAGATGCCGACGCGCGGGATGTCGATCAGCAGCCAGATCGACAGGCCGATCAGCTGGCTGTAGACAAAGTTGTGCCAGAGCGTGCCGCCGGTCTGGAAACCGTAGTTGAGGCTGACGGCAATCACCGTGTTCATGCACAGCACGAACAGCAGGTCGCGGCCGAGGATGGTGAGCCGCGACGGGGGCGCGGTGGCGACGGTGGAGAAGCAGCGGTTCATGGCGGTATGTTAGCGCTGGCCAGTCTCGGCGCAATCGGCGCAATTGGCGCAATCCCCCGACGTGACGCGTGTGCCACACTCCCCGGCCAGCGCACGCCACCATTGGCCTGACAGCACATAACGCGGGAAGGTGATCCATTGCTCGGCGAAGATACGTCCGGCGATATCCGCCGGGCCGGCAAACGGCTCCGGCGCGTTGGCCTCCAGCCGGTGCCCGCGCCCCTGCAGTGCCAGCGACATGCCCATGCACACCAGTCCCAGCGCCACCGCAGGCAGGCTCAGCCGCAGGATGCCGTAGGCGCACAGTACCGTGCCCGCCATGAACATCGGCACGGCCACGATATGCAGCAGCAGGTTGCGGGGATGCTGGTGGTTGCGGCCATAGCCGCGCCACTGCCAGCGCAGCAGCGGTTCGTCACGCATGATCGTCTCTCTCCCTTGCCCCTCTTTCCTTGCCCGGCGGGCAGCCGCGCGCAATATCTGTTGCACTGCGGAAGGCGTGCCGCGCAGGCCTGACTGGCAATGCGCGCCACGTGCAGGGACTTTACCCTTCACCCGGGCACGAAGAAAGCCTGTTGCGACGAACGGTGGACACGGGGCGCGAACGGCACCGTGCAGGGGCAGACGGCGCGCGCGGCACGCGGTGGAGTGCCGCCGGCGCCATGCGGAGCCGGGCAACGCCCGTGCACGGCTGACGGGGAATGCCGCTCAGGCCGCCAGCACCTGCCGGTCCTGCTCCGACAGCGCGCTGCTGACGGTGTCGCGCGACAGGTGCGGCGCGAACATATTGATGAAGGCGTGCGCATATCCGCGCAGGTAGGCGCCGCGGCGCACGGCCACGCTGGTGGTATTGGGCGCGAACAGGTGGTCGGCGTTGATGCGCACCAGGCCCGAGTCCTTGCGCTCGTCGTACGCCATCGAGGCGATGATGCCCACGCCCAGCTCCAGCTCGGCGTAGGTCTTGATCACGTCGGCGTCCAGCGCGGTCAGCACGATTTCCGGCTGCAGGCCGGCTTCGGCGAAGGCCGTGTCGATCTTGCGGCGGCCGGTAAAGCCGGCATCGTAGGTGATGAGCTGGAAGCCGGCCACGTCCTCCAGCGTCGGCTCGGGCAGGCGCGTGAGCGGATGGTCGGGCGAGACCACCAGCACGTGCTGCCAGCTGTAGGCTTCGAACGAGGTCAGCCCGGCTTCGGTCGCCAGCGCTTCGGTGGCGATGCCGATATCGGCCTGCCCCGTCAGCAGCAGCTCGACGATATGCATCGGCGACGCTTCCTGCAGGGCGAGCGTCACGTGCGGGTACTCGCGGCGGAAGGCCTGCACCACGCGCGGCAGCGCGTAGCGGGCCTGCGTGTGCGTGGTGGCCACGGTCAGGCGCCCGACATGGCGGCCGGCAAACTCGTCGCCGGCCTGGCGCAGGTTCTCGGCTTCAAGCAGCAGGCGCTCGACAATGCGCACGATCTCGCGGCCAGGCTCGGTCAGCCCGGTCAGGCGCTTGCCGTAGCGCTCGAAGATCTCCACGCCCAGCTCTTCCTCCAGCTCGCGGATCTGGCGCGACACGCCGGGCTGCGAGGTGTAGAGCGCGTTGGCGACCTCGGTCAGGTTGAACTGGCGGCGTACCGCCTCACGGATCGATCGGAGTTGCTGGAAGTTCATCGAGCGGCCTCTTGTTTTTTGATTGACGCGGTGCCGTTGGCTTGCGTAAAGACGCGCAGCTGGCGCGGCCGCACGGCGAGCAGTTCGCCCTCGCGGAAGCCCGCATGGCGGAAGCGCTCGAGCGGAAGCGCCACTTCGATCACGTCCTGGTTGTCTTCACGCTCGAGTTCGAGCTGGGCTACCGGGCCCAGCGTCAGCGCCCGGCGCAGGGTCACGGCGATGCCGTCGGCACCGGGCGAATAGCGCTCCAGGTCCAGGTCGTGCGGACGGACATACGCGACCGCATCGCCTGCAGCCTCGTGGCCGCTGCCGACCACCGGCAGCACCGCCTCGCCGGTATGCAGCAGGCCGCCGCTCTCGCCCACTTCCAGCCGCCCGTGGAACAGGTTCACGTTGCCGAGGAAGCCGAACACGAACGGCGTGGCCGGATGGTTGTAGACCGCTTCGGGCGAGCCGTACTGTTCGACGTGGCCGCGGTTCATCAGCACCACCTGGTCGGCCACTTCGAGCGCTTCTTCCTGATCGTGCGTGACGAATACGCTGGTCACATGCAGCTCGTCGTGCAGGCGGCGCAGCCAGCGGCGCAGTTCCTTGCGCACCTTGGCGTCGAGCGCGCCAAAGGGCTCATCGAGCAGCAGCACGCGCGGCTCCACCGCCAGTGCGCGGGCCAGGGCGATCCGCTGGCGCTGGCCGCCGGACAGCTGCGATGGGTAGCGGTCGGCCAGCCAGTCGAGCTGGACCAGGTCGAGCAGCGAATGCACCTTCTCGCGGATCTGCGCTTCGCTCGGGCGTTCGGCACGCGGCTTCACGCGCAGGCCGAAGGCCACGTTCTCGAACACGCTCATATGCTTGAACAGCGCATAGTGCTGGAACACGAAGCCCACCTGGCGCTGGCGCACATGCTGGTCCGAGGCATCGCGCCCGGCCAGCACGATCTGGCCCGCGTCGGCGCGCTCCAGCCCGGCGATGATGCGCAGCAGCGTGGTCTTGCCGCAACCGGACGGACCCAGCAGCGCGGTCAGCTCGCCTTCATCGAAATCGAGCGAGACATTGTCCAGCGCGACAAAATCGCCAAAGCGCTTCTCTACGTTCTTGACCTGGATGCTCATGATGCCGTTTCCTTATACCGATGCTTGCAGGGGGGTTCCCGCCGTGCCTGCTGTTCCTGCTGTTCCTGCTGTTCCAATTGGCCGCTCGATCACGGCCTCTTCCGTCTCTTTGCGCGCGCGCCATTCCACCAGCGTCTTGATGCCGAGGGTGACCAGCGCCAGCAGCGTCAGCAGCGAGGCCACCGCGAAGGCCGCCGCGAAGTTGTACTCGTTGTAAAGGATCTCAACGTGCAGCGGCATGGTGTTGGTCAGCCCACGGATATGGCCCGACACCACCGACACCGCGCCGAACTCGCCCATCGCCCGCGCATTGCACAGGATCACGCCGTACAGCAGGCCCCAGCGGATATTGGGCAGCGTGATATGGCGGAAGGTCTGCCAGCCCGAGGCGCCCAGCACGATCGCGGCTTCTTCCTCTTCACTGCCCTGCGCCTGCATCAGCGGGATCAGCTCGCGCGCCACGAATGGGAAGGTCACGAAGATCGTCGCCAGCACGATGCCGGGCACCGCGAACATGATCTTGATGTCATGCGCTTCCAGCCACGGGCCGAACCAGCCCTGCGCGCCGAACAGCAGCACGTAGACCAGGCCCGAGATCACCGGCGACACCGAGAACGGCAGGTCGATCAACGTGATCAGCAGGTTCTTGCCGCGAAACTCGAACTTGGCGATGGCCCACGCCGCCGCCACGCCGAACACCACGTTCAGCGGCACCGCGATCGCCGCCACCGTCAGCGTGAGCTGGATCGCGGCCAGCGCGTCGGGCTCGACCAGCGCTTCCCAGTAGGTCTGCACGCCCTTGCGCAGCGCTTCATAGAAGACCGAAGCCAGCGGCACGAACAGGAACAGCGTGAGGAACAGCACCGCCAGCATGATCAGCGTATAGCGCACCCACGGTGCCTCGCCGGTGGCGTCGAACTGGTGATGGACCCGGTCCTGGCGCTGCGCGCCCAGGCGTCCCGAAACCGCGCCCGCCATGTCAGAACTCCTTGCCCGTCGCGGGCGCTTCCGTTGCGAGGGCAGCGCGCGCACCCGACTGGTGGCGGCGCGTCCACGCCTGCAGCAGGTTGATCAACAGCAGCAGCCCGAACGAGATCACCAGCATCACCACCGCCACCGCGGTGGCGCCCGCATAGTCGTATTGCTCCAGCTTGGAATAGATCATCAGCGGCGCGATCTCCGACACCATCGGCATGTTGCCGGAGATAAAGACCACCGAACCGTACTCGCCGGTGGCGCGCGCGAAGGACAGCGCGAAACCCGTCAGCAGCGCCGGCAGGATCGCCGGCAGGATCACGCGCCGGAAGGTCTGCAGCCGGTTGGCGCCCAGGCTGGCGGCCGCCTCTTCCAGTTCCTGCTCCACGTCTTCGAGCACCGGCTGCACCGTGCGCACCACGAACGGCAGGCCAATGAAGGTCAGCGCCACCACCACGCCCAGCGGCGTGAATGCAACCTTGATGCCGAGTGGCTCGAGGTAGCGGCCGATCCAGCCGTTGCCGGCGAACAGCGCGGTCAGCGCGATGCCGGCCACCGCGGTCGGCAGCGCGAACGGCAGGTCGACCAGCGCATCGATCAGGCGCTTGCCGGAAAAGCGGTAGCGCACCAGCACCCACGCGACAATCAGCCCGAACACGGTATTGGCGATGGCCGCGACCAGCGACGCGCCGAAGCTCAGCTGCAGCGATGCCACCACGCGCGGCGCCGTGATCGCCGTCCAGAACGCGTCCCAGGTCATCGTGAACGTCTTCAGGAACGTCGCCGACAGCGGGACCAGGACGATCAGCGTCAGGTAGAACAGCGTGAAGCCCAGCGACAGGCCGAAGCCGGGAAGCACGGTAAAGCGCTGCCTGGCGGGACCGCGCGGCGCACGCGAGGCCGGCGCATCGGGGATGCCCGGCGTGGGGGCATCCGCCAGAGATAGGGAGGGTGGCATGTCGTCTCGTCTGTCGTCGGCCGGCTTCGGACACCGGATCCTTATGACGCCCGCGCATATTGCGCCGGCCTACGAGACAGATTCTGCAGACCCACCCTTATAAACAGAACGAATCTTTCTGAATTTTCTTAGACGATTTAGATATATGGAGCGCCCGGCGCCACTTCCAGCCCGGCTTCCCATGCCGCGGACATCACTTCAGTAGCCCCGGCATCCCGTGCATTCGCGATACGCTGCACCAGCGTGCCCACCAGCTCCAGGCCCTCGGCCCAGTCGCCCAGATCCGAATCGGCGTTGATATGCCCCAGGTTGCCGGCATCGACCAGTTCACTGCCCCACAGCGTGCCCCAGCTGAAGGCGGTGCGCTGCGGCATCCACGGATCGTTGCGGCTGGCCACCAGGATGGTCGGGAACGGCAGGCGGTAGGTCGGCAGCAGGCTGGCGACGGCGAACTTGTCGGGATCGGCCGGCGCCACCAGCATCGCGCCGGCAATGCCCGCCGGGTCCAGCGACGCCTGCCGCAGCGTCGCCAGGCAGCCGAAGCTATGCGCCACCAGCACCGCGCCGCGCGTGGCCACGCGTTGCGCCCGCATCACGCCTTCCGAGACGCGCTCGGCCCACAGCGGCAGGCTCGGGCGCCCAGTCATGCTGCTCCACGCGCTGCCAGTCCGGGAAGCGCTTCTCCCAGCGGCTCTGCCAGTGCCCCGGGCCGCTGCCATGCAGGCCCGGCACGGTCAGCACCTGCAGGTGTCGCGGAATTTCCAGGCGGGTACCATGCGCCGCCGATGATGGCCCTGCCGATGCTCCGATCGCTCGCGTCATACCGGCTCCTTGCTGAGTTCGTGTGCCGCTGGCGCGCCCGTGGCCGCCACTTGTGCCCGCAGGCCGGCCGTGCTGACCAGCGCGCCGGCGAAAGCGCCCTGCCCCAGGCCGATGCCTGCCGCCTGCAGCCGCTCCACGCTTTCGGCGTTCTGCAGCCGCCGCCCGATCAGCGTAACGCCGGCGCTGACGGCGCTGGCGCGCAGCCCCGCCAGCTGGCGATCGGTCCAGGTGCGGCGCATGTCGAGCTTGAGCCAGTCCGGCAACGCATGCGCCATCAGCGCGCCCGCCTCGGCCGGATCCGACGCCTGCAGGCTGACCGCGAAGCCGTTGCGGCGATAGTTGCCGACCACATGCAGCAGCAGCGGCAGGTCGTCGTTGGCGCTGGCCGGCACCTGGATCACGAAGCGCTCCAGCGGCAACCCCAGCGACTGCAGTGCGCGCCGGAACGCGGCGCCGTGATCGTCGGCGACCGCGGCAAGCAGCCGGTTGTGCACGTTCAGCACCAGCTTGTGCGCACCGTCGGCGGCAAAGTAGTTGATCGCGTGCAGCAGCCGCGACAGGCGGTCCAGCGACACCAGCGTGGTGTCGTCGGCGGCCATCGCGAAAAGCTTCCACGCCGCCAGGCCCACGCCATCGTCGGCATAAGTATGGATCGAGCCTTCATGCGCGACCACCGCGCGGTCGGCCAGGGTCACCAGCGGCTCGAAGGCGCTGGTCAGCGAGCAATTGAAGAATTGTCCCTGCACCTGCCCGCGCGCGTCGCGCCACAGTTGCCGGTCGGCCAGCGGCCGGCGCGGCAGCGATTCCAGATAGCGTTGCAGCGGAGTGGCTGCGCTGGCGGGTTCATGCACGCCTGGCATGGCGATTTCCTTCGGTTGACCGGACCACGTCGGGTCCCATGGCCGGATTGGTGATGGCAACGGCGCTGCTGTCGCCGCGCGCGCCTGCCTGCTCATGATAGGAGTTCAGCGGGCGGCGGCGAATGAAGATTCCGGCCTGTCGATGTGCGCGCCCTTGTCGATGCGCTGCGCACGGCGCTTCATTGCCGCATCGAGGGGCGAAGAAGCCGCCGGCGCTTGCCGCATCACCCGCTGCAGCACCGCGGCTTCCAGGCGCGCGAAGCCGGCGTCGCCGCGCTGGCGCGGCCGCGCCAGCGCCACGCGCTCGTCCATGGCGATATGGCCATCCTCGATCAGCACGATACGGTCAGCCAGTGCCACGGCCTCGGAGACGTCGTGCGTCACCAGCAGCGCCGTGAAGCCAAGCCGCCGCCACAGGCCTTCGATCAGCCCCTGCATTTCGATGCGCGTGAGCGCATCCAGCGCGCCCAGCGGCTCATCGAGCAGCAGCAACTGCGGGTGATGCACCAGCGCGCGCGCCAGCGCCACGCGCTGCCGCTGCCCGCCGGACAGCCTTGCGGGCCACGCCTGCGCGCGCTCGGCCAGGCCCACCTGCGCCAGCACCTCGCCCGCTTCGCCGCGCCGCGCGCGCGGCAGGCCCAGCGCCACGTTGTCCAGCACGCGCTTCCACGGCAGCAGCCGCGCGTCCTGGAACATCACGCGCACGTCGGCGCCGCGCCCGCGGCGGCTTCTCACGTGGTCATGCGTGTCACCGTCGATCGCAATGGTGCCGCCGTCAGTCCCTTCCAGCCCCGCCACCAGCCGCAGCAGCGTGCTCTTGCCGCAGCCGCTGCGCCCGACGATGGCGACGAACTCGCCCGGCGCCACGTCGAGCGCCACATCGT
Source organism: Cupriavidus phytohabitans (assembly GCF_000426345.1). GTDB lineage: Bacteria > Pseudomonadota > Gammaproteobacteria > Burkholderiales > Burkholderiaceae > Cupriavidus. The sequence continues at coordinate 54,250 of NZ_AUFE01000040.1, read as the reverse complement.
GCAGCACTTCGCGGCCGTCATAGCGCTTGACCACCTGGCGCAAGCGCAGCGCGACGCCTCCATGGCGGCGCGGTGCCGCTGCCTCGTGCCTGACTGCCTCGCGGTGCGCGAGGCCCGCTTCCAGTTCGACCAGCGCGGCCTGTTCCACCGGATACATCTGCATGTCGATCTCCCTGCCGCGCGTGCGGCGTTGCGTGTTTCAGGCGGCTGCGTAGCCGGGGTGCCAGCGCAGCCAGTAGCGCTCCAGCCCGCGTGACAGCAAGTCGGCCAGCTTGCCCAGCAGCGCATAGAGCAGGATGCCCACCAGCACCACATCGGTCTGCAGGAATTCGCGCGCGTTCATGGTCATGTAGCCGATGCCGGATTGCGCGGAGATGGTCTCCGCGACGATCAGGATCACCCACATCAACCCGAGCGAAAAACGCACGCCCACCAGGATCCCCGGCAACGCCCCGGGCAGGATCACTTCACGGCAGAGCTGCCAGCCGGACAGCCCGTAGCTGCGCGCCATCTCCACCAGCCCGGTATCGACCGAGCGGATGCCGTGGCAGGTGTTCAGGTACACCGGGAAGAACACCCCCAGCGCCACCAGGAACAGCTTGGCGCTCTCGTCGATGCCGAACCACAGGATCACCAGCGGGATCAGCGCCAGCGGCGGGATATTGCGCACCATCTGCAGCGTGCTGTCGAGCAGCGTGGCCGCGCCGCGAAAGGTGCCGGTCAGCAGCCCCAGCAGCAGGCCCAGCCCGCCGCCAATGGCAAACCCGGCCAGCGCGCGCCAGGTGCTGACGCCAACGTGTTTCCACAACTCGCCCGAACGGGCCAGGTCCCATGCGGCCTGCAACACGGCCAGCGGGGCCGGCAGCACGCGGTTCGACAGCCAGCCGTTCTGCGAGGCCGCCTGCCACACCACGACCAGCAGCACCGGCACGATCCATGGCGCCACGGCGCGCGCCAGCGCGGCTGGATGTCGGCGTGGCAACGGAAGATGAGGAGCGCTCATGCTGTCCTCCTTCAGCTTTGCGCGGCGCGCGGCACGATGCCGGTCGCCATGACTTCGCCGAACGGGCCCGACAGCACCTTGCCCGGCAACTTCTCGCGCACCGAGCGCGGCAGCAGCGGAAACACCAGTTCGGCAAAGCGGTAGGCCTCTTCCAGGTGCGGATAACCGGACAGCACGAAGGTGTCGATGCCGAGTTCGGCGTACTCGCGCATGCGCCCGGCAACGGTGTGCGGATCGCCCACCAGCGCAGTGCCCGCGCCGCCGCGCACCAGGCCGACGCCCGCCCACAGGTTGGGGCTGATTTCCAGCGCCTCGCGCGTGCGGCGCGCACTGCCGCCCGCATGCAGCGCGGCCATGCGGCGCTGCCCTTCCGAATCCATCTTTGCGAACACTGCCTGCGCGCGCGCCACGGTCTCATCGTCGAGGCGGCTGATCAGGTCTTCGGCGGCGGCCCACGCGGCGGCATCGGTCTCGCGCACGATCACGTGCAGCCGGATGCCGAAGCGGACCGTGCGGCCATGCGTGGCCGCATGCCGGCGCACATCTTCCAGCTTCTGCGCCACGTCCGCCGGTGGTTCGCCCCAGGTCAGGTAGGTATCGACCTGCTCGCCCGCCAGCGCGTGCGCCGGCGCCGACGAGCCGCCGAAGTACACCGGCGGATGCGGCCGCTGCGGCGGCGGATAGAGGACGCGCGCGCCCTTCACGCTCAGATGCTTGCCCTGGTAGTCGATCTGGCCGCTGTCATGGCTGGCCGCCAGCACGTCGCGCCAGATGCGCAGGAACTCGGCCGAGGCCTCGTAGCGCGCGCCGTGGTCGAGGAACAGGCCATCGCCTTCCAGCTCGGCGGTGTCGCCGCCGGTGACGAGGTTGATCAGCAGCCGGCCATTGGAGAGGCGGTCGAACGTGGCCGCCATGCGCGCGGCCAGCGTCGGCGCCATCAGGCCCGGGCGCACGGCCACCAGGAACTTGAGGCGCTGCGTCACGGCTGACAGGGCCGCCGCCGCCACCCACGGGTCTTCGCAAGAACGACCGGTAGGGATCAGCACCCCTTCATAGCCGAGCGTATCGGCGGCCACCGCGACCTGCTTCATATAGTCGAAACTGACTTCGCGCGCGCCTTCGGAGGTGCCGAGGTAGCGGCTGTCGCCGTGGGTGGGGATAAACCAGAATACGTTCATGTCGTGCTCCTTGTTGTTGTGCGGCGCTTAGCGCTGCGCCTGCTGCTGCGGCCTCTGTTGCGGCACCTCCCAGCGCGCATCCGCCACCTTGACCGGCTTGGGGATCAGCTTGAGCGCGTGGAAGGCATCTGCGATGCGCTGCTGCTCGGCCAGCACGTCGGCGCTGACCGGGCGCGCGCCGTAAGCGAAGCGCGAGACCGCCAGTTCCAGCACGTCGGCAGGCAGGCCGACTTCGCCGGTCAGCACGGCGGTCGCGTCTTTGGGGTTCTTTTCCGCCCACGTGCCCAGCGTGGCGAGTTCATCGAGGATCAGGCGCACGATCTCGGGCCTGGCCTGTGCGTAGGGACGCGACGCCAGGTAGAACTGGTGGTTGCTGACCACGTTCTTGCCGTCGGCGCCACGGCCATCGGCCAGCACGCGTGCGCCCAGCTGCTTCTCGGCGGCGGCGAAGAACGGATCCCAGATCACCCAGGCATCGACCGAGCCGCGCTCGAAGGCCGCGCGCGCATCGGCGGGCGGCAGGTAGACCGGCTGGATATCGCTGTACTGCAGGCCGGCCTTCTCCAACTGGCGCACCAGCAGGTAATGCACGTTCGAGCCCTTGTTGAGGGCCACGCGCTTGCCGCGCAGGTCGGCCACCGAGCGCAGCGCCGATCCCTTGGGCACGACAATGGCCTCGGCGGCCGGCGCCGGCGGTTCGTTGCCGACATAGACCAGCTGCGCGCCGGCGGCCTGCGCGAAGATCGGCGGCGCCTCGCCCACGGTGCCGAAGTCGACGGCGCCGACATTGAGGCCTTCCAGCAACTGCGGGCCGGCCGGGAATTCCGTCCACTTGACGGTGATGCCTTGCGGCGCCAGCCGCTTTTCCAGCGTGCCGCGCGCCTTCAGCAGCGTCAGCGTGCCGTACTTCTGGTAGCCGATGCGCAGCACCCTGGCGTCGATGCTCTTGGATTGCGCTTCGGCGCGGCCGGGCAGCAGGCCGTAGGCCAGGCCAGTGGCGGCGACCAGCGCCGCGATATACAAACGGCGGCGCAGCGAGCCGGCCGGCTTGATGGTGGTGGTCATGCGATTTCCTTCTTGGCCGGCCAGGGAGCCGGCGTATGTTCTGAAGTTGGATTGCGTGGAAACGCGGGCAACATCCCGCCCTGCCTACCCGGATTGCCGGTGGCATGGCTGGCGGCGTTGCTGCCGCGGCGACGGGCTGGCCGGCGCCAATACATCAGGAATTCAGGTCAGGCGGTACATCGCTCCGCCACCACGGCGGCAGCGGCGGCGCGCTGCACGAAGGCGCCGGGCACAACGTCGAGTGCGTCGAGCGGGACCTCGATGCGGGCATGGGCCAGTGCGTCGCGCACGCGCAGCAGGCCTTCGTCCAGGCGGGCCGACAGCGCGGCGTCGAAGCGCGCCTGGCGCACGCCGCCCAAGTCGGAGATTTCGATCTGCTGGTCCACGGCAAAGATGCCGGGCAGGATCTGGCGCGAACCCAGCGCGGACAGCACCGGGCGCAGCGCGTAGTCGATCGCCAGCGCATGGGCGAGGCTGCCGCCGGTGGCGATCGGCAGCACGATCTTGTCGCGCAGGCCGGTCTGCGGCAGCAGGTCCAGGAAGGCCTTGAGCAGGCCGCTGTAGGCGGCCTTGTAGACCGGCGTGGCCAGCACCACCACCTGGGCCTCGGCCACCGCGCGGGCGGCGCCGGCAATGGCGTGGTCGTCCACGCGCGCCGCCAGCAGCGGACCCGCCGGCAGGTCGCGCAGGTCCAGGTGGCGGGTGCGTTCGCCAGCGGCCTCCAGCGCGGAGCGCAGGTGCGCCAGCACAAGGCCGGAGCGGGACTGGACCGACGGGCTGCCGGAGAGCGTCAGGATGGACATCGGGGCTTCCTTCTTCTTGTAGGCCGGCTCGGTGCCGGACCGCCCCACGCGGCCCGGCCCGCCGGCCTGATCGGTGTTATTCCCGGGGCTATTTCTTGCCGGGTTGATAAATCTGATCGAACGAGCCGCCATCGGCGAAGTGGGTCTTCTGGGCCTTCTGCCAGCCGCCGAACGCTTCATCGATGGTGAACAGCTTCACCTTGGGGAAGTTGGCCGCGTACTTGGCCGCCACCTTCTGCGAGATCGGACGGTAGTAGTTCTTCGCGGCGATCTCCTGGCCTTCGTCGGTGTACAGGAACTGCAGGTAGGCCTCGGCGGCCTTGCGCGTGCCCTTCTTGTCGACCACCTTGTCGACCACGGCCACCGGCGGTTCGGCCAGGATCGAGATCGACGGAGCGACGATCTCGAACTTGTCGGGACCCAGTTCCTTGATGGCCAGGATGGCTTCGTTTTCCCAGGCCAGCAGCACGTCACCCAGGCCGCGCTCGACGAACGTGGTGGTGGCGCCGCGCGCGCCGGAATCCAGCACCGGCACGTGCTTGAGCAGTTCGCCGACGAACTCGCGCGCCTTGGCTTCATTGCCGCCCGGCTGGCGCAGCGCATAGCCCCATGCGGCCAGGTAGTTCCAGCGCGCGCCGCCCGAGGTCTTGGGGTTCGGCGTGATCACCTGCACGCCCGGCTTGACCAGGTCGCCCCAGTCCTTGATGCCCTTGGGGTTGCCCTTGCGCACCAGGAACACGATGGTCGAGGTGTACGGCGAAGCGTTATGCGGCAGGCGCTTTTGCCAGTCGGTCCTGATCAGGCCCCTCTCGGCGATGGCGTCGACGTCGTAGCCCAGCGCCAGCGTCACCACGTCAGCGTCCAGCCCGTCGATCACCGAACGGGCCTGCTTGCCGGATCCGCCATGGGACTGGCGCACGGTCACGGCATCGCCGCCCTGGGCCTTCCAGGCCTTGGCGAAGGCGGCATTGACGTCGACGTACAGTTCGCGCGTCGGGTCATAGGAAACATTGAGCAGGCTGGTCGCCGAAGCGGTCTGCGCCGCGCCCAGGGCGCCCAGGACTGCCAGGCCGATGGCCAGTTTGCGGATCATTTGTGTTGCTCCCGTCTGTCATGAATGGGCGCCAGGCGCCTCTGGTTGCCTTCGCCCACCGTCTGGGGCGGGCTTGTGTCAGGAGCAAGACTACCGACGGGGCTTTCTCGACGGAACGAATGGTTTCGCCGATCCTTTACTGTTTTTTGCATAAGATCGGACGGAAATATCGGCATGCCGTCATATGGGGACGACGGGGCTCCAGGTAGCGCGGCATGGCACGGTGTGGCACGGTGTGGCGCAACCGGCACGCACAAAAGAAAACGCCCGCACCGGCAAACCGGTGCGGGCGAAGTTTCCATTCCGGAAACGGGTAGACAAGTCATGAAGAGCGCCCCCGCATCTCCATGACAAGTGAATGGTATCGGGTCGCCGCGGGGTCTGATTTGATCGCGGTCAAGTCCGGGACAACCCGCAGCGAATCTCCGCGCGGAGCCTCAGCCGCCCTGGCGCGCCAACAGGTCCGCCATCTCGTCGGCGTGTTCTTCTTCCACCGCCAGGATCTCTTCCATCATGCGGCGCGAGGTCGGGTCACGCTCGCCCAGGAACCTGATGATCTCGCGATAGCTGTCGATGGCGATGCGCTCGGCCACCAGGTCTTCCTTGATCATCTCGGTCAGGTTGTTGCCCGGGACATACTCGGCATGCGAACGGCTGGTCAGGCCGTCCGGCGCGAAGTCGGGCTCGCCGCCAAGCTGGACGATGCGCTCGGCGATCTGGTCGGCATGGCCCTGCTCTTCATTGGAGTGGGCCAGGAATTCTTCGGCGACACTCTTCGAGTTCGGGCCCTGGGCCATGAAGTAGTGGCGGCGATAGCGCAGCACGCAGACGATCTCGGTGGCCAGCGCATCGTTGAGCAACTTCAGCACCGCCTCGCGGTCCGCCGTATAGCCCGCGGTCACGGCCCCCTCGTCGATGTGCTTGCGGGCGCGCTCGCGCAGGGTCTTGACGTCTGTGAGGAAGGACTTGTCGGTCATGGATTGGCTCCTGTAGGGATGGCTGCATGGCGTCGCAGCGCGTCAGAAGGAAACTCAACCCTTTTGCAACGCGAAAAGTGTGCCACTCGGTGTTCGGCCGCATCGCACGGGCGCCAGCAAGCCGCCGATCCCTCGCGTATGCAAAATTTTCACGCGCCCGATCCGCGTTACACGCGCCAGCCGCTGTACAGACGAAAAAAACCCCCTGCGCGCAACACGCAGGGGGTTGTCGGCATCCGGGCTGCCTCAGATGTTAGTGGACGGCCCGCCCGAACGTGAACTCGCCATCCACATAGTCCACCGGCACCACATCCTTCGCCGCGAACTTGCCTTCCAGGATGGCGCGCGCCACCGGGTTCTCGATCTGCTGCTGGATCGCCCGCTTGAGCGGCCGCGCCCCGAACACCGGGTCGTAGCCCGCGCTGGCGATCTTCTCCAGCGCGTGGTCGCTGACCTCCAGCGTCATGTCCATGCGGGCCAGGCGAACCTGCAGGCGCTGCAGCTGGATGCGCGCGATCGACTCGATGTTCTTCTGGTCGAGCGCGTGGAACACCACGACTTCATCGATCCGGTTCAGGAATTCCGGCCGGAAATGCGTGCGCACTTCCTGCCAGACCGCGCCCTTGATCGCTTCCTGCGGCTCGCCGGCCATCGACTGGATGATCTGCGAACCCAGGTTGGACGTCATCACGATCACCGTGTTCTTGAAGTCCACCGTGCGGCCCTGGCCATCGGTCAGGCGGCCGTCGTCCAGCACCTGCAGCAGCACGTTGAAGACGTCCGGGTGGGCCTTCTCGACTTCGTCGAGCAGCACCACGCTATACGGCTTGCGGCGCACGGCCTCGGTCAGGTAGCCGCCTTCCTCATAGCCCACGTATCCCGGCGGCGCGCCGATCAGTCGGCTGACGCTGTGCTTCTCCATGAATTCGCTCATGTCGATGCGGATCAGGTGCTCTTCGGAATCGAACATGAACTCGGCCAGCGCCTTGCACAGCTCGGTCTTGCCGACACCGGTCGGACCCAGGAACAGGAACGAGCCATAGGGCTTGTTCTCGTCCGCCAGCCCGGCACGCGAACGGCGGATGGCGTCGGACACCAGCCGCACGGCCTCGTCCTGGCCCACCACGCGCGCATGCAGGCGCTCTTCCATCTTCAGCAGCTTCTCGCGCTCGCCCTGCATCATCTTCGACACCGGGATGCCGGTCGCGCGGCTCACCACTTCCGCGATTTCCTCGGCACCCACTTGCGTGCGCAGCAGCTTGTTGGGCTGCTTCTGCTCGCTGGCCTCGGCGTCGGTCGCGGCCTTGAGCTTGCCTTCCAGGCCCGGCAGCTTGCCGTACTGCAGTTCGGCCACCTTGTCGAGCTTGCCTTCGCGCTGCAGCTTCGCGATCTCCAGCTTGACCTTCTCGATCTCTTCCTTCAGCGCGGCCGTGCCCTGCGCGGCGCCCTTCTCGGCCTTCCAGATCTCGTCCAGGTCGGCGTACTCTTTCTCCAGGCGCGCGATTTCCTGCTCGATCAGGTCGAGGCGCTTGAGCGAGGCTTCGTCGGTCTCCTTCTTGACCGCTTCGCGCTCGATCTTGAGCTGGATGGTGCGGCGCTCGAGCTTGTCCATCGCCTCCGGCTTGGAGTCGATTTCCATCTTGATGCGCGCGGCCGCCTCGTCGATCAGGTCGATGGCCTTGTCGGGCAGGAAGCGGTCAGTGATATAGCGGTGCGACAGCTCCGCCGCGGCGACGATGGCCGGGTCGGTGATCTCGACGCCGTGGTGCAGCTCATACTTCTCCTGCAGGCCGCGCAGGATGGCGATGGTGGCTTCCACCGTGGGCTCGTCGACCAGCACCTTCTGGAAGCGGCGCTCGAGCGCGGCGTCCTTCTCGATGTACTTGCGGTATTCGTCCAGCGTGGTCGCGCCGATGCAGTGCAGCTCGCCGCGCGCCAGCGCCGGCTTGAGCATGTTGCCCGCGTCGATCGCGCCCTCGGCCTTGCCCGCGCCGACCATGGTGTGGATCTCGTCGATGAAGACGATGGTCTGGCCCTCGTCCTTGGCGACGTCGTTCAGCACGGCCTTCAGGCGTTCCTCGAACTCGCCGCGGTACTTGGCGCCGGCCAGCAGGCCGGCCATGTCGAGCACCAGCACGCGCTTGTTCTTCAGGCTTTCCGGCACTTCGCCGTTGACGATGCGCTGCGCCAGCCCTTCCACGATCGCGGTCTTGCCCACGCCGGGTTCGCCGATCAGCACCGGGTTGTTCTTGGTGCGGCGCTGCAGGATCTGGATCGCGCGGCGGATCTCGTCGTCGCGGCCGATGACGGGATCGAGCTTGCCGATGCGGGCACGCTCGGTCAGGTCGATGGTGTATTTCTTCAGCGCCTCGCGCTGGCCCTCGGCTTCGGCGCTGTTGACCGATTCGCCGCCGCGCACGGCCTGGATGGCCGATTCCAGCGACTTGCGGTTCAGGCCGTTCTCGCGCGCGATGCGCCCGGCGTCACCTTTGTCGTCGGACACGGCAAGCAGGAACAGCTCGCTGGCGATGAACTGGTCGCCGCGCTTGAGCGCTTCTTTCTCGGTGGCATTGAGCAGGTTGACCAGGTCGCGGCCGATCTGGACCTCGTTGGTGCCCTGCACCTGCGGCAGGCGCTTGATGGCGGCGTCCAGCGCCGTCTGCAGGCCCTGCACGTTGACGCCGGCGCGTGCGAGCAGCGCGCGGGCAGCGCCGTCGTCCTGCGACAGCAGCGCGCGCAGCACATGCTGCGGGTCGATATATTGGTTGTCGTTGGCCAGGGCCAGGCTTTGCGCTTCAGCCAGCGCTTCCTGGAACCGGGTGGTCAGCTTGTCAAGACGCATAGGATTCCCTCTCTCGGATAGGTCGTGTCCTGATGCGGGGGGCGCTGGCTCCGGGCTTCACCCGCCGGGTTGCCTGGATGCCCTGCCGGACACTGGATATCCGAAAGATAAGGCTTTGTCGCGACATTTCAAGGACCGCCGCCGCACGTTATCGAGTGAAGCAAACGATACGCGGCGGACCTTGTGACGCGCCTCGCTATGCCGCCCGGCTCTCGCTTCCCTTGTCCGCCAGGTTACGCACCAGCACCAGCGACTCGCCCTGCACGACCACGCGGCCATCCTCGCCGGTGACCACGCTCGCCAGGTTGACCAGGTCCTTGCCGGCGCGCAGCCGGACGATGCGCACCTGCGCCGTCAGCGCCTCATCCAGCCGCGCCGCCGAGGCCAGACGCAGCGATTGCTTCATCCAGCCGGTGCCGCGCCCCGGCAAGCGGGTGCCGAGCAGGTCCGAGAACATGCCGGCCAGCAGCGGCAACGGCACCACCGCCTCGCCGAACCCGCGCGCGCGGGCGAAGGCGGCGTCGGCGTGGTACGGGTTGGAATCGCCGGTCAGGGCGACGTACTCGCCGATATCGGCCGCTGTGAAGGCGCGCATGGCGCTAGCCGACTGCCCGGGGCGCAGGCCGTACAGCGCCGGATCGCCCCCGGGCTCCGGCTGCTCGCCCGGCCACGATGGCAGCCGGCCCGGTGCCGCGTCGGCCAGCCACGACGATTCGCCTGTGGCCGCGACGCGCGGCGCCGCACCGGGAAGGCCAGCGCTGACGGTGGTGCCGAAAGCCGCCAGCCCCGCCTGTGGCTGTGGCTGCGGGACCAGGGCAAACGCCACCGCGTCGCCGGCGAAGGCCGGCGTCGGGAACATCAGCGTCTGCGCCACCGGCAGCGCGGGCGCGGCAAGCTCCCGCCAGGTATGGGCGCACAGCAGCGAAAACAGGAACATGCCGTGCGCCACCGTGGCACCGAAGTGCGTGCCGCGGGCAAAGGCCGGATCGCAGTGGATCGGGTTGTCGTCGCGCGACAGCGCGGCGAAGCGGTCGAAGTCGCGTTGCGTCAGCACGCGCGGCATGGCGTCGGTCATCAGTTGGGCACCTCTACGGTCGAAGCGTTGACGGAAATCGCATTGCCCGGTGCGGGCGTGGCGGCGATCGGCGGGACATTGGACGGCAGCAGCGTGGGCGCCGGCGTGTTGAAGGTGCCGCCGCGCGGCGTGGTGCGCACCACCTGCGATGGCGGCAGCGCCTTGCCGGTGGTCAGGTTGTCGTAGACGGCGTCGAGCGCGCGGTTCAGGTAGACATGGAGCGGCACGTAGCGGTTGCTGTAGCCCGGCACCAGCCCGATGAAGGCATCGAAATGCTGGGCATTCTCCACTTCGATGTACGACAGCTTGCTGGTCACGCCCTCCTTCTGCCGGTTCAGCCCCAGGTACGGGCGCGAGGTATGGTTCACCGGCAGCAAACCGTCGCTGCGGCCATGCACGATCACCGCCGGCTTGCCGCGCAGGTTGCCGTTGCGCAGCGTCAGCGCCTGGCCCGCCTGCAGTGCGCGCGCCGCGGCGTCGCTGCCGGCCAGCAGCTTGCGCAGGCAATCGGCGCCATCGTAGTTGAGGTCGGTGCGGCCGTTCGATGCCGACACCGAAACCAGGTTCAGGTACGGTCCGTGCGTCGGGTCGAGGTCGTTGATCAGCTGCACCGACGGCGGCTGCGGCGGGATGCCGTTGCCCGTGGCGAACATCGATGCCAGCGCCGCGGGGGCAATCGCGGCCGGCTTCAGATCGGTCAGCGTATTGGCGAAGCTGTAGCCGCAAAGCTTGTCGGTCACGCTCGCCTGCGCGTAGGCGTTGGCATAGGTCACGGTAATCGCGGCAGCCGTGTCGAATGCGGCCAGCGACGGGTGCAGGTCATCGGATTCGGACTCCCAGCCCGCTTCATGCAGGACCTGCAGCGCGCTGGCGCTCTGCTCGCTGGTGTTGGCGCCGGTGACCAGCCCCTTTTCCGCGAGCGTGGTGCATCGCGCGGCGAAGAATGGCGCCATGGTCGGGTTGTCGTAGAAGGGGGACTGCGTCAGCGCGGTGGTGCGCGCGGCGCAGTGCTGGAGCAGGTTGGCCGTGCTGGTGTAGTCATACAGCGTGCGGCCCGAGGACAGGACCTGCACGCCGCCGCGCCGCACCACGACGCCCGTGTCCGGCGGCATGTTGAGGTTGGGCTCGCCCACGGCGACGCCGTCGATCAACCCATCGGCATCCTGCTCGGCCGCGGCCACCGCGGCGCCGCCGCCGTTTGACACGCTCGACGCAATCACCAGGATCTTGTCCTTGTCCATGCTGCGCTGGCGCGTGCCATTGGCGGACACGGCGCCGAAGCGGTCGTTGATCGCCCAGATCGCGAACTCGACCGCCTGCAGCGTGAACTTGCCCCAGTCCTTCTCCGGATTGCGCTGCGAATGCGCGTGCTTGAACGCGAGCCGGTGCGGGCTGGCGGCGGTGAAGTCCGCCAGCGACGTGGCGCCGGCGGGCGCGGCGAACTGCGCATTCTTGCCGGCGGCGGCGCGCGTGGCGCGGGTGCCGTCTATCAGCGGCACGGTATCGGTATCCAGGTCGTGCGGCGCGGCACCAGTGCCCTTGTCGGTATAGGCGACCGCGCAGCCGCGCTTCAGCCCCCATTCGCCGGTGGCAATGGCGCCGTACACGCCGCGCGAGCCCGAAGACGTCGCGGTGATCAAGCACGGCCTGGCGGTGTCGAAGCCGGCCGGGATCTGCACCAGCATGGTCACGTTCTGCTGGCCTGTGCCGTCGTCCGAGAACGCCAGGTATTCCACGCCGGCGATCTTGCCTTCAGAGCCGGTGACATTGCCCTGAGCGTCCACGTTGGGGCCATACAGCGAGCCATAGCCGCCAGCCGCGGTCGTATCCACGATGGCGCGGTAGTTGGCGTAGATCGCATAGCGGCGCAGTTCCGCCGCGGTCGGCGCGGTGGCATTGGTCGGCACGGGCGCGGTGGCGCTGGCGAGTCCGTCCTTGCCCAGCCCCGCGGTCAGCAGGTCGTCGCTGCTGCCGTTGTAGCTGTTGATGGTGACCGTGCCGATATATGCAGGCTTGGTGTTGGGGTTGCTGCCGCTGCCATTGTTGTCATCGCCCGAGCCGCAGGCGGCGGCCAGCATCGCGGCTGCGATGGCGAACGCCGTGCGGCGCAGGCGGCTTTCTTGCTGCGGCGGAAACTGCCTGGAATGCATGTCACCCTCCTTCTGTCGCCCGTGTCGGGGCGGTAGCGACGAACGTCAATGGAGAACAGCGGAGACTGCGGACTGCGGACTGCGGACTGCGGAACTGCGGGGGAACTGCGGGAAATGCTTATGGCAAAACGTGGCGCCTCAGCCGGCAAACCTGGCGCGCAGCCTGTGCTTTTCCACCTTGCCCGATGGCGTGCGCGGCAAGGCGTCGACAAAGCGCACGTGGCGCGGCACCTTGTAGCCGGCGAGCTGCGCCTTGCAATGGGCGATGACCTGCTCTGCATCGAGCGTGGCGCCAGCGCGCAGCACCAACAGCGCCATGCCGGTCTCGCCCCAGCGTTCGTCCGGCGTGCCGATCACGGCGGCCTCAGCCACGCCCGGCAGCTGGAACAACACGTTCTCGACCTCGGCGGGATAGACGTTCTCGCCGCCGGAGATATACATGTCCTTGGCGCGGTCGACGATGTAGTAGTCGCCCTCATCGTCGCGCCAGGCGATGTCGCCGGAATGCAGCCAGCCGTCGCGGATCGCGTTGGCGGTCGCTTCCGGCAGGTTCCAGTAGCCGGGTGTGACACCCGGTCCCTTGATCAGCAGTTCGCCGCGCTCGCCGGGTGCGACGTCATGGCCCCGCGGGTCGACGATGCGCGTCAGCATCGACCCCACCGGCTTGCCGATGGTGCCGATCTTGCGGCGCGCGGTGTCTTCGTCGCAGACAAAGACCGTAGGACCGGTTTCGGTCATGCCGAAGCCGAAGCAGATGGTGACGCCCTTGGCCAGGTAGGCTTCCAGCAGCGGCCGCGGCACCGGCGAGCCGCCCGCCGACATGTTGCGCACGCCGCAGAAGTCCGCCTGCGCGAAGCCCGCGTGCTGGCTCAGGAACAGGTAGACCGCCGGCACCGCGAAAAACATGGTGATGCCCTCGCCCGATTTGCTGTCGAGCCGGTCCAGCACGACCTGCGGCTCGAACTGCCGCATGATGTGCACCGTGCCGCCGGCGTGCAGCACCGGGTTGGCATACAGGTTCAGGCCGCCGGTATGGAAGAACGGCAGCACGTTCAGGAATACGTCGTCGCGCGTGATCTTGTTGGCCAGCATGGCGTTGACGGCGTTGAAGAACACCATGCCATAGGTCTGGATCACGCCCTTGGGCTTGCCGGTGGTGCCGGAGGTGTACAGCAGGTGCCAGACCTCGGACTCGTCGCGGCACGGCATCTCGATGATGCGGCCCGAAGCGGCATCGAGCACCGCTTCGTATTCGGTCCAGCCACCTGGCACATCGGCCGCCTCGTCGTCGGCAAGATGCAGGACCGCGCGCAGCGGCACGGTGCGCGCCAGTTCGGCGGCCACGGCCAGGAAGCCGTCGCCGGCTACCAGCACCTCGGGCGTGCAGTCCTGCAGGATCGGCAACAGCTCCGCAGCGGGCAGGCGCCAGTTCAGACACACCATCACCATGCCGGCCTTGGCGCAGCCGTACAGCATCTCGAAATAGTCGGAGCTGTTGTGCGCCAGCACGGCGATGCGCGTGCCTGGTGCCAGTTGCAGGCCTTCCGCCAGGTATTCGGCGAAGCGGCTGGCGCGTTCGTCGAACTGGCGATAGGTCACCCGGCGCCCGCTTTCCACGTCTACCAGCGCGACCTTGTCGGGAGTGTGCTGTGCGTTCTTGTGCAGCCAGTCGATCACGTACATTGCGCGGGCCTCCGTTCAGGTTGCCACGTCCTGCACGGCACGATTGCCGCGCAGCCGCCCCACCACGCCCTGCGGGAAATAGTAGACGCTGAGGATGAACAGCAGCCCCAGCCACAGCAGCCAGCGGTCCGGATGCAGCAGCGACGACAGCAGCGGCAGCGCCGCGGTGGCGTCGCTGGCCAGTTTCATCACGTCCTGCAGGTAGGTCTGCGCCACCAGGAACAGCACCGTGCCGATCACCGCGCCGTAGAGGGTGCCCATGCCGCCGATCACCACGATCAGCAGGATGTCGACCATGATTTCGAACGACAGCGACGTATCAGGACCGTTATAGCGCAGCCACACCGCCATCAGCACCCCGGCCAGCGTGGCGAACATCGCAGACAATACCGTCGACACTGTGCGGTAAACCACAGTGCGGTAGCCAATGGCCTCGGCACGGAAGTCGTTCTCGCGGATCGCCTGCAGCACGCGGCCGAAGGGTGAGTTGACGATGCGCAGCAGCGCCAGGAACAACACCAGCGCGCCGGCGAACACCACGTAATAGCTCAGCAGCTTGCCGGTCAGGGGCACGCCCAGCAGTTCGGCCTCGCCGATCGAGAAGCTCGGGCGCAGCACCTCGGGCACCTTGAAGGTCAGCCCGTCCTCGCCGCCGGTCCATTCCGACAACTGCGAAACCAGCGTGGCGAAGGCAGTCGCCACCGCCAGCGTGATCATCGCGAAGAAGATCGCGCGCACGCGCAGCGAGAACAGGCCGATCAGGAAAGCCAGCAGCGCCGAGACCGCCAGCGCGCCCACGGCGCCCACGGCGAGCGCGCCCCAGCCCGGCTCCATCCGCGACATGGCAATGGCCACGCCATAGCCGCCGATGCCAAAGAACATCGTATGCGCGAACGAGACGATGCCGGTGTAGCCGAGCAGCAGGTCATAGCTGGCTACCAGCACCACGAAGATGCAGATCTTGGCCGCCATGTTCAGCGCCCGCGCGCCGGGGAAGGCGAACGGCGCGCAGGCCAGCGCCAACAGGATCAGCAGCAGGATTACGGTCAGCACGCGGCTGCGTGGCAGGTCGCCGGAGAGAAGTCGGATCATGGTCGTGTCGCTCCGATCAGCGCCGTGCCACCGGGAACAGCCCTTGCGGGCGCCACAGCAGGATCAGCATCATCAGCAGGATGTTGGAGAACAGCGCAACCTTCGGGAACAGGAAGCCGGTGTAGTTCGCCATCAGGCCGACCAGCAACGCGCCGACGAAGCAGCCCGTGGTCGAGCCCAGCCCGCCGATGATGATGACGATAAAGATCAGCACATTGACCTGCGCCCCGATCGCCGCGGTGATGTTCTGCTGGTACAGGCCCCACAGCACGCCGCCCAGCCCGGCCAGGCCGGCGCCAGCCACGAACACGCCGATGAACAGCCGGCGGATGCGGTAGCCGAGCGCCTCGACCATCTCGCGGTTCTCCACGCCGGCGCGGATCAGCAGGCCGATGCGGGTGCGGTTGAGCAGCAGCAGCATCGCGATGAAGATCACCAGCCCGAGCACCATCGCGATCAGCCGGTACTTCTCGATCGCGGCATCCCCAAGCAGCACCGCGCCGCGGAAGGTGGTGGGCACCTGCAGCGCGATGGTTTCCGGGCCCCAGATCGCCTTGATCAGCTGCTCGGCGACGATCATGCCGCCCATTGTGATCAGGATCTGCTTCAGGTGCTGGCCGTAGACCGGGCGCACCACCACGCGCTCGAAGAAGAGGCCTACCGCGCCGGCCGCGACCATGGCGGCGGCGATCGCCAGCGCGAAGACCGCCAGGTTCTGCGCGAGGCTGTCCGCCTCCACCCAGCCGGCCATCGGCAGCAGCACCGATGCCGCCACGTAGGCTCCCAGCGCGATGAAGGCGCCGTGGCCGAAGTTGAGCACGTCCATCAGGCCGAAGACCAGCGTCAGGCCGGAGGACACCACGAAGATGATCATCCCCATCGCCAGCCCGGCGATGGTCAGCGTGAGCCAGGTGGAAGGACTGCCGACCAGCGGGAAGGCCAGCAGCATCAGCAGCGGCGCCAGGGCCAGCGGGGTCCAGTCGAGCCGGACCCTGGGCAGGGCCGCCGGCGGTGCGGTGGGTAAGGTCGTTGAAGTTGTCATGGGTCTCCGTCCTGCCGCGGCTGACTCTCCGCGTTCGGTGTGCTCCCTCTCCCGCTTGCGGGAGAGGGAGCAAACAATCGGTCTCGTCGAAGCGTCCTGGCTACTGGTGCGCCGCCAGCGACAGCCCCAGCAATTGCTGCTGCAGCCCCTCATCGCCCGCCAGCGCCGCCATCGTCCCCGCATGCACGGTGCGTCCATCATCCATCACCGCCACCGTATCTCCCACCGACTTCGCCATGTTGAAGTTCTGCTCCACCAGCAGGATCGATACTTCGGTCTGCTTCAGCTCGCGGAATACGTGGATCATGTTCTGGATGATCGCGGGTGCCAGCCCCTTGGTGGGCTCGTCGACGATCAGCAGCTTGCGCGGCTCGATGATCGCGCGCGCCACCGACAGCATCTGTTTCTGCCCGCCCGACAGCACGCCGGCACGCTGGTGCCAGAAGGTCTTCAGCGCCGGGAACATGCGAAACACCCAGTCCAGCCGCCGCTCGTCGATGGCCCCGCTGCGCGCGGCCAGGCGCATGTTCTCGGCCACGGTGAGGTCCGAGAACACGCTCATGTTCTCCGGCACGTAGGCGATGCCGGCCTGCGCGATCGACGGCGTGCTGTGGCGCGTGATGTCCGTGCCGTCGAAGGTCACCATGCCCGCGCTCGCCTGCCACAAGCCCATGATGGTGCGCAGCGTGGTGGTCTTCCCGGCACCGTTGCGTCCCAGCAGCATGGTCACGCCGCCGCGCGGCACGTCGAAGCTGACGCCGTGCAGGATGTGATACGGGCCGATATGGGTCTGCACGCCCTGCAGCCGCAGGATCGGCGTGGCGAGTTGCGCGTCAGCCATGGTTGCCCCCCTCCTCCTCTGCCATGCCGAGGTATGCCTGTTGCACCACGGGCGACGCAATCACCTCGGCCGGATCGCCGTCGGCCACGAGCGTGCCGTTGTGCAGCACGATGATCCGGTCGGCCAGCGAGCGCACCACGTCCATCTTGTGCTCGACCAGCAGCACGGTCTTGCTGCGGTCCTGGCGGATCTCGCGGATCAGGTCCAGGATCACCGGCACCTCGTCCACGCTCATGCCCGCGGTCGGTTCGTCGAACATGAACACGCGCGGCTGCAGCGCCAGCAGGATGCCGACCTCCAGCTTGCGCTGGTCGCCATGCGGCAGCGACGCCACCGTCAGGTGCTGCTTGCCCGCCAGCGCAACGCGCTCCAGGATTGCCAGCGCCTGCGCGCGCACGTCGCGGTGGCTGGTCCACATCGAGAACAGGTCGATGCCGCGCTGCTGCCGCGCCTGCACTGCCAGCCGCACGTTCTCCAGCACGCTGAGTTGCGGGAACAGGCTGGTCAGCTGGAAGGCCCGGCCAATGCCGCGCCGGGTCCTCTGCGACACCGGCAGGCGGGTCACGTCCTCGCCGTCGAGCAGGATCTGCCCGGCAGTGGACGGCAACTGCCCCGAGACCAGGTTGAAGTACGTGGTCTTGCCAGCGCCGTTCGGGCCGACGATGCAGGTCAGCTCGCCCGGCCGGAACGCGCACGACACCGCATTGACCGCGACATGGCCGCCGAAGCGGATGGTCAGCTCGCGCGTCTCGAGCAGTGGCCGGGCGCCGGCCGCCGCTGCCTTGCCGCGCTGCGCAGCGGACGATTGCGACGCCGGCAGGCCGGCAGAGCGGGCGGAGGGGGCGGAGGGGGCGGAAGAGGCTGGCGCGCTCATCAGCGTTGGTTGCGCACGGGCACGTTCATTTCTTCGGGCTTGATCTCGCGCACGAGTTCAGGCACGCCCCAGGCAAAGGCCGGGTCCACCTTGATCTTGAAGTGATACATCGACTGCATCGCCTGGTGGTCTTCCTTGCGGAAGGTCATCTTGCCCTTGGGCGTCTCGAACGACATCCCTTCCATCGCCATGATCAGCTTGTCGGTGCCGGTGTCGCCGTTGGTCTTCTTCAGCGCCTCGACCAGCGCGATGCCCGCGGTCATGCCGCCGGCGGTGAAGAAATCGGGCGGCGCCTTGAACTTGCTGTAGTGGTTCGACACCAGCCACTCGTTGGCCTTGTTCTTGGGAATGCCGAAGTAGTAGTACGTGGCCCCCTCCATGCCGGGGAAGTTCTTGTAGCTGGCCATCGCCGGCAGGATGTTGCCGCCGGTGGCGATCTCGATGCCGTAGCGCCTGGGATCGAGATCGGCGATCTTGAACGGGTTGCCGGCACCGGCCCAGATGATGAAGATCACCTTGCGGCCGGGCTTGTCCTTGAGCGAATCGAACAAGCGCTGCGCACCGGCGGTGAAGTCCGTGGTGTTGGTGGGCAGGTATTCCTCATGGACGATCTTCGCGTTCTTGAGCGCGCCCTTGAACGCCTTCACGCCATCACGGCCGAAGGCGTAGTCCTGCGCCAGCGTGGCGATGGTCACGCCCGGCTTGTCCAGCGCCACGGCGTTGGAGATCGCGTCCTGCGACGAATTGCGGCCGGTACGGAAGATATAGCGGTTCCACTTGTCCCCGGTGATCGAATCGGCGACGGCGGGCTCGACCAGCAGCACCTTTTTGTATTCCTCGGCCACGGACAGCATCGCCAGCGCGGTACCGGACGAGGTCGGGCCGACAGCGATATCGGCGCGGTCGTCGCTGTAGGCGGCAGCAAGCTGTGCCTTGGCCACGTCGGGCTTGCCCTGCGTATCCTTTTCGATCACCACCAGCTTGTTGCCGTTGACGGTCATGGTGCCGTTGGTGGCGTATTCCAGGCCCATCAGCAGACCGGTCTGGGTCTGCTTGGCATACGCTTCCAGCGCGCCGGTCTTGTCGTAGACGTGGGCGATGCGGATGTCCTTGGCCAGCGCGGCGCCGGTGGCAAGAAGGCCGGCGGCCATGACCAGGGCGCGTACGGCGAGGGGGTTGCTTTGCATGGCTGTCTCCTGTGTTCGCTCTCTTTGTGTTGGTAGGGCTGGAACCTGCTGCAACTGCGGGAATGTCTGCTGCCCGGCTACTCTCGCGTTCGCCCGGCAAGGAAGCGGCGCATGCCGTCGGCGGTCTCCGCCCTGGCAATCTGCGCGACGAAGGCGGCGCGCTCGCGTTCAAGGCCTGCTGCCAGCACCTCGGCGTCCCAGCGCAGCAGCGCGCGGGTGCTCGCCACGCTGCCAGGCACCTTGTCCGCCAGGCCGCGCGCCAGCGCGATTGCATCGGCCTCTGCCGCACCGGGTGCCGACAGCGCGCAGGCCAGGCCATGCGCGACGGCATCCGGCGCCGCGACGACCGTGTTGTTCAATTGCCAGGCGCGCGAGCGTGCCGGACCGACCAGCTGCGGCAGCATCGCCGTCCAGCCACCGTCCGGGCTGAAACCCACCACCGTATAGAACGGTGCGATGCGCGCATCCTGCGCCAGCACGGCCATGTCGCACGCCAGCACCAGTCCAAGCGAGCCACCGGTCAGCCAGCCCTCGACGGCCGCCACCACCGGACAGCGCAGCGCCGCGAGGCGCAGGATCGAACGGTTCAGCAGCGCGAGCAGCTCGCTGGCGTAAGCGGCTATGCCATCGCCTTGCGCCGCGAAGGCCGCGACGTCGCCGCCGGTCGAAAAATTGCGCCCGGCATGCGTAAGAACCACGGCGCGGATCGACGTGTCGGCATCGATCTCGTCCAGCGCGGCCAGCAAGGCTTCCAGCAGCGCCGGCACGAGGCTGTTGTGCCGCTGCGGCCGGTTCAGGCGCAGCAGCGCCACGCCGTCCCTGCGTTCGAGCAAGACCAGCGAACCTGCGGCCATGGTCATCGCGGCTGCAGGCCGTGGGCGATCAGGTCGAAGGCAGTATCGACCACCTTCTCCATGGAGGCCGGACGCTTCCAGCGTGCGTAGCGCATGCCCAGGAAGTTGCTGATGCCGATCAGGCACCAGGCGCGCACCTCGGCATCGCCGGGGACGATCTCGCCCTGCTCTTCGGCGCGCTCCAGCCGCCGGCTGTAGAGTTCGGCAAAGACCTGGAAGTAGCTGCTGTAGATGGTCTCGTCCACCGAATACGAGTCCAGCACGATGCGATACAGGTTCTTGTGGCGCGAAACGAAAGAGAGAAAGGCCTTCAGGCCCAGCCGCTCGGCTTCCATCTGGCTGGCGGCATTGGCCACGTGCTTGCGCAGGTGGGCGCGCACCAGTTCCAGCATATGGCTGACCAGCGCGCGGAAAATATCTTCCTTGTCCTTGAAGTAGAGGTAGAAGGTGCCCATGGCGACCTTGGCTTCCTGCGTGATCTCGGAGATCGACGCGGCGTAGTAACCCTTCTCGCCGAACACTTTTTCCGCGGCGCGCAGCAGCGCCGCGCGGGTCTTCTGCCCGCGCGCGGTCTTGGGCGGGCATATGCCGCCGGCGTGGGCCATGTCGGGTGCTTCGCGGGCTTCGCCGACTTCGCCGACTTCGCCAGTCTCGGTCTGGGACATCTTGTCTCCGGTGGCGCTGCGCGCCTTGTCATTGGAATGCCGGCCGCCTCGGGTCACGCCGCAGGCACCTCCTCGCGCCTGCCGCCATCCCGGGAACCGATATGCAGGCAAAACCTGATATCTGATTCATGTTTCATCGTATAAATTGACTGGCGTGGATGTCAATAGAGGGGCACCCTGCCCCCGTTGCACCAATTCCTACCCACCGCCTGGAGAGACACGTCCTTGGACGCTCCCGATTCGGCATGTGACACCGCCCCCGCCCCGCCCTTTGCTACCCATCCGGCGCATGGCCTCTTGCCGGGCTGGCGCGAAGCCGGCGACGGCCAGCCGCTGCTGCTGTTGCACGGCTGGTCCGTCAACGGCGAAGCCTTCGACGGCCAGCGCGCGCTGGCGCGGGCGGGATTCCGGGTGATTGCGCCCGACCATGCCGGCCATGGGCTGTCGCGGCACGCCACCGGCACCACCATCGCGGCGCTGGCGCGCGATGCCGCGGCGCTGGCCGGCCATCTCGGACTGTCCGATGTGGTGGTGGTCGGCTGGTCGATGGGCGCGATGGTGGCATGGAGCCTGCTGCGTGACCATCCGGGTTGTCCACTGGCAGCGGTCGGCAGCATCGACATGACGCCCCGGCTGGTCACCGACCCGCAATGGCCGCACGGCCTCCACGGCCATTACGACATGGCCCAGGCCATGCAGATGGCGGCGCGCATCCGCGCGGACTGGCCGCGGCTGGCGCCTTCGGTGGCATTGGGACTGTGGGCGGCAGGACGGCGCCCCGATGGCGCGGCGATGCAGCACATTGCGCGGATGGCGGAGAGCTGCGAGGCCGGCACGCTGGCCGCGCTATGGGAGGACATGGCGAGGCAGGATTTCCGCGACACGCTGCGCGCGGCGCGCGTGCCGTTGTTCCACCTTTATGGCGAGGCCAGCCGGCTTTATGCGCCGGCGGTAGGCATCGCCACGCACGCATTGCAGCCCGATGCGGGCCTGGGCGTAATCGCCGGCGCTGGCCACAGTCCGCACATGGAGCAGCCGCAGGCATTCAATGCCGTGCTGCGCTCGCTCATGGATCAGGCCAGCACGCGGTAAGTCCAGAGCCCCACCGCGGTCAGCAGCAGCGAGCCGCCCAGGTGCAGCAGCAGGTGCATCGCTGCCCAGCCGTAGTCGCCGGCAAGCAGGTTGGCAAGCACCTCGCTGGAAAAGGTCGAGAATGTGGTCAGGCCGCCAAGGAAACCGGTGATGGCCAGCAGGCGCCATTCCGGCGGCAGGCCGGCGTGTGTATCGAAAAAACCGACGGCCAGCCCGATCAGGTAGCCGCCCAGCAGGTTGGCGGCCAGCGTGCCGTACGGCAGCGCGGGGTTGAGCGCATTCCACAGCACCGAGAAACCCCAGCGCAGCCATGCCCCCGCCGCGGCGCCGACACCGACGGCAACAAACCCCAACGGCCCCATCAGGGCTTGTCCTCGCCGCTGGCGTTGATCGACGTAATACCCCAGCGCTTCAGCGCGTCTTCATCGGTCACGCGCGCGTCGACCCAGCGCGCCCCCTCCGGCGTTTCTTCCTTTTTCCAGAATGGCGCTTCGGACTTGAGGTAGTCCATGATGAATTCGCAAGCCGCGAAGGCATTGCCGCGATGTTTCGATGCGACCGCGACGAGCACGATCTGGTCCAGCGGCAGCAGCGGGCCGACGCGGTGGATGATGGTGACGCCCAGCAGTTCCCAGCGCGCGCACGCCGCCGCTTCGATCTGCGCCAGCGCCTTCTCGGTCATGCCCGGGTAGTGCTCCAGCTCCATCGCGCTGACGGCGCTGCCTTCGCTGACATCGCGCACGGTGCCGATAAAGCTGGCCACGGCGCCGACCTGCGGGTTGTCGGCGCGCAGTGCCGCGACCTCGGCGCCCAGGTCGAAATCCTCGCGCTGCACCCTGACGCTCATCTCAGCCTCCGGTAACTGGCGGAAAGAATGCCACTTCACAGCCATCGGTGATCGCCGTATCGGGGCGCGCCACCGCGTGGTCGACCGCCATACGCAGCGCGCGGCCTTCGGCCAGGGTCTCGGCCCAGGCGCCGCCGCGCTGGCGCAGCCACTGGCGCAGCTCGCCCACGGTGCGCACCTCGGCCGGCACCTCGGCGCGCTCCTCGGCCACGCCGAGCTGTTCGCGCACGCTGGCGAAGAATCGTAGTTCGATGGTCATGACTGCCTCTGTGTACTTGCTGGTAATGCGGGCCGGCTATGCAAGCAGGCCGTCAAACGGGATGAACTGCACGGTATCGCCGCGCGCGATGGCCTGGTGGGGCGGGTTGTCGATCAGCCCGTCGCCCCATACCGTGGACGTGAGCACGCCGGAGCTCTGGTTGGAGAACAGGTCCAGTCCGCCTTCGCGGTTGATGCGCGCGCGCAGGAACTCGTTGCGGCGGTCGCCCTTCTTCAGCTCGAAATCGGCGCGCAGCGGCAGGCGGCGCGGCGCCACGTCGGCCACGCCCTGCAGGCGCAGGATGAAAGGACGCACGAACAGCAGGAAGGTGACGAAGCTCGACACCGGGTTGCCCGGCAATCCCAGGAAGAACGCCGGGTTGGCGCCCGCGCCGGTGACCTGGCCGAACGCCAGCGGCTTGCCCGGCTTGATCGCGATCTGCCACATGTCTAGGCGCCCTTCGGCTTCGACCGCGGGCTTGATATGGTCTTCCTCGCCGACCGACACCCCGCCCGAAGTGATGATCAGGTCGTGCCCCTGCGCCGCACGGCGCAGCGTCTCCCGCGTGGCGGCCAGCGTATCGGGCACGATGCCTAAGTCGCTGACCTCGCAGCCCAGGTTTTCCAGCAAGCCGCGCAGCGTGAAGCGATTCGAGTTGTAGATCGCGCCCGGCTTGAGCGGCTCGCCCGGCATCGCCAGTTCATCGCCGGTGAAGAACACCGCGACGCGCACGCGGCGCACCACGTCCAGCTTCGCCTGGCCGACCGACGCGGCCAGGCCCAGCGCCTGCGGCGTCAGTCGCGTGCCCGCGGGCAGGATCACGCTGCCGGCCTCGATGTCCTCACCCGCGCGCCGGATCCATTCACCGGATTGCGGCACATGGTTGACGATCACGTCCTCGCCTTCCGCCGTGCATTGTTCCTGCATCACGACCGCGTCGGCACCCGGCGGGATCAGGCCGCCGGTGAAGATGCGCGCGGCGGTGCCGGGCTGCAGTTCGGAACCGACATGCCCCGCCGGAATCCGCTGCGACACGCGCAGCCGCGTACCCCCTGCCGGGATGTCGGCGGCGCGCATGGCGTAGCCATCCATCGAAGTGTTGTCCGCCGGCGGCACGCGCAGCGTGCTGGTCACGGGCGCGGCCAGCACGCGGCCGTTGGCGTCAAGCGTGTCGACCTGCTCCGCCTGCGCCAGCGGGCGCGCGGCCGACAGCAGCGCATCGAGCGCCTGGGCCATGGTCAGCATCGGGGGACGGGAAGGTGCTGCGGCTTGGGTCATGGTGCGATGTGCACAGTGTGCGAAGAGGGTTGGCTGCCCATGAAAAACGGCCCGCGTATTGCCTCCACCCATGAGGGGGAAAGCAATACGGGGGCCGAGCATCGGGCCCGCAGCCAGATTGTAGCGAGTTGGCGCGGACACGGCACGCCGCGGTGCCGCAGCGTGCCCATGGCGCCGACGCGCTTACAGGCCGGTGCGGCCGGCGATATAGGCCTTGACCTTGGCGGCGTCGGCCGGCATCACTTCAAAGCGCTGCGGCAGGCTCTCGATGCCTTCGAACCTGGCCGGACGCTCCGGCTCGTGCCCAAGCGCCTCGCGGATGGTGTCGGCGAACTTGGCCGGCAGCGCGGTTTCCAGCACCACCATCGGCACGCCGGCACTGAGATGCTCTCGCGCCACCTTGACGCCATCGGCGGTGTGGGTATCGATGGTGATGCCATAGCGCGACGACATGTCGCGGATGGTCGCCACCCGGTCCTCGTGCGTGCTGCGGCCCGAGACAAAGCCGAACTCGCCGCGGATGCGGTCGAATTCCGGCGTGCCCGACAGGTCGAAGCCGCCCTTCTCGTCCACGTCGCGGAACAGCGCGGCCAGCTTGCCGGCGTCCTGGCCCAGCAGGTCGAACACGAAGCGCTCGAAGTTCGAGGCCTTGGAGATGTCCATGCTCGGGCTGGAGGTGTGGTAGGTCTCGGACGACTTGCGCACGCGGTAGGCGCCGGTGCGGAAGAACTCGTCGAGCACATCGTTCTCATTGGTGGCGACCACCAGCTTGTCGATGGGCAGGCCCATCATGCGCGCGATATGGCCGGCGCAGACATTGCCGAAGTTGCCCGACGGCACACAGAACGACACCTTCTGGCCGGGGCCATCGGTCGCGAGCAGCCAGCCCTTGAAGTAGTACACCACCTGGGCCACCACGCGCGCCCAGTTGATGGAGTTGACCGTGCCGATCTTCTGGCGCGCCTTGAAATCGTGGTCGTTGGAGACGGCCTTGACGATGTCCTGGGCGTCATCGAACACGCCTTCGATGGCGATGTTGAAGATGTTGGGGTCCTGCAGGCTGAACATCTGCGCGGTCTGGAACGCGCTCATCTTGCGGTGCGGGCTCAGCATGAACACGCGGATGCCGCGCTTGCCGCGCATCGCGTATTCGGCGGCGCTGCCGGTGTCGCCGGAGGTGGCGCCGAGGATGTTCAGCTCCTGGCCGGCGCGGGCGAGCGCGTACTCGAACAGGTTGCCGAGCAGCTGCATCGCCATGTCCTTGAAGGCCAGCGTCGGGCCGTTGGACAGGCCCAGCAGTTGCAGCTTCGTGCCGCCCTCTTCGCCCAGCGTGCGCAGCGGCGTGATGTCGGCGGTGTTGTCGCCCTCGCGCGCGTTGCAGTACACCTCGGCGGTGTAGGTCTTGCGCGTCAGCGCGCGCAGGTCCTCGGCGGGAATGTCGTCGCAGAACTTGCGCAGGATTTCATAAGCCAGGTCGGCATATGGCAGCTTGCGCCAGGCCTCCAGCTCGTCGGCCGTGACTTGCGGATACTGTTTCGGCAGGTACAGGCCGCCATCCGGGGCCAGGCCGCCGAGCAGGATCTCGGAGAACGATTGCGGCATGTCATGGCCGCGGGTCGACTGGTATTTCATGTGTGCGGTACGGTAGCTGCGCTTAGTTCAGTTCTTCCATGCGCAGGCGCGTCACGGCGGACAGCACGGTCGGCAGCGCCTCGATCTTGGCGATGGCGGCGTTGACGTGCTTCTCGCGCGTGATGTGCGTGAGGATGATGATGTCGGTCTGCGGCTCGCCTTCGCGCGATTCCTTCTGCAGCATGGCGTCGATCGAGATGCCGCCCTCGGCCAGGATGCGGGTGATCTCGGCCAGCACGCCGGTCTCGTCGGCCACGCGCATGCGCAGGTAGTACGAGCTGTTGATCTCTTCGATCGGCAGCACCGGCACGCTCGACAGCTCGTCCGGCTGGAACGCCAGGTGCGGCACGCGGTGGTTCGGGTCGGCGGTGTGCAGGCGGGTCACGTCGACCAGGTCGGCGATCACGGCCGAGGCGGTCGGCTCGGCGCCGGCGCCCTTGCCGTAGTACAGCGTCGCGCCCACGGCGTCGCCCTGCACCAGCACGGCGTTCATCGCGCCTTCCACGTTGGCGATCAGGCGCGAGGCCGGCACCAGCGTCGGATGCACGCGCAGCTCCACGCCGTCTTCACGGCGGCGCGTGATGCCCAGCAGCTTGATGCGGTAGCCCAGTTCCTCGGCGTACTTGATGTCGGTGGCGGACAGCTTGGTGATGCCTTCCACGTGGGCCTTGTCGAACTGCACCGGCATGCCGAACGCGATCGCGCTCATCAGCGTGACCTTGTGCGCGGCATCGACGCCCTCGATGTCGAACGTGGGATCGGCCTCGGCATAGCCCAGCTGCTGCGCTTCCTTCAGGACCACGTCGAAATCCAGGCCCTTGTCGCGCATCTCGGACAGGATGAAGTTGGTGGTGCCGTTGATGATGCCGGCGATCCACTGGATGCGGTTGGCGGTCAGGCCCTCGCGCAGCGCCTTGATGATGGGGATGCCGCCGGCGACCGCGGCCTCGAAGGCCACGATCACGCCCTTCTTGCGCGCGGCTTCGAAGATCTCGTTGCCATGCACGGCCAGCAGCGCCTTGTTGGCGGTGACCACGTGCTTGCCGTTCTCGATGGCCTTGAGCACCAGTTCGCGCGCCACGCCGTAGCCGCCGATCAGTTCGATGACGATGTCGATGTCGGGGCGGTTGACGACCTCGTTGGCGTCGCTGACGATCTCCACTTCCCCGTTGGTCAGTTCGCGCGCGCGTTCGGTGTTGAGATCGGCCACCACGGCAATCTCGATGCCGCGGCCGGCGCGGCGACGAATTTCTTCCTGGTTGCGCTTGAGCACGTTGAACGTGCCGCTACCGACGGTACCGATGCCGAGCAGGCCAACTTTGATGGGGTTCATGGACAATCTTCTGAGTTGCTAAGGATGGGTTGCGGCGCGGCCCGCGAAATCAGGCCGCTGCCTTGCCGTGGCGTTTTCGGTACGCCTCGAGGAAGCGCGCGATGCGGTTGATGGCCTCGCGCAGGTCTTCCTCGTGCGGCAGGAACACGATGCGGAAATGGTCGGGCTTGGCCCAGTTGAAGCCGGAGCCTTGCACCAGCAGCACCTTGGACTCCTGCAGCAGTTCATAGATGAACTCCTGGTCGTCCTGCACCGGGTACATCGACAGGTCCAGCTTCGGGAACAGGTACAGCGCTGCCTTGGGCTTGACGCAGGTCACGCCCGGGATCGCGGTGATCAATTCATAGGCCAGGTCGCGCTGGCGGCGCAGGCGCCCGCCTTCCGCAACCAGGTCGTTGATGCTCTGGTAGCCGCCCAGCGCGGTCTGGATCGCCCACTGGCCCGGCACGTTGGCGCACAGGCGCATCGACGACAGCATGTTCAGGCCTTCGATGTAGTCGATGGCCGGGCGCTTGTCGCCCGACACCACCATCCAGCCTGCGCGGTAGCCGCACGAGCGGTAGTTCTTGGACAGGCCGTTGAAGGTCACCGTCAGCACGTCGGTCGACAGCGAGGCGATCGAGGTGTGGGTGACGCCGTCGTACAGGACCTTGTCGTAGATCTCGTCGGCGAAGATGATCAGGCCGTGCTCGCGCGCGATGGAAACGATCTCGAGCAGGAGCTCATCCGAATACAGCGCCCCGGTGGGGTTGTTCGGGTTGATGATGACGATGGCCTTGGTATGCGGCGTGATGCGGGCGCGGATATCGGCCGGATCGGGCATCCACTCGTTGGCCTCGTCGCAGATATAGTGCACCGGCGTGCCGCCCGACAGGCTGACCGCGGCCGTCCACAGCGGGTAGTCGGGCGCCGGCACCAGCACTTCGTCGCCGGTGTTGAGCAGCGCGTTGACCGCCATCACGATCAGTTCGGAGGCGCCGTTGCCGACATAAATATCGTCCAGGCCAACGCCTTCGATATTTTTTTGCTGGGTATAGTGCATGATCGCCTTACGTGCAGCGAAAATGCCCTTGGAATCGGAATAACCTGCCGAATTCGGCAGGTTTCGCATCATGTCCTGCTGAATCTCTTCCGGCGCGTCAAAACCGAATACGGCCAGGTTGCCGATATTCAGCTTGATGATCTTGTGCCCTTCTTCCTCCATCTGCTTGGCCTTTTCCAGCACCGGACCGCGGATGTCGTAGCAAACGTTATTGAGTTTGTTGGATTTCTGGATGGGTTTCACGGCAATGTCGGGGCAGGCTGTCGGGCAGGGATAGTGTGCCGCGTCGGCGGCACCGGGCAGAATATCTGGCTAAATCTGAACGAACGCGGAGGCACCGTCCGCTGCAATGCAACGCGGACGTGGCCCGGGCGTGGCAAACAGGGAGGCAAAAGCTATAATTTATCGGATTATGACAGACTTCGGCAGGGATTCTTGCATTGCAGCGTACGCCAGCGGCGCGTACGGCAAGCGACTGCGGGCCAGTGCCCGCCCCTGCGCCTGTCCTGCCCGTCACACCACGTCCGCCCGCGCTGTCGGCCATCCGCCCCACGGGCCGGCCAGGCAACCGGCGGCGGTCGCCGCAGAGGCCCCCAAGTGAAACTCCACGCCGACCAGACCCCGTCGCTGAATACCGTCACGGCCTATGGGCCTGACTACATCGAGATCAACCTCGTCCGCCACACCACCTCGATCCTGGTCATGCCGGAAGGCGAGATCCGGCCCTGGCCGGTGAGCCGCTTCGAAGACCTGGAGCCGGTTCATTTCGAGCAACTGGCCGAACTCGGGCCCGAAGTCGTGCTGCTCGGCACAGGCTCCCGCCTGCGCTTCCCGCATCCGCGCCTGACCGCGTCGCTGTCGCGCCGCCATGTGGGCGTCGACGCGATGGACATGCAGGCCGCCTGCCGCACCTACAACATCCTGATGGCCGAGGGCCGCAAGGTGGCTGCGGTGCTGCTGCTCGAACCGGCTGCCGACGCTGCCTGACGCCGAAGCAGGATCGCCCGGCGCCCACGCAAGTTGAGCCCAC
Organism: Cupriavidus phytohabitans; assembly: GCF_000426345.1. Classification (GTDB taxonomy): domain Bacteria; phylum Pseudomonadota; class Gammaproteobacteria; order Burkholderiales; family Burkholderiaceae; genus Cupriavidus. The sequence goes on along the minus strand of NZ_AUFE01000040.1, from coordinate 25,313 downwards.
GGCACGCTTGAAGTCCGGGGGCGCGCCCCAATCTGCTCCCGCTAAGGTGGCAGCCCCCCCTTCCCGAATCACCCTGCCCCTTGCCCAGGAGCCACAAGAATGACGATCAGTCTCAACAAGGCCGTACCCGACTTCAGCGCGCCGATGACCGGCGACGCTACCTTCCGCCTTGCCGACTTCCGCGGCAAGACGGTGGTGCTGTACTTCTACCCGAAGGACAACACGCCGGGTTGCACCACGGAGGCCATGAACTTCCGCGACCAGTATGACGATTTCACCAAGGCTGGCGTGCAGGTCTTCGGCATCTCGCGCGACAGCATCCGCTCGCACGAGAACTTCAAGGCCAAGCTCGAGCTGCCGTTCGAACTGATCTCCGATGCCGACGAAGCGGTGTGCTCGCTGTTCGATGTCATCAAGATGAAAAAGCTTTATGGCAAGGAGTACCGCGGCATCGAGCGCAGCACCTTTGTCATCGACGGCAAGGGCATCCTGCGGCACGAGCTGCGCGGCATCAAGGTGCCGAACCATGTCGACGAAATCCTGGAACTGGTGCGCGCCATCTGAGGTCTTGCGCGTTTTTGCGTGCCTGCGACACAGCGTACAGCCGGCGCCGCAAAGGGTTGGCAAACCCAATTGCCAAACCCGGGGCCTTCGGATACATTGGCCCGTAATGAGTTCAGATTCCGGATGCCACGCTGATTCGACTTCCCGGCCCAGGCGGTTCGCGCCACAGGCCGGTCGCGGACCTGCCGTGCCGCCGGTCCGCAAAGAAGCCGCCAACCCTGTTATGCAGGCATGGCGGCTTTTTTGTTTGCGCTCATGCCTGTCCGCGCCGGGTGCCTCGCGCATGCATGCCCCGGTCCCTGACCACGACGCAGTTGCGCGTCGCGGCACGGACGCCTTAGCCCCTCTCTCGTCCCCCTGAAAGGAAAGCCAAGCATGCCGCTGCCTACCATGCCCGCCAAGCCTGCCCAATTGCTGGACCCGAGCGAATTCGCTCCGGTCTCCGCGGTGCCCAAGGCCAAGTCCGCCACACAGTCGAAGAAACCTGTGCCGGCACTCGAGCGCGTGGCATTGCTGGAAACCGGCGAGGCCAAGGCGCCTGCCGTGAAGGCACGCGCCGCCGGTGGTACCCGCGCCCGCAGCACCGAAACCCCGGCCGGGCCCGCGCCCACGGCCAGCGCCCCGCCGGTCAGCCTGGTCAAGCCCGTGGCCGGCACCTCCCGCCGCGCGCGCAAGGCCGAAGGCCCGAGCAAGCTGTTCGTGCTCGACACCAACGTGCTGATGCACGACCCGACCTCGCTCTTCCGCTTCGAGGAACACGACATCTATCTGCCGATGATGACGCTCGAAGAACTGGACAACCACAAGAAGGGCATGAGCGAAGTCGCGCGCAACGCGCGCATGGTCAGCCGCACGCTCGATTCGCTGGTGGGCGGCACCGACGGCGTACTCGACGAAGGCTTGCCGCTGGAAAAGCTTGGCAACCGCGACGCGCAGGGCAAGCTGTTCTTCCAGACGCGGCTGAACGATATCAAGCTGCCCGAGGGCCTGCCGCAGGGCAAGGCCGACAACCAGATCCTGGGCGTGGTCAGCGCGTTGCAGCAGCAATACCCCGAGCGCCAGGTCGTGCTGGTGTCCAAAGACATCAACATGCGCATCAAGGCGCGCGCACTCGGCCTGCCGGCGGAGGACTACTACAACGACCAGGTCCTGGAAGACAAGGACCTGCTCTACGCCGGCGTGATGCAGTTGCCCGGCGAGTTCTGGGCCAGGCACGGCAAGGGCGTGGAAAGCTGGCAGGATCCCAAGTCCGGCGCAATGTTCTACCGCCTGACCGGCCCGCTGGTGCCCTCTTTCCTGGTCAACCAGTTTGTCTACCTGGAACCGGTCGACGGCAGCCTGCCTCTGTATGCGCAGGTCAAGGAAATCAACGGCAAGACCGCGCTGCTGCAGACGCTCAAGGACTACACGCACCACAAGAACAATGTGTGGAGCGTGACCGCGCGCAACCGCGAGCAGAACTTCGCGCTCAACCTGCTGATGAATCCGGATATCGACTTCGTCACGCTGCTGGGCCAGGCCGGTACCGGCAAGACGCTGCTGGCACTGGCGGCTGGGCTGGAGCAGGTGCTCGACCAGAAGCTCTACAACGAGATCATCGTCACCCGCGCCACCGTGCCGGTCGGCGAGGACATCGGCTTTCTGCCCGGGACCGAGGAAGAGAAGATGCAGCCGTGGATGGGCGCATTCGACGACAACCTCGAAGTGCTGCAGAAGAGCGATGACAGCGCCGGCGACTGGGGCCGCGCCGCCACGCAGGAGCTGATCCGCTCGCGCATCAAGGTCAAGAGCATGAACTTCATGCGCGGCCGCACCTTCGTCAACAAGTTCGTCATCATCGACGAGGCGCAGAACCTGACGCCAAAGCAGATGAAGACGCTGGTGACGCGCGCGGGCCCCGGTACCAAGATCATCTGCCTGGGCAATATCGCGCAGATCGACACGCCGTACCTGACCGAAGGTTCGTCCGGCCTGACCTACGTGGTGGACCGCTTCAAGGGCTGGAGCCACAGCGGGCATATCACACTCGCGCGCGGCGAGCGCTCGCGCCTGGCCGACCACGCCGGCGACGTACTCTGACGCGGGCGGCAGCCCGGGCGCCCTGCCTTGCAGGCGGGCGCCCGGACCCGCTGTCGTGAGCGGCAAGCGCAATGCGGCTATGATGTCCGCACGTCCGCTTGTTGTCCCGCATCCCCACTGGAGGCGTGTCGATGAACCAACAGCATCTCCGCCTGGCCGCGCTGATTGGCGCTGCCATGGCCCTGGCCTGCCCGCTCCAGGCGCGCGCCGCGGCTGACGACCTGGTGATCCGCACCATGGGCCCGGTCAGCTATGTCTGTGGCGGAGTCGCCGAAGACGAGCGCCAGGCGCTTGCCGCGCGCGAGAAGGATTTCAATATCGGTATCCTGTTCACGCAGGGCGCCGCGGGCGAGTTCCTGTCCGACGTCGCGGTCAAGCTGGTACGCGACGAACAGGAGGTCGCAACCTTTCGCGCCGCCGGCCCCCGCTGCCTGATACGTGCGCCAGAAGGCAGCTACAATATCGAAGCCAGTTACAAGGGCCAGCCCAAGTCGATCAAGGTCAGCACCGGCACGCGCAACGCCCAGCTACGCTGGTAGCGGCAAGGTTTCCGGTGCGCCGGCAGGCCGGCGACCGGAATCCAGCGATGCCATTGCGCCGTACCCATAGTTCTTCCAGTCCTCCCGCCCCGCCGGGGCCGCTCGCCAGGGCAGGCCTGCCGCTGCTCTGTGCCACCGCACTGCTGCTCGCGGCGTGCGCCAGTTCCCCACCCTCTCGCCATGGCAGCTTGCCGCGCACGCCCGGCAAGCCCATGGTCGATCCCAGCGCCGGGCTGGAGGAGATCTCGATCCAGGCGATGTCGCTGGTCGGCACGCCGTACCGCTACGGCGGCAACACGCCGGATGCCGGCTTCGATTGCAGCGGGTTGGTGCGCTATGTGGTATCCCGTGCCGCCAACGTCAACCTGCCGCGCACTACCGAAGCCATGGGCACCCGTGGAAGCGCGCTCGACCGCAGCGAAGTCGCTTCGGGCGACCTGGTGTTCTTCAACACCACCGGACGTACCAACTCGCATGTCGGCATCTACGTCGGCCAGAACCGCTTTGTCCATGCACCATCGTCCGGCGGCACCGTACGGCTGGAGGACATGGGCAAGCCCTATTGGGCCTCGCGCTACAACGGCGCACGGCGGGTGGTCTCCGGCGCGATCAACCTGCCTGCGCCAGCCACACCGGTCCCTGCGCCGGCGCCACTGGTACCGGAACCGGCCCCGCTGCCCGACGACGACGATCCCATCGCCGCCTTCGCCAACCGCTGAGCGCCCGGCACGCGGGCAAACAAAAAGCCAGGCAGCTGCCTGGCTTTTTGCATGAGTGGCCAATCCCGCGTTACAGGATATGACGCCCGATCCACCATGCGATCGCTGCCATGAAGGCCGATGCCGGAATCGTCAGCACCCAGGCCCACACGATGTTGCCGGCCACGCCCCAGCGCACCGCGGACATCTTCTGCGCCGAGCCGACGCCGACGATAGCTCCCGTGATCGTATGCGTGGTCGATACCGGCACACCCAGCGCCGAGGCAAAGAACAGCGTCAGCGCCCCGCCGGTCTCGGCACAGAAGCCGCCCACCGGTTTGAGCTTGGTGATCTTCTGTCCCATGGTGCGCACGATGCGCCAGCCGCCGAACAGCGTGCCCATGCCGATGGCCACATAGCAGCTCACGATCACCCACGTCGGCGGCTGGCCGCCGGCCATCACGTGGCCACTGGCGATCAGCAGCATCCAGATGATGCCGATGGTCTTCTGCGCGTCATTGCCGCCATGGCCCAGGCTGTACAGCGAGGCCGACACCAGCTGCAGCCGGCGGAACCAGCGGTCCACCCGCGACGGCGGCGTGCGGAAGAAGGTCCAGCCCACCATCACCATCATGATCGAGCCGAGCAGGAAACCCAGGAACGGCGAGATCAGGATAAAGGCCACGGTCTTCAGCAGACCGCTGCCGACCAGCGCACCGGTGCCGGCCTTGGCCACCGCCGCGCCCACCAGCCCGCCGATCAGTGCGTGCGATGACGACGACGGGATGCCGTAGTACCAGGTAATGACGTTCCAGGCGATCGCGCCCACCAGGGCGCCGAAGATGACGTAGTGGTCGACGATCCCGACATCGATGGTGCCGGTGCCCACGGTAGCCGCCACCTTCAGGTGAAAGACGAAGATTGCGACGACGTTGCACATCGCCGCCATCGCCACCGCATGGTGCGGCTTGAGCACGCCGGTGGACACCACCGTAGCGATCGAGTTGGCCGCGTCATGGAAGCCGTTCATGAAGTCGAACAGCAGCGCGAGCGCCACCAGCAGGGCAATCACCCACAGGCTCATTTGAATGGTCTGCATGCCGATTGCCGCCTCAGGCGTTTTCCAGGACGATGCCTTCGATGATGTTGGCGACGTCCTCGCACTTGTCGGTGATCGTCTCGAGCTGTTCGTAGATGGCCTTCAGCTTGATCAGGCGCTTCACGTCGGTCTCGTCGCGGAACAGCTTCGACATCGCCGAGCGCATCACGCGGTCGGCCTCGGACTCGAGCTGGTCGATCTGCTGGGCGGTCTTCAGGATGGTGCTGGCGTTCCCCATGTCCTCGAGCAGGCCCACCGCGATCTTGACCTGGTCGCAGCACTGCACGCAGATCGCGGCCAGGCGCAACGCCTCTTCGGTCAGGTTGGTCACGTCGTACAGCGAGATGGTCTCGGCCACGTCTTCCATCAGGTCCAGGATATCGTCCATGGTCGTGATGAGCTTGTGGATCTCGTCGCGGTCCAGCGGCGTGATGAAAGTCTTGTGCAGCAGGTCGATGGTGTCGTGCGTGATCCGGTCGGCCTTCTTCTCGGTGGCCTGGACGCGGCGGGCATGCGCCTCGGCGTTGGGCAGGTCGTTGACCAGGGCCTGGAGCTCGTGGGCGGCGGTCACCGCGCAGTCGGCGTGCTGGTTGAAATATTCGAAGAACTTGCCCTCGGTGGGCATGAATCGGCCGAACATGGAATGTTCCTTAAGGCGGCGCGAGTAGCGCTGCTGATGTGTTGCAGATGGATTGAACGCGAAGCACGACAGCCGCCGGGTGGGCGGCTGTCATCAAAGCGCAATATTTTACAGGGTTACGCGGACATTGCCCGCCGATTCGGCACAAACGATACGGCCTGCGGCGCGATCTCGCGGGCGGGCTTGACTTCGTCAGGTGTCGTTGTCGAAGAACGCCGGGCCGCCGGTGAAGTTGTCGAACTTGGTGAACTGGCCCAGGAAGGTCAGCCGCACCGTGCCGATCGGGCCGTTACGCTGCTTGCCGATAATGATTTCGGAGGTGCCCTTGTCCTGCGAATCGGGGTTGTAGACCTCGTCGCGGTAGATGAACAGGATCACGTCGGCATCCTGTTCGATAGCGCCGGATTCGCGCAGGTCGGACATCACCGGACGCTTGTTGGGGCGCTGTTCCAGGCTTCGGTTCAGCTGCGACAGCGCGATCACCGGGCAGTTGAGTTCCTTGGCCAGCCCCTTCAGCGAACGGGAAATTTCTGAAATTTCCGTCGCGCGGTTCTCACCGCCGCCGGAGCCCGACATCAGCTGCAGGTAGTCGATGATGATCAGGCCGAGCTGCCCGCACTGGCGCGCCAGGCGGCGCGAGCGTGCCCGTAGTTCCATCGGATTCAGCGCCGGGGTCTCATCGATGAACAGCTGTGCATCGTTCATGCGCTGGATGGCATGCGTCAGGCGTGGCCAGTCTTCATCCAGCAGGCGGCCGGTACGCAGCCGGTGCTGGTCCAGCCGGCCGACCGAGCCCAGCATACGCATGGCCAGCTGCGTGCCGGCCATTTCCATCGAGAACACCGCCACCGGCAGGCCCTGCTCCACCGCCACATGCTCGCCGATGTTCAGCGAGAACGCGGTCTTACCCATCGAGGGGCGGCCCGCCACGATGATCAGGTCGCCGCCCTGCATGCCGCTGGTCATCCGGTCCAGGTCCACGAAGCCCGTGGGCACGCCGGTCACGTCGCTGGTGCTGTCGCGATGGTAAAGCTCGTCGATGCGCTCCACCACCTGCGTCAGCAGCGGCTGGATTTCCTGGAAGCCTGCCTGGCCGCGCGCGCCCTCTTCGGCAATCGCAAACACCTTGGATTCGGCTTCGTCCAGCAGCTCGCGGACTTCCCGCCCCTTGGGCGCGAAGGCGGCCGAGGCGATGTCGTCGGCCACGGTGACCAGCTTGCGCAGCACCGCACGCTCGCGCACGATCTCCGCATAGCGACGGATATTGGCCGCGCTGGGCGTGTTCTGTGCCAGCGAATTCAGGTACGCCAGCCCGCCAACTTCCTCGGCCTTGCCCGCAACCTGCAGCATTTCATAGACCGTGATCACGTCGGCCGGCTTGGTGGCCGAGATCAACCGGGCGATGCTCTGGAAGATCATCCGGTGGTCGAAGCGGTAGAAATCCGCCTCCGAAAGGAAGTCCGCAATGCGGTCCCAGGCGGCATTGTCCAGCAGCAGGCCACCGAGCACCGACTGCTCGGCTTCAATGGAATGCGGCGGGACCTTGAGGTTATCGAGTTGGGGGTCGGCGACGGGCGCGTTCATGGGGAGGGATTATAAGGCGTGACGCGGCTGGAGGACGCACTACACCGGACATTTGCACGACACCCGCCAGCCAGCGCAAGCGGGCAACAAAAAAAGGCAGGAGCCAGGGCTCCTGCCTTTTCTGCTTGCAGTGCTTCGGGGCGGCGCCGCAGCGCGGCGTCGCTGCGCCGGTCTTAGACCTGCTCGCCCAGCACCGACACGGTCACGTCGACCACGACGTCGGTGTGCAGCGCGACGCTGATCGGGTGGTCGCCCACCATCTTCAGCGGGCCGTTCGGCAGGCGAACCTGAGCCTTCTCGACCTTGAAGCCTTGGCCTTCCAGGGCCACGGCGATGTCGGCGTTGGTGACCGAGCCGAACAGACGGCCGTCAACACCCGACTTCTGGCTGATCTGGACGGTCAGGCCGTTCAGCTTCTCGCCTTCGGCTTGCGCGGCGGCCAGCTTCTCGGCAGCGGCCTTTTCCAGCTCGGCGCGCTTGACTTCGAATTCGCCGATCGCGGTTTGCGTGGCGCGGCGCGCCTTCTTCGACGGGATCAGGAAGTTACGGGCGTAACCGTCCTTCACCTTGACGATGTCACCCAGGTTGCCCAGGTTGATGACTTTTTCCAGCAGAATGACTTGCATCGTGTTCTCTCCGTTACGGACCTAGGGCCTATCAGTTCTTGTGCAGGTCGGTGTACGGCATCAGCGCGAGGAAACGCGCGCGCTTGATGGCCGTATCCAGCTGACGCTGATAGTGAGCCTTGGTACCGGTCAGGCGGGCCGGCGTGATCTTGCCGTTGTCGCCGATGAAGTCCTTCAGGGTGTCCAGATCCTTGTAGTCGATCTGTTCCACGCCAGCCACGGTGAAGCGGCAGAAGCGCTTGCGCTTGAACAGCGGGTTCTGTTGCTGGAAGCGCTTCTTGTTCTTGTTGTCACGTTTGATGAATGCCATGATTCAATCCTTTGCGAATGCTTTACATCCGGTGATGTGAAAGACGAGAGCCTTGCTGTTGCGGTGCCTGCGGGCGAGGAATCCTTCGCAGTCGAGCAGCGTGCCGAGCGGCAATCGCTCAAGCCGCTGGCCAACCGGCCCGATCCCCATCGCTGCAATGGCAAACTCGACCTGGCGCGGCGTTTCCGCCTCGACTGCCTCGCCGCTGTACTGCAAGATGCAGTTCACGACGGGCACCCCGGCCGGGGTATAGCGCAGGGCATCGCGTTCCGCCAGGGTGGCGGCAAGCCGAAGCTGGTTCAACGCGGGGCCTCTTGCTGTTTGCCATTCGTGCTGCCGCGGCCGACGCTGTCAGCCAGGGCTCGCACCGCAGTCCGCACTCAGGCGGCCTGGCCTTCGGTGGTCGTTTGCGCGGCCTTGCGGGCTTCTTCGCGCTGCACTTCCTTCATCATCGGCGAAGGAGCGGTTTCAGCCTTCTTGGTCTGCACGATCAGGTGGCGCAGCACGGCATCGTTGAACTTGAACGCGTGTTCCAGTTCAGCCAGCGTGTCCTTGCCGCATTCGATGTTCAGGCAAACGTAGTGAGCCTTGGCCAGCTTCTGGATCATGTAGGCCATCTGGCGACGGCCCCAGTCTTCCACGCGGTGAACGTTGCCGTTCTGCGAGGTCACGAGCTGCTTGTAGCGCTCGATCATGGCCGGCACTTGTTCGCTCTGGTCCGGGTGGACGATGAAGACGATTTCGTAATGACGCATTGACGCTCCTTTTGGGATTAGCCACCCGGGCGTCACGAGTCCGGTGTGGCAAGGTTGAATAGCCTTAAATTATAGCCCGGTGCCAGCCGGCCGCGCAAGCGGCAAGGCTGCCTCAGGCCTTGGCAAAGGATGCCTGCAGGCGCACGGGATCCTGCGCCAGCGCGGGATCGGCCGCAAGCGCCAGTGTCAGCAACACCCTCGCCTTGTAAGGATTCAGATCTGCGGCAGAGACGAAAACGCCATCGGACGGGCTCGGGTGCGCCGGAATCGCCACATGGCCGGCGCCGGTGCGCGAACTGCGCACCACCGCCACGCCAGCCGCGGCCGCATCCACCAGGGCCTCCGCCAGCGCTTCATGGATGGAACCATTGCCGGCGGCGGCCACCACCAGGCCCGCCACGCCAGCCTGCACCAGCGCATCGACGGCGATCCGGCCCGGCTGTGCGTAGCTCGCCACGATCTCGACCACCGGCCATGCGCGCGGCATCGGCCCGATCGCCCATGCCTGCCGCGGCGTGCGCCCAAAGCGCACGTAGTCGTCCTGCACCATCCCGAGCGGCCCGCATTGGGACACGAAGGCGTCCACCGCCGAGGTATGCGCCTTGGCAACATCGCGCGCCGCGTGGATCTGCTGGTTCAGCACCACCAGGACGCCCTTGCCGCGCGCATCCGGATGCGCCGCCACCCGTACCGCGTCAAGCAGGTTGAGCGGCCCGTCGGCGGACAGCGAGGTGGAGGGCCGCATCGCCGCCGTCATCACCACCGGGACCGGGCACGCCTGGGTCAGGTGCAGCGCCATCGCCGTTTCTTCCAGCGTATCGGTGCCGTGCGTGATCACGATGCCCGCCACATCCGCCTGCGCCGACCAGTGCTCGACGCGAGCCGCCAGCGCGGCCCACAGCGCGAAGGTCATGTCCTTGCTGTCAACCTGCGCCACCTGCTCGGCTTCGATCCGCGCCACCGACTTCAGCGCCGGCACCGCCGCCAGCAACGACGACACGGGCACCGTGGCCGCCTGGTAGTGCGCGCTGCTGGCGGGGTTGCCGGAAGCGCCGGCAATGGTGCCGCCGGTAGCCAGTACAACGATGCGAGGCAATTGGGTCATGGGTGCTGGGGCTCAGGAAACAGAAAGAGGAAGGGAACGCATGCGCCGGGCAATCGATCGCGATTGTAATGGCGGACTTCCGCCAGCATGGCGCGCGCCGATGCCGATCGGTTCACGCGCGCCACCAAAAATTCTGCTTGCGCTGAAGCCGATACTGTATAAAATCACAGCATACTGTTTAAACATACAGTGCCCGGCCCGCCGGATGCAGGATTTCGGGGACAGCCCAGCCCGTTGGGAAGCCCATCCATCCCCTGCTCCAGCGCGCCTGCACGGAACGGCGATCCCATGGCGACCCTGACACCCCGGCAGCAGCAGATTTTCGATCTGATCCGCAATACGATCCGCCGCACCGGCTTCCCGCCCACGCGCGCCGAGATTGCTGCCGAGTTCGGCTTTTCCTCGCCAAATGCCGCGGAAGAACACCTGCGCGCGCTGGCCCGCAAAGGCGTGATCGAGTTGACTCCGGGCGCCTCGCGCGGCATCCGCCTGAAGGTGTCGCGCAGCGATTCGGAAATGCCGGACCAGTTCTCGCTGCCCATTCCCGGCGTGTTGCAACTGACGTTGCCGTTGGTTGGCCGCGTTGCCGCCGGCAGCCCCATCCTTGCCGCCGAGCATATCGACCGCCAGTACCAGGTCGACGCCTCGGTCTTCGATGAACGCCCCGACTACCTGCTGCGCGTGCGCGGCCTGAGCATGCGCGACGCCGGTATTCTCGACGGCGACCTGCTCGCCGTGCGCCGCGCCAGCGAAGCGCCCAACGGCAAGATCGTGGTGGCACGACTCGGCGACGATGTCACGGTCAAGCGCCTGCAGCGGCGCGGCGGCCATATCGAGCTGATCGCGGAAAACCCGGACTTCGCCAACATCATCGTTGAACCCGGGCGTGAAGAGTTTTCGCTGGAAGGCATCGCGGTCGGCCTGATCCGATCCTCCGGCTTCTAGCCGGGCACGGCAGGCCTTGCGCCTGCACGGACCCACCCGCTTCCATTGCTTTGCAGACGCCGCCCGGCTTGCCGGGTGTTGACCCCGCTTTTGCCCAAGAAAGAGGTGCAACCATGCCGCAAACCCACCACGTCGCCACCCGCCGCCCGGTCAAGCCGGTACCGTTCCGCCAGTGCAAGGGCGTACGCGTCTATCAGGGCGCGCAGCGCCGGACCATGGTAGGCAGCATGGCCGCTATCTGCAGGATGCTTGAACTGGAAACCACGAACAAGCTGGCCATTTGAAGCTGGAGTAGCCTCACTCGCTGGCCTGCGCCCCGCCCTGAATCAGCTACGCGCGCACGCCTTGGTTTCCGTTTCCAATTCTTCCGGCGTCATCTGCGGAAACCACGTATTGGTCTTGCGCAGCTCGACGGCCGTGCCATCCGGCCTGGCCGTCAGCGAGATCAGGTAAGCATATGCAAACTCGCCGCTGCCGTTTGGCTGCCCGATCCGGATTTCCGTCTGGTTCTTTGCCGGCAGGTTGACGACCGTGGCCTCATCGCCGAGATTGTTGCGCAGGCATTTGGCAACGTCAGCCATTCTTGCCGGCGTGAACAAGCGCATCGGCGGACGCGCGCGAATGTCTTTTTCCGACGTGCCAGTGGCACACCCCGCCATCATCGCGGCCATTGCCACGCCAACGCCCATTACCGCTGCTCGAAGGAACATACGAACCCTTTGGAATTCGACCCACAAAGTAAAACAGCGCCTTCACAGGCGCTGTTTTACTTGGCAACTTGGGGTGGCTGATGGGACTCGAACCCACGACGACAGGAATCACAATCCTGAGCCAATCCCCAAAATAATCAACAGCTTACGCAAATTCTTTGGAATTTGGGCCAAGCGCTATCCCGCGTCGGCGCAGGCACATTTTCGCAATCTTCCAAAGATTTGGCAACGGGCACGGGTGCCCGCTACTCTGTTCCACCCGCATGGCGCTCTCCGACGAGAGATGGAAGCGCGTGCAGATGCGCAATTTAGGCGGATGTTGATCTTGACGAAGATCCTGGAGGCACGGAATAATTGGCGCGCCGATTCGTCGGCGGCTCGCCTAACTACATGACCCCTCGAAGAGTGATGTAGTGCACTGGCGGGCCTTTTGCATTTATGCGCCCTTCCACTGCTTGCGCGCCTCAATTAGCGCAAGCGCCATCGCCTCCCCGAGATCCGGGGGCACCCGATAGATTGCAGCCAAGCTGCGCATGCGCTGAACCTCTCGCGCCACGTCATCGTGCGTCTCCACGGGGGGCAGTTCGGCCGCCATCTTGAGGCGTTCGTAGAGAAGGTCAATCAGTTCCTCGTCCAGTGAGGCGACCAATTCGGCAGCGCTGGGTAGGTTTGGCAATGTCACGGGATACTCCAAAAGCTAAAAGGCGCCCGGAGGCGCCTTCTTAAATCTGACCTCGCTTACTTAGGACGCCTTGAAATACTGCAGCACGAGCGCGTCGGTGGCAGTAGTGGTCGGAACCCAGTTCACGGCAGTGCTATTAATAGTGGGCGTCAGCGTGAGCGTCAAACCGTCGATAACGGTGGCCTTGATGCCCGTCATCGTAATCACGACAGCACCCGTGGCGGCAGTGACCGAGTACCCCGAGCATACGCTGGTTGCGGTGGGAGCTGCCTTCAGGCCCAAGCCGGTCCAATCATCAGCCGTTGTAGGGAACGAACCATTTTGTTGAGCGTAAAGCGCAACAGCGAGCTTAATAGGCTCCGCGCACGCAGCCACTTTCGACAGCTTCGACTTGACCGTGTAATCCTGGTACTGCGGAATTGCAATCGCAGCCAAGATACCGATGATCGCCACTACGATCATCAGTTCGATCAGCGTGAAGCCTTTTTGTACCCGTTTTCCCATCCGCGCTTTGTTCAGCATGAGTTGACCCCCAAAATTTTTAAGTTACGCAGCGAATTGCTGCTGGAGGAACATAGAGCATGAGGCGTGCCAGATACCTCAAATGAGTAAAAACGGCGGAAAAGTGACAATTTTTGTCAGACCTTGCCCGCAGCCGGTGGGGTGAGTGACAATTTTTGTCACCGTGCGTCAGCCGGAGCGTGACAATTTTTGTCACCCCGTCGGTGCGCCAGGTGACAATTTTTGTCACATCCACATGTTCGATCCGAGCGCTTCCGCACTTACCAGGCTGCTATGCAGACAGCGCAACTGACTTGGGATCAGAGGGTCGCATGTTCGAATCATGTCACCCAGACCATAAAAACCCAATGGAAACAATGGGTTGGATCGAAAGATCCAGGCCGCTTCTCTTTTCTTCCAACGGACTTGAGTCAGGTAAGCCGCTCCCAATATCCAGTCCTTCTGTATTTTTCTGTTCATACAGTCCTGCAGTCCACATGGGCCGTCCAAAGGCCCGAACCGTCAATCTATTTCCCTTTGGACGGCGGGTTGTTCCCTCTCCCTTGCCGGATTCTTCCTCTGTACGACTCGGCCAGGATTGGGGGCCGGCTGCTGGCAGCCCATAGAGCACATGATCGTCTCCTGAGGTGGTCAGTATTTCCCCGAGGATCCGTGCCTACTGCGAGCGAATACTGTATATTTATACAGTATTAATTGAGCCCGAACGCACTATGCCCGCCCCCACCACCATCTTTCTGGAAGCCCATTACTTCGGCGAGGACAGCGAGGAGTTGCGCTTGCCGTGCGAAGCGGTTGCGGCCACTGCCGGCGGCCTCGTCGTGACCGGGTTGGAAGCGAGGCAGCTGCGTGCACTGAAGTGGCGGCCCGATTTCCTGTCCTACTGGAAAGACGGTCAGCTGATCCGCCTTGCCGTAGGCCCATGGGCTGCAGCGGATGCGGCCACGGTCCGCTTCACCCTGCGCTGAAACGCTCGGAGATCTGAACCATGGGCAACAGCAAACTGGCGGCCGGCTGCCACCTTCGGCCCACAGCCTGCGACCCGATTCCCGCAATCGGCGCCAACGGCATTCTCGCCCAGGTCCAGGGCAATCACATCGCCGCAGCGCTACAAACACTCGGTCCGGCCACGCGCGAGGCGCCAAGCCACCATGAGGTGCTTGTGGAGGCGGGGCATCTCGGGACCGTGCGTCTGTTTATCGAGAAGAAGCAAGCCCGCCACGGACGGCATTCGCATTACTTCTGGTCGGCGTACCGCGCAGAACCCGTGGTGTAGGATCGATCCCCTACCGCCGATTCGGGAGACTCTCATGTGCGTCAACTATGCCCCGATCCAGCGCCAGGTGCTGCACGACATCTTCGGCATCGAGCCGCCGCAGGCTGAGTGGAAGCCAGAGATTTGGCAGGACTATGCCGCGCCGATCGTTCGCGCAGCAGACGGCGCGGAGCGCGAGTGTTTGCTCGGGTCGTTCGGCATGACGCCGCGCAGCCAGCTGCGTGAGGGCCAGAAGATGCGCGCCACGATGAACGCGCGTAGCGAGACCATCGGCCAGCTGGTTTCGTTCGCGCGCCACTGGAGGGCCGGCCAGCTCTGTCTGATCCCGGCCTACCGATTAGTTGCCACGGTATGGACATCCAAAATTTTCAGTCCTGGAGCGGCCTTGAGCTGAATTGACAATGTCCATAGCGCTCAGGTGGATTCATCAGGAGAACCTTTGAGGCCTTGCTTTTGGCTGTTGCGGCGAAGAGCAGCCGGCCGACATTATGGCGGACTACAGATTGGCGTTACATTGGTAGCTGACTTGGCTTCCAATTCAGCGACGCGGTCCGTTAGCTCGAGAATCTTTGCATTGGCCTCATTGAGCAGACAGGTAACCACATCCCGTTGTTTCGTGAGATCCTCGATTCGATCTCGTAGGTTCCGATTGCGCTTGCGCTGCGCTTGCAGTGTTTGACGTGGGGATGGTGGGCGATCGTCGGCATATGTCTCCAGGTAATGCTGAATGTCCGCGATTAGGGTCGGGAACCGTGACTTCTTCAATGCACTAGGATCGCAGCCGGCTTCCTTGGCGACGTTATTCTGGCTCACCGGCGTTCCTTCAGGCAGCCGCTCGGGCTGCCCTCGTTTTAGACGCTCGAACGCTTGACGATACGCTGCTTCAGCCGACGGCCGCGAGTTGGGATCAATCTGATTTGATGACATCGAAGAAGCTCCTCACGCTGCGTTTCTGTGCTTCAAGCGATGCCCGTAATGGACCGCTAGGCGGCGCATCTGCGAGCTGTTCGTTGAGATGCCGTTCCAAGGCCTTAACTTGCCCAACCCTTTCCTTGTCATACAAGACTTCAGGACAGGGCTTCCCCTCGTGGCCACCACCGCAATGCGCGATGGACTCGATGCCGCCATAGGTGCACGGCTGGCGGTTCGTGCATAGGCCAAGCAGGATCTCGCGGCAGGCCACGCGATCCTCCTTTGCGAGCTTCGTCAACTTCTTTGCGTCTTTCGGATCGATGAGCCGTACGATCTCTGCCTTACGCTTCTCCCCGTGCGGGCTAACATAACGGTCTGTCGTCATGCGAGCGAGTTCCTTACCGAGGGTCTCATACAGAGTTCGTACGTAGAGCGTTTGGGCGTTTTCTTCGAGCCGAACACGAGCATAACCGCGGCCATAGTACAAACTCATTGCGCGTGAGACGTGCTTGAGCTGGTACTGAAGCGAAGCGTCCGACACGAGGCCGGAAGCCTGCATATTGACCGCCCCGGTTCGCCTCAACTGGTGCCACGCTAGTGGCCATATATTGCCCACTGCAAACCGCGGAGAATCTAGTGTTGGCGTGACAAGCCGTGCCAAGTCAAGGTCCGGTTGGGTGATGCGCAGTTCGTCCGGATCAAATAACTTCGGGTACAAAGTCAGCACGGCAGCGTAAGTGGGATTACTATGCCGGAGGTGATAGGCCGGTGTGCGACCCACGTTCCACGGCTCATAGACATGGGTCTGCAGAAGAGGATTGCGCCTGTCATCCGGTGTAAGCGGTACGGCTGGATTAGCCTGGGCACACGCGATCCGTAGCCGCGCGACGGCGTTCATGGCTTCCACCGCCGCCTTCGCCGACGGTGACGCAATCCAAATCGCCTCATGGTCGCGCATCGTCTTGGTCGTCACGCCGTGCAAAGTATGGATGGGACCAAAGACAGGATCCTCTTCGACACAAAGACAGTCTGCCCGGAGGTTCCATCCTTCCTCGATCCGCATCAACGAGAAATTCAGCAAATAGGCAAGCCCGACCCGGCTGATCAGGGTTAAGTATCCGGAGAACGAATCCACTCCGATCGATGCCTTGCCATATTGGCGACCACGAGGCCCCACCCAGCACGCCAGCAGCTCGTCAATACCGAACTTTTCAGCCGTCAGCGCAAAGGGACCGAAAAACTGCTTGCCGCTTCTCGCTCCGGTAACGCCGCGTGGCCACTGGAAGGGATTGGACGCCGAGGAGGCGGGTCCCGCAAAAGCTGCTGTAAGAGATCCATAGTTCCAGGCATAGGCATCAACGCAAAATCGAAAGCAGTCCTCGACTCGCTCTCGGTGTGCGAGGAAATCGTCGAGGCATGTGCGAAGCCGTTCTAACTGGTATCGCCAAATGCGCGGCGGGATGTAAGGTGTCTGCAGCGTCTCGTGGGCGGGCAGTGCTGCCTCTAAGCGGGTCATCCCTTCCCGGTCCAGCAAGGTGAAGCCGAGATTGTCGCGATGCTCATAAATGGCATGCAGAATTCGCATGACGTCGTTCCCGCTCGATGGCGAAATCACCTCGCAAAGCCGGTCTGCGACTCGCGGGAAGCGCATCAAATCTGACGCCAGAATGCCCTCCCGTGAACACAAGGCAAACAGCGGTCGGATCAGGTCGAATTTTGTTTCCAACGTTCTTGCCGACCGCGCGCCGTGGGGTCCCCACAACCACCAGCCGGCGATCCTTCTCAGTAGATCCGCGTTGGCCCGATCAATCGGCGGTGAATTGGTCAAACGGCCATCACCGAAATTGAGCGGAATGGCCTTGCCTGCCCACGGGTCCAAACGCCAGATCGAATCGCCCCAACGGCTCACCACGTTGCCTGCAGCGTCAATGACCGCCGGCCAGTCTTGTGCCGGGGGCCACGTCGGCGGACGGTAGTTAGGCGCAGTGGGGACAACCAGAGGGGACTCAATCGCGAGTCCAAGCCGCAAGGGATCGACGCTCATGAGCGAACCTCGGCGAGTTGGATAAAGCCCTGCCAGGTGGGGTGATAGTCGCCTTCTTCAATGCGCAGGAGCGCTTCGCGTACCCACAATCCCCGCACCTTGCTACTGCCTTCATAGAACTTCAGCTTGGCGGTCAGCCGGTCGATGGCGAGTGCAGCGGGATGCGGGACCGCCGATGTCTTGGCTCCAGACGACGGACGGTCGCGTGCCAGTTCGAGTGACTTCAGGTAGCGAAAGCTTGCCAGGGACCAAACGTGGTTCTCGCTATCGACGTCGCGATGGTGAACGCAAAACAAGCAGCCAGCCGGGCTAACGCAGTCGGGACGAGTCGCTTGTGGCGGGATACCCGGTAAGGCTGCAGGCGTTGGCGATACGCATCGTCCCGGACCAGGAGGCGCGATGTTCGGATCGGCGCGGCTGTGAAAGCGCGAAATCTCCAGCATTGCGACCTGTGGATTAGGCTCGACGTAGTCGCGTAGCAAGGTCTCGCGCGCGTGCTGTGCCATCTCAGCCGCCACCGCTGGATCCTGTAACTCACGCAGTAACCAGTTGACCCTGACCTTGCGCAGAGCCCGAGGCGGCACGAAGGCTATGCCAAGCTTGCTGCATACCGTCCGGACCCTGGTGAACGATGGAGGAGTGTCTTCCGCGCGACTGCGCCTCACAAACGGAAATAGCAAACCGCACGGATCATCCGGAAACATGGTTGAGCGCCAGATGAGGTAACGCTCGAATAGGGCACGATATTCGCGATAGATCTCGAACTCAACCTCGCCTTGCCGGCGATGCTTGTATCGCCGCACCTGATAGCCGTCCAAGTGACTCGTATAGTGGAAATGGGCGACTCTGGCCGTGAGCGCCTGGGCCCGGTTCAGTCCCGTCTGGGCGATGAACAGCAGTAGCTCGGCTTCGATCCTCAAATTGACCAGGGGATATCGAGTGCGAAGCGAAGTATCGGCCATCCACGCCCCACGCGCCTGATCGGAAATCGGAGCACGTCGCCGTCGTGATGCATCTCCTTCAATCGGCTTGTCGACTTCGGGGCGCGGCAGGAACGACCACTCTTCGATGACCTTCCCGGTGCGCAATGGAATTCGCACTGGCAGTGGACCGCGTATAGCTTCCACAGTCAACGCGTCGCAGATATCAGCCAGCGCGTGCCCGAACGCAAACGACTTTTCCAGGTTATGCTTGCTTGCCTTTGTGTTGTGAACCACCCAATCATCGCGGGGCTTGCGAATTCGCGTATCGACCAGAATGCTGATGCGCCTTTCCAAAACCATGTCCAGGACAGCGGCGACCGACTTGGCAAGCTGGTACACCCCTCGCTCCCTCAAATCACCGTTGATGCGTTGCCGCTGCAAGAGATAGTCGGTCCAGTGAATAAATGCATAGACCACGGTGTCGAGGGACAACACAGGTCCGGCATCATCCGCCCATGCGAAAAACCGCCGCAGGCAATAGATCTTGGTCCTTGCGGTCTCTTTGCCACCACCGCCGACAAGGCCGCTCGCAATCTCTGCGTGCATCCTCTGAACGAGTTGAATCCGCTTCAGGACAGGTGTTCCCAAGTCGCCACCTGCTATAAGACCAGCAACCTTATTCACTTTTGCCGCGGCACCGCCACGATAAAGTAGGCAGCGCAAATCCCAACGCGTCTCCTTGGCGCCGAGCCGCACCATTGGAAACGTCAGGTCTGGAAGATCGACCTCAAGCATCTCGACTCCTCATGGTGTCTGCCCGATTGACGATCCCAGTAAAAGCGGCCATGAACGCGTTGGCAGCCGCCTCCTTGGCGGAGGCCTTCTGGAGGAACTTGATGTATCGGAACGTTGTTGCTTCGTCCCGGTGCAGCAAGGCGTCCTTCACGATGGAAACGGCGTTGACGACGCCACCGGCCGCAATGACCAGGCGCGCCAACTCGGTGGCAAACGTGCAGCGGGTCTGATGAAAATGGAAATGCCTCAGTACGCCAAGGCCGGCCGCCACCCCAGCCCGCCGCAAGGAGAACATCTCGACGTTGACTGCCGTCGACTGATCCGAGCCGCGCCGGCCGTAGCCATTGCCGAACCGCGTCAGAAAGAGAAAATGCCGGTCCTGATGGGATGCCTTGGCTTCCCGCATCAAGCGCCGAGGGCTGCCGGAGTACTCCATCAAGTCTTCCAACAACGGCTGTGGAATCCACACCTGCCCAGTGACGCCGAACTTGGTGTGAACCGGTGGCGAAGCGCCGGGGCCCACGGCGAGGCGGTACAACCCTGGCGCCAAAGGATCCGGGACGGCGCGCTCAAGCGTCTTGACCTTCAAATCGCAGATCGTGCCTAAACGCATCCCGGCAAAGAAACCGAGCGATAGTATGCGAAACAACTCCGGGCTGGCGTGTTCGTGTGCAAAAGCGAGAATCCCATCGCGGTCTGCTGTGGACACTGGCAGCAGACCGTCCTCGAGCCGTTCACCCGGGCGAATGCGATTGGGAATCGCAAGGTCAGTCGTCAGCCTCGCAAGGGTTCGCTCAAAGCCAACCGAGTCGAAGTATTTGATATAGACGATTTTTTCACGCCAGAGCGGCGATGTAGGCGAAAACAGACAGCGTGCCTGAGCCCAACGATAGAAATGAACGACATGGCGCATCCGCATGCTCGCGGTCGAAGGGCTAATCAGGCCTTTATTCCGGGCGTTGATGAGGGCGCCCCGATACTGTACGAGGCAGCGCTCCTCCTTGCGGATCGGAAAGGCGAACCACTTCAAGTTCCGAGATTCCAGGAACGAGGCGTAGTCGGCAAGGCCACGGAGATTCGCTTCCACGGTCTCAACGACGACCATCTCGCGGCCGACACGGTCGACGGCCCAGAGGTTTGCCTCCCTCCATGGGGAGTGATCAGCCCAGAATATCTGCGGTAAGGCAGGTATCGCACGACCGTTGCGCTGCAGCGCATAATCCACTTTTCCATCGACAATCTCACATCGGTGGGGGACAAAATGGATATGTTCAAGAGTAGCCATGGGCACCTCCTGTCGTCGGTGTCCATACTGTCGACGATATGGGCTACACGTCCATTACGTGCTGTTCCCTGTTCCTGCTTACCGGTAAGTAGCCGTGTATGGGGTACCCGTGTCAGGATAGCTGGACCGCAGTGTCCAGATTTCAATGTGCCCAGGGAGCAACGGCTTTAAGCTGCTTTCCGAGCCAGCGTGTCTATGCTGCCACTCCGAGAGCCTCCAACAGCGTTGACCCGTTGGGCAGAAGCCGGCCATCTGCGGCCATTGGCGTGCGCTATCGCACGGACATTCGAATGTCGGCTCCGCCCAGTCAACGGACCTTCGCGCGCCGACCGTGCTCGTCCCTCCTCGGTCTTTCCGGCTCGTCGCGGATCAGAGACAAGGGCAGATAAGTACCGTGACGGGGACCCGCTTTCGAAAAAAGAGACATTCGCGGATTTCGCTGAGCGCCCTTTAGCGAACATCTGCCGCATGTGATCCGCCTCAAGGTCCGACTTCAGGTAATCATGCCAAAACCCAGAATGCGAATTTGAGTCCGGAATTTTTCTTCGATTTCAAGCCTGACCACCAATTGTCGATCACCGGCGCGTAGACACAGACTGGCTGTTTCCTTATGCGTGGCGATCATGGCGGCGATTTCCGCATTCTCACAATCGATCAGCAATGTGGTACCCGAGATTTTCAGCGCCTTGCCCTGTTTCTCGGTGGTCTTGATGAAGGACTCCACCGTTTCTGGGAGGGGCTGGTCTTCCCGGGTCTGCAGAAACGCTCGAAGTTCGGCAATGTCGCGCCCTTTTTCAATCGCTCCGACAGCCTTTTGGCGGTCCAGTCGCCAACTCTTGTCCGTTGCCTCTACGGCCCAGGTATCCAGCGTCAGCGATTCTTCCGTCGACAGGCTTCCGCCGACGACATTTACGTGCAGACTGGGCAAGACAGACAGCTTGACGCTCGGCTGGATCGGGACGGGCGTGTAATCCTCAACCGATCCGAGACACCAGGCACCCAGCGGCGTCACGCGGAAGTAGATCAGGCCATCGTAGCGGCTGAGGAATTCCAGATCGTCAGTCCCCCACAGGTCGCCAAAGTCGTTGCGCGCGCCGGTCGCTTCGATGTAGGCGACATCAATGATGCCAAGGGCGGCGGCGTACTCGAGCAGGAAGCAGAGGAGGTAGCGGAACTGCAGAATCTCCCAACTATGATGAAAGCCGTTATTGCCGAGGCTGCCATATTGCGGGTCGCCGATGTAAAGCTTCCACGGGTTGTGCGTCACGTCAAACGTTTGGCCTGTCGCCTGCATGAACCGGGAAATGTCATCGACATCGATCCACGCTCCAACCGGACAGAGCCGCAGTATGTCATTGATAGCGGCACGACGCGGCGCCACCGCGGTCATGACGCGACCTTTCGATTTCTGCCCCTTGATGACGTCAATGCGGCTGAACTCGTCATAGAGATTCGACTTAAGCCATTTGCTCCAGATCGTACCCAATACACTGGCTGGGGAAGACGTCAAAGCTTTCCGCCCCGTCGTGCTCAATGCCAGTTTGCTACCGTTCCGTTGCACCAGTCCGGCAGCCTGAAGCAGCAGGGGCCACGAGAACGCCTTGATCGGGCCGATTTCCTGATCCCATTGATCTTGCTTTGGTTTGTGGGCATAGAAATCGCCGCCGGCGAGGCTTTCCGTCAACAGGCGCAGCGTGGCTGAGCCGGGCAGCGATGTCTTGTCGCTGACCTGGAGCTTGCCCTGATCAGTCAGACGCAGCAGAACCGACAGATCCACCATGGCATCGCGCTCGGTGTGTCGCACCGTCAGCCGGTTTTCGCCGATCTCCTCCGGAAGCGTTTCGATTGTGCTCAGCCTGACGGCCTCGGGTTCGGGCACGAAGGTCCTCAGTCGCTCGCGCATATCATCGGGCAGGCTGTAACACCCATCCTGGTGATACAAAAAAAGGCCCAACGCCGTCGGCGGTCCATAATACGAATGGCGGCGGCCATTCTCCTTGATGGTGAAATCGGGCAACTGCCCGTATTTCGCCCGAAACCGGTTTCCATCAAAGGAACCATCCAGGGCGTACGCAGTTTCCGCCACCGCCATCCGCTGGATGTCATCCAGACGATCCCAGAGTGCGCGCAGCCCGTCCCCGGCAAGACTTCGCAGGATCGCCCCGACCAGTAGATCTTTCCTGCCGGTGGGGGAGGCATCAGGAAGCCAGCGCATCAGCGATTTCAGCTGGTCGATGGTGAGGCGGGCGAGCACTTCGTTCAACGTGTTCATTGGCAAAATTGGATGTGCTTCTCAGGGACGACGATGATCTGCATTATCTTCGACATCTCCGGCTCGCTCGTAGTCTTACACGGTAGGATGCGGGTCCTGTCAGCGTTTCAGTAGCGATCCAACAAGCCGCGCTTCATCCATGTCAGCAAGCCCCCCCAACGTCGCCCCCAGGCCCGATCCGGAACGCCTCGCGGGACTGGTCGAGCGTGTCACGTTCCACAACGCCGATAGTGGCTTCTGCGTCCTGCGTCTGAAGGTCAAAGGCGAGCGTGAACTCGTCACCCTGATCGGACACACCCCGACCGTGGCGCCAGGAGAGTACGCCTCGGCGTCGGGTACATGGGTTACGGATCGCGAGCACGGGAGACAGTTCAAGGCGGTCTTCGTCAAGATTTCGCCACCGAACACGCTGACCGGCATTGAGCGCTACCTCGGCTCCGGGATGGTCAAGGGTATCGGTCCTGTATACGCCGGCCGGCTGATCAAAGCCTTCGGTGCTGCCGTGTTCGACATCATCGAGCAGACACCTGAGCGGCTTCGGGAGGTCGAGGGGATTGGCGTGATACGTGCCAGAAAGATCACCTCGGGCTGGGCCGATCAGAAGATCATTCGCGAGATCATGGTCTTCCTGCATGGCAATGGCGTTTCGACGTCCCGCGCCGTGCGGATTTTCAAGACCTATGGCCAGGACGCCATCGCTATCGTCACGGAAAATCCTTACCGGTTGGCCCGGGACATTCGCGGCATCGGGTTCCTGTCGGCCGATACCATCGCCCAGAAGATCGGTATCGCACATGATTCCCCGCTGCGTGCACGGGCTGGCGTCTCCTACGCGTTGTCAGAAGCAGCCGGAGAAGGCCACTGTGGCTTCCCCCGGAGCCAACTCGTGTCGCTTGCCGTGAAGCTGCTCGAAATCCCGCAAGCCATCATCGAGGATGCGATCGACCAGGAACTGGCAGAGGAAGTCGTAATCGCCGATACCGTTGACGGCGTTCCAAGCGTTTTCCTCGCGCCGTTGTACAACGCCGAGCTTTCGATCGTCTCGCAAATGAAGCGCCTGAAGTCTGGATCGCCGCCATGGACCGCATTTGACGCCGACAAGGCAATTCCCTGGGTTGAGAAAAAGCTCGCGATCCAGCTTGCCGATAGCCAGAAGCAGGCGATTCGTCTGGCTCTTTCGTCAAAGCTGCTGGTCATCACCGGCGGCCCTGGCGTCGGGAAGACGACACTGGTCAATTCGATACTGACGATCCTGCGTGCAAAACAGGTGAAGGCGTTGTTGTGCGCACCAACCGGACGGGCGGCCAAGCGATTGTCGGAATCGACCGGGCTTGAGGCGAAGACGATCCACCGGCTGCTTGAAGTCAATCCGGCCAATGGGCAATTCAAGCGCAACGAGGAGTCGCCGCTCGAATGTGATCTGCTGGTGGCTGACGAGTGCTCGATGGTCGACGTGCCGCTGGCGAACCAGTTACTGAAGGCGGTAGCGAGCGCCACCGCGGTGATCTTCGTCGGCGACGTGGATCAGCTCCCCTCGGTTGGCCCGGGACAGGTTCTCTCTGACTTGATCGAATCGGGCGCGGTGCCTGTCGTACGCCTGACTGAGGTGTTCCGGCAGGCCGCCACGTCGCGCATCGTCCGGAGCGCCCACCAGATCAATCAGGGGCTGTTCCCGACCCTCCCGGAAAAAGGCGAAGAGTCCGATTTTTATTTCGTGCCGGCGGAAGAACCCGAGGCGGTTGCCCGGACCGTCGTCGACCTGGTCAAGACCCGGCTACCCCGAAAATTCCAGTTGGACCCCGTGCGCGACATTCAGGTGCTGTGCCCGATGAACCGCAGTCTCACCGGCGCTCGCGGCATCAACCAGATGTTGCAGGAGGCGCTGAACCCGCCGGGCGAACACAGTATCGAGAAGTTTGGCTATCGCTTCAGCGTCGCCGACAAGGTCATGCAGATCGAGAACAACTACGACAAGGACGTCTATAACGGCGACATTGGATTCGTGACCCACATCGACGCTGAAGAGCAGGAGCTCACAGCGACCTTTGATGAGCACATCGTCACCTACGCATTTGGAGAACTGGATGAGCTGGTGCTGTGTTACGCGACGACCATCCACAAATCTCAGGGATCGGAATATCCGGTTGTGGTGATCCCCGTCTCGACGCAGCACTACATGATGCTCAAGCGGAACCTGATCTACACCGGCATCACGCGCGGCAAGCGCCTCGTTGTACTGGTCGGTCAAAAGCGTGCACTGGCGATTGCGGTCAAGGGCAAGCAAACGGAACGTCGCTGGTCGAAGCTCGCAGAATGGTTATCTCCCTGATCCGCGCGTGTTAATGCTGCTGCCTCCAGGCCGTCTTCGGCCAACTGTGGCGGCACACCCGCTTCCTCCTCCAGGCGACGGGTGATTCGCGTCGCCTGCACTGTCACACCACTCGCAGATCCATTTAGAACGGCCTTTCATCTCCGTTCTGCGACGCCCCCCCGAAGCCATCGACGTTTGACGGTATCCATCGCACAGCACAAGACGAAATCAACCGCGAAATACGAATAAACGTCCGCCGTCCGGCCGAATTGACGACCGAATGTCCATTCGGTCGGTCCGATCAACGTAAGCGGTCGACTAACAACGCCTCTTGCGGCCGGATACGAGGTCGGCTAAACAGCGGATGTCTTGAGATTCCAAGGCAGCAAGGCCTCGTAGTCGTCAGCGGTCTTCGCGAGCGGCAGCGCCTTGAACAAGGCGACGAGATAGCGGTACGTATCGACGCCATTGGCCTTGCAGGTCTCAATGATCGAGTACAGATTCGCGCTTGCGTTCGCGCCAGCCACGGTGTCACAGAAGAGCCAGTTCCGGCGCCCTACGGTGAACGGCCTGATCGAATTCTCAATCACATTGTTCGATATCGGCCAGGCGCCGTTCTCGACGTAACGGACGAGCTTGG
>NZ_KE384523.1:22957-71973 GCF_000426345.1 Cupriavidus phytohabitans | reverse complement strand
TTCTCGCTGCCGGCGCGGCCGTTCGATGCCGCGCCGATCGCGATCCCGGCCGGGCTGCCGTCCGAGTTGCTGGAGCGGCGTCCCGACATCGCCGCAGCGGAGCGGCAGATGGCCGCTGCCAATGCCCGCATCGGCGTGGCCAAGGCGGCCTTCTTCCCGCGCATCACGCTGACCGGACTGTTTGGCTTTGAATCGGCGGACCTGTCCAACCTGTTCAAGTGGTCGTCGCGCACGTGGATGCTGGGCCCTCTGATCGGCTCGACCATCGCGCAGACGGTGTTCGACGGCGGCCGCAACAGTTCCAACCTGGCCGGCGCGCGCGCCGCGCACGAGGAGAGCGTGGCCGCGTACCGGCAGACCGTGCTGGTGGCCTTCCGCGAAGTCGAGGACAGCCTGGCCGACGTGCGCTGGTTGAGCCAGCAGGCGGGCGCGCTGGACAGCGCGCTGGGCGGTGCGCGCCGCGCGGCGCGGATCTCGCGCAGCCGCTACGATGCCGGCGCGGTCGACTACCTGGCCGTGATCGATGCCGACCGCACCGTGCTGCAGTCGCAGCGCGAAGCCAATGCGGTGGCCGGTTTGCGCGCTGCCGCAACGGTGTCGCTGGTCCGCCGGCTGGGCGGCGGCTGGGGGCCGGTGCCGGAGACGGTGGCGGCCGCGCAGCCGGCGCCGGCGCAATGACGCACTGCAACGCCGTGCCGTGACCGCGGCGGTGCTGGCGCGACGCCCCGGAATCACTACACTGGAAGCATCGCGCCACGCGTCCGGGGCGCCCGGGGACAGACCCGCGTGCGCCTGGTTCCGCCGCCATGCTTCGCTTCAGGAAACCGGTCTGGGGATTGATCTTTGCCGCGCTCACGGTGGCGCTGCTGCTGGTGCCATTGCCGTGGGCCGACCGCACCAGCATCCATGACGAAGTAGTGATCGCGCGCACCCCGACCGAGGTGTTCGACTATATTTCCACGCCGCGGCACTGGCCGGCCTGGTATCCCGCCTCTGGCGCGGTAGCCGGCGCGACTGACCATCCGCTGGGCCTGGGCGAGCGCGTGGCCGAAAGCTTTGTCGCAGGCGAGCGCAGCGCCGTGGTCATCTGGACCGTCACCATCAGCCAGCGGCCACGCCTCTGGGCGATCGCTGGCGAGGTGCCGGGCGGACGGCGGGCCGGCACCATCACCTACAAGCTCACGCCGGCCATGACGCCGTCGCTGACGCCGTCGGCGGAAAGCACGCGTTTCGAACGGGAATTCAGCTACCAGTCGCCCACGCTGCTCTTTGCGCTGATCAATCGCCTGATGCTGCGCTCGAGACTGCAGTCAGAGTCGGCCGAGGCGGTCAGGCGCCTGAAGGCGAGGCTGGAAGCACAGCAGGTGCCATAACCTTGCACGGCATTGCGATCGGCACTAAGTTGGAAACAGCGGCCAACGCCGCTGCAGGAGGTTTTTCATCATCATGATGCCCCGTACCCTTGGCCTCGATACCGCGACATGGGCGTGGCGGCTGGCATTGGGCGCCACGCTGGCGCTGGCGTTGCAGCTCGGCGCGGGGCCGTTGCGTGCGCAGCCGCATGAGTCGGGCTCGATCACGACCGGCGGATCGGCGCAAGTGCAGGGACCGGTGCGGGTCCATGGCACGCTTACCGTCGCCGGCCACGTCTTCGCCAGCGGCCCGCTGACCGCGGCGTATTTCACCGGCCCGGTCAGCGCCCGCGCGGTGCCGTATCGCGGCGGCTACCTGAAGGTGTTCAAGGGACCGTTGACCGTGCACGGAGACATGGTGGTCAATGGCGACCTGACCGTTGCCGGACCGCTGACCGTCGATGGCCCGCTTGCCGCCAGCGGCGGCATCGATGCCGACGGGCCGATGCGCGAGCGCGACTACGGCCGCTGAAGGCGCAGCCCTGCCGCGCGCCGTTCCCCTGTTGCACAATACCGGCTTTGCAGTCACTGCAATCCGTACGGGGAACACGCATGGCAAAGCAGGGCGAGGGCGCACTGGGCCTGAAGGGCATCGCCATGTTCGAGGCGGCCAAGGGCCTGCTGGTGATCGTCGCCGGCCTGGGGCTGGCGGCGCTGCTGCACCGCGATGCGCAGGCGCTGGCCGAAGCCATCATCCAGCGCCTGCACGTCAACCCCGCCAGCCGCTATCCCACCATCTTCCTGTCGCTGCTCGCGCATCCCGAGAACGCGCGGCTGTGGGCGATCGGCGGCTCGGCGGCGGTCTATGCGCTGATGCGCTTCGCCGAGGCTTACGGGCTTTGGCGTGGGCTCGCGTGGGGCAGCTGGATCGGCGTCTGGTCCGGCGGCAGCTATATCCCGCTGGAGCTGTACGAGGCCTTTGTCCACCCGAGCTGGCTGCATGGCGGGCTGGCGGCCGCCAACCTGCTGGTGGTGCTATACCTTGCGCGGGGATTGCTGATGCGGCGCGTGTCGGGCGGCTAGGGCGATGCGGTGGGGAGGGCGAGGTCGATCAGCAAGGGGTCGTGGTCGGACGACCGGTATGCATCGGGGGCGTAGTAGGCGGGCACCGAAGGCGCGCCCGGGGCCGGCGCATACGAGAACGCCGCGGGCTCGTCGGCATTGATATGCCATGCCTGCACGGCGACGACATGCCTTGCGGCCGCGGCATCGGCCAGCACATGGTCGAGGTAGCCGGCCTGCCCGTTATAGACGTAGCTGTAGGCGTGCGGTCCCGCCAGCTTCGCCACCATGTCCGCATAGCCGCGCCGTGCCAGCAGGCGCACCGGATCTTCCATCGCATAGCTGTTCAGGTCGCCGATCACCAGCACGCCCGCGCCGGGCGCGCCGGTCGGCACCGTGGCAAGCCAGTCGGCGAGGGCGCCGGCCGCTTGCATGCGCGAGGGATTCCAGCATCCCTGGCCATCCCCCTGGTCGGCTTGTGCGCCACCGGCTTCCATGCAGTTCTTTGACTTGAGGTGGTTGACCACGACCGTCACGGGCGCGCCGCCGGCCTTTGCCCGGAAGCTGGCGGCGAGCGGCTGCCGGTTGCGCGCGCCCAGCCACGTGGTGGCGGCACGGCCGACGATCTCCGCGGCGCGGGCGTTGTAGAGCAGGCCCACCGCGATCACGTCGCCGCCGAGCGCGGGCGTGCCGGGATCGACGACGCGCCAGTCGGGCCCGAGCCGCGCCGCCAGTTGCCCCGCGGCGCCGTCCGGGCCAAAGCCGTTGTTCTGCAGCTCCATCAGGCCGATCACGTCGGCATCCAGCGCG
Organism: Cupriavidus phytohabitans; assembly: GCF_000426345.1. Taxonomy (GTDB): domain Bacteria; phylum Pseudomonadota; class Gammaproteobacteria; order Burkholderiales; family Burkholderiaceae; genus Cupriavidus. The sequence continues at coordinate 68,749 of NZ_KE384523.1, read as the reverse complement.
TGCAGCGCGGCGGCCAGCTTGGCTTCCTGCCGGGCCAGCGCCGCGGCGCTCCGCGCGCCGCGGTTGTCGGCCGAAGCGAGACCGCCACTGCCGCCATTGAAGTAGTTTTGCAGATTGAATGCCGCCACCCGCAACGTTGCGGCGGGATGGCGCGCCGGCACGCCCGGGCGCGGGTTGGTGGCCTGGAACGCCGGAGCCCGCGCGCCGCGCACCGGCTGCAGGCGCCACTGCCCGTGGCGCATCTCCAGCACGCCGGCCACGCCGCTGACGGTATCGCCGGCACGCAGCGGATGGGTGGCCGCAAGCTGCGGCGGCGGGTAGGGCACCACTTCCGGATACTGGCGCGTAGAGCCATCGTCGAGCAGCAGCCGGTTGCGCGAATTGGCTGCCGCGCCTTGCGCTGCCGCCGCGCCCGGCAAGGCGGCCTGCGTCGGCGCGAACGGGCGCCCGAGGCTCAGCGCCAGCGTGCCGTAGCGCGCCAGTTCATGGGTATCGCTGACCGTCAGCGTCTGCGGCAGCGTGACCAGCATGCCCGCACGGGCACGCAGGTCGGCATCGCTGGCTGGCAGCGTCAGCGTTGCCGGCGTGACCGGGATGCCGCTGGCGCAGACGGTCGGCGCATCGGACAAGGTGAGCTGCGTTTGTCCGAATTTTTCCTCGACCCTTCCGGACAGGCGCACCAGGTCGCCCGCGCGCGCCGTTGCCCGCGGCGCATAGACGAACAACCCTTCGGAAATGCCCGGCCGCCGCTGGCGCCGGGCGTCAGCCTGCTGCACGAAGAAGCCGCGCAGGCCGCGCTCGCCGCTGAAATCCGCGGTCACCACGGCTTCGAGTTCCACCGTGCGGCCGGACAATGCGCCGCCATCCTGGATCTGGGCAATGGCTGTCGCCGGCGCGCCGCATGGCTGCATGGCGCCAAATGCCGGCGCGGCACCGGGCAGGCAAAGAAGAACGGCTAAGGCAGGGATGCTAAGGTTTCCGGTCAGCGGTCGCAAGCGTGTCGGCATGGCAGTTCTGGCAACGAAGTGGCAAGGTCCACGATGCTAGCTGAGCCGTGTAACGGAATGCTTTCCGCGGCATGCGGCGCCGCGATCGTGCTAAGGTAGCAGGAACCCGCCGGCGCGCGCCGGCCTCCAACCCAAAGTCCCCGGAACCGCCATGATCAAGGAAATCGCCCAACTCACCATCAAGCCCGGCATGGAGCAGCAGTTCGAACAGGGCGTCAGCCAGGCCAAGCCGCTGTTCCTGCGCTCGCGCGGCTGCCACGGCGTGCAGCTGTTCCGCTCCATCGAGCAGCCCGAGCAGTACACGCTGGTGGTCGACTGGGAGACCGTGGAAGACCACATGGTCCACTTCCGCGAATCGCCCGAATTCCAGCAGTGGCGTGCATTGGTCGGCGATACCTTCGCCGCGCCGCCGAATGTGCACCACGTATCCAAGGCCCTGTAAGCGCGACCGATGAACACCCGGCCCGAGCGTCCCCGCCATTTCTCGATGCTGCGCGAGCTGCAGCTTGCCGATGTGTTCACGCTCGGCAATGCCGCCTGCGGCATGGCGTCGGTGTTCTTCGCCATGTTCTTCGTTGCGGACCAGCGGCTGTCGCACTTCTATACGGCCGCGGCGCTGGCGCCGCTGGCCTTCATCTTCGACGTGCTCGACGGCCGCATCGCGCGCTGGCGCCATGCCCATTCGGCGCTGGGGCGCGAACTCGATTCGCTGGCCGACGTGATCTCGTTCGGCGTCGGCCCGGCCACGCTGGCGTTTGCCGCCGGCATGCGCGGCGGCTGGGACCTGGCCATCCTGATCTACTTCGTCTGCTGCGGCGTGAGCCGGCTGGCGCGCTTCAATGTCACCGCCGAAACGCTGGCCGCCGGCAGCGACAGTGGCAAGGTGGCGTATTTCGAAGGCACGCCGATTCCGACCAGCGTGCTGCTCACCGCCGTGCTGGCGTGGTGTGGCTGGCAAGGACAGCTGGGCGGCGGCCTGCCCGGCGGCGCCTGGCTGCTGGGGCCTGCCGTGCTGCATCCGCTGGCGCTGCTGTTCGCGCTGTCGGGCACGCTGATGGTCAGCAAGACGCTGCGCATTCCCAAGTTCTGAGTCCGCCGGCGCGCGGATGCGGGCGGGCTTTTGTCAGGATGGACCGAAATCCGGCGATCCCGGCCCGCCTTGCATCATTTGTTGCGCCGCTTTCCGCCCGGGCTCATGCGCGTGCCGGCTCCGCCACTCCGGCCGCGCGCTTGCGGCTGACCATCAACGCCAGCAGCGCCGCCACCAGGCAGGCCGCGCCGGCTGCATACAGCGCCGGCGTATACGTCAGCAGCAGCGTGCGGGTCATCCCCGCGCCGAACGCCGCCACGGCCGCGCCGATCTGGTGGGCCGCGAAGATCCAGCCGAACACCATCGGCGCGCGCTCGCGCCCGAAGGTGGTTGCAGCCAGCTTGACCGTCGGCGGCACGGTGGCGATCCAGTCCAGCCCGTAGAACATGGCAAAGATCGACAGGCCATAGAGCGTGAAGGTCGAATGCGGCAGCCAGAACAGCGACAGGCCGCGCAGCCCGTAATACCAGAACAGCAGCTTGCGGCTGTCATAGCGGTCCGACAGCCAGCCCGACAAAATCGTGCCTACGAAGTCGAAGGCGCCCATCATCGCCAGCGCGGATGCGGCCGGCACCGGGCCCATGCCGAAGTCGCCGCACAGCGCGATGAAATGCGTCTGGATCAGGCCGTTGGTGCTCAGGCCGCAGATAAAGAAGGTGCCGGCCAGGACCCAGAAGGCCTGCGTGCGCGCGGCGTCGCGCAACACCACGAAGGGACCGCGCAGCGTCAGTGGTGCCGGGGGCGCCGGCGGCTGCACCGGCGTCGCGACCGGGACTTCGCCAAACGCCGCCAGGCCCACGTCGGCGGGGCGGTTGCGCATCATGCCCAGCACCAGCACTGCCAGCAACGCGCACGCGGCCAGCACGGGCAGCACCGCGACGCGCCAGCCCATATGTTCGATCAGCCAGGCCGCCACCGGCAGGAACGCGAGCTGGCCGGTGGCCGAACTGGCGGTCAGGATGCCGATGACCAGCCCGCGCCGCGCGCTGAACCAGCGGTTGGCGACCACGGCCGCCAGCACCAGCGCGGTCAGCCCGGAGCCAACGCCCAGCATCAGCCCCCACGCAACGAAGAGCTGCCACAACTCGGTCGACACCGTTGCCAGCGCCATGCCGCCGGCGATCAGTGCCAGCGCCGCGCACACCACGTTGCGCACGCCGAAGCGCTCCATCAGGATGGCCGAGAACGGCGCCATCAGCCCGAACAGCGCAAAGCGGAAGGCCAGGATCGACGAGATCTCATCGGTGTTCCAGCCCATCTCGCGTGCCAGCGGCGACAGGAACGCGCCGGGCAGGCCGAGCGCGGCCGAGGTAGTGAGCATCACCAGGAAGGTCAGGGTGGCGACCAGCCACGCGTAGTGGATGCCGCGCCGGTCGAGCCGGCTGGACAAGGCTTGCGCAAACATTGGATTTTTCTGGCCTCGGTTGGGTAACGACAGGAAAAAGGGGCCCCACCCGCCGGCCTGGAGGTGGCAGGGAGCAGGCCCGGCGAGTGGTTGAAAAACGGCTTCCGGACTACGCGGAACTGCCCAGCAAGCGGTTGCGGACGGCGTCGAGCATGGCGTCGGAGATCGGATCGCCCTCGGTTGCGCGCGCCAGCGTCAGCGCACCGACCAGCATGGCCATGCGGACCAACGCCTCTTCCTCCCGCACCTGCGGTTCATCGCTGGCCACGGTCGTGGCCATGTCATCGACCAGTACCTTGAAGCCCTCCAGGAAAGCCTGCCGCACCGGCTTGTCGGCAGGCTCGCGCGCCACGTCCCCCGCCAGCGCCGCGGCCGCGCAGCCAGCTCCGGGGTTGGCGCAGTGCGCAGGCGTCAGGTAAGGCTCGACCAGGTTGGCCAGCATGGCATGCCGGTCGCCGCCGGCGCGCGCCAGGCGGCGCTCCCAGCGTCCGGTGGATTCCTCAAAGGCGCGCTTGCAGGCCTGTGCGGCGAGCGCGTCCTTGGACGCAAAGTGACCATAAAAGCCGCCGTGGGTCAGGCCGGCACCGGCCATCAGCTCGGCGACGCTGACGCCGTTCAGTCCGCGCTCGCGGAACAGTCGCGACGACGCCTGTTCGATCGCTTCGCGGTTCTTGTCGGCCTGTTCGCGTGATGCGCGTGCCATGTGAAGAGCTCCTCGGATTTCTGCCTTGACCGCAGTTTAGATGACGACCATACTTTATTCAATAGATGTCAGTGATCATCTATAAGCGCAAGGCAATCCAGCCATCACCTTCAGGAGTCACCCGTCATGCAGAACCTCTTCGATTTGAGCGGCCGCGTTGCCGTCGTCACCGGATCCACCCGCGGCATGGGCCTCGCCATGGCGCGGGCGCTGGGCAGCGCCGGCGCCGCGGTAGTGGTGTCGGGACGCGACGGCGAAGCGGGGCGCACCGTCGCCGTCCAGCTGGAAGCGGAAGGCATCCGTGCCACCGGCATCGCCTGTGACATTGGCGACGTCGACAGCGTGCGCGCCTTCGCGGAGCAGGCGCTGGCCGCCTACGGCCGGGTCGATGCGCTCGTCCTCAATGCGGCCGCCGGCGCGACGCCGGGTTCCATGTTGGCGCAAGGCCCCGAGGTATTCGATGCGGCCATGGCCGGCAACGTGCGCGGCAACCTGATGCTGGTGAATGCGCTGGCGCCGCAAATGGCCGAGCGCCGCGACGGCTCGATTACCTTCATGTCGAGCATCGCGGCCAAGCGCGGCTCGGCGTTCCTTGGCCTGTACAGCGTGACCAAGGCGGCGATCGACCAGGCCATGCGCAGCCTTGCGCTCGAGCTTGGCCCGTCCGGTATCAACGTCAATGCGATCAACCCGGGCCCGGTGCGCACGGAGTTCTCGCGCGACGCCCTGTGGGGCGACCCCGAACGCGAAGCGCGGCTGGCTGCGGGCGTGCCGATGCGGCGCATCGGCGAGGCGGAGGACGTGGCGGGGCTGGCGGTGCTGCTGGCGGCGCCGGCCGGGCGCTATATCCATGGCCAGAGCATCGGGGTGGATGGAGGCTTGTCGGCGCAATGAAGCGAGACAACGATTTGGCCGCCGTGAAGCCGGAAGCCATGGCCACAGACTTCCAGCGTGCCCGCTGGTCCCGGATCGCCTGACGCAGGGCACCCGCCGGCCGGTCAATCAGTTCCATGCCCGGCGTTGCCATCGCGCAGGTTTACCCTGGTACGCATCAGCACAAGTGTTGGGACGTACCGTCCTAGTAGTCCCGCACTTGCCATCCCTAGTATGGATTCACCGTGCGGCACTGAACGAACTGCGGCACGTACCCGGGCTTGCCGCGACATGCTGACGGAACCGCGCGAGCGCGAAGTGGTGACCGTGTTCGAGATCGATTGCGAACGGGCCGACGGTTGCGCGCGCGCCGAGCTTCCGCTGGACGCCACAGCGCGATCCCTTCGGCGTGCTGCATCCGACCATCGACTATCCCGGCGTGCCGGTCGACCATGCCACCATCACGAAGAACTACGACGTGCTGCGCGATGTCGCCATACCGGTCCGGCCGCACTTCGGCGTCATTGCCGTGGCGCCGGCGCAAGACGGGCTGATCGATTCCATCCCGCCGTCGAGCTTCGCCGGGAACCTGGGCAACTGGCGTGTCACGCGAGGCGCCACCGTCTACCTCAGGGTTGCCGTGCCGGGCGCGTTGCTGTCGATTGGCGATCCCCATGCCTCCCAGGGTGACTCGGAGCTATGCGGAACCGCCATCGAATGCTCGCTCACCGGGGACTTTCAGCTGGTCCTGCACAAGAGCACCATGATCGAACGCGGTGCTCCGTCGGGACCGGGCCGCCTGCGTTGGGAACGTGCCGTAGTCGAACAGGACCAGGATGTCCTGCACGACCGCGCCGGCCTCGAGCAACGCCCGCCCGACCGATCCCCCGAGCGCGACTGCGTTGCGATGGCGCGTGTGGATTCCCTCGTTCATGGCTTGCCCGCCAGCTTGTCGGCCCGCGGCCGGATCAGCGTTTCGGGGCGCAACGCTTCGTCGAGCGCCTCGGCGGTCATCAGGCCCCGTGCCAGCACCACTTCGCGGATGGTGGTGCCCTTGGCATGGGCTTCAGCTGCGACCGAGGTCGCGTTCTTGTAGCCGATCACCGGATTGAGCGCCGTAACCAGTGCGATCGAGCGCTCGATGGTCTCGCGCAGGCGCTCAGGGTTCGCGGTAATGCCATCGACGCATTTCCGCGCCAGCGTCACGCAGCCATTGGTCAAGTGGCGGAAACTGCGCAACAGGCTCGCGGCGATCACCGGCTCGAAGGCATTGAGCTGCAACTGGCCGGCCTCGGCGGCGAAGGTGATGGTGGTGTCGTTGCCAAATACCTCGAAGGCGATCTGGTTCACGACTTCCGGGATGACCGGGTTGACCTTGCCCGGCATGATCGACGACCCCGCCTGCATCGGCGGCAGGTTGATCTCGCCGAAGCCGGCGCGCGGCCCGCTCGACAGCAGCCGCAAGTCGTTGCAGGTCTTGGACAGCTTCACGGCGATGCGCTTGAGCACGCCGGAGATCTGCACGAAGGCGCCGCAATCCTGCGTGGCTTCCACCAGGTTGGGTGCGAGGCACAGGTCGATGCCGGTGATCCGCCGCAATGCGGACAGGGCCCTCGGCGCGTAGTCGGGATGCGCAGTGATGCCGGTGCCGATCGCGGTCGCGCCGAGGTTGATTTCCCGGATCAGCAGGGCGGTTTCGCGCAGGCGCGCCATGTCCTCTTCGAGCATGACCGCATACGTGGAGAACTCCTGGCCGAGCGTCATCGGCACCGCATCCTGCAACTGAGTGCGGCCGAGCTTGAGCAGGCCGGAGAATTCACTCGACTTGCGGTCGAACGCGGCGCGAAGGACTTCCATCGCTTCGAGAAGGCGCTCGATGGCGAAGTACGTGGCAATGCGCAGCGCTGTGGGGTAGACGTCGTTGGTACTCTGCGCCATGTTCACGTGCTCGTTCGGGTGCAGGAACTGGTATTCGCCCCTGCGGTGGCCCATGTGCTCGAGCGCGCGGTTGCAGATGACCTCATTGGCATTCATGTTCGTCGACGTGCCGGCGCCGCCCTGGATCGTGTCGACGATGAACTGGTCGTGCAGCATGCCTTCGCGCACGTCATGGCAGGCGGCCAGGATGGCGTCGCGCAGGTTGGCCGGCAGCAGGCCGAGTTCGGCATTGGCCTCGGCGGCGGCCTGCTTGACGGAGGCCAGTGCAATGATCAGCTCCGGCCATGAGGAAATGGGGGTGCCGCTGATCTGGAAGTTCTCCCAGGCCCGCAGGGTGTGGACGCCGTAGTAGGCGTCGGCCGGCACCTGGCGTTCGCCAAGCAGATCGGTTTCGGTGCGATAGGTATTGGTCATGATGCGATCCGATAAATGTGGTCGTCCGCTAGGCGAGCGTCCGTGGCAGCGTCTCGCCCGCGAGGAACTGGCGAATGTGCAGGCCGTCCGGCAAGTCGACGTCACGCCATATTCGGAATGGGTGGTTGCGCCGGCGGGATACAGTTTTGCGGCGGCAAAGCCACCCGCGTCATAGCCGGCGCGGATGTCCGCCGGATCGGTGGTGTCGCAGAGGTGGCAGGTCATCAGCGGCGTGAATGCGGAGCCCGGCGGCAATGCGCCAAGGATACGTTCACGATAGGCCATGGCGGCTTCCGCCGTGGTGAGGTGGTGGCGATCAGGCACTGCTGGGCGCGATGAACCAGATCGTTCTCGACTATGATGGCCGGCGCCAGCTCTTCCAAGGCCGTCAATTGAGGCCGGGGTCAAAAGTGCTTCCAGGCCGCCTGTACTTCGCCGGCCAGTTCCGCCGCGCGACCACGGTAGCGCGGCGAGAAATGGAAAGGCGTCACCGCGCGGGCGCCGATGCCGCGCGCGATCCGGCCAGCCTGGGCAGCGGTCAGGTGGTTCTTGCGCAGGGCGTGCGCGCGATCGGCATCCAGGAACACGCTCTCGATGAAGAGCTGGTCGGCGCCTTGCATCAGGTTCGACAGCGCTTGCTCGTTGTCGCTGGTATCACGAAGATCGGTCGCGTAGCCGAAGCGCTGGCCGGGCTCGGCGTCGAGAATCAGGCGGCTTAATTTGCCAACCGTTTGCGTTGCCGCACGGTCGCCGCTTCTGTCGCGCCATTGCACGAGAATCGGCGTGTCCTGGGGGGCATCGGTCAGGACCGCATGCTTCAGCTCACGGAGCCAGGCGCCTTTGGTCATGCCCGATGCTTCCAGGCGCTCCTTGTTGATGCCGAGCCGCACCTTTTCCTCGACCAGGTAAGACAGGCATGGAATGCCATGGTCGACAAAGCAGGCGCGCACCCGGAACGTCGTCTCGTCGTGAACGATATCGTCGATCTGTTCAGTCGTTGCCCCGGTCACGCCGGCAAAGCGATCCCGGCTGGAAAACCGGGCGCTACGCATGCGGCCGTCCAATGCGAGTTCAAACGCCTCTACGACCAACTCCATGTCGTAGCGATGCACCACGTTCCAGATATACGCATGCAGCTTGTGTGCGACCTGCGCCACGAATCCCGGCCCGCCGTATAGCGCGATGCATGGCTTGCGCCCGAGCAGTACCCGCAGCAGATGGTCGAAGCCGGAAAAGTGATCCATATGCGTATGCGTGACAAACACGTGCGAGACGCGCATCAGGTCGCGCGGCATCAGCGCGGTGATGTCGCCCAGGTCGAATAGCAACGCGCGCCGTTCGTCCAGGAAATCCACGAACAGGGCAGGGTCGCCGAAAGCGTCATTGACGAGGCGGGCTTGCAGCAGGGGACGCATGGTCACTCGCGGTGCGGAAGGCAACCGGGCTTTCCGGCCATCTCTATCGAGAAGTATAGGGGGCGACAAAGCGCGGCGCGGCGCTCCTCCCGAAGCGACGCCTCGCTGCGTACCGCGCAATCCCGCCTCGGCCGTCCTCGATGAACCATTTTTTGCGTGCGAGGAGCGTGCTCCCGGCGAATCCGATCCCTCACCGCCAGTGATGGAAGGCATCACCAAAGATCGTTTTACATGAGAGGTCCGGCCGCCTAATTTAGGCGTACCCAACCTTATCTGCAACGCTACCTGCACGATCAAAAAAGGAGGAGACATGTCCCATAAAAGCGCCTATTCCATCATCGGCGAACACCCGCTATTCGAGGAACTGGTCCGGCGGCGAAGGCGGCTGGTGGTATTGCTATCGGCCGTCACGCTGGTCCCGTACTACCTCTTCATTCTCGTCGCGGCGCTGCGCCCCGATATACTCGCCGCACGGGTTTCCGCGCTAAGCAGCGTCAGCGTCGGCTGGCTGGTCGGCGTGCTGATCATCCTGGGCGCGTGGCTTCTGACCGGCCTTTACGTAAGCCGCGCCAATAATGAATTCGACGGCCTCACCAGCAAGCTGGTCGGGGAGGCCGCGAAATGAAGGCCACTTTCATTCGATGGCTCGCATCGTGCGCCATGCTGGGCGCCGCCAGCACCCACGCCGCCCCCGCGGCACTGCAGTCGGTGCAGGCCCAGCCGATCAACATGGTCGCCATCGTCATGTTCCTGCTGTTCGTGCTGGCGACACTGGGCATTACCTACTGGGCCGCGGCGCGCACCAGGTCACTGGATGACTTCTACACCTGCAACGGCGGCATTACCGGCTTCCAGAACGGCCTTGCACTGGCGGGTGACTACATGTCGGCGGCGGCGCTGCTCGGTGTCACCAGCATGATCTTCGCCAAGGGTTACGACGGCTTTATCTACGCGATCAGCTTCTTTGTCGCGTGGCCGCTGCTGCTGTTCCTGTTCGCGGAGAAGATCCGCAATCTGGGCAAGGTCACTATTGCCGATATTGCCTCCTACCGGCTTGACCAGGACCGGATTCGTACCTTCATGTCCTTCGGCTCGCTGACGATCGTCTGCTTCTACCTGGTCGTCCAGATGGTGGGAGCCGGGCAGCTGATCCAGCTGCTGTTCGGGCTCGAGTACAACTACGCGGTGATCGGCGTAGGCCTGTTGATGATGATCTATGTCACCTTCGGCGGCATGGTCGCGACCACCTGGGTACAGATCATCAAGGCGGTCTTGCTGCTGGCCGGGGGCACGCTGCTGGCGATCCTTGCCCTGTGGCGATTCGGCTTCTCGTTTGAAACACTGCTGACGCAGGCGGTGGCCAGCCACAAGGACGGCGTGAAGATCCTCGCGCCCGGCGCGCTCGTCTCCGACCCGCTGTCGATGCTGTCGCTGTCGGTGGGCCTGGTGTTCGGCACGGCGGGGCTGCCGCATATCCTGATGCGCTTCTTCACGGTGCCCGATGCGCAGCAAGCCCGCAAGTCAGTCTTTATCGCCACCGGGTTTATCGGATTCTTTTTCCTGATTGTGGCGGTGCTGGGGCTTTCGGCCATTGTCATCGTCGGTCAGGATGCCGCGTTCTTCGAGGGCGGCGTGTTGGGCGGCAACATGATCGGCGGCAGCAATATGGCGGTGATGCACCTGGCCAGGGCGCTCGGTGGCGACCTGTTCCTGGGCTTCCTGTCGGCAGTTGCCTTTGCCACCATCCTCGCGGTTGTTGCGGGCCTGACCATGGCCGGCACCTCGGCGATTTCCCACGACCTGTACGCCAGGGTGCTCAGGAAGAATACCGCGAGCCCGGCGGACGAGATGCGCGTGTCCCGCCTGGCGTCGGTGTCGATTGGCGTGGTCGCGGTTGCGCTCGGGATCCTGTTCAAGGAGCAGAACATCGCCTTCCTGGTAGCACTGACCTTTGGTGTGGCGGCTTCGGTCAATTTCCCGATCCTGGTGCTTTCCATCTACTGGAAGGGGCTGACTACGCGCGGCGCCCTGGCCGGCGGCATCGCCGGGCTGGTGTGTGCGGTCGGGCTGGTCGTTCTGTCGCCGGCGGTCTGGGTCAAGATCCTTGGATTCAAGGCAGCGATCTTTCCCTACGACTATCCCGCCATCGTCTCGATGAACGTGGCGCTGCTGTGCACCTGGCTGGTCTCGGTCACCGATCGCAGCGCACGCAGCCGCCGCGAGCGGGACGCCTACGGCGACCAGTTTGTCCGTGCGCAAACCGGCATCGGCGCGTCCGGCGCGGTGAACCACTGAGGCGGCGGATCGGTGGGACAGGCCTCGGATGAACCGCCGGGGCGTGCATTGAACTTGAAGTCATCCGGAGTTGAACAATGCAGATGAGAGACACAGGACTGGGCTTTTCGCCCATCACCATCGGCCTGCACTGGCTGATCGCGGCGGCAGTGGCGGTAATGGTCTGGCTCGGCCTGTCGGCCGGCCAGACGGACGCGGGCGCCGCGAAGGCAGAGCTGGTCGCGATGCACAGCACGCTGGGCACGGCGCTGTTCGCCGTGGCGGCTTACCGGCTGTGGGCGCGGCTCACTTCCTATCACCCACTGCCGGTGGGCACGCCGAATCCGATCGAGGTGATGATCAGCCGCTCGGTCGCGGTCGCGCTGGCGCTGGCGCCCGTGCTGCTGCCGCTTGACGGCTGGCTGGCCATGTCGGCGGCCGGCGACGTGGTGCGGCTGCCGGGCGGCATCGCGCTGCCTGCCATCGTGGCGCCCAATCCGGAGGTGGAGTACTTCGCCAGGCTTCTGCACAAGATCGGCGCGTACGCGTTCCTGGCGGGACTGGCGCTCCATATTTTCGGCGCCATGAAGAATCATTTTGTTCTGAAGAATGACACGCTGAAGCGCATGCTCGGCAAGCGAGTGGAGCTCTGATGATGCAACCGATCCAGCAAGACGATATGCACGCCGCGCCGACGTGGCCGGCGGCAGCCCTGTGTGGCATCCGCTATCCCGTGTTCCAGGCTGGCATGGCCGGCATATCAGGGCCCGCGCTGACCGCCGCCGTGTCCAATGCGGGTGGCCTGGGGCATCTTGGCGGGTTGCGGCTGCCGCCGCTGGCATTGCGCAAGTGGATCCGCGAGACCAGGGCGCTTACCGACAAGCCGTTTGGCGTGAACATCGTCCCGTCCTTCGGCGGCCCGGAAGTCTTCGAAGCCCAGTTCCGCGTGATCCTCGAAGAGAAGCCGCGGGTGGTCTCGCTTTTCTATGGCGACTTTGCCGAGATGATCCCGCGCGCGAAAGCGGCCGGTATCACGGTGATCGTGCAAGTGGGTTCGGTCGCGCTTGCCCGGCAGGCAATAGCCTGGGGCGCCGACATCCTGGTCGCACAGGGTGCCGAGGGCGGCGGCCACCTCAACCGCGGCACCATCGGCGTGTTGTCGCTGGTACCTGCCTTCGTCGAGATTGCCGAGGGCCGGCCGGTGCTGGCCGCCGGCGGCATCACGCATTGTGCGGATGTACGCGCCGTGCTGGAAGTGGGCGCCGCCGGGGTGTGGGTGGGCACCGCCTTTGTCGCCAGCGACGAGTCCCTGGCGCACGACCTCTACAAGCAGAAGATCGTGGAAGCGACCATCGATGACACCGAGTATCGCACCGGCTACTCGTTCGGATGGAAGTTCGGCACGCCGCATCGGGTGATCCCCAACCGGAAGAAGTGGAATCCGGTCAAGTACGTCGGCGGCGGCGCGCGGGTCATCGACAAGCCGGAGATGGCGGAAAAACTGTCGCTGTACGCGGGGCAGGGGGTAGGCAAGATCCATGGAATCGTTCCCGCCGCCGAGCGCGTCGCGGAACTGGTGGCGGGATTCTCGAACTGGCGTGCGGGCGATTGCCAGACCGCGGCGCCTCTCTTGCAGGCCGTCGCCTGAATGGCGCCACTCCTCAGGGCGTTGCTGGTCTGCACGCTCGGCATGCCGCTGGCCGCGGTGTGGGCATCGGAGGCGGCGGTGTTTCCGCTGGTGATCACTGCCTTGACTGCCGGCGTCCCGGCCCGGGGCGGGACCAGGCGCATCGCGGGCTTTGCCGCTTCCCACCTGGTCAGCGGTGCGGCTGCATTCATCGTCAGTGCGCTGATGACTTCGCTGTCGGCAGCGGGGAGCGGTCACCAGCCACTGCTATGGCTGCCAGGATGCATCGTGCTGCTGGGCATCCAGGCAACGATGCTGCGCCATCCTCCCGCGTTGGCCAGCGGCGGCGCGGTCCTGCTGGGCCTGCCGCTGCCGGCGGTCGTTGCCTGTACGGTGCTGACGGCTATCCTGCTGGCGCTGGAAAGCCGGCTGGCACGCGCCGGCTGACCCGGGCGGCCGATCAGCCGGACACTGCGTACTGCTCATGCACCATGCTGGCCATGGCCCGCAGCGCCGCCGTTTCGAACGTGTCCTTGCGCCGGATGAAGACAGTCGCCACCTTTGCGAACTCGTCGGGCAAGCTGTGGCATGAAATCTGGTCGCGCGATTCATGGTGTTCGACCACCGCCCTGGGCAGGATCGTCACGCCCATGCCCGCGGCGGTGCAAGACAGGATGCCGTCAAGCGTCCCGAGTTCCAGGATCTGCCCCGGAATCAGCCCCGCCTGGTATAGCCATTGCTCCAGCGTGGAGCGATAGAAGCACCCCGAGCGGAATACGAGTACGGTCTGCTGGGTGATCTCGCCGGCCAGTTCGGCAAGCGAGGCGTACCGGCTGCTGCTGACCAGCACCAGTTCCTCGTTGAAGACCGCTTCCTCGTGGAGCGAGGGGTTCTGGTGAAAGCCTCCGACAAAGGCGCCGTCCAGCCGGTGCGTGGCGACGGCCTTGATCAGCTCCGCCGTGGTGCCGGTGGTCAGCGATAGCTGCACCTTGGGATAGCGTTCGCGATACCGCGCCAGCACCCTTGGCAACCGCACCGCGGCTGTGGTCTCCATGGAGCCCAGCCGCAACGGACCGGCGGGCACGGTGCTGTCCAGCAGCGCGCTGCGGCTTTCCTCGGTGAGCTGAAGGATCCGCCGCGCATAGCCAAGAAAGACTTCCCCGGCCGAGGTCAGCGTGATGCCGGTCTTGCGCCGGATAAACAGAGTCTGCTGCAGCTCGGCCTCAAGCTCCTTGACGCGCATGGTGATGTTCGACTGCACGCAGTGCACCTTTTCCGCGGCTGCGGTGAAGCTGCCATACTCCGCGGCCGCGCAGAACATCTTCAGCTGGCGCAGTTCCATGTCGCCGGGCCTCCATCCATGATTGGTAGTGATGCATGGAATGCCTATAAAGCATTGGCCATGCTGTCTGCTGTGAATCTATAGTCCGACCAGATGCATGACGGAGTCACCAATGCCTGAATCGACGCACAACGTACCTATTGACGCGATCTTTGCCGGCGGCATCGGCATACTCGGCGAAGAGGGCCATCGCAGTGGCATCTTCAAGCGGCGCATCGAAGGCGAGGTCCGGGTCGTCGCGGAAGGCATCGTTGGCGACCAGCATGCGGATACGCGCGTGCATGGCGGTCCGGAGAAGGCTGTCCACCATTTCGCCACCGAAAACTATGCAACGCTGGCGACTGGCTTTCCCCATGTCGCCGATGCGCTGGTTCCCGGCAGCTTCGGCGAGAACATTGCCACGGTCGGTCTCGATGAGCGCAGCGTGCATATCGGCGATATCTATCGGGCCGGCAGCGTCGTGCTGCAGGTTTCGCAGCCGCGTAGTCCTTGCTGGAAGATCAATCATCGTTTCTCGGTGGAAGGGCTGTCGTTGCTGGTCGCCAGGGAACGCATCACCGGGTGGTATTACCGCGTGCTCCAGCCGGGAACGATCCGGCCGGGAGATATCCTGGAGCGCCTCGAACGCGCGAACGACCGGTTTTCGATCAGCGAGTTCTGGCAGGTCGTGTCGGCACACGTGCCGGAAGTCGATGACATGCAGGCGCTCAGTGCGGTAGAGGGACTGGCTGATGACTGGAAACGGCGACTGACCGAGCGCGCGCGGTGGATTCGGGAGCGCCGCGTTGCTGCGCAGGCCGGCACGCTGCATCGCTGAGACAGCGGCCGGCACGGCAAAGCTAGGCAGTCACGCGTTGCATGGCGGCCAGGCGCTCGACCGCGTCCTGCAATTCTGACTGCAGTCGTTCGACGAGCTCAGCCGCGGGCAGCGATCGGGCCAGCGGTACTGCCTGTCCCGCCCACTGCGCTGCATAGTCCGCGCTTCCCTTGGCCTTGGCAGCGGCGTGCAGCGCCTTGCCGGCGTCATACGTGATCGGGTAGTCGGGAATGGCCGGGGCGTCCGGATGCTCGCCGATTTCCGAGAGGCGGTTCATGAAGCCTCGGGCGGCGCGGCCGGAGATGGCGTGAGTGAGCGTGGTGGGGCGCTTGATGTCCGCCGCGAGTGCGCTGCGATAAGTGGCATCCACCGAGGTCTCGGGGCAGGCGATAAAGGCGGTGCCGAGTTGCGCCGCTTGCGCACCCAGCGCCAGTACTGCGGCAATCCCCGCGCCGTCCATGATGCCACCCGCTGCAATCACCGGCAGGCGCGCGTTCTGCACCAGGACGCGCACCAGTGCCAGCGTGCCGAGCCCCTCGTCGTAGGCGGCCGGATCAAACACGCCGCGATGGCCGCCCGCTTCGATGCCTTGCGCGACGATGGCATCGATGCCCGCGGCTTCGATCTGGCGGGCCTCCTGCAACGACGTCGCGCTGGCCAGCAGCACGATGCCTGCGGCGTGCAGCGCATCGATCTTGTGCTGGGGAGGAAGGCCGAAATGGAAGCTCACGACGGCGGGCTTTTCTTCCAGCAGCATCCGGAACATGTCGTCGTCTTCGACGAAGCTCTTGTAGATCTCGCGCAGGCTGTCTGGAACGGTGCCGCCATGCTCCGCGAAATGCGGGGCGAGATAGTCGAGCCAGGCCTGTTCGCGTGCGGGATCGGACTGGGCCGGCGCATGGCAGAACAGGTTGACGTTGAACGGCTTGCCGGTCAGCGCACGCGTTTCGCGGATCGCCTTGCGTGCGCCTTCGGCGTCCATGGCGCCGACGCCGAGCGAACCGAGGCCGCCGGCTTCGGACACGGCAGCCGCCAGCGCGGGCGTACCGACGCCGGCCATCGGCGCCTGGATGATGGGCGTGGAAATCCGGAGCCGCGCAAGCAGGTCGCGGCGGTTGTCCAGGGGCTTGGATGATTCCATGATGCTGTTCCCTTTGTTGATGACAGGCGCCTGAGCGCGCCGGTCGGAGAGCGGTTGCGACTGGCAGCGGTGCGGGCGCCGGCGCCGGTCAGTCACGGCGCAGTTCCCGCAGGAAGGCTTCGTATGCCGACGTGCTGAAGCCGGATCGCCTGACCAGGAAGGTATGGACCGGCCTGATCGGTACCGTGTGGAACTCCGCCGCATCCGGATGCATGGCCAGCAGGGCGCGCGGCACGATGCCGACGGCGGATCCCGCGGAGACATAGGCAAAGATCGCATGATAGGAAGGCATTTCCACCACGGCGAGCCGACGGCGCATCTCCTCGCCGCCTGACTCAAGCCAGGCTTCGGCACACTGCCGATAGGTGCAGCCCCGGCTGAAGGCCGCGAGATGGCGCAGCGTGACGTCCCCCGGCTGGCGTACCTTCGGGTGCGTGGCGGGCAGCACCAGCACAAGCTCTTCGGTCCGCAG
This sequence comes from Cupriavidus phytohabitans, assembly GCF_000426345.1. GTDB lineage: Bacteria > Pseudomonadota > Gammaproteobacteria > Burkholderiales > Burkholderiaceae > Cupriavidus. The sequence continues at coordinate 52,231 of NZ_KE384523.1, read as the reverse complement.
GAAGACGCCGTCAAGACCATCACCCAGCGCGGCGACATCGAGGCTGCGCGGTGCGCCCGTGCCCGGATGAGCCACCACCGCGCAATCCAGACGGTGCCCCAGCACGGCGTCGACCAGGAATTGCGTGGTGCCCGTGGTGACGGTCAGTTCGACATCCGGCCAGGCCGCGTGATAGCGCCCCAGCGGCTTTGGCAGCAGCGTTGCCGCCGAGCTTTCCATCGAGCCCAGGCGCAGCCTGCCGCTTGGCGCAGTGGTGCGCATGGACTGGCGCGCCTCCTCGGCCAGCGTGAGCAACTGCTCGGCATAGCCCAGCAGGCGCTGGCCTTCGGGCGTCAGGATCATCTTCTTGCTGTCACGCTGGAACAGCGCGACGCCCAGGCTTTCCTCCAGCTGCTTGATGCGCGTGGTGACGTTGGATTGCACCCGCTCCAGCGTCTTTGCCGCCCGCGTGATGCTTTGTTCACGTGCGACGGCCTGGAAGATTTCAAGTTCAGCAAGTTCCACACTGGCTACGGCATCTTGCGATGACGTTCTCAAAAAAAGAATTAAATTTGATTTAGTATTGTGTATTGAGAATGGTATGTCAAGGCGGCGCCCCGATGGGCGCACGCGTTTCGAGGCAAGGATCGCATTGCGCTCGAAAGCCTTGGATTTGCCAGTGCCGGGCTTGCGCAAACGAAGCGAGCGCGCCCGGTCGGTAAATGTGCATACATATGAAACCCTCTTCAGCGCGCTGAAGGATTTTCCCGTATCGTGTCGATCTGATGCCGCCGCTGGCGGCAACCGGTAACCGGCAACGACAGTGTCCACCTCAGCGCCCCTTCCTTCCGCGTCTGCCGCTGCCGCAGACAACGCCATGACCTCGCGCGAACGGCGCGGCATGGCCGCCATCATGATCGCGGTCGCTCTGGCGACCCTCGATACCGCGATCGCCAACACGGCACTGCCCTCGATCGCCGCCGACCTGCGCGCCACGCCGGCGGCTTCGGTATGGGTGATCAATGCGTACCAGCTGGCCATGGTCGCCACGCTGCTGCCGTTCGCGGCGCTGGGTGGCATCCTGGGGCACCGCCGCATCTATCTTGGCGGTGTCGCGGTGTTCACCGTCGCGTCGGTCGTGTGCGCGCTGGCGTGGTCGTTGCCGACACTGGCGGCGGCACGCGCGCTACAAGGCATCGGTGCGGCCGCGATCATGAGCGTCAACACGGCGCTGATCAGCTCCATCTTTCCCATGCACAGGCTGGGGCGCGGGCTGGGATTGAATGCGCTGGTGGTGGGCGTGTCGTTCGCGGTCGGGCCGACCGTGGCGTCGGTGATCCTGTCGTTCGGCACATGGCCGTGGCTGTTTGCCGTCAACCTGCCGATCGGGCTGCTGGCGCTGGGGATCGCGCGCGGCGCGCTGCCGCAGACGCCGCGCGGCACGCAGACGTTTGACCGGGTCGCGGCGCTGCTCAACGTGGTGGCCTTCGCCGCGCTGATCTTCGCGCTGGGCGAAGGCGCGCAGCGCGCGCCGCTGCATGAGTCGCTCGCGGCTGCCGGCGTGTTCGTGGTGGCGTTCGGCCTGCTGGTCTGGCGCGAACGCGGGCGGGCCGCGCCGATGCTGCCGCTGGACCTGTTCCGTCGTCCGATGTTCGCGCTGTCGACGCTGACGGCGGTGTGCTCGTTCGCGGCACAGGGGCTGGCGTTCGTGTCGCTGCCGTTCTACTTCCAGCATGTGCTGGGGCGCGGCCAGGTCGAGACCGGTTTCCTGCTGACGCCGTGGTCGGTGGTGGTGGCGCTGGTCGCGCCGCTGGCCGGCCGGCTTTCCGACCGCTATCCGCCGGGCTTGCTGGGTGGGGTGGGGCTGGCGGTGCTGAGTGCGGGCATGGTATCGCTGGCGCTGCTGCCCGCCAATCCCAGTACGCTCGATATCGGTATCCGCATGTGCATTTGCGGTGCCGGTTTCGGCTTCTTCCAGTCGCCAAACCTGAAAGCCTTGATGGCCAGCGCGCCGCGTGAGCGCAGCGGCGGCGCCAGCGGGGTGATTGCCACCGCGCGCCTGCTAGGCCAGGCCACCGGCGCCGCGCTGGTGGCGCTGTGCTTCGGCATCGGCGGAGCGCACGGCCCAGGGCTGGCCCTGGCGCTGGGGGCAGGATTTGCTGCCGTGGCCGCGGTTGCGAGCTGGCTGCGATTGGTCGCACCAGACCCGCTGGCGCCGGCCTGACCCTTGCCCGGGCATGGTCTTGTGTTTTGTATCGATCGATCTATAATCCGTTTCATAGCGAACGATACAAAATCGAGCGACCATGGCCAGACCCCGCAAATTCGACGAACAGGCCGCGCTGACGGCCGCGCTTGACGCCTTCTGGGCGCGTGGCTACGAAGCTACCTCCACGCGCGACCTGACCAGTGCCATGGGCATGACCCAGCCCAGCCTGTACAACGCCTTCGGCGACAAGCGCTCGCTGTTCCTGCTGGCGCTGGAGGGTTATCTCGAAGCCAGCATGCGCGAGCGGATCGGCCGTCTGGGCACTATGCTGCCACCCGGCGCGGCCATTTCGGCGTACCTGTCGGAGAGCCTGGAGCGCTCGCTGGCGGATCCGCTGCATCGCGGCTGCCTGCTGGTCAATACCGCGTTGGAAGTCACGCCTGACGCTTCCGACGTGCAGCAGAAGGTCGCGGACGCGTTCGCGGAAATCCGTGCGTTCTTCCGGGACCGGTTTGCCGCCGCGCAGCAGGATGGCACGGCCAGCACTAGCGTGTCGGCCGACGACGCTTCGGCACAGTTGCTGGCGACGCTGCTCGGCATGCGCGTGCTGGCTCGCGCCGCCCCACAGCGCGCCTTGCTCGAGGCGGCTGTGCGGCCGACTTTGGCACTACTTGGCTTGCCACCGTTGAGCATGGCCGCCGTGCCCGGCACCGGCTGATTCCCGCCATAACTGCCTGATCTTCCCCTTTGCAATTCCGGACACGCCGCCTTGGCAGCGTGCCGGGAGCCTGCATGCTTTTTTTCGGCGCCATGCCTGGCGCCGATGGCCCCCTTTTGCCCTGCGCAAGGGTGGGGCCAAACCGGAGAGTCCCATGTCCAGACCTGCCGGCCTCTGCGCCGCCGCCACCGCCCCCGATCCTTTGGCATGGCGCGAGATCTACGCCGCGCTGTGCGGCCTGTGCGCCAGCCTTGTCGCCATCGGCCTGGCGCGCTTTGCCTACACCGCGCTGATCCCGCCGCTGATCCAGTCGCACTGGTTCCCGGCCTCGCAAACCGTTGCGCTGGGCGCGGCCAATTTCGCCGGCTACCTGGCCGGCGCCTTGCTGGGTCGGCCGATGGTATCGGTCTGGCCCAGCCGCACGGTGCTGCGCGCGTTGATGCTTGCCGCCACGCTGGCATTCCTTGCCTGCGCGTGGCCCCTGTCGGTGGCGTGGTTCTTCGGCTGGCGCTTTGTCTCCGGGCTGGCCGGGGGCGGCATCATGGTGCTGGTGGCGACCTCGATCCTGCCGCACATCCCGGCGCCGCGCCGCGGGCTGGCGATGGGCACGATCTTCGTCGGGCTCGGGCTGGGTATCGCCGCTTCGGGCACGCTCGTGCCGCGCTTGCTGCAGTTCGGCCTGCGCGAAACCTGGCTCGGGTTGGGCGCAGTGGCGCTGGCGCTGACTGCGTTCAGCTGGTTCGGCTGGCCCGGCCCGTTGCCGCAATCCGGTACGGGTGCGGCGGCAAAAGCACCGCCGGCAGGGGCGCGGCGCCGGCTGCAATGGCTGTATGCGCAATACGCAATCAATGCCTTCGGCCTGGTGCCGGCCATGATGCTGCTGGTCGATCTGGTCGCACGTGGCCTGGGGCGCGGCAGCGAGGTCGGCGCATCGTACTGGGTGCTCTATGGCCTGGGCGCGATCGCCGGACCGCTGGTGTGCGGCTTTGCCGGCGAACGCATCGGCTTCGGCGTTGCCTATCGCGTTTCGCTGCTGCTGCAGGGACTTGCCACGGCGATGCTGGCATTGTGCGGCGCTCCGCTTGCGCTGGGCGTGGCGGCGGTGGTCCTCGGCGCCTTCACGCCCGGCATTGCGCCGCTGGGGCTGGGCGCGATCCAGGAGGCGCTGCCGCACGACGCGGCCGCGCAGCGCGCCGCGTGGAGCCATGCCACCAGTGCTTTCGCGCTGTTCCAGGCGCTGGCCGGCTACGGCTATGCGTGGATGTTTGCGCATTCGCATGAGAACTACGCGCTGATCTTCGGCTGCGGCGCGGTGGCGCTGGCACTGGCGCTCGCGTTGAGCCTGGCCGGCGAGCGCCGCGCGGCACCGTGAACGCCGCCGGCAGCAATCCCGGCATCGGCCTAGAATCCAGATTTCCCCGGCCCCGCTGCGGGCCGGCATGACCTGCAAGGAGCAGCAACGCATGAGCCATCTGTTCGAACCGCTGGAGATCGGCAACCTCCGGCTCGCCAACCGCATCATGATCGCGCCGATGTGCCAGTACTCGGCGCAGGACGGCAACGCCGGCGACTGGCACATGATCCATCTCGGCACGCTGGCGCTGTCCGGCGCGGGCATGGTGATCGTGGAAGCGACGGCAGTCTCGCCGGAAGGTCGCATCACGCCGCAGGACCTGGGCCTGTACTCGGACGACAACGAGGCGGCGCTGGGGCGCGTGGTGCAGGCGATGCGCGCGCATTCGCCTATCGGCATCGCGATCCAGCTGGGCCATGCCGGACGCAAGGCCTCGAGCCACGCGCCGTGGGACGGCGGGCAGCAGATCGCACCGGATGCGCCCGGCGGGTGGCACGCCGTGGCACCGTCGGCGGTGCCGCATGGCGACGGCGAAGCGCCACCGGCCGCGCTCGACCGCGCCGGCATGGACAAGGTGCGCGACGACTTTGTCGCGGCGGCACGGCGCGCGGCGCGGCTCGGGCTGGACGGCATCGAGATCCACGCCGCGCACGGCTACCTGCTGCACCAGTTCCTGTCGCCGCTGGCCAACCATCGCGACGACGAGTACGGCGGCAGCCTGGAAAACCGCATGCGCTTCCCCATCGAAGTCTTCGACGCGGTGCGCGACGCGTTTCCCGCGGAGCGGCCGGTGTGGATGCGCATCTCGGCCACCGACTGGGTGCCGGGCGGATGGGATATCGAAGGGACGGTCGCCTTGTCCAGGGCAGTAAAGGCGCGCGGCTGCGCGGCCATCCACGTCACCACCGGCGGCGTCTCGCCGCAGCAGGCGATCAAGCTCGGCCCGGGCTACCAGGTGCCGTACGCACAGCGCGTCAAGGCCGAAGTCGGGCTGCCGACGATTGCGGTGGGCCTGATCACCGAGCCCGAGCAGGCCGAAGCGATCATCGCCAACCAGGAGGCGGATGCCGTCTCGCTGGCGCGCGCCATGCTGTACGACCCGCGCTGGCCATGGCATGCGGCGGCGCGGCTGGGCGCCAGCGTCCATGCGCCGAAGCAGTACTGGCGCTCGCAGCCGCGCGAGCTGAAAGACCTGTTTGCCGGCGCCGCATTCGGGCAGCGCTAGGCCCACGACATGTGCAGGAGGGTAGTGCCATGAAGCCTCGCATCACACTGGTCACGCTGGGCGTCGACGACCTGGAGCGCGCCGTGCGCTTCTATCGCGATGGACTGGGATTGTCGACACCGGGCATTGTCGGCCAGCAGTTCGAACACGGCGCGGTCGCGTTCTTCGACCTGCAGTCCGGGCTGAAGCTGGCGCTGTGGCCGCGCGCGAGCCTGGCGCACGATACCGGGCTGACGGTGACAGCGCGGGCGTCCACCGATTTTTCGCTGGCCCACAACGTCGGCGACAAGGCGGAGGTCGACGCCGTGATGGCGCAGGCGAGCGCGGCAGGCGCCAGCGTGGTCAAGCCGGCGCAGGACACCTTCTGGGGCGGTTATGCCGGCTATTTCCAGGATCCCGACGGACACCTGTGGGAGGTGGCCTGGAACCCGGAAATGCCGCCTGCCAGCTGATTTGCCGCTGCCCCCTTTGCGGCGCCGCACCAGCCGTGGTGCGGCGCCGCAAAGGGATTTCCATGATTGCCACGACCCCGCGAACTCCCGACTATCCTTGTAGACAGCCATAGCATGTCGGCGGAGCGCCCCCACGCATTGCCTTTGCATCACGCTTCGTCGGCAGACCACCGAAGTAAAGCAATAAGAACAATGGCAAGGGAGACATCCATGCAAGTCTATGACAGCCTGCTGTATGTGACTGCGATGGTGCTGGTGTGCTTGTATGTGTACCTGGGCGCGCTGTCGCGCAGCACTGCGATTCGCCTGGGTTCGCCGGCAATCGTGGCGGGACTGGTGCTCGCCTATTCGCTGTCCCCGCTGCATTCGGGCGGCTGACGCCCGCAGCGGTGCGCGGCCTTCCCTGATGCGGAAGGGCCGTTCTGCTCAGCCCCGGCCTGTGCCTGGCCGTGGCGTGTCTCGCCTTGCGTCTCCTGCGCTGGCGCGTCGCGCAGCAGCGTGTCGATCGCTGCGTGCAATTCCTGCGGAACCACCGGCTTGTGCAGCAGCAAGGTGCCCGCCGCGTGCGCGGTGCGCAGGCGGTCTGCCGCCGTATCTCCCGTGATGACGATCGCCGGCACATGGCGGCCCACCTGCTGCCGGATCGCGTCCAGCGCTTCCTGGCCGGTGCGGTGGCCGCGCAGGCGGTAGTCGGCAAGCACCAGTGCGGGTTGGAACGCCGCAAGCATGGCCAGTGCCTCATCCTCGGAATCGGCCGTGCGGCAGTCGCATTGCCATGCCCCCAGCAGCTCCGACATGGCGGTGCGGATCGCTTCGTCGTCGTCGATCACCAGCACGCGCAGCCCGTCCAGCCCGCGCGGCGCGAGGGGCCGCGGTACGTCTTCCGGTGTGCTCCAGGCCAGCGGCATGCTGAAGCGGAACACCGAGCCGCGCCCCGGCCGCGAGCCCAGTGTCACGCGCGTGCGGATCGTGCGCGCCAGCCCCTCGACGATGGCCAGCCCCAGCCCCAGCCCCTTGCGCTGGTCGCGCTCCGGATTGCCGAGCTGGTGGAACTCGCGGAAGATGTCGCGATGCTGCGCGGCAGGGATGCCGATGCCGGTGTCCCACACCTCGATCACGGCATGCAGCTTGCGCTGGCGGCAGGCCACCAGCACGCCACCCTGCCGGGTATAGCGGATCGCATTGGCGATCAGGTTGCGCAGCACCAGTTCGACCAGCGTGGGATCGCCGTAAAGCGTCGTGGTGGTATCGCGCGTGCGGTACACGAGTCCGCGCGCATCGGCCTGCGGCGCGAATTCGTTCTCCAGCTTGTGCAGCAGCGGCTGCAGCCGGAACGGCCGCGGCCGTGGCGTGATCACGCCGGCTTCGAGCTTGGAGAAATCCAGCAGCGAGTTCAGCATCTCGCGCGCGGCGCCGGACGATGCCTCGATATGCGCCAGCAACTGGCGCTGGCGCTCATCCAGCGCGGTGCGGCCCAGCGACACCAGGAACAGCCCCATCGCATGCAGCGGCTGGCGCAGGTCATGGCTGGCCGAGGCCAGGAACACCGACTTGGCGCGGCTCGCCTGCTCGGCTTCGTGCTGCGCCGCTTCGGCGCGCGTGGTCTGTTCGCGCAGCTGCGAGATCAGCTCGACGTTCTCGAAGCGCAGCGCGATCGAATGCCGCGCCACGCGCGAATAATTGCGCGCGAACATGATCAGCACGAACAGGTACAGCGGCGTGCCGAGGAACATCGGCAGGTATTCGATATCGCCGGTGGCCAGGAACGCGATCCAGACCGGCACGATCGACGGGACAAAGAAGCCGATCGCCACCGGCAGGCAGGCGGAGAACACCGCCAGCGCCGCCGCGCTCATGCCGGCGATCAGCGACAGCACGCAGATCACCACCGCCGGCATGCGCACGTCCAGGTACAGCCATGCCACCAGTCCCCACAGCGCGCCGATCAGCGCGAGCATCGCGGTCATGCCGCGCGCAAAGCGGTCCGCACCGGCTTCGGTCAGCCGCCCGGGCAGCGTCAGCCGTCCGAAGTACGCCACCGCGCAGGCTACCGCCATGGCGCAGGCCCAGGGCAGGGCGCCGGGGCGGTCGCCTGACAGCGTCAGGCCCGCGGCGAGGATAAAGGCCGCCAGCGTGCAGCCCAGCATGGCGATGCCGAAGCTCTGGTCGATCAGCGCCATCTGCGCGGCCAGCAGCCGCGGCTCGTCGAAGCGCGGCAGCAGCCGCAGGCCGTGCTGGCAATCTCCCCTTACGCGCGGCGCCCGGTCCGCGATCATCGGGCCGCCTGCACCAGCCCGCGGCGCTGCGCTTCGAGGATGGCTTCGACACGGCTGACCACGCCGAGGTGCTCGAGGATGGCTGCCACATGGACGCGCACGGTATTTTCCGACAGGCCCATATGGTAGGCAATGACCTTGTTGGAGCGGCCCAGCGTCAGCTGGTGCAGCACCTCCAGCTGGCGCGGCGTGAGCGCGCTGGCTGAATATGGCGCGGGCGCGGGCGCGGGCGCGGCGGCACGGCCGGCCGAACTGGCGTCATCGGGGAAATGCGTGCCGCCGGCGAGGCAGCAGGCGATCGCTTCCTCGATCTCGCGCGCATCGGCCGACTTGGGCAAGAAACCGGCGATCTCGCGCCGTACCTCGGCCGGAATGGTTTCGAGGCCGGAGGTGCCGGACACGATCAGGATGCGCGCCGCCGGGAAATGCCGCCGCAGTACCTTGACGCCTTCAAGGCCGTTCAGGCCGGGCATCTGGATATCGAGCAGCAGGATATCGACCGCGGCGCCGGCGTGGTCCTGTACCGCCTGCATGACAGAGCCGGCTTCGATGATCTGCCCGACGCTCGGGCTGTCGGCCAGGACCAGGCGCAGGCCGGTACGGAACAAGGTGTGGTCGTCGATCAGGAGCAGGCGGGCTTGTGGCATGGGAACAGGCACCGCGGACGACCGGTGCAGGACAGTCTGGATGCCGGCTCAGCGGGCACGGGTGACAGCCATTGGACAAGAATCTGCGACACTTGTCCATGCACCGGATGCGTGAACGCGACTAGTCCGGAAAGATTATTGGCGCGGCGCAGCGGCAGTGCGAAGATCCTCTCCGTGGACAGTTCCGCGACGTGTCCACAACCACTTTTCGTTACCCACTACCACCCGGCTGTGGGTATTTTTTTTGCTTCACCAACGACACGCAGGGTATCGCGCTGAGCCGTCTTCGATTTTCGACACGCATGCAGTCCCGCGAGCACGGGGTACCGCCGGTATTCCACGAACAATCGTCCGGGCAACCGATATGCCCGCCGTCAGAGCCTGACGTCGGAGTGACGAACCGAATCCTAAAGATAGGCGGCTTACCTCATATTTGCCGGCTTGGTGCTGCGCCACCGCGTCGGCGTCATGCCGAACTGCGCCGTGAACCAACGGACGAATGAGCCATAAGCCGAATAGCCAAGCGATTCGGCAATGCGCCCGAGCGAGTAGCTTCTGTTGTCAATATAGTGGATAACGAGATCGCGCCGTACGCCATTGACCATGTCTGAGAAAACCATTCCAGCGCCTTCGAGTTGGCGCTGCAGTGTACGCACGTTCATCCCCAGGCCCTGAGCAACTTGCTCAATCGTCGCGCGCCCTGCCGGAAGCATCAGATAGATTGCCCTGCGCACCTCGAGCACAACTGACGGCTCATTGGCTCCCGGAAGGCCTTCAAGCAGGCGTTGCGCATGGCGGGCCATGACAGGGTCGGCGATAGGGTTGGGCAAGTCCAGGTCGGCGGCGCGGCAAATCAAGCCATTGAAAGGGCTTGCGAACTCCACCTTCCCCCCGAAGATGTGGCGGTGCAGCTGCAGATCGGGGGGAGCGTCATGGGTGAAACTGACGCCAAGGGGGTGCCAGGACGTGCCCAGCAGTATTCTGCACATGCGTGACAGTGAGCCCAGTGCCAGCTCAATTGACTGCGTGGACGGCCCGGCGTTATCCGCGACGACGTCTTCCCGCACGATGACCTTCTTGCCGGTCTCCTCAATACGGATGACGAGGAACTCATTCATCAGGTGCCGATACTGAATCAGGGTTCCAAGAGCGTCGCGCAGTGTTCTCTGGTGCGTGAGCAACACGCTGACGACACCAAGGTCAGACAGCTGCCACAGGTCCGCCATACGCAGCCCGAATGTCGGGCATTGCGTAAGTCGCGCTGACTCTTCCAGCAAGGTAACGGCTCCGCTTCCGGAAATCCAATGTTCCGGGTCCGCAAGCATCTCGCTGCTCAAGCCCAGCTTGCGCAGCAACGGCTGCGGTTCAAGGCCCAGTTGCTGCGCCACCCTGAAGTAGTTCTTTAGCACGCCTGTGCGAATCAGTGTGCCCATTGCTTCTCCCTCACCCGGTGTGTAGCCCGGATCCACTCGCCCGGGGAAACCCGGATACCACCAGATTCTGTCACGAAATGAGATGTGAATGTCGTGAAATGAGAGACAACGGCCGCCCGGGGATTACTAGACTGATCCCGTAATTCGACGACAAACGGAACCCATGGCAGCCCCTCAAGACAAGGTCATAGTCACCTGCGCCATAACCGGCGGCATTCACACGCCAACGATGTCCCCCTACCTGCCCATCACGGCAGAAGACATCGCCGGCGAGGCAATCGGTGCGGCCCAGGCCGGCGCCTCGATCGTCCATCTGCACGCGCGCAAGCCGGAGAATGGCCAGCCCTCGCAGGATCCCGCGCTCTTCCGGGAATTCCTCCCCGAGATCGCCGCGCGTACCGACGTCATCATCAACCTCACCACCGGCGGCGCCCCCAACATGCTCGTCGAGGAACGACTGCAGCCGGCGCTGCAACTCAAGCCCGAAGTCGCTTCGCTGAACATGGGGTCGATGAACTTTGGGCTGTACCCGATGCTTGGCAGGCACAAAGAGTTCAAGTACGACTGGGAACGTCCTTACCTCGAAGGCTCCGAAGACCGCGTCTTCCGCAACACGTTCAGGGAAATCCGCTACATCCTGGAATCGTGCGCCGGCAATGGGACTCGCTTCGAAATCGAATGCTACGACACCAGCCATCTCTACACGGCGGCGCATTTCATTGACCGTGGCATCCTCAGGCCGCCGTTCTTCATACAGTCCGTTTTTGGCTTGCTCGGCGGCATCGGGACGCATCCCGATGATGTCATGCATATGCGCCGCACCGCCGAACGGCTGTTTGGCAAGGACTACTACTGGTCCGTCCTGGGTGCGGGCCGCAGTCAGATGCCGATTGCTTCCATGGCGGCTGCGATGGGCGGAAATGTCCGCGTGGGCCTGGAGGATTCGCTTTGGGATGGGCCGGGCCGGCTTTCGACCAGCAACGCCGATCAAGTCAGTCGCATCGTCGGGATCCTGAAATCGCTGAACCTGGAAGTGGCCACTCCCGATGAGACGCGCGACATGCTCCAGTTGAAGGGCAGGGATGCTGTTGCATTCTGATCTCTTCCAATTGCCTTGCCGCCCCTTAACCCGCGAGCGCGTTCCCGGCGACAAGCCACCTGAATAATTTGATGCCCGGTCCGACCTCAACTGTCCGTTGCGGCGCCGATAGTTAAATCCCCTATCAAGGAGAAAGAAATGCAATTTCTGGATGATTCGCTGCACCCGGAGAACATGGACAAGGTGGTAATCACCGTGGCCCCGTACGGCCCGGAGTGGATGCCCGAAGATTTCCCGGAAGACATCCCCGTGACCATGGAAGAGCAAATCCAGAAGGCGGTGGATTGCTATGAAGCCGGGGCCAGCGTGCTGCACCTGCACGTGCGTGAGCCGGATGGCAAGGGCTCCAAGCGCCTGTCCATGTTCAACGAACTGATCGCCGGCGTGCGCAAGGCGGTGCCGGACATGATCATTCAGGTCGGCGGCTCGATCTCGTTCGCACCGGAAGATGAAGGCCAGGCCGCGAAATGGCTGGATGATGACACGCGTCACGCGCTGGCGGATCTCGACCCCAAGCCGGACCAGGTGACGGTAGCACTCAACACCATCCAGATGAACATCATGGAGTTGATCTACCCGGAGTTCTACGAGAGCACGCACATGGCCAACCCGGCCGTCTACGATGCCTACCGTGAAATGATTGTTCCGGCTGGCCCGGCCTGGGCAGAAGAGCACTTGCGCCGCCTGCAGGAAGCCGGCATCCAGCCGCACTTTCAGTTGGTGGGCATGCATGCGCTCGAAACGCTGGACCGCATGGTGCGCAGAGGGATCTACAAGGGCCCGCTGAACCTGACCTGCATCGGCATCGGTGGCGGCCACCATGGACCGCATCCGTACAACCTGTTCGACTTCATTCAACGTGCGCCGGATGGCTGCACCATTACCGCCGAGTCGTTGTTCAAGAACGTACTTCCGTGGAACACGATGGCGCTGGCAATGGGTATGCACGTGCGCTGCGGCATTGAGGACACCCTCATCGATCAGCATGGCAACCGGTTCACCTCGGTGCAGCAGATTCAGCAGACCGTGCGTATCGCCAGGGAGTTGGGCCGCGAGATCGCCGATGGCAAGGAAGCGCGGGAAATCTACCGTATTGGCACCTGGTACAACGATGTCGATGAAACCCTGGCCGCCAACGGCATGACGCCGAACCGCAAGCCCGGTGTCAAGAACGTGCCGCTGCGCCGCGCAGCCTGAGCCTGCTACGGCACAGACCAAGAATTGATCCGGTTGAAGTGCGCACTCCAGCCTGAATTGCTGCAACCGGATCGATCTGTTTTGACTTGATTCAAATAAGGAATGTCATGACTCGTACCGTCGTTCTCGTTACGGGAGCCACGTCTGGGATCGGCCGCGCCACGGCGCTTGCATTCGGCCGTGATGGGGCACAGCTGGTTTGCTCCGGCCGCAATGCCACCGCAGGCGCCGCACTTGTATCCCAACTCCGGGAACTCGGTGCCGAGGCCGAGTTTGTACCCGCTGACGTAGCTGATGAGGAGCAGGTCCGCCAACTCGTCGAGCATACCGTCACCCGCTTTGGACGGCTCGATGTCGCAGTGAACAGTGCAGGGACCGAAGGCACGCCGGGGTCGATCGTCGACCAGACAGTTGAATCCTATGCGACAACTTTCGACGCCAATGTCCTTGGGACGTTCCTGAGCATGAAGTATGAGTTGCGCGTCATGCTGGAACAGAAAGAGGGCGTTGTGATCAACCTCTCCTCGACCATGGGAAGCCGCGGCAATGCGCAGAATCCAATGTATGTGGCCAGCAAGCACGCGATCGAGGGCTTGACCAAGGCTGCGGCACTCGAGGCAGGCAGATCGAATGTGCGAGTGAATGCGGTCGCGCCTGGCCCTATCGATACCGGGATGCTGGACCGCATTGCAGGAGGCGCCGACAACATTGCGGCAGTTGCGGCGACGATCCCGGCGGGCCGGATTGGGACCCCGGAGGAGGTCGCCGACGCCATCGTGTTCCTCGCGTCCGCGCGGTCCAGATACATAACGGGCCAGATTCTCGGCGTCAATGGTGGCAAGACAGCGATGTAGCCGCCGACACGCTGGGCTTGCCCCAGGCGCGGTCAGAGGCAATGAACAAGGCATTTCAGGAGACAAGTCATGGCAAAAGCAATTCGGTTTCACGAGACAGGCAGCGCTGATGTCCTCAAGCTCGAGTCCGTGGAGGTAGGTGATCCCGGCCCGGGCCAGGCTCGCGTGCGGCACACTTATATCGCCGTCAACTTCATCGACATCTATTTTCGGACCGGCCACTATCCCCTCGAACTTCCCAACGGCCTGGGCTCCGACGCCGTTGGTGTCGTCGAGGCGGTGGGGCCCGGCGTGACGGACATCCGCGTGGGCGACCGCGTGGGCTACCTGCTCGGCCCGCAAGGCGCTTATGCGGACGTGCGGGTCATGCCTGCCGAGGTGCTGATTCCGCTGCCGGATGGTGTCTCGGACCGTACCGCTTCCACGCTCATCATGAAGGGCATGACGGCGCAGTATCTGTTCCGCCAGGTCTATCCGCTCAAGGGTGGCGAGACCATCCTCTATCACGCCGCGGCCGGAGGCGTGGGCCTGATCGCCTGCCAGTGGGCACGCGCGCTGGGCGTAAACATGATCGGAACGGTCAGCACCGACGAGAAGGCGGAGCTTGCCAGGGCCAACGGCTGCTCGCACGTCATTGTCACCTCGCGCGAGAACATCGTCGAGCGCGTGATGGAAATCACCGACGGCAAGAAGGTGCCGGTGGTGTTCGATTCGGTCGGCAAGTCGACGCTGGACGCCTCGCTGTCCTGCCTGCAGGTGCGCGGCACGCTGGTCAGCAACGGCACGACTTCAGGTCCCGTCGAGATCGACAGCCGCACGCTGGCGGCGAAGGGTTCGCTCTGGGTCACGCGTCCGGCCATGGTGCACTACGCCACGCCGCGCTCGCACATGCTCGCCATGGCCAACGAGGTGTTCGACATGGTGACGGCCGGAAAGATCACCAGCGAGCCGAAGCAGCAGTTCGCGCTGGAAGACGCCGCGCAGGCCCATCGCGCACTGGAAAACAGGCAGACGAGCGGCGCCACCGTACTGGTGCCGTAAAGCGGTGCCATAGCGCGGGCTTTCCCTTCGCACGCATGCCGCAGTCGCATTTCCATCCTCGCAGGGGCGAGGGTGGAGGGGCGGCTGCGCCCTCGAAGGCAAGTTCACATTGCCGGAAATACCGAGATGGAGACAAAGATGTCAGACCGACCTGCCGTTCTGCGCGTGCGCCGCGTCGTCGCCGCGACGATTCTTGCACTTGCCATGCCCGCCGCCATGGCATGGACCAACAAGCCGGTGCGCGTACTGGTGCCAGCGCCTGCCGGCGGCACGATGGACGTGATGGCACGCATGCTGTCCGAACAACTCACGGCAGAGCTGGGCCAGCCCGTGGTCGTCGACAACAAGCCGGGTGCCGGCGGCGCCATCGCGGTCGGCGCACTGCTGGCGGCGCCGCCCGATGGCCAGACCATCCTGGTGTCGGCAACCAACGTGTTTGCGGAAATCCCCCACGTGATGAAGGTGCCCTACGATCCGATGAAGGACGTGAGGCCGGTTGCCGCCGCAGCCAGGTCGACCCTGCTGCTCGTCAGCGCCCCCGGCCTGCCGGCCAAGGACCTGCCGGGGCTGATCAGCTACGTGAAGGCGCATCCGGGCAACCTGAGTTTCGCCACCTATGGCCCGGGCACGGCCTCGCAGTACGCCGGCATGATCATGAACCAGAAGGCCGGGATCGATCTCCAGAACATCCCGTTCCCGGGATCGCCGCCGGCCCTGACGCAGGTGATGGGCGGGCAGATCGCCGTGATGTATGACGGCATGGTGACCTCGCTGCCGTACCTCAAGGCGGGCAAGCTCAAGGCCTATGCCGTGGCCGCCAAGCAGCGCTTGCCGATGCTCCCGCAGGTGCCGACCTTCGCCGAACTGGGCTATCCGGACGTTGACTTCAGCAACTGGACCGGCGTGTTCGTGTCGTCCAGGCTGCCGGCGGACCTGACCGAGAAGATCCAGGCCGCGGTCTACAAGGCAGCCTCCAGGGCCGGCGTGCAGGAACGGATTGCCGCGCTCGGGTTCGAGCCGCTGCAGCCGCAGAGCCTTGGCCAGCTCAGCCAGGATCTGCGCGCCGATTTCGATCGCAACGCCCGCATCGTGAAGACGTTCAACATCCAGCCGCAATGACATCCATCGACCATGCGAGTTGAACAACTTACCTGCGCAATCGGCGCAGAACTCATCGGGGTCAGCCTTGCCGATGCGATCCATGATGATGGCGTGTTCGCCGGCATCCGCGAGGCGCTGCTCAGGCACCGCGTCCTGTTTCTGCGCGACCAGGACATCACCGCTGCCCAGCACGTGGCCTTCGCGCGCCGCTTCGGGGATCTGGAGGATCACCCTGTGACGGGTAGCGACCCGGAGAATCCGGGGTTGGTGCAGATCTACAAGACGCCCGCCAACCCGCCGGATCGTTACGAGAACGCCTGGCACACCGATGCGACCTGGCGCGAAGTACCGCCGCTTGGCGCTGTCCTGCGGTGCTGGGAGTGCCCGCCCGTCGGGGGCGACACCATGTGGGCCAACATGGTGCTTGCGTACGAAAACCTGCCCGCCCACGTCAAGGAGCAGATTGCCGACCTTCGGGCGCGTCACAGCATCGAGGCGAGCTTTGGCGCCGCCATGCCAATCGAGCGGCGCCTGGCGCTGAAGAGTCAGTTCCCTGACGCCGAGCATCCGGTGGTGCGGACCCACCCGGAGACTGGCGAGAAGGTGCTGTTCGTCAACGGGTTTACCACGCACTTCACCAACTTCCACACGCCGGGCCGCGTGCGCTTTGGGCAGGACTACAGCCCTGGCGGTGCCGACCTGTTGCGCTACCTGGTTACGCAGGCGCACATCCCCGAACACCAGGTCCGCTGGCGCTGGAGGAAGAACAGCGTGGCTATCTGGGACAACCGGTCGACCCAACATTACGCCGTCATGGACTATCCGCCGTGCAACCGGAGGATGGACCGCGCAACGATCATCGGAGACCGCCCTTTCTGATCCGGGCGGGCTGGCTCGCATACCGGGAGGTCATGGCTGCAGAACGTTGATCAAAAGGTGGCGGATCGCAGAGCCTCCCTGTAGTAGCGGCGCACCTGGCGCCGGAAGTCGCTGTGACTGAGTCTGAAAACAAACAAATGAGAACGATGAACCATGGAGGATGGGAGTAGATGAGAAGAGCGATTCTTGCCCTGGCCGCCGCGATGGCATGTGGTGCAGCCCAGGCGCAGTCCGGCGTAACGTTGTACGGCGTGATCGACGTCAACCTCGAATACGTCAACAAGGTCGGCGTCGTCCCGTCGGCGGCTAACGGCTTTAATCCCGGTACGGGCCACTCGGTGTTCCGTGAGAACTCCGGCGGCTACTCCGGCTCGCGTTGGGGCCTGCGCGGCACGGAAGACCTCGGTGGCGGGCTGAAGTCCATCTTCGTGCTGGAAAGCGGCTTCAACGCCGATACCGGCACCCAGCAGCAGGGCGGACGCATGTTCGGCCGCCAGGCTTTTGTCGGCCTCAAATCCGATTACGGGCAGGTCACCTTCGGCCGCCAGTACACGTCGTTGTTCGTGTCGTTGGCCAACTTCGTGCCGGCCCGCTTCGCCACGCAGTATGAACCGGCGGGCGTTATCGCCGGCGCGAACTTCCGCGAGGACAACGTGGCGCAGTACACCGGCAAGTTCGGTCCCGTGACCGCCGTGGCGCACTGGTCGTTCGGTGTCGGTACGACGCTGCCGCAGATCAACCCCGGTATTCCCACGTTGGGCGGCAACGGCGAAATACCGGGCCAGTTCCGCCGGGATTCGGCCTACGGTGCGGGCGTGACCTACATCAACGGCCCGCTCGGCCTGGGCGTTGCCTACGACCAGTGGAACCCGACGATCGGCACCAGCAACGGCACGTTGAAGAAGGCGGCCGTCATGGCCAGCTATTCGGTCGGCGCGGGCAAGGTGATGGGCGGCTACCGCTGGGGGCAGAACAAGGACCATACAGGCAGGGAGTTCCTGCGCGACGACTTCTACTGGATCGGTGGCCAGTACCGCGTGTCGGCGGCGCTGGATTTCACGCTGGAGTATGACTACCAGAACCTGAAGAACGTCGGCGGCAACACGCACGCGGCCAATCCGTGGCAGATCGCTCTGATCACTGACTACTCGATCTCGAAGCGGACCGACGTGTACCTGACCACGGCGTATACCCGCAACGCCGGCCTGACCATGGACTCGGCGGCGAGCGGCTTCGCCACCAGCCTGGCGCTGGGCAACAGCTACTCGCTGCCCAGTGGGCAGAAGTCCATGTTCGGTGCGGCTGTGGGCATCCGCCATATCTTCTGACCACCCGCGCGGTGGCGATGCCGGGCGCAGGCAGCAGCCTGCGCTCACGGTATCTCGCCTCGCGATATGCCACGCTTCGCGCGGAAGGGAGCGTGGCAAGTTCATCCGGCGGGCGCAGAACGATCACGCTCCGGGCCTTAACCGAGTAACCGAGGAAATCGAAATCCATGACTTCTACCAACCAGCCGACGGTCGTGATTGTTCCCGGTCTTCGCGACCATATGCCGGAGCACTGGCAATCGCTGCTCGCCGAGCAACTGCAAGCGCAGGGAAGGGCGGTGCAGATCGTGCCGCAGATCGACCAGGACAAGGCGCTGTGCAGTGCCAGGGTGGCGAACCTGGAGCGCGTCGTCAGCAGCATCCAAGGGCCGATCGTCCTGGTGGCCCATAGCATGGGATGCTGCATCACGGTCCACTGGGCGCAACAGACGACGCGCGAGGTCCAGGGCGCGTTGCTTGCGGCCCCCGCCGACCTCGACACGCCCCTGCCCGCCGGCTACTCCGATCCGCAGACCCTGGCTGCCAGCGGCTGGACACCGCTGCCGAGGGCGCGCCTGCCGTTTCCGAGCATCGTGGTCGGCAGCCGCAACGATCCGATCGGAGGATTCGAGCAGGTCCAAGCCCTTGCGCAGGCCTGGGGCAGCCGCTTCGTCAATGGGGGCGACATTGGCCACCTCTCGCCGTCCGACGGATATGGCAACTGGCAGAAGGCAGCGGAGTTGCTCCGCGAGCTGTGAGATTCACCATTCATTGCGTCTCCACTCCGGGTGCCGACCTCCGGTCTTGATGACACTTTCCACGGCAGCCGGGTTTTGATGGTTCCACGGGCAACGCCTGTGGAACCTCTTCTTTGATTCAACGGGCATCCGGAGCTGCTACAGCTCCGACAGCCCGAAGCTGCGCAACCGCGGCAAGTCAGTCACGCGGATGCTCTGGTAGGACAGGTGCACCATGCCGGCTTCTGCCAGCCGGCGCAGCGCCTGGTTGACGCGTTGCCGCGACAGCCCGGTCAGCAGGCCGATCTCCTCCTGCGACAGTTCCAGCACGGGGCTGGTGCGCGGATACAGGTCAGGATGGAACAGCTGCGCGATTGCCTGCGCCACGCGCGCGTCGGCGCCGAGCAGGCGGTCGTTCTGCACCGTGGCGATGAACTGGCCCATCCGTTCGTTGAGCTGGCGTACGACAAAGCTGGCAAACGGCAGGCTCTGCGCCAGCAGCGTGTTGAAGACCGGCTCTGGCACCAGCAGCACTTGCGAGTCGCGGATGGCGATCACGTCATAGCGGCGGTCTTCGCGCTTGATCACGCTGCCTTCGCCGCACCAGCCGCCGGCCGGCACGCCGGAAAAAGTGCAACCGCGCCCGTCAGGCGTGTACACCGCCAGCTTGATCAGGCCGCTGTCGACCCCGATCCAGTAGCGCGAAGGCTCGCCGCGCCGGGCAATGAAGGCGCCCGCGGCAAAGGACTGCAGCAGCGTTTCGCGCGCGGCCAGCGCCTGGTGTTCCGCCGCCAGCGCGGCGTACCACGCATGGCTGGCCAGCGTGCTTTCAGGGGCGCGGGCAGGGTTCTGGGATGCGGTCATGACATCGGCGCGAGCGGCTGCGCGGCACTTTGTAAGATTCGCGTAAGCCTTGGCTGGCGCGGGTTTGCGGGGAGTTTGTCATCCGGACGACAGTGCGCCGGATGTCTGCGATGATAGCCTTGCCCCAGAAAAAGTGCGACAAGCGGAGACACATCAATGCCAACTGATTTCGACAGCGGCCTGGCCCGCAATGCGGCCAATTTCGTACCGCTCACTCCCATCGACTTCCTGGTGCGCGCCGCCGAGGTGTACGGTGACCGCCTGGCCATCGTGCACGGCCCGGTGCGCCAGAACTGGCGCGACACCTATGCGCGCGCGCGCCGCATGGCCAGCGCGCTGGCGCGTGCCGGCGTGGGCAAGGGCGATACCGTGGCCGCGCTGTTGCCCAACACCCCTGCCATGGTCGAGGCGCATTTCGGCGTGCCGATGGCGGGCGCCGTGCTCAATGCGCTCAATATCCGCCTCGATGCCGCCAACCTCGTCTTCATGCTGCGCCATGGCGAGGCCCGCGTGCTGCTCGCCGACACCGAGTTTGCCGAACTGGCGCGGCAGGTCGCGCTGGAAATCCCCGGGCTCAAGGTGATCGCGGTCCATGATGCGCTGGGGCCGCAGGCCGAGCCGTTCGGCGATACCGACTACGAGTCCTTCCTGGCAGCCGGCGACCCGGACTACGCGTGGCGCATGCCCGCCGACGAGTGGGAAGCGATCGCGCTGAACTACACCTCCGGGACGACCGGCGATCCGAAGGGCGTGGTCTATCACCACCGCGGCGCGGCCATCAACGCGATCTCCAACATCCTGGAATGGGACCTGCCCAAGCATCCGGTCTACCTGTGGACGCTGCCCATGTTCCACTGCAATGGCTGGTGCTTCCCGTGGACCATCGCGGCACGCGCGGGCGTCAACGTCTGCCTGCGCAAGTTCGAGCCCAGGCTCGTGTTCGACCTGATGCGCGCCGAAGGCGTGACGCACTACTGTGCCGCGCCGATCGTGCATACCGCGCTGGTCAACGCGCCCCCATCGTGGCGCGAAGGCGTGCGCGGCCCGGTGCGCGGCATGGTCGCCGGCGCGCCGCCGCCCGCAGCGGTGCTGGCGCAGATGGAGGCAATGGGCTTCGAACTCACGCACGTCTACGGCCTGACCGAGGTCTATGGTCCCGCCGCGGTCTGTGCCGAGCAGGATGACTGGCGTGCGCTGTCGGAACAGGACCGCGCCGTGCGCAAGGCGCGCCAGGGCGTGCGCTACCACCTGCAGTCGCAGGTCGCCGTGCTCGATCCTGATTCGATGCAGCCCGTTCCAGCCGACGGCGAGACCATCGGCGAGATCATGTTCCGCGGCAACATCTGCATGAAGGGCTACCTGAAGAACGAGAAGGCCACGCGCGAGGCATTCGCCGGCGGCTGGTTCCATACCGGCGACCTCGGCGTGTGCATGCCCGACGGCTATATCAAGATCAAGGACCGCAGCAAGGACATCATCATTTCCGGCGGCGAGAACATTTCCAGCGTGGAAGTGGAAGATGCGCTCTATCGCCATCCCGCGGTGCTTGCCGCGGCGGTGGTGGCGCAGCCTGACGCCAAGTGGGGCGAGACGCCGTGCGCCTTCGTCGAGCTGAAGGAGGGGGCCAGTGCCACCGCCGAGGACCTGATCGCGCACTGCCGCACGCTGCTGGCCGGCTTCAAGGTGCCCAAGGCGGTGTACTTCGGGCCGCTGCCCAAGACGTCGACCGGAAAGATCCAGAAGTTCGAATTGCGCCGCAAGGTGAAGTCGGATGCCGCCATCGACGTCTGAACGCGGCGGCTGCTAGGGCTGCACGGCCTCCTCGGCATCGCGCTGGCCGGCGATATGCGAATCGATGGCTTCGCGGCCCCACGCCATGCCCGCGCGCGTGGCATCGCTGGCACAGCCAAAGCGCATCTGGATCACGGGGCACAGCCACGGCAGCCGCGTGCCGTGAAGCCAGACTTCGGCGCGCAGCGTCCACCAGCCTTCGTGCTGGCTGCCATAGCGCAGCGCCGCGGCATGGATGCGGTAGCCGCGGTAGCTGGCGTTCTCGTCGTGCCATCCGCTGGGCATGCGCTTGCCGGGCGTTCAGCGTGCCCGCGCCTCGTGTGGACTTCCGTGGTCGCGGGGACGATGCCAGTCCTCCGCAATGTCGGGGAATACCTCGCATTCGCCACGCACGATGTTCTCGATGGTGGCGCACACGCATTCGGTGCCGCGTGGCCCCACGCACACAAGGCTGCGCGGATGGTCGGTATGCTGTGGAATGGCGTAGACGCGCATGCCCTCCTGGTACAAGGGATGCTTGCTAAGGCGCTCGTTCATCAACTCGACGAAGCGCTGCGGAGAGACGACCGGCTTTTCCATTTCATGCTCCTGCGGGCCTGCCCATCACACCGCTGGCAAGCGCGGCGAGGCGACCAGGTCAGTTAAGGCCAGGAAGATGACAGGCAGGTGGCAGGGAAGCACCCAGGCAGCGGGTTGGCACCTGGGCGTGGCCGGAACGGAGAATCGCGGGCAAACAGCCTGCCCGCGTTGCCACTGCCACGATTCCAGACTAGGACATGCGCGGCAGCGCGCAAGGTTTGGAGCCGCCCGGACGCCCGCGCCTGCACATGGCAGCGCGGGCGGCGTGCATCAGGTGGTGCGCAGTTCGCTCGCGGCGCGCGGGCCATCCAGCATGCCGTTGCCTGCGGCCCAGCAGGCTGCCTCGGCCTCGGCATGCGAACTGTAAGTGGAGGGCGCTTCAACGGTGCAGTCGGCGTAGGCCGCGCCGCAAAGTTCTTCCATGACGATGCGCCAGGTGTACTGGCCGGATGGCTCTTCCAGCACGTGCAGTACCAGCGTGCGGTGATGGTCCGAAAGCGTAAGGGGCAGGGTCGACATTGGCGCCTCCCGTTGGCAGGTGGGACGCATTGATGCTAGCAATTGCGAGCGCATGGCGCCATCGGAGAATTGCAACCGCGGCATGGCAAGATACGCGTGGCGTGGCTTCCCCAGCTGCGCCGAATCCAGTAACCTTCTGCGCCTGGCGCCACGTGGCGCCCGCTTCTCGCCACCGACCATGCTCATTTCGCCCGCGCTCACCCAACAGGTTGCCGCCCTGACGGCGCACTACGATGCCACGGTGCTGCCGCTGTGGACCGCCAGCGGCTGGAATGCCGGCCTGTTCCTGCCCTATGAGGCCCTCGACGGCGCCACGGCAGCGCCGCTGCCGGCGGCGCGCTACCGTGCCATGGCCTGCGCGCGGCAGCTTTATGTGTTTTCGGTGGCGGGCCAGCAGGCGCATGCCGATACGCTGTTCGGCTCGCTGCAGGCGTATTTCGGAGATGGCGGCGGCGCCTGGATCTACAGCGTCGGTCCGGATGGATCGCCGCTGGACACCACGCGCGACCTCTATACGCACGCCTTCGTCATCTTCGCCTGCGCCAGCTACCACGCGCTGCGCGGCAATCCCGATGCGCTGGAAGTGCTCGACGAAACCGTCGACATCGTCGAAGACCGCTTCGCCGAAGACGGCGGGCTCTACCACGCCGCTCTCAGCGAGCATTTCCGCCCGAAAGGCATGGGCGTGCTGCAGAACCCCGTGATGCATCTGACCGAAGCCTATCTGGCGGCGCTCGATGCCACCGGCGACGAATGGTATGCCGAGCGGCTGCGCGAAATCGCGATGGCCGTGTACGAGCGCTTCGTCGATCCCGCCACCGGCTGCATTGCCGAGCTGCCGCAGGGCACTGCGGACAACCGGATCGAACCAGGCCATCAGTTTGAATGGTTCTCGCTGGTCGCAAGCCGGCCGCAGCTGTTCGGTGACCTGCCGCTGGAAGGCGCGCTGCGCCAGGCCTTCGACTTTGCGCAACGCCATGGCGTTGCGCCTGGCACGCTGGGCGTCAGCGCGGCGCTGGACGCGCAGGGCCGGCTGCTGGATGGTACCCAACGCATCTGGGCGCAGACCGAGTATGCACGCGCACTGGCGCTGCATGGACAACCGGAGTCGCTGGCCACGCTGGAAGCCTGGGCCGGGCAGTTCCGCAACCGCTTCCTGCATGCGCAGGGATGGCATGAATGCCTCGCGCCGTCAGGCGACGTGGTGCGTGCCGAGATGCCGTCGACTTCGCCATACCACCTGGCAACGTCCTACCTGGCGCTGGCACAAGCCGCGGGCCAGTCCTGGCCGATCCGATGACCGCGACGCAATCGCGTTATCAATTCTTTGCAGTCGCGGCATGGGGGCGCGACTAAACTCAAGCCCGCGCTCCGCCCGTGCGTTGTCCTTCTTAACTACCTGGTCGTCGTTCTGAAGTCGCGGGCCGGGGCGCACCCGCCTGCGGCGACACCTGCGTGCCTACGCGGACTTCCATCTGCCGTATCCGGGTGGCGGCGCGGGTCTCCGCGTGGTCATTGAGGATCAGGCACAGCAGCGTCAGCAAGGCCGCTGCGATCATGCTCAGCGCGATCCAGGCGAGGCAGTGCTTGCGTTCCATGGTGGAATGGATGGGGGCATTATCGGAGCGCGCAGTGTAAGCGCCCGGCCGCAAAGCGATTGTGAATCTTTGCAAATGCAGCAGTTATGCCACGTCTGGACTCGTTGGCAATCGTGTCCCCCTCCAAATCGGTTTAGCGTTTTCGCCAGTTCCAGCAATGCTGGCAAGAAAGGCTTGTTCGCTTATTCGGCTTATTCCATCACGCCGTTCTCGCGCAGCAGCCGTTCGCATTCATCGAGCATGTCGTGCGCAAAGGCAGACTGGTAGTTGGGATCGAGCGCTTCCATCATTTCATGCGCGGCATACAAGCCCGCTTCGCGAGACAGCGTCCCGGCCAGCTGGCGTGCGAACTGGTCGCTGAGCTCGGACAGCAGGCGCCGCTCGGACAGCGGCAGCTGCAGCCGCGAGCGCGACAGCCACTCGCCCGCAAGCGTCGCGCCTTGTGCGTCCGTCATCCACGTGCGGTGCTCGTAAAAGGCCGAGAGGCGCTCGGCGGCCAGCGCGAACAGCAGCGCCTTGCGGGTGTTGAAATCGATGCGGGGCAGTGGGGCGAGGCTCATGGGTACGGCTTGCCGCGCGGGCGTGGCGCCGGCGGCGATGTGGTCGGTATGTCAGCGTTGGATAGGGTCAGGCAGCGGCAGGGCCGAAGCGTTCCGCCAGCCATGCGCCGATGGCAACGATCTCTTCCAGGCAGACCGAATGCCCCATCGGGTAGGTCTGCCACGTCAGCGGATGCTCGCGCGCCTGGATAAAGTCGCGTGCGGCAACGCCCAGCTGCAACGGCACCACATCGTCCTGCGTGCCGTGTGCGGCAAATACCGGCGTGGCGTCATTCGCGGCATTGGCCTTCGCAGCCAGCGCGGCTGCCGCGGGAATATAGGTGGACAGCGCCACGATCCCGGCGAGCGGCTCCGGATGCGTCAGGCCCGCGGTATAGGCGATCGCGCCGCCCTGCGAAAAGCCGGCCAGCACGATGCGGCTGCAGGGGATGCCGCGCGCATTCTCGCGCGCGACCAGCGCGCGGATGGCGTCGCACGAAGCCTGGATGCCGGCCTCATCGGCACGTCGGCCGGCCTCGTCGAGGGAATAGATGTCATACCAGGCCGGCATGACATAGCCGCCGTTGCAGGTCACGGCAATTGCCGGCGCGTGCGGGAAGATAAAGCGTACGCCAGGCGAGGCGGGCAGCCGCAATTCCGGCACCACTGGTGCAAAGTCGCCGCCATCGGCGCCCAGCCCATGCATCCAGATCACGGCGCAGCGGGGATCGGGCGCGGTTTCGATTTCAATGGCGGGCAGCAGTTCGCTCATGGGGCAGGTTCCTGTGTGACGGCGTGCCCGCGCGCCGATGGGCGCGCCAGGCAGCGCGAGTATCGCACAGGTCAGGCCCGCTGATGCCGCACGCCCGCTACGCGGGCAGGGCGGCGCGACTGCCGGTTCAGGCGGCGGACGGAACGATCGGCACGGTGGTCAGGCCCGGCGCGCGCGCGTTCAGCGCGGCGGCAGGCAGCTCGGGCATTGCAGGCACGGTGGCGCGGCGCTTGTCCACCACGTCCTCCACGCCCTTGGCCGAGACATCTTCCAGGAACGCGACCATGTCGCGGTAGTAGGCCACCTGCATCTGCGCCTCCAGCAATTTCCGCTCGGCCTGGAACAGCGTCAGCCTCATGTTTTGCAGTTCCCTTTCGGCGATTTTTTCCGGGGTCGGCGGACTGAACAGGTTTGCAAGCCAACGCATGGCAGTACCTCCAGTGCTGTCAAAGCGAAATTGCGATGCTTGTGCCACGAGGACAAATATAGACAAGAAATCAATAAAAGACCTCTTGGCTATCTTGCCGTGGCGCCTCGCCCACAAGGATGATTGCCGCTCGCGGGAGTCTGCGGTAGATTGTCCGGCGACTTCGGATCGCCTCTTTACTGCTTGCCTGGCACGCGCATTGAATCGCTGTTTTTGTGCGGATTTTCGCGTGAATTCCGGCTCTGGCTGTATTCCCCGCCTGCTTCCACGACCTCCACGCGCGCGCCGATTTCATGCTGCGGAGTGGTGTCCAATTCCTGCACGTAACGCACGATCGGCAGCCAGAATGCGGCGATATGGTCTGGCTCGATGGCCGCGCCATGCGGCATGGCGTCGTGCATCACCAACTGGTGCAAGTGCCGCGCGGCAGCTGCCACGCGCTCCGCATGGACGTGCGCGAACACGGCATCGGCGCGGCTGTGTACCACCAGCAGTGGGCGTTCGAGGCGGCTGGCACGCGCGGCGTTGTCCCAGGGATCGGGCAGCAGCCACGCCGCCCATGCCGGCACGCGGCCGGTCTGCACCGCGGCGCGCCGCGCCGAGCTGAAGCCGGCGGCGATGACGTAGCCGTCGGGCTGCGGTGCGAAGTGCCGCGCTACGTCAAGCAGTATGCCCGAGCCCAGCGAGTGGCCCAGCACCACGCGGCGCGACGCCGCGGGCGCGGCCGCAAGAAACTGCCGGTACGCGATCATGGCGTCCTGGCGCAGATGGCGCACGGACGGGCGTCCGCTGCTGCGGCCATAGCCGCTGTAGTCGAACACGAAGGAAGCAATGCCGGACTCGGCCAGCATGGCCTGTACCGGCAGCCAGTCGGCCAGGGTTTCATTGTCGCCATGGCAGACCATCAACGCGGGCGCATCGTGGCGCGCGGCGGGAACGAAGCGGGCATGCAGCTCGCGATCGCCGCTGGCGAACGTGGTATGCCGCACAGGCATGGATGACCAGGGCACGGGAATTTCGGTGCTTGTTTCATCCGTCGGCGTGACAAATGCATTGCGCTCCACCGCACGAAACAGTAGGTGGCGCGCAACGCCGGCTGCCAGTGCGACCCCCGCCGCCACGGCAATCCAGCGCAGCGAACCGGGCGACGCCGGCGAGGGCGAAGATGCGAGGGGGTCGGGATGCGGCGTCTCGAACATTGATAAGAGGGCACGCCGTGGTGACGAGCCTGTGTATTCAGGCTAGCAGGCCACTGTGAACATGTGAAGAAACGTCCATCCCGCCGCAGGATTTTTCATGCGCGGGCCTGCCGCTATCGCGCCGATAGAAAACTTTTGCCTTGACTATCTACCTAGCAGTAGATAGTATTTGCCTCATGGAACCGCTGCACCGCCAGCAACAAGCAAGAAGGGGCGGATAAGTGGCGATCCCATCGCATGACCGGAGCGGTCATTTTTTCAGGACTGGATATCTATCTACTAGTAGATAATCGGCCTGAGAAGAAACCGCGAGCCACTGACACCGATTGACGCGATCCGAAACATCGCCCCCAGGAGCCCATCATGACCAAGTTTGCCAAGACCCTGATCACCGCCGCCACCCTTGCAGCCGCCTTCGCCGGTGGCGCCGCCCACGCCGCTGGCGTGCAGGACAGCGACTTTGCCGGTGACAAGTATGGCTACCAGTTCCGCGTCGGCAAGGCCGATGCCTTTACCGACGGTGCCCGCACCGGCAAGTTCGATCCGTTCACCGAAGGCGCGCGTGCTGGCAAGTTCGATCCGTACACCGACGGCCGCGTCGGCAAGGCCGACCCCTACACCGACGGTGCTCGCACCATTGCCGCGAACGTCCCGGCTGACGCCTACGGCTACAACTACCGTAGCGGCCAGTTCGACCCGTTCACGGAAGGCGCGCGTGTCGGCAAGGCTGACCCGTACACCGACGGTGCCCGCATCGTGGCCGGCCTGGACCGCAGCGGCGTCTCGGCAGCGCCGGCGCGCAGCTTCGACCCGTACACGGACGGTGCGCGCGTCGGCAAGGCCGACCCCTACACCGACGGCGCGCTCGCCTGATCGCTGCCGGCCACCGGCCGGCGGCTTTACCACCTTTACGGCGGCGGCCACCAGGCCGCTGCCCGATGGAGTCCATCATGAGTTTGCGTGACAGCATCCTGCTGCTTGGCGGATGGCTGGTGCTCTGCGTGACGAGTGGCTCGATGATCACCTTCGCCGCGCAGGTCCTGCCAGGCTAAAGCCATGCCTCGGCGCTAGGGGATTACCCGCGCGTCGGGGCATTTCAACTTGAGCGTCTATCTTCGCGTAGATAAACTGCTTTCATGAAAACGCAATCCGTACGCGAGCAACTGCTCGAGCACACCCTCGTCCTGATCCGCCGCCGCGGCTTCAACGGCTTCAGCTATCGGGACCTGGCCGAGCTGGTGGGGGTGAAAACATCCAGCATCCACTATTACTTTCCGACCAAGGACGATCTCGTCCTCGAAGCGGTCAAGGAATACAGTGCACGCCTGAGTGAGCACCTGCGCGCCATCGACACGACGCTGCCTGTGACCGAACAGGCGGCTATCTACCTGGCGCCGTTCCGCAACAGCTGCGGCTCCGACCAGATCTGCCTGTGCGGCATGCTGTCGACAGAAACCCTGTGCCTGCCCGAATCCGTGCACAAGCTGCTGCAGGGCTTTTACCTGATGCACGAGAAGTGGCTGACGGGACTGCTGGAGCGGGCGCAGCCGCTGCGCACCACGCCATTCCCGGTGCCGCCGCCGCGGCTGGCGCAGGTGGTGTTCGGTTCGCTGCAAAGCGGCCTGATCGCAGCGCGCCTATTCGGCACGTCCGACCGGGTCGAGGCAGCGGCCGATACGCTGATGGCAGCGGTGACTGGCTAAAGTTTCCATACCGATTTTTCGCGCTGTCAGTGGCGCGTCCGGAGCCGTCGTGTGGCGAAAGCTGCGCGGCGGCTTTTTCAATTGGCGGGGACGCGCCGTCCCGCAGTGTTCGCGGTTATGACCGTAAATTCTTGTAAATCAGTAACTTACGATCAAGAGCCTGATGCCTATCGGCCCGATAGAAATATTCTTCCTTGACTATCTATCTAGCAGTAGATAGTATTTGACTCATGGAAGCGACGCAGCGCCAGCAGCAAGCAAGAAGCAGGGCCCGGCGACGATCCCATGCATGACCGGAGGCGGTCATTTTTCAGGACCGGTTATCTATCTACTAGTAGATAATCACCCCGAAGAAAGACTGCAGAGCCACTGACACCGATTGACACGATCCGAAACTTCGCCCCCAGGAGCCCATCATGACCAAGTTCGCCAAGACCCTGATCACCGCCGCCACCCTTGCCGCCGCCTTCGCTGGTGGCGCCGCCCACGCCGCTGGCGTGCACGACAGCAGCTTCGCCGGTGACAAGTACGGCTACCAGTTCCGCGTCGGCAAAGCCGATGCCTTCACCGACGGCGCCCGCACCGGCACGTTCGACCCGTTCACCGAAGGCGCGCGTGCCGGCAAGTTCGACCCGTACACCGACGGCACACGTGTCGGCAAGGCCGATCCCTACACCGACGGTGCCCGCATCGTTGCCGGCCTGGACCGCAGCGGCGTCTCGGGCTCGCCGGCACGCAGCGTCGACCCGTACACCGATGGCGCACGCGTCGGCAA
>NZ_KE384523.1:0-22857 GCF_000426345.1 Cupriavidus phytohabitans | reverse complement strand
TACACCGAAGGTGCCCGCATCGTTGCCGGCCTGGACCGCAGCGGCGTCTCGGGCTCGCCGGCACGCAGCGTCGACCCGTACACCGATGGCGCACGTGTCGGCAAGGCTGACCCGTACACCGACGGCGCATTCGCCTGAGGCAAGCGTCTGAAATACGGCCGGCAAGTTGCCGGCCCCCTGTAATCACCGGGCTGCCAGCGTGCGGCCCGATTCATGGAGTCGATCATGCGTTGGCTTGACACTGCGCTGATCCTGGGTGGATGGGTAGGGCTTTGCCTGGTAAGCGGGTCCCTCATCACCCTTGTCGCACGCGCGCTGCCGGCCTGAGCCGGGTGCGGTGCAGAAAGTAGGAGTTGAAACCATGAAAACCCGGTCTGTACGTGAAGAGCTGGTCGAACATGCACTGGTGCTGATCCGCCGTCGGGGGTTCAACGGTTTCAGCTACCGCGACCTGGCCGAACTGGTCGGTGTCAAGACCTCAAGCATTCACTACTACTTCCCCTCCAAGGACGACCTGGTACTGGAAGCGGTGCGCGAATACCGCGCCCGCAAGCAGGCGCGCCTTGATGCCATCGACAGCAGCCTGCCGCCGGCCGAGCAGGCGCGTCAGTACCTGGCGCCGCTGTGCGCCGGTGCGGGCACCGACCAGGCCTGCCTGGTCGGCATGCTGGCGGCTGATGTGCTGATGCTGCCGGAATCCGTGCGCGGCGTGATGCGCGACTTTGTCCGCCTCAACGAGCAATGGCTCGCGCGGCTGTTCGAGCGCGCGGCCGTGCAGCGGCAGACGCCTTACCCCGCATCGCCGCAGCAGCTGGCGCAGGTGGTGTTCGGCGCGTTGCAGAATGGCCTGACCAGTGCGCGGTTGTTCGGCACCACCGACCGGCTCGATGCCGCGGCGGCCATGCTGTCGAGCCTGATGCCGGCGGAGCAGGCGCTAGCCGTTGCCTGACGGGATCCTTGATACGGCCCCGCACAACCACTGCGGATCGTCGTGGGGCAGGTCGTGGCCGGCCCAGTGGTGCGTCAGCACCGGTGCGTTCCAGGCCTGTCCGATTTTTGCGGAACAGGCCGGGTCGACCAGCCGGTCGGATGCCGAGGCGATCAGCAGCACCGGGCAGCCTGGCGCCCTTGCGGGCGCGCGATAGCGTGCCGCCGCCACCAGTTGCGCCAGCGCCGCGCTGCGGCTGACCGGCGCATCGGCAGCGATCGCCTGCCAGGCCGCGATGTCGGCCGCGAGCGTGTCCGCGCGCGCGCAGGTGATGGCGTGGATGGTGCGCTCGCAATAGGCGCGGTCGTGCCAGCGCTGCGCCACGCGCAGCAGCTTGCCCCAGTTGCGCGGACGCAGACGCTGCATCGGCGTGCAGAAGGGCCGCATGCTGGTATTGACCAGCACCAGCGCCGCCACTTCGTCCGGATAGCTGCTGGCCCACTCGGTGGCGACCATCGCGCCCAGCGATATGGCCAGCACGCGGTACGGTCCGCGCGCTCCGGCCGCCGACAGCTGCCGGCGCACCGCGCTGACCATGTCGCGCACGCACCAGGGGGCGGGTTGTACCGACAGCGCGCCGTTGCCCGGCAGATCAGGCAGCAGTGGCCGGCCCAGCCCGGCCGCTTCCCATTGCGCGGGCAGGTTGCCCCAATGACGCGTCTCGCGCGTCAGTCCCCGCAGGAATACCCATCGGCTCATGCCATCCTCAACAGTTCACGGCAACGTTTCTGTCTGCCAGTGCGCGCGCGCCTGCTGCAGCAGCGCCTCGCGCTGCGGCCCGCGCGGCAGCCAGCGCTCCGGCGCAACCGCGACGCGCCCGAGGAAATCGAACAGGCTCACATGGCGGCGCAGCACGCGCGCGGTGCGGTGCGCCTTGATCGGATTGAAGATACCTTCGCGCGAGAACAGCTGGCGCGGGTTCTTCTTGATCCACAGCCACGAGCCCAGCTCCAGCGTCATCGGCAGGAACAGGCTGCCCGCCGGCGTGAGGTCATATGCATAGTCCCACAGGTCGCCATGCAGCAGGTACTGGTGGCTTTGCGGCTCGAAGGTGTAGCCGTGGTGCGGGTGCGCCTGCTCGAACAGGGTCTTGAGCAGGTACATCTCGGGCAGGTGCGCCATCGGCCGGCGCGTGCGCGCGTACGGGAACCAGATGCTGTCGCGCCAGCCGTAGCCGGAGTGGCAGTCCACCGCAAAGCTGAGCGGACGCGGCAGCAGTTCTTCCTGCACCACGCGCAGCAGCGCGCGGCTCTCCAGCTCCATCGGCGCGCCTTCCGGGCCGCGATACCAGGGCAGCCAGGCGCCAAGGCGCTGCCCGCCGGCCAGGAACGGCACGCGCGCGTCGGCGTCCTGCGGGCCGTTGCGCATCAGGTCGACGCCGTTCGGATTGGCCCGGGTGCCGGCCCACATGCCGCCGGGATTGACGATCGGCATGAACACCAGCCGCACGGCCTGCAGTTCGCGATGCAGCAGTTCGTCCCACGCCAGCCGGCCGAGCACAGAGCGCAGGTAGTCCAGCACCAGTTGCGTGCCGATCCGCTCCAGCCCGTGGATGCCACCGAAGATGCCGATGGCCGGCGCCAGCGGGTCGCGGCTGCCGAGGGTAGCCACATGCACGCCGAAGCGGTGTCCCTGCACCGCGGCTTCGCACACCACGCGGCAGTCGAGCACGTGGCTGGCGGCGTCGAGCAGCGCCAGCAGCTGGTCGTATTCAGGAAAGGCGTCGGCGCGCGCGGTCATGCCGCCCGCGGCTCGGCGGCGGCATCGGCCGCATCGGCTGCCGTCACGCAGGCCAGGAAGGCACCCACCAGGCGCGTGCCGCGCCGGCTCTGCAGGCAGTACAGGTATTCGTTCAGCACTGGCGCGCCGCGCGAGAACGGCACCACCCGCAGCAGCGGGTCTTGCGGCACTTCGCCCAGCGGCACCACGCTCGCGCCGAGATTCTGGCGGATCGCTTCGTAGATGGCCTCGCGGCTGCCGATCACGGTATGCCGCGGCAGCTGGAGCGCGCAGGCGGCGAGCGCGTCCTCGGTCGCCTTGCGTGTCATCGAGCCGTGCTCGCGCACCAGCAGGTGGCAGCCGCGCAGCTGGCCCAGGTCCACCTGCGGCAGGCGCGCCAGGGCATGGTCCGGGTGCACGACCAGCACCATCGGTGCCGAGGCCAGGCGGATGCGCGCAAGCCGGTCGTCTTCCACCGGATGCGACGACACGGCCGCGTCGATCCGGTACTCGAACAGTGCTTCGAGCATCTGCTGCGAATTGCCGATGTCCAGGCTCACCTCGATCGCCGGATAGCGCTGCCGGAACGCGGCCACCGCGCGCAGGATGTAGTAGGGACCCGTGGCGCCGAGTCGCAGGCTGCCGAAGCGCAGGTCGCCGGCGTTGCGCAGCAGGTAGTCGGCCTGGCCTTCGTGCTGCATCAGCTGCTCGACCACCGGCATCAGTGCCAGTCCCACGTCGCTCAGGTCGACCCGGCTGGCGCGGCGGTGAAACAGCTCGACACCATACGACTCTTCGAGCTGGCGGATGCGGCCGGTGACGGTGGGCTGGCTCACGCGCAGCTGCCGGGCCGCCATGGTGATGCTGCCCTGGCGCGCCACTTCGAAAAAGGTCATCAGCAGGTCGCCAAGCATGGTCATCCGCAGTAGTTGGGGGAGCGGACCGGACAGGTCCGGACGACCGCGCAGTCTAGCGGGGCAATATGACAATACGGCGACGCCCGCCACGGCGCGGGCCGGGCGGGCGTCGCATCGCGCAAGCGGGCCTCGGTCCGTCACGCCCCCATGGCCGGATCCGATACGCCGTCCCTGCCGGTCTCGATACGCCCGGCAAAGCGCCGCGTGAAGCCGCCCTGCGGCGCGGTCACGCTGAAGTCGTACCAGTTGCCTTGCAGTCCCACCGGCCAGTGCTGCTGCAGTTGCTTGCCGGCCGGCACCTCGAAGCTCCACGGGCCGTCATTGCGGTAGGCATTGGGCCGCACGTTGAAGGTACAGGCGGCGCTGCCGGTGTTGATCAGGTCCAGGTAGACCGCGGCGTTGGCGATGTCATAGCAGACGCGGATCTCGGGCGCGCTGGCGCCCGCGGCGCCGGCCGCGGCAACGTCGCCGCTGAAGGCGCGATGGAAGCCGTTCGGGCCCAGCACCCACAGGTCGTACTTGCCGGCGTCGCTGGCGAAGACATCCCAGCTGCCGTGCAGTTCCTTGCCCGGCTCGACCATATAGCGGCGCGGCACGCGGTCCAGGTGCAGCCGGTCATAGACGTGGAATACTGCGGCGGCCTTGCCGCTGTTGGCAAACAGCAGCCGCACCACGCGTTCGCGTGCGTCCTCCCGGGCGCTGACATGCAGCTCGTATGGCAATGCGCGCGACGGACGCGTGCCGCGCTCCTGAGGCGGCATCGGCTGGGTGCCTGCCGGGGGCAGCGGCACCTGCGGCAGCACGCCCTGCGCGGTGCGGATGGCATCGGCTTCCGCCTTGTCGCGGCTGGGCAGCGAGGGCAGCGGGTTGGCGTTGGGGCTGACGAAGTTGAAGGCCGAGGTCAGGTCCCCTGCCACCGCGCGGCGGAAGCTGCTGATATTGTCCTCCACGACGCCAAAGCGGGCCTCCAGGAAGCGCAGCACCGACGTGTGGTCGAACACCTGCGAGTTGACCCAGCCGCCGCGGCTCCAGGGCGACACCACATACATCGGCACGCGCGGGCCGGGGCCGTAGGGATGCTTGTCGACGTGGTATTCAGCCGCCAGTTCGCCGGTGGGCAGCGTGGTCGCGCCGGCCAGCGTGTCGCCGTCATAGGCGGGGGCGCACGGCGGCGGCACGTGGTCGAAGTAGCCGTCGTTCTCGTCGAAGTTGATCAGCAGTACCGTCTTGCTCCAGATCGCCGGATTGGCGGTGAGCGCGTTGAGCACCTCCTGCGTGTACCACGCGCCTTGCACCGGGCTGGACGGCCCGGGGTGCTCGGAATAGGTGGCCGGGGCAACGATCCACGACACCTGCGGCAGCGTGCCGGCGGCAACGTCGTCGCGCAGTGCCTGCAGGAAGCCGCCGTCCGGCATGGTGTTGGCCACGCCCTTGAGCAGCGGGCTGATGGCGTCGTCGGCGGTGGTGTACGGCGGATAGGGGCTGCCGTTAGGCAGGTTGCCGCGTGCGGCGTTGGCGTCGCGGTATTGCTTGAAACCCGCGAGCGGATTGTCGGTGAAGTTGTCCGGCATGTTCTGATAGACCTTCCAGCTGATGCCGGCCGCGTTCAGCCGCTCAGGGTAGGTGGTCCAGGTGTAGGGCGTGTTCGAGCCGGTGAAAGAGTCGCCGCTGTTGTCGATCACCGGGGCGCCATGCGTGCCGGCCGGATCGTTGGTACCGGTCCAGTGGAACAGCCGGTTCGTGTTGGTGCCGCCGTGGAAGCTGCAGTGGTAGGCATCGCACAGCGTAAAGGCATTGGCCAGCGCCATCTGGAAATCCAGCTCGGCCTCGGTGTAGTAGCCCATCGACTGGGTCTGCTTGTAGGTGGGCCATTTGTTCATGCGGCCCAGGTCCCAGGCGGCTTGCGCATCGGGATAGGAGTGCGGTGTGCCGCTGACGCGCTGCGCATTGCCGGCGCTGCTGTCGAGGTGGTAGGGCAGGACCGTGCGCGTGGTGCTGCCGTCGGTATAGGTCTGCTGCCAGACGTTGAGGCCGCCCGCGAGCGGGATCGTGAAGCGGTCGCCGAAGCCGCGCACGCCGCGCAGCGTGCCAAAGTAGTTGTCGAACGAGCGGTTCTCCTGCATCAGGATGACCACGTGCTCGACGTCGCGGATGGTGCCGGTGGCATTGTTGGCGGGGATCGCCAGCGCGCGGCGGATGGCCGGGGGGAATGCGGCCAGCGCGGCGGTCGCGGCGGCGCTGCCGCCCGCGAGCTTGAGGAAGTTGCGTCTGCTATGCGAATTCATTGGGTTCTGGGCCGGATGGGTTCAGGGGTGAGACGGGCGGTTGCCTGCGTCAACTCAGGGCGCGCAGCGCAGTTGCGGCGTGACGGCGGGCGGCTGGCCGGGTTCGTTGCCGCCACCGCCCGGGGCGCCGCCCGGCGTGCCGGTGGCCGGGCCGTCGCCGGAGTCGCCGCCACAGGCGGAAAGCGCCAGGCACAGCAGCAGGGCGGCCAGCGTGGAAGATCGGAGAGTCATGGTGTCGTGCTCCTGCAGGGATGGGGCCGCGCCGCGCCCCGGAGAGTTGTCGGCGCCGGGTCAGCGTTTCAGGGGTTCAGCGTGGACAGCGGCTGGCGCGCGCCAGTGATGGTTTTCAGTTCGTCGAGCGTCAGCACCCGCGTCCACATCGCCAGGTCGTTGAAGCCCATCACCCCCTTGAGCGCGCCGGGGTTGTTGCCCACGTAGTTGTGCGTGGCGTCGTCATTGACGCCCCAGCCGGTGCCGAGCCCGGCCAGCCTGGTGACATCGGTGTTGGCGATGGCCTTGTTCTCGGTCTTCTGCAGGCCCAGCACCGGGTCGATGACGTAGGCGCTGAAGCGCTTCGCGGCGGCATCGACCGACAGCGCCAGGTAGGCCCACTGGTTGGCCGATACCTTCATGCCGTTGATATCGTCGCGCTTGCCGCCGCTGCCGAGGTTGAAGCGGAGTTCGCAGTTGCCGAACAGGCCGATGGCGATCCCCGGGTTGCTGCCCGAGAAGTAGTTCTTGTTAGCCAGTACCGGTGCACCAGTGCCGTTGCCCTGCGTGCAGTCGGTGCGGAACCAGAAGCCGATGGTGAATTGCGGGCTCAGCGCGATGTCTGCGCCGTTGTGCACCAGCTTGTAGGTGTCGACATTGGAATCGACCCGCAGCGACTTGCCGGTGAAGTTGTCGTCGGCCAGCGAGCCGCCGTCGGTGCCGGCCACCCACGGGCCGAGCGTGGCGCCGCCCTTGCTGTCGGCAAACGGCTTGCTGTCCATGCTGAAGTACGTGGCCAGGCCATCGCGCAGCGTGGGCGCCAGCGTGACGGGTTTCACGTAGTGGATCTGCGCCAGGTACGACACCGGCACGTCGTTGCGTACCAGCGTGTAGTTGAAGCGGTACAGGCCGGTGGGCATGTCGAAGGCGCCGTCGGTATACTCGCGCGCGCCCGGCGCCAGCGAAGCCACCACCACGCCGTCGCGCAGCACGCGCGTGGTGCCGAAGGATTCGGTGGGGTTCTGCCAGGTCAGCGTGATGGTGTCGCCGTAGCGGCCGACACTGGCGCCGATCCCCCGCACGCCGGCAGCGGCCGCCTGCAGCGGTGCGCCGTCGAGGCGGCTGGCGGCGGGGTCGGCGGCCACGCCGGCGTGCAAGAGCATCGTCGGCACCAGATCCGCCTCGGTCGGCAGCGCCGACAGTTCCGCGGCGGTGACGGGCGCGGTGGCGCCAGGCCGGGCCAGTGCGGCATTCAGCGTCTTGTTGGTGGCGAGGAATGCGGTGCGGTTCTCCACGCTCGGCGCCGTGGTGGTGGCGCCGGTGGCATCGAGCCCGTGGCTGGTGGTGGCCAGCACCAGCCAGTCTTCGCCCGGCTGCGCCTGGCGGCGCGCGGCGACGGCGGCCAGCAGTTCACCCAGCGCCGTGTCGGTGTCGACGAGGGCGCGCGCATAGGCGCCGCCGCCGAACCCGCCGGTTTCCGCCGCGGCGGCCGGGGCGCTGTACTGGGCAAATACCACGCCGTAACCGGATTGCAGCTGGCGCAGCGCGTTCTGCGTGACGCAGCTGTCCACGCCGGCACAGTCAACCAGCGTATCGAGCGCGCCGGATTCCTGTTCGGCCCTGAGCAGGGCCGGCAACACCATCGAGCTGGTCACGGCGCCTTGCTGCAGGCCGGGCTTGCCAGCGTCGCGCAGATGGCGGAAGACGGTGGGCGCCTGCAGCGGCGTGCTGCCGGTGTCGTCGCCGACGCCGTGGCGGTTGGCCCAGGTGCCAGTCAACACCGTGGCCCAGCTGGGCGCGTCCAGCGTCGGCTGCGCGGTGACGGTGCCTGGCATGCCGCCGGTCGCGGCTGGCACCACGTTCAGCTGCGCCAGGTTGGGCAGCTCGCGCCGCAGGATCGCGCCCTGGACCTGCGCATAGGTGGCGCCGTCGATGCCTACCAGCAGCACGCGCGGGCCGCCCTGGCCGGCGGGCGCCGGCGCCGTGGCCTCGGTGTCCGCCGGCGCGGGCCCACTGGCTGCGGAGTCATCGCCGCCGCAAGCCGAAAGTGTCGCGGCCATTGCCGCCGCCAGGGCGGTCAGCGCCGAGCTGGCCCGCGCGCGCCCGTTGCAGTGTGCGCCACGCGCTGCATGGTTCCCTCCCATCTGTCATTCCCCTGTCTGTCTGCGTTGTTCTGCGCCGGCGGCCGGTGCCGCGTGACGGATTGCGCTTCCCGCAATGCGCTCGCAGAGTAAAAACAGGGGTTGTCACCGTGGTGACAGAGGGGGAAAGAATGCTGATGCCGCTATTCAGATTCTTGCGGGTATTGCAGACAAAGGGGCTTCAGCTGCCGGCCGAGGCGCCACCCTGTACGTCGAGCCGGCGCATCGTGCCGCCCATCGCCGCATGGCCGAAGGCGGCCGCAGCACGGTCCACGCGCATTGCAGGCCCAGCCCGGCCGGCATGGCCGCACCGCCCAGCTGGCCGAAATAGATGCGCGCCGGAATAAAGCGACAGATGTCACCACGGATGGACCATCGTCGCTAGGGTGTCTCTCTGAATCGCCTCGCGAGCTTATGCAAACGCTCATCGTCCTCTGGTGTCCTATGGCTTGCCGTGAGTTTCCACCATGCTACGTAGAGGCCATAGGCAAGCCATGCGTCCCGGATATTGTTGCCGCGACCGCTTTCCGACTGACTGAGGATAAGGCGAATCGATTTCTCGGTAGTTGTCGTAATTTCGTCGTAACACTTTCGAAGGTTCGAACTCGGGTCGGTCGAAGCGGCAGACTCGACCAGGCTCGCCGCAGTGTGAAGGGAATGGCACATGGTCGCTTCCAATAACGCCGCCATGATTAACGGCCCGGCCGCGCCTGACTATCGGCTCGCGGTTGGCAATGGAGCTGACGCCGTCGCTGCCTGCGGTGTCGCCTCGGGGCATCGACGCAGGTCGCTGAGTGTCTGCAATTGACGCGCCCGATTGTCGGCGCTTTCCATCGCGCTGCTCTTCTCGATCATGTTCCCAATGCCGAAGTCTCCCAGGAATGACAGAATTGAACGGCCACTGAACTCGCTCTCCTTCTCGACGGCCTGGGTAAAGCCATTTACCTTTGCCTGCTCAAGCTGAATCTCACGACAGGACATCGTCTGCCGCTCGAAGTCCGTCACCGTCCCGACCCGCCCGTAGTTCTTTGTCGCGCAGCCCTGAATCGCCAACAGGCCAAGACCAATCGCCAGAATCGACCGATGCATGAGGAACCCCCTTTTGTTGTGCTGTCAGATTAGTTCCTGCCGGGTTCGCGCAATATCGAGCAGAAGTATGTTTCAGGCGTGAACATGCCTGAAGTCGCACCTGGTTTGGCCAGCGGCGCCTGGAGGTATTGTTGAGGCCGCGCCGGGGCATGCGGAACTGGACACCAGGCCACGTGAGACTCGCGGGATGGGGCCGACGCGGTCCGCGCATCATTCGGTCATATGGCGCCCGCTACAAGCGATTTGTCGGCGCGCATGGCGCGCGCCCATGTCGAACGCGAGCTCGGACCAGGCCTGCTGGCGACGGCGCGGGCGCTGCAGGAACGCCTGGCATCGCGCGGATAGTTCCCCGGGAACGGGCTCCCTGGCCCGCCCCTGCCTCAATCCCCAATGGATCGTAGCGCGGTTGGTCTCAGGTCCATTTCAGGTCATGCAGGCGGAAGGGCATCGAGCGCAAGCCGCTTTCCGGTAGCCTGGAAGATGGCATTGCCACTGCGGGCGGCTCGCCGATACGCAGCATCGACCGCTGCGCGGCACGCCAATTCCGGTTTCCTGCACACCTCAGCTGCGGAATCCCACGCTCTGCATGATCATCCGCAGCGCCCATGCCGCCACCCCCAGCGCCGCCACGCTGGCGAGCCAGATCAGCACCAGCCACCCCAGCCGGCGCAGCCATGTCGACGCGGCCATCAGTGATAGCCCTCGCCGTGGCGGACCTTGCCGCGGAACACGTAGTAGGCCCACACCGTGTACATCAGGATGAAGGGGATGATGAACAGCGCTCCGACCAGCGCAAAGCCCTGGCTCTGCGGCGGCCCTGCGGCATCCCAGATCGAGATCCCGGGCGGGATGATATTGGGCCAGACGCTGATCGCCAGCCCGCTGTAGCCGAGGAACACCAGCCCGAGTGCGTACAGGAACGGCGCCATGTTCGGCTCGCGCCGAAGCGCGCGCATCAGCATCAGCATGCACAGCACCACCAGGATCGGCACCGGCGCGAACCAGAACAGGTTCGGCAGGCTGAACCAGCGCTCGGCGATCTCCGGATGCGTCAGCGGCGTCCACAGGCTGATCACCGCGATCACCGCCAGCAGCAGCCACGCCAGCGCCCCGGTCAGCCTGATCATGCGCTGCTGCAGGTCGCCTTCGGTCTTCATGATCAGCCAGGTGCTGCCCAGCACGGTGTACGCCACCACCAGCCCGACGCCGCAGAACAGCGGGAAGGGCGCCAGCCAGTCGAGCGGGCCGCCGGCAAAACGGTGGCCTTCCATCCTGATGCCGTCGATATAGGCGCCCAGCGCCACGCCCTGGAAGAAGCTGGCGGTGGCGGAGCCCAGGATAAAGGACGCGTCCCACACCGGGCGCTCGCGGTCGTTGGCCTTGAAGCGGAACTCGAACGCCACGCCGCGGAAGATCAGTCCGAGCAGCATCAGCATCAGCGGCAGGTACAGCGCGCTCAGCACGACCGAGTACGCCAGCGGGAACGCCGCCAGCAGCCCGGCGCCGCCCAGCACCAGCCAGGTTTCATTGCCGTCCCAGACCGGCGCCACCGTGTTCATCATCACGTCGCGGTCATGGCGGTCGGGGATGAACGGAAAGAGCATGCCGATGCCCAGGTCAAAGCCGTCCATCACCACGTACATCATCACGCCAAAGAAGATGATGACGATCCAGAGAAGGGAGAGATCGATGCCCATGGTGTCAGCTCCGGGTGCGCGCGGCGGGGTTGGGGGCAAGGACTTCGTCGTCGTCCACGGCGGAGAGCGGGCGGGCCGGCGTATGCTCGCGTCCCGGGCCGCCCTCCGGCCTTGGCGCTTCCAGCACCGGCCCCTTGCGCACCAGCCGCATCATGTAGGCGATGCCGACGCCGAACACAAAGAAGTACGCGATCACGAAGATCCCCAGCGTCAGCGCCAGCTCGGGCACGCCGTGCGGCGAGACCGCGTCGGCGGTGCGCTGCAGGCCATAGACCACCCACGGCTGGCGGCCGACTTCGGTCGTGTACCAGCCCGCCAGGATCGCGATCACACCGGCCGGGCCCATCCACAGCGCCATATGCAGGAAGGCGCGGGCGCGGTACAGCCGTTCGCCCCGGCGCAGCAGCAGGCTCCAGGCGCCCAGCGCGATCATCAGCAGCCCCAGGCCAACCATCACGCGGAAGGACCAGAACAGGATGGTGGAATTGGGCCGGTCCTCCGGGGCGAATTCCTTCAGCCCCTGGATTTGCCCGTCCCAGGTGTGCGTCAGGATCAGGCTGCCCAGGCGCGGCACTTCCACCGCAAAGCGGGTTTCCTCGCGCTGCATGTCGGGCCAGCCGAACAGCAGCAGCGGCAGCCCTTCGTTGCCGTGGTTCTCCCAGTGGCCTTCCAGCGCGGCGATCTTGGCGGGCTGGTGCTTGAGCGTGTTCAGGCCGTGCAGGTCGCCGATCACGGCCTGGATCGGCGCGACGATCAGCAGCATCCACATCGCCATCGACAGCATCTTGCGGATGGCCTGGTTGTCGCGGCCGCGCAGCAGGTGCCACGCGGCCGAGGCGCCGACGAACAGCGCCGTGGCCAGGAACGCCGCCACGCTCATATGCAGCAGGCGGTAGGGGAAGGACGGGTTGAAGATGACCGCGAACCAGTCGGTCGGGACCACGCGGCCGTCGATGATCTCGAAGCCCGCCGGCGTTTGCATCCAGCTGTTCGACGCCAGGATCCACGTGGCGGAAATCAGCGTGCCCAGCGCCACCATCACGGTGGCGAAGAAATGCAGCCCGGGCCCGACGCGGTTCCACCCGAACAGCATCACGCCGAGGAAGCCCGCCTCCAGGAAGAAGGCAGTCAGCACTTCATAGGTCAGCAACGGCCCGGTGATGCTGCCGGCGAACTCGGAGAAGAAGCTCCAGTTGGTGCCGAACTGGTAGGCCATCACCAGCCCGGAGACGACCCCCATGCCGAAGTTGACGGCGAAGATCTTGGACCAGAAGTGATAGAGGTCGCGGTAATGCGGGCGCTTCGTGCGCAGCCAGCAGCCTTCCAGCACCGCCAGGTAGGCGGCCAGGCCGATGGTGATCGCGGGAAAGACGATGTGGAAGGAAACCGTAAAGGCAAACTGGATGCGGGCGAGGTCGAGCGCGGTCAAACCAAACATAGTTGTTCTCCGTGGCGCTGGCCTGGCGCACGCCTGCGGGACGGGCGCGGCACTGCGGGGGGGCAGGCCGGCCGGCCGGCGGGGCGCGCCGGGGGCGCGGGCCGTAGGCGCGTGCGGTAAGCGTAGTGTACGCGGCGTGCAGCGCGATGGGCAGCAGGCCCGGCGGGTGACATTTCGCCGCAGCGGGGGCGCGGGCACAGCATGGGCCGACTGCCGGAGTTCATCCTACCCATCGGCGCTCGGCAATAACAGCATCACATCCTGGCAAAAACACCGTATCAGTTTTGCGCGGTGCAGCAGGCGCCGCTGCTGACATGCGCGGCAAAGGCGTGCATAGTCACGCGCTTGCCCTGATGCCTTGTCTGGCGCCCACAGCGGTGGCGCGCGTCTTGTCTCCATGGATTCCAGCTTGCTGATCGTGATCACCGGCGCCGCCGTCGCCGGGTTTGTCCAGGGCCTGTCCGGCTTTGCCTTCGGCATGGTGGCGATGTCGTTCTGGGCCTGGGCTATCGAGCCCCGGCTGGCGGCGGCGATGACGGTGTTCGGCGCGCTCACCGGCCAGTTGCTGGCTGCGGCATCGGTGCGGCGCGGTTTGTCGTGGCGGCGGCTGTGGCCGTTCGTGGCCGGCGGCGTGGCCGGCATTCCACTGGGCGTGGCGGTCCTGCCGATGCTCGATGCGCTGTGGTTCAAGGTGGTGCTGGGCGGCTTCCTGACGCTGTGGTGCCCGGTGATGCTAGTGGTGGGCCAGTTGCCGCGCATCGGCGTGGGCGGCCGCGTGGCGGATGGCGTAGCCGGCGCGGCCGGGGGCGTGATGGGCGGCATCGGCGGCTTCACCGGCGTGATCCCGACGCTGTGGTGCACGCTGCGCGGCTTCGACAAGGATGAGCAGCGCGCGGTGATCCAGAATTTCAACCTCGCCACGCTGGCGATGACGATGGCAGCCTACGTCGGCAAGGGCATCGTCACGCGCGAGATGCTGCCGATGTTCCTGGTGGTGGCGCCCGCCATGCTGGTGCCGACGCTGCTCGGCACGCGCTTGTACCTGGGCATCAGCGAGGCCACCTTCCGCAAGGTAGTGCTGACGCTGCTGACGGCGTCCGGCGTGGCCTTGCTGTGGACTTCAGTGCCGGCGCTGCTGGCGCGCGGCTAGGCGCCTTCCGCCGCGGCCTGGCGCAGGCAGGCCAGCATCTGCTCCGCGCTGAGCGACGGCGCGCGTTCGCGCAGCGTGATGATGCCCAGCGGCGGCAGGTCCACCGGCACATCCATCGACAGCACCTGCAGCTTGCCTTCTGCCTGCATCGCACGCGCCACCGATTGCGCCATGAACCCCGCCGCGCCGCGCTGGCCGACGAAGGTCGCCAGCGCCAGGTAGGACGACGTCTCGATCACGTCCTGCGGCGGATGCAGCCCGTAGCGGTAGAACGCCTGCTCGATCTTCACCCGCAGCGATGCCCACGGCGGCGGCAGCACGCACGGCATTGCCGCCAGGTCGGCCCAGCCGGGGCGGGTCTTGCGCGCGAGCTTGTGGCCGCGCCTGACCACCACCACCATGGGCTCTTCGAACAAGGCCTCGGTCACCAGGTCCGGCGCCGCATAGCCTGGCTCCAGCCGGCCGAC
This sequence comes from Cupriavidus phytohabitans, assembly GCF_000426345.1. Lineage (GTDB taxonomy): Bacteria > Pseudomonadota > Gammaproteobacteria > Burkholderiales > Burkholderiaceae > Cupriavidus. Next base: position 8,756 of record NZ_KE384523.1, on the reverse strand, counting down.
GATCAGGTCCAGTTCGCGCAGGCGCAGCTTGGGCAGCAGGTGCGTCAGGTCGCCTTCCTCCACCAGCACGGTGGCACGCGCATGGCGGTCCTTGAGCAGCCCCACGGCGCGCGCCAGCAGCACAGGCAGGGCAGCGCCCATGGAGCCCACCTGCACGCGCCCCGACGCGCCGCTCTGCACAGCCGCGATCTCGTCGCGGGTCTGCTCGTACTGCGCCAGCACCGAGCGCGCGAAACGCACCAGCGATTCGCCCGCGGGCGTGGGCTCGGTGCCGCGCGTCGAGCGCGTGAACAGCGTCAGCCCCAGCATCTTCTCGACTTCGGTCAGCACGCGTGACACCGCGGGCTGGCTCACCGACAGGAATTCCGCGGTACGCCCGAGGTGGCGGAATTCATCCAGCGCCACCAGCAATTGCAGATGGCGCAGCTTGATGTTGGAGCGCAGCGCGCGATCGATCTTGACCATGGCGGCAGTCTACCTAACGGAAACGTTATGAAGCAATGCCAGTTTTTGATTGGATTGTTATGTTCGGCGGCGACAGAATGCCTGGCATGACGACGCCGGGCCCGCACCGGTCGCCCATAATCAAAACACGGAGACACCCGCAAATGACCCAAGGACTCCCCATCGACCTGAAGCGCCGCAACCTGCTCATCGGCGCTGCCGCCGGCGTTGCTGCCGGTGCTGCCGGCGTGCTGCTGCCGGGCTCGCGTGCGCTGGCCTCCGCGTATCCCGAGCGTCCCATCACCTTTATCTGCCCGTGGCCGGTCGGCGGCACGGCGGACCAGTCGATGCGCGCGCTGTGCCAGGTGGCCGGCGGCATTCTCAAGCAGTCGATCGTGGTGGAGAACCGCGCCGGCGCTTCCGGCATGATCGGCACCAAGGCGCTGGCGCGCGCCACGCCGGACGGCTACACCATCGGCCAGATCCCGATCTCGGTCACGCGCTTTGCCCAGCTCGGCATGCTGCCGCTGGACCCGCGCACCGAGCTGACCTACCTGGCGCGCACGTCGGGCCAGACCTTCGGCATCGCCGTGCCGAGCAGCTCGCGCTACAAGACGTTGCAGGACGTGGTCGCGGCGGCCAAGGCGGACCCCGGCAAGATCACCTATGCGCACGCCGGCATCGGCGGCGCGACCCATGTCGGCATGGAGCAGTTTGCGCTGGCCGCGGGCGTGCAGTTCAACGCGATCGCCTACAAGGGCGGTGCCGCCGCGCTGCAGGACGTGCTGGCGGGGCAGGTGGAACTGCTGGCCGATTCCAGCTCGTGGGCGCCGCATGTGGAAGCCGGCAAGCTGCGCCTGCTGGCGACCTGGGGCGAGCAGCGCGCCTCGCGCTTCAAGGACACGCCCACGCTGAAGGAGCTCGGCTACAACGTGGTGGTGGAAGCGCCCAACGGCATCGGCGCGCCCAAGGGCCTGCCGCCCGCGGTGGAGAAGACGCTGCGCGAGGCGTTCCGTGCCGCGGTGGCGAGCAATGAATTCAAGCAGGTCGCGGCACGGCTCGATGCGCCGCTGATGTACCTGGACGGCCCCGACTACAAGAAGTACGTGGCCAGCGTCTATGCGCAGGAAACCGACCTGATCAAGCGCCTGAAGCTCAAGGAACTGCTGCAGCAAAGCTGAACGCAGTCGCATCGGGCGCAGTCGCACTATCTGTCGCAACACCTGTCGCCCCACCAGCCGTCCAACCAAGCGAATCACAAGTGAAGCCCAATCCCGTCATCCGCCTGCACGCCAACGACAACGTGCTGGTCGCCCGGCATGAACTGTCGCTGGGCCAGCAGCTTGCCGAACCCGCGGTGCGCGTGCGCGCGCAGGTGCCGGCCGGCCACAAGATCGCGGCGTGCGCCATTGCGGCGGGCACGCCGGTGCGCAAGTTCGATACCGTGATTGGCGTGGCCGCGCGCGATATCGTGCCCGGCGAGCACGTGCATTCGCACAACCTGACGCTGGTCGATTTCTATCGCGACCCGGCGTTCTGCCAGGACGTGCGTCCGGTCGACTACGTGCCCGAGGCGCAGCGCGCCACGTTCAACGGCTTCGTGCGTGCGGATGGCCGCGTCGGCACGCGCAATTTCATCGGCATCCTGTCTTCGGTCAATTGCTCGTCGACGGTGATCCGGCAGATTGCCGCGCATTTCCCCGCGGAACGGCTGGCGGCTTATCCCAATGTCGATGGCGTGGTGGCATTTGCGCAGACCAGCGGCTGCGGCATGTCGTCGCCGAGCGAGCATTTCGACGTGCTGCGGCGCACGCTGGCTGGCTATGCGCGCCATCCCAACCTGGCTGGCGTGCTGATCGTCGGGCTGGGCTGCGAGCGCAACCAGGTCGCATCGCTGGTCGAATCGCAAGGCCTCGAGCCCGGACCCGCGGTGCATACGCTGGTGATGCAGGACACCGGCGGCACGCGCGCCACCATCGCGGCGGGCATCCGCGCGGTCGAGGCGATGCTCCCCGCGGCCAATGCCGCGGTGCGCCAGCGAGTGCCGGCCAGCCATCTCAAGATCGGCCTGGAGTGCGGCGGCTCGGACGGCTTCTCGGGGATCAGCGCCAACCCGGCGCTGGGCGCGGCCATGGACCTGCTGGTGCGGCATGGCGGCACTGCCATCCTGTCGGAGACGCCGGAGATCCACGGCGTCGAATTCATGCTGACGCGCCGCGCCATCTCGCCGGAAGTCGGGCAGAAGCTGCTCGACCGGCTGGCCTGGTGGGAGCGCTACACCGCCGGCCAGAACGCGCAATTCAACGGCGTGGTCGGCCACGGCAACCAGCAGGGCGGCCTGGCCAATATCTTCGAGAAATCGCTGGGCTCGGCGATGAAGGGCGGCACCACGCCGCTGCAGGCGGTGTACGAGTATGCCGAGCCGATCGACCAGGCCGGCTTTGTCTTCATGGACTCGCCCGGCTATGACCCCGTCGCCGTGACCGGCCAGATTGCCAGCGGCGCCAACCTGATCTGCTTCACCACCGGCCGCGGCTCGATGTTCGGCTCCAAGCCCGCCCCGACGATCAAGCTCGCATCCAACTCCGCCATGTACCAGCGGCTGGAAGAGGACATGGACATCAACTGCGGACTCGTGCTCGACGGCGAACTGACCGTGCCCGAGATGGGCGAACGCATCTTCCGGCATATCTTGCGCGCCGCTTCCGGCGAGCCGACCAAGAGCGAGATGCTGGGCCTGGGCGACAACGAGTTCGTACCCTGGCACCTCGGCATCGTCAGCTGATTGCCGGCTGTTTCCCCATTTATTTCTCGACTTCCGATGGCCCTGAATCTTGCCGAGCCCGCGCTGCTGCGCACCCAGAACCTGATTGACGACCAATGGCGCGATGCCGGCCTCGGCGCTCGCCTGTCCGTGTCCGATCCCGCCACCGGCGAGGCCTTTGCCAGCGTGCCCGACAGCGATGCCGGCGATGCGCGCCTGGCGGTGGACGCAGCCGCCGCCGCATTCCCGGCATGGAGTCGCCGCACCGCGCGCGAGCGTGCGCAGCTGATCAAGCGCTGGCACGCACTGATCCTGCAACACCAGGAAGACCTGGCGCGCATCATCTCCACCGAACAAGGCAAGCCCCTCAAGGAAGCACGCGGCGAGGTGCAGTACGGCGCTTCCTACGTCGAATGGTTCGCCGAGGAAGCGACCCGCATCTGCGGCGACATCGTCGCGGAAGCAGTGCCCGGCCGCAAACTGCTGGTCCTCAAGGAGCCGGTAGGCGTGGTCGCCGGGATCACGCCGTGGAATTTCCCGCTGGCGATGATTGCGCGCAAGATCGCCCCCGCGCTGGCCGCCGGCTGCACCGTGGTGGCCAAGCCCGCCGAAGACACGCCGCTGACGGCGCTGGCGCTGGCATGGCTGGCACAGCAGGCCGGCATTCCGGCGGGCGTGCTCAACATGGTCACCGCATCGCGCGAACATACGCCTGGCGTGGTCGATGCCTGGCTGCTCGACAGCCGCGTGCGCAAGATCACCTTCACCGGCTCCACGCCGGTGGGCAAGCACCTGGCGCGCGAATCCGCCGCCACGCTGAAGAAGCTGTCGCTGGAATTGGGCGGCAATGCACCGTTCATCGTGTTCGAAGACGCCGACCTGGATGCCGCGGTCGACGGCCTGATGGCGTCCAAGTTCCGCAACGGCGGTCAGACCTGCGTCTGCCCGAACCGTGTCTATGTCCATGAGGCGGTCCACGACGACTTTGTCGAGCGGCTGGCGCAACGCGTCGGCGCGCTTCATGTCGGCCCCGCGACGGAAGAGGCCGCGCAGATCGGCCCGATGATCAATGCGCGCGCCGTCGACAAGATCGCCCGCCACGTCGAAGACGCCGTCGCCCGTGGCGCGCGCGTGGTCACCGGCGGCAAGCGCGTACGCACGGAAGATGGTCCGCACTACTACGCCCCGACTGTGCTGGTCGATGCCACGCCGGCGATGGAGCTGTCGTGCGAAGAGACCTTCGGCCCGGTTGCGCCGATCTTCCGTTTCCGCGACGAAGCGGAGGTCATCCGCGACGCCAACGACACGCCGTTCGGGCTGGCCGCGTACTTCTATTCCAACGATACCCGCCGCATCTGGCGCGTGGCGCAGGCACTGGAAACCGGCATGGTCGGCATCAACGAAGGCGCGATCGCCGCCGAGGCGGCGCCGTTCGGCGGCGTCAAGGAATCCGGCTACGGCCGCGAAGGCTCGCGCCACGGCCTGGACGACTACATGCACACCAAGTACCTTTGCCAGGGCCAGCTCGGCTGAAGCGCCGGGCTATCGCTCAATCGCCAGGCAATCGCCAGATCGAACAGGAATAATCCACATGCCCGCAGACAATCCCTTCAAGACCGCGCTGGCCGCGCGCCAGCCGCAAATCGGCCTGTGGCTGTCGATGGCCGCGCCGTACCTGGCCGAAGTCTCGGCCACCGCCGGCTTCGACTGGCTGCTGATCGACGGCGAGCACGCGCCCAACGACCTGCAGACCACCTTGCAGGCGTTGCAAGCGGTCGGCGCCTACCCGTCGCAGCCGGTGGTGCGCGCCGTGTCCGGCGACGTGGCCCTGATCAAGCAACTGCTCGATATCGGCGCCAGGACGCTGCTGGTGCCGATGGTCGACACCGCCGAGCAGGCGCGCGCGCTGGTCGGCGCCACGCGCTACCCGCCGCAAGGCATCCGCGGCGTGGGCAGCGCGGTGGCGCGAGCCTCGCGCTGGAGTTCGCGCACCGATTACCTCGACGTGGCCGATGACGAGGTCTGCCTGCTGGTGCAGGCCGAGACCGTCACCGCGCTGCAGAACCTGGAAGCCATCTGTGCGGTGGACGGCGTCGACGGCGTCTTTATCGGTCCCGCCGACCTGGCCGCATCGATGGGCCATCGCGGCCGCCCCGGCCATCCCGAAGTGCAGGCAGCGATCGAGGGCGCAATGCGCGCCATCATCGCCAGCGGCAAGGCCGCCGGCACGCTGACCTCCGATCCCGCGCTGGCGCGTCGCTACCTCGAACTCGGCTGCACCTTCGTGGCCACCGGCGTCGACGTGCTGGTCTATGCCAACGCCGCGCGCAAGCTGGCGGCATCGTTCCGCGAGCAGAATACGGCCGAGGCTGACGCTGCCGCCGACAAGCCTTCTGCCGCGTACTGACCCGCTGATCCGTTCCAGGACAAACCATGCAAGCCGTTCCCAAGACCCAGGAATCCACGCTGCGCGCGATGGAAGCCATCGTCGGCGCCAACGCCTGCCGCACCGGCGAAGCCGACACCCAGGCCTATGTCACCGACTACCGCGGCATCTACCGCGGCCAGGCGCAGGTGGTGGTGCTGCCGTCGTCGACCGAACAGGTCAGCCAGGTGCTGCAGTGGTGCCATGCCAACCGCGTGCCGGTGGTGCCGCAGGGCGGCAACACCTCGCTGATGGGCGGCGCCGTGCCCGACGACAGCGGCACCGCGGTAGTCGTCAACCTGAGTCGCATGAACCGCGTGCTGGAGGTCGACACCATCAACGACACCATGACCGTGCAGGCCGGCGTCACGCTGAGCGCCGCGCGCGGCGCCGCTGAAGCGGAAGGGCGCCTGTTCCCGCTGCGCATCGGCTCCGAAGGCTCGTGCCAGATCGGCGGCAACCTGTCGACCAATGCCGGCGGCACCGCAGTGCTGCGCTACGGCAACATGCGCGACCTCGTGCTCGGCATCGAAGCGGTGCTGCCTGACGGTCGCATCTTTTCGTCGCTGCGTGGCCTGCGCAAGGACAACACCGGCTACGACCTCAAGCAACTGTTTATCGGCGCCGAAGGCACGCTCGGCATCATCACCGGCGCCGTGCTCAAGTTGATGCCGCAGCCGCGCAGCACCGCCGTGGCCCTGGTCGCGGTCAAGGGCCCGGCCGCCGCGGTGGCGCTGCTCGGCGAAGCCAAGCGGCTCTCCGGCCAGGCCGTCAGCGCCTTCGAGCTGATCTCGCGGCCCGCGCTGGAACTGGTGCTGGAATACCTCGGCAACGTCGCCGCGCCGCTGCAGGACCGCCATGACTGGATGGTGCTGGTCGAACTGACCTCCGGCACCGACGCCGAAAGCCTCAACGCCACGCTGATGGAAATCCTGGAGTCCGGCTTCGGCCAGGGACTGGTGCTGGATGCCGCCGTCGCCGCCAGCCTGTCCGACGTCCAGACCTTCTGGCGCATCCGCGAAGAGATCTCCGACGCGCAGACGCGCACCGGCGGCAGCATCAAGTGCGATGTCTCGGTGCCGCTGTCGCGCATCGCGGCGTTTGTCGAAGAGGCTTCGGCCGGGGTGCTGGCGCTGGTGCCAGACGCGCGCATGGTGATCTACGGGCACATGGGCGACGGCAACGTCCACTTCAACCCGCTGCGGCCCCGGGATCAGGCTGCAAAGGATTTCCTGGCGCAGTGGTACGAGCCGGTGTCGACACTGGTGGATGGCCTGGCTTATGCCGGCAACGGCTCGGTGTCGGCCGAGCATGGGATCGGCGTGGCCAAGCGGGACGACCTGGTGCGGTACAAGTCGCAGGTCGAGCTGGAACTGATGTGGCAGGTGAAGCGGGCGCTGGATCCGATGAACCTGCTGAATCCGGGGAAGGTGCTGCCGGCGCCCTGAACCATCACTATTGGCAGATTCTGGCGATCACCGGCCGCAACGGCCGGGGAGGGCGCACAACCGCCGTGGCAAGAATCTGCCGTCTCGGCTAAGGTGAGGGGTATCCAGAACGCCGGAACAGGCGCATGCCGGTCTCCGGCACACGCCCGGCCCCCGCCGAGACCAATATGAGCGCCCCCGCCAACGATACCGCCCCCGCCCTCACTCCGCTCAAGAAGCCCGAACTCGACTACCCCTGTGGCGACGCGCCCGAACCAGGCCGCGCCAGCGAGATCGTCCCCGGCGTGTTCTGGCTGCGCATGCCGATGCCGCTTGGCCTGAACCATATCAACCTGTGGGCCATCCGCGACGGTGCAGGCTGGGCCGCGGTCGACTCCGGCTTGCAGACGCCGGAAACGGCGCAGGCCTGGCGCACGCTGTTCGGCAAGGACGGCGCGCTTTCCGACGGCCTGACACGGCTCTTCGTCACCCACATGCATCCCGACCATATCGGCATGGCCGGCTGGCTCCGGCGCAAGTTTGGCTGCCAGCTGTGGATGACCCGGATGGAATACCTGATGTGCCGCGTGCTGGCCGCCGATACCGGACGCGCCGCGCCCGACGACGCCATCGAGTTCTACCGCCGCGCCGGCTGGGACGACGACGCCATCGAGGTCTACCGGACCCGCTTCGGCGGCTTCGGCAAATTCGTCCACGCCTTGCCGGAAAGCTTCAGACGGCTGGACGACGGCGCCACCATCCGCGTTGGCGACCACGACTGGAAGGTCGTCGTCGGCACCGGCCATTCGCCGGAGCATGCCTGCCTCTATTGCCCCTCATTGAAGCTGCTTGTCTCCGGCGACCAGGTCCTGCCCAAGATCTCGTCCAATGTGTCGGTGTTTCCGACCGAACCCGACGCCGATCCCATGGAAGACTGGCTGTCGTCGCTGGACAAGGTCAAGGCGGCCGTGCCGGACGACGTGCTGGTTCTGCCGGCCCACAACGAGCCGTTCCGCGGGTTGCATGCCCGCATCGACTATCTGCGGGCAAGCCAGATGCAGGCGCTGGACCGGCTGCGAGGGGCACTGGCGGAGCCGAAGCGGGCAGTGGATGTGTTCGGCGAGCTGTTCTCACGGCCGATCACGGGGGCGGGCGGCCTGCTGGGGATGGCGACGGGGGAGAGCATCGCGCATCTGAACTACCTGCTGCATCGTGGGGAAGCGGTGCGGGAGCTGGCGGCGGATGGATGCTATTGGTATCGGTTGGGGTAGCTGGCGACGGGGCGGGAGGCTTGTTGTGCCCCGATGGTGTTGCTGACTTACAACGACCATCGGCCCTCGCTGAGCACGCGATTGTCTACTGGATGGCGGCAAATGTTTGCCGCCTTTTTTGTGCGCCCAGCATGGGCGCACTCTTGTGGGTGCAAGTCCCACCGTAAGTTGATCACAGCGAACGAAGCGAAGCGCAACTGCGAAAGGGCGACCGATCGTGGGGAGGAAGCGTGGAGCGAAGCTGCGAGCCGAGGGACACGAACCGGATAGAAGGCGGTGCCGACCAGGACGAGCGGGCAAAAAGCCGCGAAGTTCTCGTGATCAAGGGGAGGCGGCGTAAATCCGGCGGCTGCGCAGCGAAGGAGTGCGTTCTTACCTGGGGAGATCTCGCCTCATGCCTGAAAGGGCAACGGCGTCGAGCCGGA
>NZ_AUFE01000037.1 GCF_000426345.1 Cupriavidus phytohabitans | reverse complement strand
CCGTCAGCACCTCGCGCTCCGGGAGGTAGCCATTGCGAACCACGGCACGCTGCCCGCTCAACGTCTTGACGTTACTGAACTGCTCAAGCAGCTCTGCCAGCTCCACTTCAATCGCCTCCTGGATGACCCGTCGGGCCCCGCGCCTGATCAGCTCCTCGAGCCCAAGCCCGATTTCCGATAGACCGACTGCTTCTTTCCCTTTATCCTTGCTCATGGTGGACCTTTCTTGTGCTGGTTTCCGATCTCGACAATCAGATTCTCAGCGGAAAGCTCCACCGCCCTCTACTCCGCGCCTCAAATTCCCCGCCTGTACACCAGTTTCGACTTTAGCTCTTCGGCAGACGGTCTGCGACGTTCCGATTGATGATGGTGTCGCGAGCATCATCCAACGTTGTCATGTCGGGACCGATGGGCGTGCTCTTGTACGCTGCATAGGGAACGGCGATGTCCCCCGTTGCGGGTGAGCCAACGGCGTCGCTAATGCCGAAACCAATCAGCTCAGCGCCAACGTCCTGGATGCGCTTGGCCAGCATCCCGCCGTTCAGTGCGGAGATATGCCGACGAACAGCGTTGATTTCATAGATGCCAGCACCGGACTTCAGCAGGACATCAGTTGTGTCGATTTCGTCCTGGAGGCTGATGCCTTCAATGGGGCAGGACATGAGCGCTGAGCTGCCGCCGCTGATGACTGCAATGAAGAGGTCGTTTGGCCCCGCCTGGTCGACGATCTCGATGATTTTTCTCGACGCACGGTAGCCTTCCTCGTTTGGTAGGGGATGTCCTCCGACGAAGACTTCAGTCTTGTTGAATCGGTCCGTTTCTTCCTTGATTTTGACAATGGCAATGCCTTGCGTCAGGTGATCACCCAACACGTGGTCCACCGCCATAGCCATGTGATTGCAGGCCTTCCCTGCTCCGATGAGATACACATTCCGCTTGCGGGAAAGATCCCATGAGCGCGTCCCGATATGCAGAACGTTTCCGTCCATGCGCATGATACTTCGGATGCGCTGATAGCTATCGAGTTTATCGAGTGTTCGGTCTGCAATCTCAAGCACAACTTGGCGAGATGACACATCGCCGTGTGAGAGTAGTACTTTGGAGTTTCGAATCTTGTTCATGCGCGATGAATTTCGTCAGGATTAGCGTTTGCGCTCGGGCAACTGTAGTCGCGACACCGCCCTTACAGTGACCGTTGAGGTAAAGGCAATGTCATTGATTGCGAACACCGCCATTTCGTGCAGCACACATGTTGGTCTTGTTCACCCCAAAAAAAGCGCACAGCAGCTGAGAAGCAGCGCGCCAAAAATGGGGCAGTCGGTGGGTATTACTGACGTAGCCGCCCGAGGGGGCGTTGTTAATGGAACCTTGATTTGCCCGGCGATGCTCTATTGAGTCTCTAATCGAATAGAAATGGGGTGTCCACTGGGGGGCTCAAGGCTGTGCGGCATACGACGAGTATGCGGTTGTCACGAGCCAGCCGCAGTCGATGGGAAGCGTCACGCCAGTGATTGCCGCCGCTTCATCGGAGCACAGGAAATAGATGGTGTTTGCTACTTCGGAAGGTTCGACGAAGCGACGCAGCGCGGATTTTTGAACGACTGCGTCGGGATTGCGTTCACCTGAATCGATTCGGGCCTGCATCGCCGGTGTCAGTGTGTAGCCGGGTGCGACCGCGTTCACCCGAACACCTTTGGGACCCCATTCAGCTGCCATGACCTCTGTAAGCATCTTGAGTCCCGCCTTTCCGATTGCGTAGCCAATCTGTGCGGAAGCTCTGAAGGTGGTCAACGAGCAGAGATTGATGATGGCTCCCTTGCCGCGCTCGCACATTGCACCCCCAAAAGCGCGGCAAGCCATCAATGTGCCGCGAACATTGATATTGGACAGGCGGTCGAACTCCGCCATATCCATCTCAAGTAGGCGCACGGCATTCTGAAGAACTCCGCCCGAGTTGACGAGGACGTCAGGTACACCATGCGCTTCGAGGACTCTGCGCGAGAACTGCGAAATCGACTCATCGATCGCCAGGTTCAGGGGATAGAAGAACACCTGCTGTCCAGCTTTGTGTAGCTCCTCCGCAATTTGGCGCCCACGCTCTTCGTTCACGTCGCCAATGACGACTTGCATGCCCGCCGTCGCAAAACGGCGTGCGGTTGCCTCACCTATCCCGCTCGCCCCACCAGTTATTACTACCAAATTCGAATTGGTGCCCATGTTTAGTCCTCGACTGTTGAAGATTCCACGCCACAACGGTGATGCTGGGATCAAAGGGTAAAAAGCCGTAAGCGCCACTTTTATGATCGGCGTTTAGTCGATACTATGTCGACATAGCTCGTTTGGTCAAGGACTAAGTAACGGTATGGTTAACCATGAAATGTAAAAAAAGGCTTATAAAACAGATAGTTGCAGTTGATTGTGTTCGGGCCTCTATTTTTTATGTTTGACTTTGTCGGCAATTGGTCGACAATGCGTGGGCGGCAGTTCCTTCTGAGACACGGAGGACGTGCGTGAGGACCTACACGCGAAAGGCCGCTGCGACAGCGAAGTAAGAGGGCGGAAAGGCGGGGCTTGGACTGGCTGCAATTTCGAGGCTGGGACGCCAGGACTACCCACCCACAGCATCAAAACTGGACGGAAGAAATTATGGCAAGCGCACGCATTGGCGTAGATATCGGCGGTACTTTTACTGACCTAGTACTTCTTGACGACAAGGGTCAGGTTACGTTCACCAAGGTTTCCTCGACCCCTGCAGCTCCGGAAGAAGCTGTGTTGATCGGCGTCGAGCGCATCCTGAAGCAGGCAGGTCTACGGACCGACGACGTCACGGAAATTCTCCATGGCACGACCGTTGGGTCTAACACCATGCTGCAGAAAGTCGGCGCAAAATGCGGCCTGATTACCACGAAGGGTTTCCGCGACGTTCTCGAGATTGGCCGCGTCCGTACGCCTACCATGTTCGATTTGACATGGGACAAGCCAGTGCCTCTGGTGGAGCGTCGTTATCGCCTGGAAATTGACGAGCGAACGCTAGCCAGTGGCGTCATCGAACGTCCGACACCTATTGATGAGCTGGCGAAAGCTGGTGAGTTCTTCCGCAGCGAAGGTGTGGAATCGGTCGCCATCTGCTTTATCAACTCGTACAAGAACAAGCGGAACGAGGCTGTAGCGCTGTCTGCCTTCCAGGAAAGCTTCCCGGAAATAAGTGTCACCGCGTCGATTTCCGTACTGCCGGAGTTGCGCGAGTACGAGCGCACGTCAACCACCGTCGTCAATGCCTATGTGCTACCGGCACTGCGCACCTATCTGCAGCGCCTGGAAAGTGGCCTTAAGCGGATCGGCGTGAACGCGCCGCTCTTGGTCAGCAATTCCAATGGTGGTCTGTCAAACGCGCGCGTTGCACAGGACACCCCCGTGTTCTTCATTTCGTCCGGTCGCTCGGCCGGCGTGGTGGGTGCTGGTCGCCTGGGCGAAGCGCGTGAAGACCGCGATCTCGTCGTGTTCGACATGGGGGGTACGACCGCATCCGCCTCTCTGATCCATGATGGTCAGCTGGCACGTACCAACGAATATGAATTCCGCGCGGGCATCTCGACGCCGAGCCGCTTCATCAAGGCTGGCGGCTACATGATGCGCGTGCCCACCATCGACGTCGCCGAAGTCGGTAGCGGTGCGGGCTCGATTGCGTGGATCGATGCCGGTGGCCTCCTGAACGTCGGTCCGGTTTCTGCTGGCGCATTCCCTGGGCCGGTTTGCTATGGCATCGGCGGCGAGCGTCCAACTGTGACCGACGCGAACGCGGTTCTGGGTTTTCTGCCACAGAAGCTGGCGGGCGGGACGATGGAGTTGCATATTACCGCCGCCCGCGAGGCAATTGGCAGCCTGCTCGCCGAGCCCCTCGATATTTCCATCGAAGAGGCGGCTGTTGGCATCCGCGAGGTGGTCAACGTCAACATGGCACGCACCATTAAGGCTGTGACTGTGGAACGCGGTGTGGACCCGCGGGACTTCACGCTGATGGCGTTCGGTGGGTCCGGCCCCGTCCATGCATGCGATCTGGCTCGCACACTTGAGATGAAACGCGTCGTGTTCCCTGCAGCCCCGGGTGTGTTCACCGCAATGGGCATGCTGGCTGGCGCCGTCGAACGTTACTTCGTTCGTCCGTTCCACAGCCTGCTGAATGACCTCGAATTGGGTGAGCTGGAGCAGAGCGTCGCACAAATGCGTGACGAGGCTGCCAAAGCGCTGGCCAACGAAGGCTATTCGGCCGACCGCATTCAGTATCTGTTCGAGCTGGATATGCGCTTCAGCGGCCAAGACTACGAGATTCCTGTCCAAGTGCCGGCTTCGCTTGGGGAAGATGCTCGCGAGCAGTTGCATAAGGGATTCCGTGACGCTTACACGGCAATGTACGGGTATGCGTCAAACGACGCCATCGAGTGCGCCAATGTCCGACTGCTCGCGCGAGGAATCGCGACCAAGACGCTCGACTTCCGCGACATTCAAAGCACCTCCAATGTATCGGCCGACGCGAAGCGCTTGAGCCGGAAGGTCTATTTCAACCGCGAATCAGGTTGGGTCGATACGCCCATCATTCCGCGAGCGCTGCTGGACAAGGAAATTTTGGGTCCGGTCATTCTCGAAAGCTCTGATACCACGATTGTTATCCCGCCGGGCTGGCGCGTCAGCACCGACAAGGTAGGCAGCGTCATTGCATCGCTCGCCTGAATCAAAGGAGTCAAATATGGCACAACGTAAAGTCGACCCCATCACTTTTGCCGTGATCAAGAATGCACTGGACACGATCGTAGATGACATGGCGTTCGCGGTGATGCGCACCGCGCGTTCGCCCATCATCCGTGACGTGCTGGATTATTCCGTGACGATGTGCGACGCCACCGGCCGGATCCTGGCTCAGGCCAAGACCGTGGCGCTCCACCTCGGCGCCGTGCCCGATGCCGTGGACGTGGTCATCAAGAAGTTCGCGAACAATGTGAACCCCGGCGACGTCATCATCTTCAATGACCCGTACGAAGGCGGAATGCACCTGCCGGACATCTTCATGTTTAAGCCTATCTTCTTCGAAGGCAGGCTCCAGGGGTTCTCCGTCGTCATCGCTCACCATTGCGATGTGGGTGGTCGCGTGCCGGGTTCGAATGCAGCCGACTCCACCGAGATTTTCCAAGAGGGGCTGCGCATCCCGCCGACCAAGCTGTATATCGGTGGCGAAGAGAACGACACCCTGGTCAACATCATCAAGAAGAACGTGCGACTGCCGGACTTGGTTCTGGGCGACTTGGATGCGCAGCTCGCAACGTGCAATATCGGCGAGCGCGAACTGGTGAAGATGATTCAGCGTTACGGCGAAGATAACCTGCGCCAGTACTTTGACGAACTGCTGGATTATGGTGAGCGTCTGACACGGCAGGCGATCACCGCCTGGCCAGATGGCGTCTACGAGTTTACCGACTACATTGACAGCGACGGCTTCACCGATGAGGCCATCCCCATCAAGTGTGCCATCACGGTGAAGGGTTCGTCCGTCGCGGTCGACTTTGCCGGCTCGTCGCCGCAGGTTCGGGGTGCTATCAATTCGACCCTGTCGTTTGTAAAGTCCGCCACATATCTGGGTATCCGCTGCGTGCTCGAGGCTGACGTGCCGAACAACGCCGGTGTCTATCGCTGCATCGACATCACTGCTCCCGAGGGCTCCATTCTGAACCCGCGTATGCCGGCACCCGTGGCGGCGCGTGCGCTGACGGGATACCGCGTGGTGGACTGCGTGTTCGGCGCTCTGTCGAAGATTGCCCCCACGAAGGTCATGGCGGCCGGCGAAGGCGGTAACACCGTCATCGCGCTGAGCGGATACGACAAGCAGTCCAGCGAGCCGTTCATCCTGGTGGACATGATCAACGGTGCCTGGGGTGGTCGATTCAACAAAGATGGCATCGAGGGTGTGACGAATCCCTCGCAGAACATGTCAAACATGCCCATCGAGACCCTCGAAGCTCGCTACCCCATCGTTATGGAGGCGTATGGCTTCGCCCAGGATTCGGGCGGCGCCGGCGAATATCGCGGTGGCCTGGGCCTGGTGCGAGAGTATCGAATCCTCGCAGAGGAAGTCGTCGCACAAATCCGCTCTGACCGCAGCGCGCATGCGCCTTACGGCCTGTTCGGCGGATGCTCGGGAGCTCCGTCCAAGAACTCGCTACGAGTGGGCCAGGAAACAAAGCCGCTGCCCAGCAAATTCACGATGACACTGAACAGCGGTGCCACGATTCGCCACGAGCAGGCGGGCGGTGGTGGCTACGGCGATCCGCTGAAGCGCTCGCTGGACCTCATTGAAGCTGATCTGGCCAACGGCAAGGTGTCGCCCGAATACGCCGAGCGCTTCCACAAGGTCGTGTTCAAGGGTGACCAGGTTGACCGTGATGCTTCCCTGAAACAGCGCGGCGCGTGACTGAGACGTGGGGAAAGAAATGAGTTTTGACCTTTCAAGATTCTCAATTAACCAGATCACGACGCCGAAGTGGTCGATGCCAGAAGCGCTGGAAGGCTATAAGCGCCACGGCATCAATGGCATCGCTGTCTGGCGCAACTTCATGGAGGACTACGGCGTCGCACAGACCCGCAAGCATCTTCGTGAGCTGGAGATGTGGGTACCGTCGCTTTGCACGAGCGAATGGTTCAACGTCGCGGCGGGCCGCAACATCTCTGAGGCCATTGATACAAACCGCCGGTTGCTCGACGCGGCTGCGGAAATTGGTGCAGGCTGCCTCATGATGGTGGTTGGCGGAATGCCTTCGGATAGCAAAGACATCGCCGGACAGCGAGCCAAGGTGCGCGATGCGCTTTTTGCCCTTGCGCCGCATGCGCGTGAAGTCGGTGTGAAGCTTGGCCTGGAACCGCTTCACCCGATGTACGCAGGCGACCGTAGCGTGTTGAACTCCATCAGGGTAGCGAATGACCTCTGTGATGAGCTTGGCGACGCGGCGGGTCTGGTGCCTGATGTCTACCATTGCTGGTGGGACCCGGAGTTCGAGCAGGAACTGCGTCGCGCCGGCCCGGAACGAATTCTCACGTTCCACTACTGCGACTGGCTAGTTCCGACACGAAATCTTAGAGACCGCGGCATGGTTGGGGACGGTGTGGTCGATATCCCTCGCATCAAGGGATGGCTAGACGACATCGGCTATACCGGCCCGTTTGAGCTTGAGATTTTCTCGGAACTCGACTGGTGGGAGCGTTCGCCTGAGGAAACGACTCGAATCGCCATTGAGCGATGCGGCCCTCACGTCCAACCTATTGGGCCGAAGGGGGAGGCGTGATGGCAGCGACTCTCGAAGAGCGGTTGAAGGAAGTCGGTATCGAGCTTCCGCCTGCCGTGACACCAGGTGCAAATTTCTCGCCGACAAAGCGCGTGGGCAATTTGCTTTATGTTTCGGGCCAGGTTCCGGTGACCGGTGGCGTGGACAAGTATGTTGGCAAGCTAGGCGTGGATGTCAGCCTCGAAGAGGGGCAGGCCGCCGCCAGGCTCTGTGCGATCAACGTTTTGTCGCAGGTGAACCAAGCGGTCGGGGGCGACTTCGACAAAGTTGTAGGGTGCGTTCGGCTTGGCGGCTTTGTCAACGCCGCAGCGGACTTTAAAGACCATCCGAAGGTCATCAACGGTGCTTCGGATTTGATTGTCGCGGTGCTTGGTGACGCTGGTCGTCACACGCGCGCAGCAGTCGGGTGCAATTCACTTCCACGAGGCGTGGCCGTCGAGGTGGACGCCATTTTCGAGCTGAGTAGTCAGTAGCGTTCGATTGCCTGGAGGGCTGCCGGCGGCGGTCCTCCCATGGCAAACGAGGTCGGTAGCCAAGACTGAATGTGACATATCGTCCATATGGATGCATGTTTGACATTGTCGGCATAATATCGACAATAGATGCATCACGCTGTCGATGAAAGATGGCAGGGTAATGTTCTCGCCGATGGCAAGCGACGCCCTCCTGGCCGGAGGAACTAAATCCGTTCATGAGCGGATAGCAATAGCATCGAATGGCCAGCATCGGGAAAGCTGAGCGAGCACCGTCTTCATTAATTAGAGATCCATGGCAAAGGCTTCAACTGAGAATCACGCGGTCAAGGAGACAGGAGCTGTCCGTGTCTACGGAATTCTTCGCGACGAAATCCTGAAGATGCAGTTGGCGCCCGGGACTCCGCTGGACGAAAATGGACTTGCGGAGCGATTCAACCTTTCACGCTCCCCCATTCGCGAGGCGTTGGTTCGACTCTCTGGCGATGGCTTGGTACAGATACTTCCGAATCGGAGTACCGTTGTTACGCCGATGGACTATCAGCGGATGCCGGAGTTCCTGGATGCACTTGACCTTCTCCAGCGGGTTACCACTCGACTCGCGGCATTGCACCGAACCCCGGCTGATTTAGCACTGATACGTGAAACACAGAAGGCGTATGAGAAGGCGATTGCTGCCAGTATCAAATCTGGCGACAGCCTTGGGATGATAGACAAGAATTATGACTTCCATATGGCCGTGGCCAAGGCCGGTAGGAACGTCTACTTCGCTGACCTCTACCGCCGTCTGCTCGATGAGGGGCGGCGAATGCTTCATCTTCATTTCGAATACGAAGCGCTGAGCACCGAACTTAGCGTGGATAAGATGGCTGGTGGGCATGCGGACATCGTCAGCGCCATTGAGGCTGGTGATGCCGATCGAGCCGAAGAATATGCTCACCTTCACGCGGTCCAGTTCCGAGGCCGCTTCATGCAGTTCCTCAATCGAAATCTGACCGCCAGTGTGCCCTTGAACATCCAATCGACAACCTCTGAACCTGTAGCGAGCCAAACGTAAGCAAGCCAGGCTTGCAGTCGCGTGCCATTAGCGTAGCTACTGGCCGCGAGGGTATTAGGGGTATTCCCTTCGCTAAGATTGTGAGTCTCCGCGAGATTCCCGGCCTCATCGATATCACCGTTTAGTATCGCTTCGACGATGAAACTTTGCTGCTCCAGGAGCGCGGAAACGTCATGCATGAACGAACTGGTGGAGCGGATACATAGGCGAACCTGCTGCTCAACGGACTCGTATTGGGAAAGTAGCCTGCCATGGTGTGCTTGCGAGACGATCGTATTATGCAAAGCGAAATACGCATCTGCAATGACTTGTGTATTCCCCGTTTTGCTAATTGAAATAAGTCTTTCAAGGCTAGCCGAGATAGCGCTGCGCTTGGCCTCGTTGATGCTATAAGCAACCATGCGAGCCGCGAGTCTCTCAATACTGGACCGAATGGTGTACAACTCCCACGCATCCTTCGCAGTCAGTGAAATAACCGTCCAGCCGGTATATGGAATTAGTGTGGTGAGTCCTTCCTTCTGTAACTGATGAAGCGCCGTGCGTATTGTTGCACGGGATAGACTCATTTCAGCCGCTAGTTGTACCTCCGTGATTCGAGCGCCCGGTAGAATCACGCCATCCATAATGGCCTCCCGAATCGCATCTGCCGCTTGACCTTCGGCCTTCTGTTTGATGACTTTTGGAATCTTCAGCATTGGCATGGCCTAACTCCGATTAGCACTTGGAGTCTGCTTACCGGAAGCGTAGCTTCGAGTGTCGGTGCGTTTGTTCCCAGCAATGGCCACCTTGTAGTGATCCGGTAGGTTGGGGCCACGCTGCGGGGTATGGCGCCTGGCCTTCATTAAGCATGGCAAAGCGGCGCACTTGTAATGGACTTACCAGTGCGCCGATCGCAGGCGAGAACGGTGGACTTAAAACTTGTGGCGAACGCCCACCGTCAGACCGACGCGGTTGTCGTGGCCGTAAAATGGCGTCGTGAATCCATTCTGCGATGCCAGCGTAGTCCAAGCGCCGGATAGCTTGGTGTAGTCCGCCTCCGCATAGACATCGGTTCGTTTGCTCATCGCGTAGTCCAGCATGAGTGCGCCGCCATACCGATTGCCAGACTGAGATGCGTGGTTCAGGTGATCGTAGTTGCCGAGGGCGGTAAAGGTCCAGGCGCTATTGATCGAATAGCTCAACCCCAGATGGACCACCTGGTTGCGATAATCTGCAGTGGTGAGGCTATTGTGAACGTAATTCAGGAATAGCTTTGCCTTACCAAATGCATAGTTACCCCCGAGCGTCCAGACCTTTTGATCGCTAACCGGGACCGTGACGCCGAAATAGCTAGCCGTGTCCCGGATGATTTGATAGCCACCTGTTACGGAGAAGGGACCGCCCGCGTAAGAAATGCTTCCACCGGTCGAAGACGATTTCGCAACGCTTCCTGCTACCTCGCCAAATGCATGTTGGGCGGCAATAGAGAAACCACCAAAAATTCCGGTGTACTTCAGCATATTGTCTTGCCGCACACCGCCTGTGTAGTTCCCCCCTTGAAAGCCAACTAAGGCAAGGTTTGCCAGAGCCATGGCATCGTTCTTAGCAATAGCCTCATGGATGACAGTGTATTGACGTCCCAGCGTGATGGTGCCGAATTCCCCTTGCAGACCTGTGTACACGCGGCGGCCGAATAGCCGCCCTCCTTGAAGACTTTGCCCTGAATCTAGTGCAAAACCAGATTCCAATACGAAGATGGCTTGATTATTGCCACCCAGCTCTTCTTTGCCTATCAAGCCCCAACGGCTTCCCGTCAAGACACCTTCTGCCATCTGCAGTTTGCGATCTCCCGACGGATTCTCATTAGTAGTGTATCGAATGGTCGTATCGACCAAGCCGAATAGGGTAACGCTACCTTCTGCATGCGCAAGCTGGGTCACAGTGCAGCTCATCGCTGCGGCGCAAAGGAGTAGTTGTTGCCTCATGATCTTTTATCTCGCTCCCTCTTTTCCTATCAGTTTCTTTCTTCGCTATGAGCTGGCCTAGCCTCAATTTAATTTGTACGAGGTAAGCCATTGGTTGCCTGGTGAGTGACCTAGATGCCCGACGAGCTTGGTCGATGGTGCGGCGCGCTCCGGTGATGAGGGTGACAAGTAATGTTGCGTCCCCTCGCCAGGACATTCAGGGTGTGGTGCGTGCCCTGTTGGCGACGCGGGCTGAAGCGCCTCCCAGTACACCGCCCAACTCGCCTCGAGCCTACTAAGTAACCAACCAGTTCGTTATTTAATGCGAGGCAGTGACGGCTGTCAATGTCCTCGTTCTGAGGCTGGGCTTGGGTTTACAGGTAAACCCGCAGAGTCGGAAACATTCCTTGTCCTTTGCATATGCATGTGACAGTATTCTTCATAAGTAACCATCTGGTTCGTTACATGTACGACGCAGATGAGTGTGATGATAGGGTTGACGGAGGCCTGAAGTGGGCAAGTGGAAGAGCTTGGAAGTTGTGGTTGAACAGATTCAAGATGGCGCGACAGTGGCGATCTCTGGATCCGGCGGTGGATTGTTGGAGGCTGATGCCGTGCTGGCAGCACTTGAGCGGCGATTTTTGGCGACTGGGCACCCAAGAAATCTCACCGTGGTCCATGCCTTAGGGATTGGGGATGGGAAGGGTAGTGGCCTAGGTCGGTTCGCGCATCCCGGTATGGTCAAGCGTGTGATCGGTGGTCATTGGCGTTGGTCCCCAGCTATGCAGGAACTCGCGCGCACTGAGCAAATTGAGGCTTACAGCTTTCCCGCAGGCGTCCTCGCCACCTTGTTCAGAGAGATTGGCGCTGGGAGACCGGGCGTCATCACCCGTGTAGGGTTGGGTACATTTGCCGATCCGCGTGTAAACGGCGGCAAAATTAATGCCTCGGCCACCGATGACCTTGTGGAGGTAGTCAGCCTTGGTGGCGAGGAGTATTTGCGTTACAAGCCGTTCAAAATCGACTTCGCTATCGTGATGGCATCTGCGGCGGATGAGAAAGGGAACGTGACTACGCGGCATGAGCCGGCCGACCTAGATGTGTATGCGTTGGCCCTCGCTGCTAGCAATAGCGGCGGCAAGGTCATTGTCCAGGTGAAGCGCAGGATCCAGTCCGGAGAGCACATCTCTCCGCGCCAAGTGCGCATTCCAGGAGTTTTGGTGTCAACTCTCGTGGAGGTGCCAACCCAACCACAGTGTCAAATTGCGGAATACGACCCCACACTGAGCGGCGAGTCGCGTTGCGAAATTTCGGGTACGGAGCAGGAGGCTCCCATTGTCATTCGACGGCTCGTCGCAGAGCGTGCCGCAAGGGAGTTGGTGCCGGGGCAATCGGTGAACTTCGGCTTCGGCTTCCCTGGGGCTATTCCCGGTTTGCTGGCAGCCGAGGGGCAAGAGGGCGCCTACTGGTGTACCGTCGAACAAGGAATTCACAACGGAAACATGTTGGATGGCGTGATGTTCGGCGCGGCGCGAAATGCGGACGCTATTGTGGCCAGTGTTGATCAGTTTGATTTCTATAGCGGGGGGGGCATTGATATCACGTTCCTTGGCATGGGCGAAATGGACGCGGAAGGGAACGTGAATGTATCCAAACTCGGCACAACGGTGGTTGGCCCTGGTGGATTCATGGATATCACCCATGGCGCTAAGAAAGTCGTGTTCTGCGGTGCTTTCGAGACGAAGGGACTCGAGATTCAGGAGGATGGTGAGAACGTCAGCATTATTTCCCCCGGAGAAATACCGAAGCTCGTGGAACGAGTACGACACGTGACATTCAGTGGTCGAGAAGCCCGCAAGGCTGGCAAGGAGGTTCTCTACGTTACGGAACGGGCAGTTTTCCGTCTGGACCCGGAGGGGGTGCGCCTGGTTGAAGTCGCCCCAGGCGTAGATGTAGAGAAGGACGTGCTGGCAAGAATGGGATTTGCCCCGCTGGTCGATTCCAGTCTGCTTGTCAACGTCACGAACTAAGGAATTACGATGCAATTCACGATGAACTCCGACGCTCAGCAACTTGGATCCGAGGACGTACAGTACGAAGTGCGGGGTAGTGTCGCCACTATCACACTGAATCGTAGCGCGAAGCACAATGCCCTCACGCTCGCTATGCTCTCTCAAATCGGGAATCTGCTCGATATCGTGGAGGCTAGCCCCGACATTCGGGTCGTCGTGCTGCGCGGTGCCGGGCAGCGCTTCTTTTGCAGTGGCGCCGACATTTCAGAGTGGGGATCCCTCGACGCTCAGGCCATGGGTGCCCGATTTGTTCGTGCGGGCAATCGCATTTTCAGACGTATCGCCGAACTCGAGATTCCGACGATTGCAGTGCTTCGCGGAAACGCCCTAGGGGGAGGCTTGGAGCTCGCGCTGAGCTGTGATTTTCTTATCGCGTGCGCTAGCGTAGAGGTGGGTTTTCCGGAGTCCACAGTGGGTGCCATTCCTGGCTGGCTGGGTTGCCAGCGCATCTCTGAGCTTGTAGGGCCCGCGCGTGCCCGCTCTCTTGTCCTGCTAGGTGAGTCCGTCGACGCCGTCACCGCACAAGCGTGGGGACTACTGCATAAAGTAGCATCAGTAGAATGCCTGGATGTCGAGGTCGATCGTATCTGCAGCGTACTAGCGTCACGTTCTTCCACGTCACTATCGGTGGGAAAGCGACTGCTGCGTCTCGTTGGGGAGAACGCTATGGATGTCGCCCACGAATTGGCTGCTTCTGTTTGCAAGGCAAGCCCCGACGCCATCGAGGGCGTGGCTGCATTCAGGGAAAAGAGGCCGGCAGTGTTTAGCCAGCTCTCGCAATCGCGGGATTGAAAGCAGCTTTCGCATCAGGGGCAAGCATCTGTTAGGAGTATGGGGGCATGCTCCATGCTCAGGCGCCGTCGGAGGCAAAGTGAACGATGTATCCAGCGAGGCATATCGCTGGAATGTGGCAACCTCAGGGAGAGTGGAGACGCAAGTGGAGTACAAATCTTACCGGTGGCGCGTTTGCGCGTTGCTATTCTTTGCAACCACAATCAACTATCTCGACCGCCAAGTGCTTGGTCTACTCAAGCCGGTTCTGGAGGGGCAGTTTGGTTGGACTGAGACACAGTACAGCCATGTGGTAATGGTGTTTATGATCTGCTATGCGATCGGCCTGTTGCTCGCGGGGCGCCTGATCGACCGCCTTGGTACCAAAATTGGCTTTGCTCTTTGTGTCTTGGTCTGGACCATCGGCGCCTGCGGCCACGCTGCAGTTAGGAACACACTGGGATTTGCGTTCATGCGCGGTTTGCTAGCGCTTGGGGAAGCTGGCAACTTCCCAGCGGCCGTGAAGACTGTGTCGGAGTGGTTCCCGCGCCGAGAGCAAGCTCTCGCTATGGGCTTCATAACCGCTGGTTGCAGCATCGGCGCCGTTGTCGCGCCTGCTACTGTGCCATGGCTGGCTGCAACATATGGCTGGGAAGCGGCTTTCTTCGCGACTGGTTTTACTGGAGTCGTGTGGCTTGCTTGCTGGCAATTGGCCTACCAATCTCCGCACTTGCACAAGAAGGTCTCCAAACAGGAACTTACTCTAATCGAGTCTGATGCGGGTGAGGTGCCGGCGGGGGGGGCGGTACCCTGGGTGTCGTTGCTTCGGATGCGCGGTACTTGGATCTTCCTGCTTGGGAAATTTCTTACCGATCCCATCTGGTGGTTCATGCTCTTCTGGCTGCCCTCATATTTTTCCAGCCGATTTAATCTTGACATGAAGCACTTGGGCTTGCCTCTGATCATCGTCTATACGGCAACATCGATCGGTAGCATCGCCGGAGGTTGGGTTTCCTCGCAACTGATTGCACGAGGCTGGAAAGTTAGTGCTGCCCGCCAAACCACGATGTTTATTTTGGCGTTACTGGTAACCCCAATTATTGCGTCACCCCTAATTGATGACATGTGGACCATGGTTGGGCTACTTAGTCTCGCTGCCGCTGCACACCAGGGATGGTCGGCCAACCTCTACACGACGGTGTCCGACATGTTCCCTAAGGAACAGGTAGCTTCTGTCGTGGGCATTGGAGGTATGGGTGGCGCAGTCGGATCAACGCTGTTCCCGCTCGCTGTCGGTCTCGTTCTTGATCATTACAAGATTCTCGGAAACCTAAATGGCGGCTACAACGTGATTTTTGTTGTTTGCGGCTTTGCCTATGTCCTCGCTTGGCTGGTAATGTGGCTGATGCGCGTGACTGGCCATACGACGCAAGCGGATGCCAATGTCCGAACTGGCGTGACAGCTTCCTGATCACTAACGGCAAAGAGGTCTTTCGCTGCGCTGATGGACCGTGTGGACGCTTGAGGCGAATGATCCGGAGTGGTCCCCATCAGAATTTGGTGGGGACTACTTTGGAGTCTGTGTCTAAGCGGAGTGGCTGCATGTACGGCAGCCGCAATCACCCGATTGAACATGAAACGTCGGCTGGCAGAAGAGGCCTCCGCCAAGCCGAACGGGCTCGACCCTGAGGCTTACCGGCGACACGCAATTGCTCGCATCGCTGACCACCCCGTCACGCGTCAGCGAACTGCTGGCATGGACTATGGCTGAGCATATCCGCTAAAAGCATCCCCTTCTTCAAGAACACTGACAGTGGGACGGTTGCCCCAGAGTTCGGCTGGAGAACACTGAACTTACGTGCGTGGTTCGGGGGAGATCTAGCTTTGGCCGTCAAGCGGTTGAAAGCCACTCGACAGCAGACAGGGTATGCAACCTTCTCCGAATTGCATTGAATGCTGACCCAAGGGGCAGGGCTCAGTGAAAGTCGATAGTGGATCAGATAGTGGTGGGCCGGTAGTTGCTCAACACCGGTTGCCACCGAGAAATTCAATCAGGAGCCAAAATTCGCATGATTGAATCGATGTTGAAGGAAAGTCTCGCGTCAAGGGCGGTCTTGTCGGAGAAATCGAATCCGTAAATAACCCGACCGGTGTACTGATTGGTCAGGTAATAATAACCGACAGCAGCCATCGAAATATGCAGTTGCACGGGATCAATGCCAGGCCTGAATGAGCCTTCTTCAACCCCGCGATCCAGAATTCGCTTAAGCATACCTACAAAATCTTGATGCAATTCCGAAAAGATGGCTGACTTCTTGACGTGACGCGCCCGATGCAGATTCTCGTTATTCGCCAGAGCAAGAAATTCCGGATGCTTCAAGTAGTAATTCCAGGTGTGAGTCATGAGGGTGATGATGGCTTCCCTCGGGGGTAGGTGATCAAGCTCCAAACGCTTCTCTGCAGTGCGGATGTCCAACCAGGCATCTTCGAGAACGGCGAGGAATAGCTTCTCCTTACTTTCGAAGTAGTGATAGATCAGGCGCTTGTTGGCCTTCGCTCGCAGTGCGATGCTTTCAACGCGGGCACCTCCAAATCCCTCTTTTGCAAACTCGGCCTTTGCGGCGCGAAGGATGCGGGCCTGCGTCATGGCGGGATCCCTGGACTGCTTTGTGCCCTTATCTTCTTGATTTCTGTCGGATGCTGCGGCGGATTCAACTTTGGTCATGTATAGCCTGCCTTCTAAGGCCGTAGCGGTTTTACTGGTAGCCCGACTTAGAAGGGCTGGATACGCTCCCTGCGCGAAATCTAAGCTGGTGCATAGGTGTGTAATTATAGCTTGGCATGTGCGAGTCTTGCGTGCGGCTTGCCGCTATATCGTCCGCCAGAACGTTCAAGGCCCAACGCGTTCCTGAGCGCGTTTCGCTTGAGAGAGATCGGTGGATACGAGAGGCGCTTCTGCCGGGAGCGGCTGGTCGTGTTATACGCTGCGCCCCGATAATAGGCCATCAAGAAGTTCCTGGACCTGCTGCGAGTCCACGGTGTTATCCCTCCGTGAAGGAGTTCTTTCTAGGACTGGAGCTGACCCGCTTGTTCGGCCACTTGCTATCTTGAACTGTAGGGGTGCTGCCGCGCCGCTCCTGTCTTGCCCTGAACTTTCCATAGCCGCGCAAACAAGGCCGCTGCTCGCTACTCAGCATGGTCTATTCCCGCTCGAGACGGTACGAGCTGCGTAATGCGACGCCGACCTACCCAGTCCAAAAATTAGATCGCGCCCTGCCAATGACCGGGTTCGATGGGATGTTGACCTTCTGCGGGGCGGGCTTTGATCATGACCTCGGGCGTGGCAAACTTCTGGCACCGTCGTGCATGTGCGAGCACGATGCACTCGCAATGACCGACTCAGGTGTAGGCATGCACTCATTTCCCCTGCTCAGGGTCCCTCGAGCTTTAATATAAAGCGCCTGGTAAATCGGCTCATGCCAGAGGCGAATGGATTCCTTCTCGGGGAAGTCGGTTGGCGGTCGGCGAGCTATTGGCTCCGCGCTCCATGACACCGCTCAATGGCAGTTTTGGCGTCTCCCATGACGCTGACCGATCCAATACATTCGAGGCCCAACGCGCAATCCAACTGGCGTCGTGATCACGCCAGAGAGTCGGTCCTCGACTCATCGTCGCGGCATGGCGCCTCAGTTCTCGGAATTGCTGCCCAGAACAACCGAATCAGGAGCCTTCAATTCAACATACGGGGATGCAGTGTGGAGCGGGATAGGTGAACAGCGACGAGAAGCCGTTGCGGCCCAGAGCAGCATTTTTGAGGCGGTCGGCCCGTCGGTTGCGGAACACGTGCACCGTGGCCGCGAACGGATGGAGCGCCAGCGTCTGTTCGACCAGGCTGGCCAGGCCGTTGATGGATTGCGCTGGCCTTCCAGCGCCTTGCCTTCTTCAAGCACTTACGCCTCATCCACATGCCACACGTAAGGCTTGTTGATGCTGCTTATCTTGGGTGGGTTGAGGCTGGCATGAGCGGGACCCTATCGTTTACCCCATTCCATTGATCGTTGCTTGACATGCATTTTTGTCGGGAGCATTCTTCTTCGTAAGTAACGATATGGTTCGGTAATTAAATAAAAGCTGAGCAAATCGCTAACGCCTTCGAGGATTCGTCAGTGATACCGAGAGCTTTGGTGTGCGCGCGTTGCTCTTCAATGGCGCGGCTGCTCTAGTCGTGCACGTGTTTGGTGAAAGTGAGCATCATGACTCGCACAGCGATACTGCCGAGCGGTTTCGCGGTCGAGGTCGACGCCGACCTCAAAATTTTCGAGTAGACGAATTGTTAGAACCATTCTTTGGAGAGATGTAATGAGCACTGGTCGTCGGAGCCTTTTGAAGTTCGCGAGCGTGGCCGTGGTGGCCCCGTGTTTGACCATGGGCTGGGGCACCGCCTGGGCCCAGTCGTCCAAGCCCATCACCTTGGTTGTGGGCTATGCACCTGGCGGCCTGTCGGATCTCATGGGCCGCCTGTTCGCTGCTGAGTTCTCCAAGACCGTGGGGCGACAGGTCGTGGTTGAAAATCGCCCCGGTGCCAACGGCAACATTGCCACAACCGCGGTGGCGAACGGGTCCAAGGATGGGGACATCCTTCTGTTCGCTTCCGGCGCACAAATGGTGCTCAATCCCAACGTCTATCCGAGTTTGCAGGTCAAGCCCATGGTGGATCTGACTCCGGTCGGGATGGTGGGCCAGGGTGACTTCATTGTTGCCACTAACACGAGCCTTGGTGTGAAGTCGATGACCGAGTTCATCGAACTCGCCAAGAGCAAGCCTGGGCAAATGAACTACGGCACGCCGGGCTTGGGAAGCTTTGGGCATGTACTTTCCGAACTCATCAAGGAGCGTACCCGCATCAACGTAAAGGCGGTTCACTACCGAGGGGCGGCGCTCATGCTCCCGGAGTTGATGGCCAATCAGGTGCAGTTCGTCGTGGAAGGTCCGACGCTGCTCAAGGAGAATATTGCGGCGGGTAAGCTCCGTGGCCTCATGGTGCTCGGGTCTCAGCGTTCCAAGCTCGTGCCGGATGTGCCCACGAGTTCGGAACTCGGGCTAAAGGGGTTGGAAGGAATCTCCAATTGGTTCGGTGTGATGGCTCCGAAGGGCTTGGCTGCACCAACCCTGGCAAGCTACCGCGCGGCGCTCCAGAAGGTCACGGCTTCACCAGAATTTGCGGCAAAGCTTGAGGCGAACGGCATGTCCTCGGCGGCGACGACCCCGGAGGAGTTCAGCAAGAAGATCGCCAACGAGACGCAACTGTTCAAGCAGGTCGCGAAGACGGCAAATATCGTCGCGGAATGACATTGCGACAGCGATGAGATTGACTGTGTCCAAGTACAAGGAGCAAACATGGGGCGCTTAAAATCGAATCAGAACTTTCTGTCCGGGCTATTGCTTGTCTCGCTGGCGGCGTTGTTCGGATTTCTTGGGCGCAACCTGAAGTTCGGGACGCCGTCCCAGATGGGGCCTGGCTTTGCGCCACTATTGCTTAGCTGCCTGTTGGGCGTCATCGGAGTGATCCTCCTCATCCGTGCGACCAGGGACCATACGACACCAGATGACTGGCCCGCCGGTCGCGTTCTGCTCATTGTGTGTGCCGCACCATTGGTGTTCGGCGCGCTGCTGAGGCCAACCGGACTTATCGTAGCCGTCGTCGTGACTTCATTGGTTGCTCGACTGGCGATGCCGGGAAAGATCGGCTGGGCCGATCTCATCGCGGCTGTTCTCTTGGCTGTCTTCTGCGCAGTGACGTTCGTCGTTCTGTTGGGTCAATCCATGCCGCTGTGGTCCGAATATGTTTGATACGTTAACTCTCTTGGCGCATGGGCTTGCGGTCGCAGCCACGCCGATCAATCTACTTTTCGCGCTGGTTGGATGCTTGTTGGGAACGCTGATTGGCGTCTTGCCGGGCATCGGCCCGCTCGCAACGATCTCGATGCTCCTGTCGATAACGATTCGACTGGAGCCAGTGACGTCGCTAATCATGCTTGCCGGTGTCTACTACGGCGCGCAGTACGGAGGATCGACAACCGCAATCCTTTGCAAGATACCTGGGGAAGCCTCCTCGGTCGTGACAGCAATTGATGGCTACATGATGGCAAAAAAAGGGCGAGGTGGTACTGCATTGGCCGCAGCCGCGTTCAGCTCTCTGCTGGCGGGCATCATCGCGACTTTCTTTATCGCGTTCTTCTCGCCCATGCTGGCCCAGTTCGCCATCAACTTCAATGCGCCCGAGTACTTCTCGCTAATGCTGTTCGGCCTACTCTCTTCGGTGTTCTTCAGCGCGGGAAGCAAGCTCAAGGCCCTCGCAATGGCTATACTCGGATTGCTGTTCGGTTTGGTTGGAACTGATGTAGAGACCGGCGCGCTTCGATTCACGATGGGCATTGGAGAGTTTACGGACGGCTTGGATCTGGTGGCGATCAGCATGGCCTTCTTTGGGCTAAACGAGATCATTACCAACATCAGCGAAAAGCAGAAGGCGAAGACCACGACTTATCCTATCGGTTCGACGAAGATGACCGGCAGTGACGTCCGCCGGGGCGTCCCGGCTGCTCTGAGAGGGACGCTTATCGGGTCGATCCTTGGAGTGCTGCCCGGTGGCGGTGTGCAACTCAGCCCATTTGCTTCCTACATGGTCGAGCAAAAGGTATCGAAGCACAAAGCTGAGTTGGGGGAGGGCGCTGTGGAAGGCGTTGCGGGCCCCGAGGCGGCCAATAACGCAGCTGCGCAGACCTCGTTCATTCCACTTCTGACGTTGGGTGTTCCTGGAAATCCTGTGATCGCACTGATTCTCGGCGCAATGATTATGCAGGGCATCCAGCCTGGGCCTCAGGTACTGACGAAACAGCCTGAACTGGTATGGGGTTTAATCGCAAGCATGCTAGTGGGTAACGTCATGCTGGTCGTCATCAATCTCCCATTGATCGGCCTGTGGGTGAGGTTGCTGAGTGTCCGTCAGGCCATCCTGTTTCCCATCATCATCGTGTTCTCGTGCATCGCAGTCTATACCGTGAGCAGCAGTCTCGTGAACCTGGTCATGATGTCAATCCTGGCTGTCTTGGGCATCGTCCTCACCACTCTGCGATTTCCGCTGATTCCGCTGCTCCTAGGTCTCGTCCTTGGCCCGATGATGGAGGAGAGCTTGCGACGTGCCTTCAGCATTTCGCGAGGGGATCCCACCGTATTTGTGTCGCGTCCCATATCGCTAGCGATCCTAATGCTGACGGCTGCAACTCTGGCGATCGTGTTCTTGCCGGCGATACGTAGGAACGAGGCTATCTTCGTGGCTGACTAGGAAGTGGTGTGGGCTGCAAGGTCGAGAGGGGCGCCGCTACTACGCGCCATTCGAATCCGAAATCCGTGCCGGCACCGCCGACGTGTACCGCCACGAGATGCCGGGCGGCCAGTCACCAATCCGCGCGAACAGGCGCGCGCGCTCGGCATCGCCGGCCCCGCGGCCAGAAAGCTTCCAGCAAGTGGGGGTGTGCAATGACGCATCAAGTCGCCCTTGTCACCGGATCCCGCCGCGGCATTGGACTGGCAATTGCTTGTGCTTTCTTCGGCCGGCTTTGATATTGACCTCGAAATTTAAGCACCGGTCGCAGCTCAGAGGGGTCACTGCGAGAAGGTCCCCGCGAAAGATCCGCTCCGCTCGGGTGAACTGAATGGCTCCCCGTCGGTGGACTGGGATCGGACCATCGCCTACCGCCGTTACCTCGTTGAGCAGGGACTGGGCATTGCCGAAGCCATGGATACCGCCCAGCGAGGGATGGGCCTGCCCTGGCTACGGCGCTGGAGTTGATTAAGCGAACCGTCCAAGAGACGGCGGACAGCCACGGGGCTCGCGTTGCTAGCGGCTGTGGCACGGACCAGTTTCCGAGTGGGGCACTGCGAAGCATCCCCGAGGTAGTGTCCGCGTATCAAGAGCAGCTAGACGGGATTCAGTCCGCCGGTAGTCAGATCATCCTGATGGCCAGTCGCGCACTGGCCCGCGTTGCAAAGTCGCCCGACGATTACATCTGCGTTTACCGGGACGTTCTCGTGCATGCCCAGGCCCCGGTCATTCTCCACGGGCTTGGCGAGAGTTTGATCCTGAACTGAAGGGCTATTGGGGAGGCGATGGCTATGCCAATGCGGCAGAAACTTGCCTGCGCATTATTCATGAAAGCCATCACAAGGTTGACGGCATCAAGATCTCGCTCCTGGATAAGGAGAAGGAGGAGGACTTCCGCCGTCGACTGCCTCCCGGCGTCAAGATGTACACCGGCGATGACTTCAACTATCCGGAACTGATTGCCGGCGATGGGCAGCACTATTCTCACGCGCTTCTGGTGCATTTTCGATGCAATTGCGCCGGCAGCCGCACAGGCGCTGGCGGCCCTGACCCGGGGAGTCCGGGTATGCAGCCTGGATCTCTATGCGATTCAGTTCAGTTCGCACTGGGGCGAAAACGTGGATTTCCGCAGGTAAGGAAGATTCGAAGGGTCTGCACTGAAAGAGCCCGCAGGCTCATTCCGGAATCTTGAGCCAGCTACGGGCGCTGCCTGCGGGAGTAATCACTCTCAAGTCAATCCAGCATGCGGGACTGCGCAAGCGTAGCAAACGCGATTCAAAGGAAGTGCTGCTGATTACTCCGAAGGCCTTCGAGATCCTGCTCATTGGGGTCATCAACAAGCTAAATTTGAAAAGGAGCGTAAAGTCGACTGTTCTCGGCGAGCGGATGTTTCTTGCGCATGTCGAGCCGATCCCCGCCCGTTTGCTGGTTGAACACCAGAAACTGCGTCGGGGCAACGCTGCACTGGCGCGTTCTCCTGTCGATCTGCTTGCCTCAATCGTAGAGCCTCGGTACCGCACCGTTGCCAACGGAAGAATCACGGTCGGGAAGTTGTCCTACGGCAGCCCGTCGAGCGTGCCAGACGGCGAAGAGGGGGCTCAAGCGCTGCTGCAATACGCTCAGTCTCGCCACACGGTTTTGTTGGGAAACAATAAGGGCCATCACGCCAGCGCAACGAAGCCGGAAACTGGTCGGCAGAACCGAGGCAGGGAATGGCTCATGGGCGGCCTCCGCCGATCAGGCCACGCCGCCATTGGCGCGCAGCACCTGGCCATTTACCCAGGCGCCGTCCTTGCCGGCCAGGAAGGCCACGACGGCGGCGATGTCGTCCGGTTGGCCCAGGCGTTCCAGCGGCGGCATCTTGGCAAAGGTCTGGATCTGCTCTTCTGTCTTGCCGTTGAGGAACAGGTCTGTGGCCACGGGACCGGGCGCCACGGCGTTCACAGTGATGCGGCGGCCGCGCAGTTCCCTGGCGAAAACGCGGGTGAAGGCTTCTACCGCAGCCTTGGTGCCGTTGTAGATCGCGTAGCCGGGCAGGTTCAGCGCCAGCGTGGTGCTTGACAGGTTGATGATGCGTCCGCCCTCGTTCAGTCGCGTGGCCGCCTCCCGCAGAGTATTGAACACGCCCTGCGTGTTGATCGCGAAATTCAGCGCGTACAGGTCGTCGCTGGTCTGCGCCAAGGGAGCGGTCTTGAGGATGCCGGCGTTGTTGACCAGGACGTCGATCTTGCCAAGTTTTTCTTCGACGGTAGCGAACATGGCCTGTACCTGTTCAGCCTTTGAAACGTCGGCCTGGATCGCGATGGCCGAAGCGCCAGCCTGAACCAGCTCGGCAACCAGGGCGTCGGCTTCTGCCGCGTTGGAGGCGTAGTTGATGGCGATGGCGAAGCCGTCGCGGGCCAGGCGGCGGGCGATGCTGGCACCGATGCCTCGAGACGCGCCGGTGATCAAGGCAATTTGGGAGATGGCGGTCATGGTCTGAATCCTTCGTTTGAGGGGGCGTGAGATGGATTCTCGACTATTCAACCCAAAAGATAATTATGGGAAGATTGCGATCACAATTCCATTTGCTTTAACTGTTGGGCGACGTGCGCTATGGCTTGCGGCGATCTTCTTGGGTTGCTGGCAGTCGCCGTTGATGTAGGCAGGATCCCGAACAGGCATATACCCAACAGGGACCAGCAGGAGGCGCACGCTGCACCTCTGGTTGTCTGGAATGGAATAGACAGGGTTGTTTGCGTTGTTTCGTTCACATCAACCATGGGCGCCGATGGATCGTTTCCAGGAAATGCAGGTTTTCGTCCGAATCGCGGACCGACGCAGTTTTTCGCTGGCGGCTGAGGATCTCCAGATTCCGCGCGCGACGGTGACAAACCTCATCAAGCGTCTGGAGCAGCGCCTCGGCGCCAGGTTGCTCGAGCGCACCACTCGACAGGTTCGTCTGACGCATGACGGCGAGGCTTACTACCACCGCTGCGTGCGGCTCCTGACCGACCTGGAGGAGGCGGAGAGCTCGTTTCGCGATGCACCGCCCAAAGGCCTGCTGCGGGTGAACCTGCAGGGCACTTTGGCCAGGCACTTCGTCGTGCCGGCTCTGGATGAGTTCCTGGCGCAGTACCCGGACATCACCTTGCATGTCGGGGAGGACGATCGGCTGGTCGATCTCGTTCGGGAAGGCGTGGACTGCGTACTGCGCGCCGGTGTCCTGCAGGACTCGTCCCTGATTGGCCGGCAGGTCGCGTTGTTGGAACAGGTCACTGTGGCGAGCCCTGCGTATCTTGAGCGGTATGGTGTGCCGAAGACGCTGGACGATCTGAAGAACCACTACGCCGTGGACTACGTCTCCAGCGCGACGGGTCGGCCGAGCCGCCTGGAATTCAAGGTTGATAAGGAAACTGTAGAGCGGCAACTCAAGTCGAGGATCTCGGTGACTGGCGCCGAGCTATATACAGGTGCTGCCGTTTCCGGACTCGGCCTTGTTCAAGTACCTGGCTATCGGATCGAGAGAGAGCTGGCAGCGGGTCAGCTACGGATTGTCTTGCCTGGCAACCCGCCGCCGCCGATGCCTGTATCGGTGCTATATCCTCAGAACCGGCAGCTGTCGGCACGTGTACGAGTATTCGCCCAATGGCTGGCAGCCCGTTTCGTGTCTCCCGCTTTGCACAGAGCCGATGGCTTCCGTGGCTGTGCCCACGCCGTTGCCTACAAAAGCTAAGCCAGCCCGTACGCTGCCGGTGCCGGCACTGCCGTATCAGTGCGACATAGTAGCCGTTGCGTGTTAGACCGGTCTCGGGTTCGCGGTTCAATCCATGGATCGCCAGCAACTTCTCAATAATCTGCTCGCGCTTGTGGAGACTGCGCCAGGGATATGTTGGTGAAGCCTTGAAGGCTGCTGGCGATCTTCGGCGGCATCAATGCTGCATCAGCCCCGCAGTCTGCGCTTGCGCCCGTGCATATTCCCCAGCCAGCACATCAACCAGTTCATCCACGGGAAGCACCCCATCCACCCCCGAAACGCTGTGCCCGGCACTCCAGATGTCGACCCAGCGCTTGGGGCCGTGCGCCTCCTGGCCATGCTCGCTGAACAGTTCGCGGGCGCGCTCGGGAGACACCTTGCCTTGCAGGGCCTGCGGGTCCAGCCCCGCCGCCACGATGGAGGGGCGCAGCATGTTGGTATCCAGCCCGGTGAAGGCCTGGGTCAGCAACACGTCGTCGAGCCGGCTGTCTACCAGCATGGCCTTGTAGCGGTTGGCACCCAGGCTTTCGGGCGTGGCGATGAAGCGCGTGCCCATCATGCCCAGATCACAGCCCAGGGTGCGCGCCGCCCACAGCGCGGCGCCGTCGGACATGCCGCCTGACAGCACGATAGGGCCGTCGAACATCCGGCGCACGGCACGCACAAAGGCAAAGGGGTTGGCCCACCCGGTCTGCCCGCCGGCGCCGGCCGTGAGCAGGATCAGGCCATCGGCCCCTGCCGCCAGCGCCTTCTCGGCATGGCGGATCGATGCCACGTCGGCGAACACCAGGCAGCCGATATCGTGCAGTGGCTGGATGACGGCCTCAGGTGAGCCAACGCTGGCGATGACCATCTCCACCCGGTGGCGGATGAGGACCCGCAGGTCCTCATCCAGAGTGGCCCGGCGGCGCATGATGATGTTTGGGCAGACCGGCGCGACCGGGCCAGGCGCTTCGGTGCACCGGGCCTTGATCTGGGTAAGCCAGGCGTCCAGCTCCTCGGCGCCACGGGCGTTGACCGTGGGAAACGCGCCGATGACGCCGCTGCGGCAGGCGGCTGCCACCAGGTCGGGGCCGGACACGCGCAGCATCGGCGCGGCAATTAGCGGCAGTCGCAGGCGCGACGCCAGCGATGAAGGCAAACTCATGCAATCCTCTCCATCAGGTGCTTGGGCATCCGCTCACCATGCGGTGCGCCAGGCCATGTCAGTTCGATCAGTTCGCATAGCCGGTCTTTTCGATCAGGCGGGCAAAGCGCTTGCGCTCCTCCTGCGCATAGAGCCTGGTCTTCTCCGGATCCAGATCGACCGTCTCGGAGCCGGCGCTGGCTTGCTCCACGTAGGCCAGATATTCCCTGGACTTCAGCGCGGCGGAGAATCCCTTGTACAGGCGCTGCACCAACTCGGGCGGCGTGCCGGCCTTGACGCCGTAGCCGATCCACACATAAGCCGTCGAATCGGGGTAGCCCAGTTCGCTGAAGGTCGGCACATCCTGGAAGGCCGCAGGCCTGCGCTCGTGCGTCAAGGCCAGCAGATGGATCTTGCCGGCGCGGAAGAATTCGCGCGAGGCGCCGGCATCGATGATCATCGCGTCGACATTGCCGCCTACCACGTCGTTGAGCGCGGGCGCCGGGGCCTTGTATTGCACGTTGTTGAGCTGGATGCCGAGGTCGCGCTGGATCATCAGCGCCAGCAGCTTGTAGTAATGCCCGCTGTAGGTGGCCAGCGACGCCTTGCCCGGGTTGGCCTTGGCGTAGGCGATGAACTCGGTGAGCGACTTGTACCTGCCTGCCTTCACGACCAGGGCGGCACCGCCGCGCACCGAAGTAATGACGGGCTGCAGCTGGGTTTCCGGATTGAAGCGCAGGCTCTTGTTGACCAGCGGAACGATCACCATGTTGCTGGGCGAGAGCATCAGCACGCGCGTTCCGTCGGACGGGCCGCTCAACACGTATTGCGTGGCGATCATGGTGTCGGCGCCTGGCTTGTTCTCGACGATCACCGTGCGCTGCAGTTCGCGGGACAGCACATCGGCAAGGATACGCGTGCTGGTGTCGGCGCCTGTGCCACCGCCCAGGGGCAAGATGATGCTGATCGGGGTCTTGTCCTGCGCAAGCAGCGGCGAATGCGCTGCCCATGCCGTGGCCGCCGCTGCGGAGCCCAGCAGAAAGCTTCGTCTTTGCATAGTTGTCTCCTCCTTGTTCCTGGCGCTATTCGCCGGACCAGACCGGCGCGCGCTTGGCCGCAAAGGCCTTGAGTCCTTCCACCCGGTCCTTTGAGTTGAGCGCAACCTGGGCAATCGGCATCTGGTTTTCCCAGGCTTCGAGCTCAGGCCATTCGAAGGCCTTGGACATGATGCGCTTGGATGCGGCCAGTGCCGTCGGGCCGTTCACCAGCAGCGAGCGGGCCAGCTCCATGGCGCTGTCCAGGGTCGTGCCCGGCTCGACGATCCGGTTCAAGATGCCGTAGGGCCGCAGGAAGCCGGCGTCGTAGATCTTGCCGGTCAGGGCCATCTCGAACGCGATGTTGTAGGGAATCTTCTTGGGCAGGCGGAACAGCCCGCCGCCCACGGCCACCAGGTTGTGCCTGACCTCGGGCAGGCCGAACTTGGCGTTGGCGGCGGCCACCACCATGTCGGAGGTCAGGCACAGCTCGAAGCCGCCGCCCACGGCGTAGCCCTCGACGGCGGCGATCAGCGGCTTGCGCAGCGGATGCACGAAGCAGCCGAAGCCACCGCGCCGCAGCCTGGTGCGCTTGACGCCGCTGGCCGCTTCCTTCAGGTCGGCGCCGGTCGAGAAATTGCCGCCGGCCCCATGGATGACGGCAACGAAGCAGTGCTTGTCCTCGTCGATTTCGTCCATGATGTCCTGCAGCGCGATCGCCATCGCGTTGTTGCAGCAGTTCTTGACTTCGGGCCGGTTCAGGGTGATGACGGCCACTCCGTCCTTCTTCTCCAGCATTGCGGCTTGCTCGGTGGTCATGGTGCGCTCCTCACAGGTTGAACGAGAACCCGCCGTTGACCGGATAGGTCTGGCCCGTGATCCACGAACTCGATCCTGATGCCAGGAACAACACCATGTTGGCCACGTCCTCGGGCTGCCCCACGCGGCGGATCACGTAGTTCGACAGCATCTTCTTTGTCCTGTCGGGATCAGCCTCCAGGCGCGCGGCGATCGCCGGCGTCGCCGTGGCGGAGATGGCGACGCAATTGGCGGTGATGTTGTAGCGCCCCAGGGCCCTGGCCGCGCCGCGCATGAAGCCGGCGGCCCCGGCCTTGGCGCCGGAGTAGATCTCCAGGTTAGGCTCGCCCACGCGGCCGGCGTCGGAGATGATGGTGATCAGCCGGCCCGCGTTCTTTTCGATCATGCCGGGCACGACTGCCGCGGTGCAGTTGATGACGCCGTAGAAATTGACGCGGATGAAGCTGTCCCAGGCCGCCTCGCCGACCTCCCAGAAATGCTTGCGCGCTTCCGGGTTGGGGTTGACGCCCGAATTGCCGGCGTTGTTGACCAGGATGTCGATGCTGCCGCCGGCCTCGTGCGCGGCCTGCGCAAACGCGGCCTTGACCTGCTCCTGGTCGGTCACGTCGCACACGGCAGCCACGCCCTTCACGCCCAGCGCCTCGATTTCCTGCACCACCGCCTGTGCCCGCTCGGCATAGAAGTCGTTGACGATGACGGCCCGGGCTCCGCTTCTGGCGAAGTGCAGGGCCACCTCGCGGCCCACGCCCTGGCCCGCGCCGGTGACGGCGGCGATTTTTCCGTTGAGGTCGGTCAGGTTCAAGGTCATACGTTGCGCTCCTGGTTGTTCCAATGGGGTTGGCGAAGCTCGCGCTTCAGGATCTTGCCGACGGCATTGCGCGGCAGTTCGGCGACATGGACAAAATCCCGTGGCCGCTTGTACGACGCCAGGTGCGCTTGCCCCAGCGCAGCCAGCTCGTCGCCGGCAATGGGCTGGCCGTCCCTGGATTCGTAGTAGGCCACCACCTTCTCGCCAAATTCTTCGTCGGGCAGGCCGACCACCGCGATGTCGAGCAAGCCGGGGTGCTGGTAGAACGCGGCCTCGATTTCCGCGGGATAGATGTTGACCCCGCCCGAGATGATCATGTCCTTGGCGCGGTCGGTGATGTAGAGATAGCCGTCTTCATCGAGGTGCCCCATGTCGCCCGTGCGGAAGAAGCCGCGCGCATCGAGCGTGTCTTCATCCAGCGGCGGCGCATTGAGATAGCTCCTGATCACGGCGGGGGTGTCGACCCAGATCTCGCCAACGGTGCCGCAAGGGCACGGCTTGCCGTCCTCGTCGCGGATCTCCACTTCCACGCCGTCATAGGGGAGGCCGCTGGAGCCGGGTTTTCTGAAATGGTCTTCCGGCTTCATGCCGGCAACCATGCCGGTCTCGGTGGAGCCGTAGCCCTCATGCAGCACCGGCCCGAACTGCTCGTGCACCCACCGCTTGATCGCCATGGGTACAGGTGCGGCGCCGATGCCCATGCTCTTGAGGCGCGGCACCTGGCGGCCCGAGGTCTCCTGGTAGCTTTTGAGCCGCTTGTACATGGTGGGCACGCCAGTCCAGTGCGTGACGCCGTGCTTCTCGGCCAGGTCGAACCACTGGGCGGCATCGAAGCGGTTCTGCAAGACCAGCATGGAGCCGCTGGCCATTGCCACGCGCACCTGCGAAGGGCCGGAGCCGTGGTGCAGGGGCATGGACACCAGCACTACGTCGGACACCTGGTACCGCTTGTACGCCCCGCCCTGGGCCTCCAGGTAGCGGTTCAGGCGCTCGTTGCCCGGCTCGGGCCGCATATGGCGCTGTACGCCCTTGGGCTTGCCCGTGGTACCGGACGTGTAGATGATCTGCTCGCACAGTTCGTCCATGGTGATGGGCGCTCCGCACGGCTGGGTCAGCGCGCTCCATTGGCTCTCTGCGCCGGTGCGGGTCACCGGAACGATGGCGTCCCGCGGCAGCGCAGAGATTTTTTCCATGAACGCCTGCGGCTGCTCGTCGTCAAGGATCAGCATCCTCGCGCCGGCGTTCTCCAGCACATAGTTGACCTCGTCGGCGACCAGGCGCCAGTTGATGCCCAGCAGCCGGGCCTTGAGCTTGGACAGCGCCAGCATCAGGGCCACCCATCGCGACGTGGTCTGCATGCGCAGCGCCACGATGTCGCCGGCGCCGACACCGCGCCGGGCCAGTTGATTGGCGATGTTGTCGGCCAGCGTGTTGACTTCGCGCCAGGTCAGGGTTTGGTCTGCGGCGAGCACGGCGGGCCGGTCTGGCTGGATCTGCGCCCAGTGCTCAGGCAGGGTCGGTACGGTTGTCATCGGGGTGTCCATCCTTCAGCGAAACAGGTGGCGGGCCAGCACGTGGTACTTGTGCACCTCGGTCGGGCCTTCATAGATGCGGGCAGGGCGCTGCGAGCGATACCAGTGCGCGATGGGGTTATCCAGCGACACGCCGGCCGCGCCGAAGACCTGCACGCCACGGTCGAGCACGCGGCCGACCACCTCTGTGGCCTGCATCTTGATCAGGCTGGCCTCGACACGCGTGTCGTGGCCGGCATCGGCCTTCCTGGCGGCGGCGTACATCATCAGGCGGCACTGGTTGATGTCGATCCATGAGTCCACGACCATGGCCTGGATCGCCTGCTTCTGCGACAGGGCGGAGCCGAAGGTCACGCGCTGCCTGGCATACTCGGTCATCATCTCGAGCGTGCGCATGGCGATGCCCAGGGCACGCGCGCCCACGCCGAAGCGCGCCTGCGACAGGATGATCTGCGCGTTGCGGAAGCCTTCGCCGCTGGCGCCGATCAACGCATCCTCGGGCACTTCACAGTTGTCGAAGATCAGCTCGTTGGTGATCATGCCGTCCAGCGTCTGGATGTCTCGCGACACGTTCAGGCCGGGATTGGACTTGTCCACCGCGAACATGGAGATGCCGCCGTGCTGGCGCTTTTCCTGGTCGGTCACGGCCACGACGAAGATCACCTCGGCGGGGCCGACGCTGGAGATGAAGACCTTGGTGCCGTTGATCACCCACTTGTCGCCCCGCTTGACGGCTTTGGTCTGGATCGCATTGCCGGGGTCGGCGCCGCCCGAAGGCTCGGTCTGTGCAAACGCATACCGCAACCGGTCTTCCAGGCAGGGATCGAGGTAGCGCTCCTTCTGCACGCCCGTGGCGTTGAAGAGGAACGGCGGCACCTGCCCGCCGAAGCGCAGGGGCACCAGGCATTGGTAGTTCTGCTCGATGACCGCCAGCTGCTGCGTCACCGTCAGCCTGGCGCCGCCCAGCGCCTCGGGCAGCGTCAGGCCCCACAGGCCCACCTCCTTGGCGGCCCTGGTGCCGGGCAGCAGGTCCTGCGGGGTGATCTCGCCGCCCTGCAGCTTCCTGGCCTCCAGCGGCATCTGGTGCTTGTGCACCAGCTTGCGGGTGAGGTCCACGATGGCACGCGTGTCCTCGTCGAATTCGACCATCTAGTCGATCATGTGCATGTCTCCTGGATGTGATTCGCGGCTCAGATGCCCAGCACGTGCGCGTAGCAGACGGCGCCCACGCCCACCATGTGCGCCAGCCCCGTGCGCGCCCGGGGCTGCTGCCGCTGCCCGGCCTCGCCGCGCAGTTGCAGCGTGATTTCGGCGATCTGCCCCACGCCGGTGGGACCGATCGGGTGCCCCATGGCAATGAGCCCGCCGGATGGGCTCACGGCCACCTTGCCGCCGATGTGGAACTCGCCCGCCTTCAAGGCCGGTATGGCCTGGCCCGGCTTGCACAGGCCCATGGCCTCGACGTACAGCACTTCCTCGATCGCGAAGGCGTCGTGCAGCTCGACCACGTCAAGCGCCGTGGGTGCCACGCCGGCCTCCTGCAGCGCCTGCAGGCAGGTGGTCTGCGTAAGCAGTTCGTCGAACGCGGTGGCGTCCTTGTACACAGCCTGGCTCCGGGCGGCAGACGACAGCACGCGCACCGCGCGGCCGGGCTCGATGCCGTGCGCCTTGACCGCGTCTTCGGACATCAGCACCACCGCCGCCGCGCCTTCGCCGACCGGCGTGCATTGCAGCACCGTGAGGTCGCCCGACACCTTGCGCCCCCCCAGCACCTCCTCAAGGGTGCGCGGCTTCTGCCGCTGGGCGTTCGGGTTGAGCGCGCCGTTGTTGTGGTTCTTCACCGCGGCCAGCGCGATGTCGCGCATGTCGGCCCCGGAGCGATGCACATACTTGTCCGCCAGCAGCGCAAAATGTGTGAACGGCGCGATGTACTCGCTCGCCAGCTGCTCGATGCCAGCCTGTGTCTCGGCACGGACCACCGGCGCGCGCTTGTCCACGCCCAGCACCAGCGCGGTATCTGCCAGGCCGCTGGCCACTTCGATGCAGGCATTGCGGAACGCCGTCGAACCGGAGGCCGAAGCGTTTTCGACATGGGCGATGGGCAGGCCCGTCGCCCCAAGGTGGCGCAGGATGGGCCGGCCACAGGCCATGCCCAGCAGCGCCCGGGCAACATAGGCCGTGTCCACGCAGGCAATGGGCACGCTCGCGTCTGCCAGCGCCTGGCGCGCGGCAGTCAGGCCCAGGGTCACGTACGACGTATCCGACGGATCCTGGTAGCGGTGCCAGCCAATGCCCACGACGTAGACCGGCCGCAGGTCCTTCAATGTTTGCTTCATGCGGTCACCCCGAATCGGAATTCCAGAACCGCGGGGTCTTGCCCGCGCTGACGCAGCACGCCATGGACGCGCCGGCCATGCCAGTCGCCAGCCTCGTGCCCAACGTCGAGCAGGGCGCGCACCACCGGGCCGGCGTCGAGCCGGACCTCGGCCACCGTGAATGGCACCGCAGGCTCCGGCTGGGCATGGATGTGGACCTGGCTGGTGCCCAGCACCATGCCTTGCGCCGCCAGTTCGATATCGGCCAGTTCGCTGCTGCCGCAGCACTCGCATCCGTAGTGCTGCGGTGGGAACGCCACTTCATCGCATGCTGAGCAGCGGACCCCTTTGAGAAAAGGGGTCTGGTGGGCGTCCCGGCCACAGAGGGTGGGTTTCTCGATGTGGGAAGTTGTGTCGTCTGTCTTCATGTTTTTTCCTCAACTTACTTACCATACGGTTGGTAAGTTTGTATGATTTAGCAAATAGGGTTTTCACGCAGTCCGGCCATCTCTTGCCGGCCCTGCCATTCCAGTCATTCCAACAAGGAGCTCCAGATGGGCCCACTCGCAGGCGTCAAAGTGATCGAAATCAGCGGCATCGGGCCCGGCCCGTTCTGCGGCATGCTGCTGGCCGATCTGGGCGCGACCGTCATCGCCGTCGAGCCGCCCGAGCGCCTGGCCACGCCGGAACGGCCCCACGCCATCACCAGCCGCGGCAAGCAGTCGGTAGTGCTGAATCTAAAGGATCCCGTGGCCGTGGAGGCCGTGCTGCGGCTGTGCGAGGGTGCCGACCTGCTGATCGAAGGCATGCGCCCCGGCGTGATGGAGCGCCTCGGCCTGGGGCCGGAGGTGTGCCTGCAGCGCTGGCCCACGCTGGTGTACGGCCGCATGACGGGCTGGGGCCAGGAGGGCCCATGGGCGCCGCGCGCCGGCCACGACAGCAACTACACCGCCCTCAGCGGCGCCCTGTGGTTTGCCGGCCCGGCCGGTGAGCCGCCGATGGCGCCGTCCACCGTGCTGGGCGACGTGGCCGGCGGCGCGCTGTATCTGGCGGTGGGGCTGCTGGCAGCGCTGCAGCATGCGCGCAGCACGGGGCAAGGGCAGGTCGTCGATGCCGCCATCGTCGATGGCGCTGCCCACATGCTTAACCTGATGCTGGGCGCCATCCAGCGGCGCGGCGGCGGCTTCGAGCGCGGCACGCAGGCTTTTGA
Source organism: Cupriavidus phytohabitans (assembly GCF_000426345.1). Taxonomy (GTDB): domain Bacteria; phylum Pseudomonadota; class Gammaproteobacteria; order Burkholderiales; family Burkholderiaceae; genus Cupriavidus. The sequence continues at coordinate 39,116 of NZ_AUFE01000037.1, read as the reverse complement.
CGGTTCGCATTGGGCGGCGCAAAGCTACCAGTGCCAGGACGGCGGCTGGATCAACTTTGCGCCGCTGGAACCCAGGTTCTATGCCGAGTTGCTCGCGCGCCTGGAGCTGGACGGCGACGCGCGTTTTGTCCGCGGCCAGAACGACCCCGGCCTGTGGCCCGAGCTCAGGCAAGCCATGGCCGCGCTCATGCGCTCGCGCACCCGCGCCGAATGGGAAGCCCGCCTGGGAGGCAGTGACGCCTGCTGGGCGCCCGTGCTGGCGCCGCACGAGGCCGCCCGCCACCCACACATGGCTGCGCGCCAGAGTTATGTCGAGCGTGGGGGCGTGCTGCAGGCCGCCCCCGCGCCGCGGTTCTCGGCCACGCCGCCGGAGATGCGGGACATCACGCCCGTGGGCACTCACACGCGCGAAATTCTGAGCACTCTGGCTCTAACGCCCGATAATCTGGAGAATTTGCTCCGTTCACAAAACGCCTGAGTTTGCTTAACCATGACTGCCACGACACCCCATACCGTCCGAACCCGACGCACGCAGGAGGAGCGGCGCGCTACGTCGGAGCTGGCCTTGATCAAGGCCGCCACGACGGTCATGCGCGCCAAGGGCGTTGGTGGCATGACGATTGCTGAGGTGGCCGAGACCGCGGGCGTCAGCAAGGGGCTCGTCGTTCACCTGTATGGCAGCAAGCAGGCGCTGCAACTGGCCGTGCTGACCGAGCTGCGCGCCGAGTTCGCCAAGCGCTTCCACCAGGCGGAAGGGCACACGTTTGGCCTCGAACGTCTGCGTAGCTTCATACGCGCGCACTTTGGCAGCCTCAGCAAGCCAGACTCCAACACCCAGGTGTTCTCGGCGCTGCTGTCGGAGGCCATCTTTCAGGATCAGGAGTTCGCCGCGGACGTCGCGAGCATGAACGACGCCACGATCGCTTTCGTGCGCGAGTGCCTGGAGGCGGAACAGTCCCGGGGCACCCGCTTCATCGAGTCCGACCTGGACAGCCTGGCCACTTTCATTGTCGCCAACATGCGCGGCATCGCGCAGGTCTTTTCCATCAATGCCACCGCCAAGAGCAAGACCCTTGACACGAAGAAGCTGATGCACCTGTGCGAGGCGATGGTGGATCGCATGGTGGTTTCCGGTTGATGCTGACCTGGCGGTTCCTTCGTCTGGGCGCAGCAGAAGTCGATACTGCCGTTTGACCCTTGCGGCTTACTGCAGGAAGACTTTTCCCTGAACCACCCGGACCGCCCGGGATGCCAAGGCGCTACCCTGGCACGGGCCATCGATGCAGACGCCGTCGTGAAAACGGAACAGCGCCGAATGGTGGGCGCACATCAAGACCTCGGCCTCATAGGTATGGATCGTGCCGGGGACGAAGTCGAGTGGTATCGAGAAGTGCGGGCAGCGGTTCACGTAAGCCCAGACCTGCGTGCCGCGGCGCACCAGGACCAGGTGCTCGGTGGCGGTCTGGATGGCCAGAGACTGGCCGTCGGCAATGTCTTCGAGATGGCAAAGCATGGCACCCTCAGGCTTCATCGGGATTGCCCAGGCTCCAGTGCCAGGGACGGACCTCGACACGCTCGAACAGGCCGGCGCGCATATACGGGTCGTCGGACAGGAAACGTTCGACGTCCACGATATTTCCGGCTTCGACCACCAGCAGCGTGCCGTTCATGGTTTCGCCTTGCGGGTCCAGCGTCGGCCCGCCCAGGCATACCCGCACCTTGTGGCTGGCGGTCTCGCGCAGGTAGGCGCGATGGGCCGGGCGCACGCGTTCGCGTACGGCCCGCATGCCCGGCTTGTCGGTGGCAAAGATGGCGTAGAAGGCTGGCATGCGGCTTATCGTGGCTCGAGGACGAAGTCATAGCAGGCTTCGCGGAACGGGCCGTCAAAGCCGAAGCGTGTTGCCAGCGGATGGTCGGCCGGACGCGCTTCGTACGCGACCTGCAGCGAAGGCTTGACGCCGAACACGGCATCGGATTCGAGATAGGGATCGCCCTGGTTGAAGAGGTGGGTAACCAGCGTGCGATGGTTCGGGGCATCGATCATGAAATGCAAGTGGGCGGGCCGCCAGGGATGGCGGTTGGTCGCCGACAACATGCGCCCGACCGGGCCATCGGTCGGGATCGGGTAGCTGACCGGAACGATGGTGCGGATGGCGTAGCAGCCATCCTCGTCCGTGCGGTAACGCCCACGCAGGTTGCCTTCGGGCTGCGCGGTGTCCTGGCCGGAGTACATGCCGTTCTCGGCGGTCTGCCAGATATCGAGCACCGCGCCCGCCAGCGGCGTGCCGTCGGTCGAGCAGACCCGGCCGTGCACCAGCGCCGGCGTGCCGGGCGTGGCGGCCATGTTCTCGCCGCAGGCGCGTTCGGGCATGCCGGCGATATAGAACGGCCCGAACACGGTGGTATCGGTGGCGCCGCCGGCATGGCGGTGGTTGATCGCGTCGACCAGCATCGAGACGCCCAGCGTATCGGACAGCAGGATGAATTCCTGCCGCACCTTGCCGTCGCACATCTTGCCGGTATCGGTCAGGAACCGGATGGCGGCAAGCCATTCCGCCTCCGTCGGTTCCACCTCGCGGACATAGGCGTGCAGATGCCGTACCAGCGCCTGCATCAGCGTCCTCAGGCGCGGGTCCGGCGTGGCGGCGAACCGCTCCACCACTTGTTCCGTCAGGGCTGCCTCGGCAGCCGCGTGCGGGGTTTCCATCGCAGTGTTCCTCCAAAGGCCGGTAACGGGAATCGCGCCGCCGCTCAGGCCGGAGCCTGGCCGCGCGAGGCGCGCCCGAGCAGCGCCAGGATGGCTTCGCGCTCAATCGGGCGCGGGTTGTAGTAGGCATTGGTACAGGCCGGCGTGGCGGCCTCATCCAGGCCAGCCTCCGGCATGCCGATCGGGGCAAGTGAGGCAGGGATACCGAGCGCCTGGTTCACGAGCAGCCCGGCGAGACGCTCGCCCAGCGCGCGCTGCTCCGGTGTGGTGAGCACCAGCGCCCGGTGCGCGCCCAGGCGCGCCACCTCTTCGGGCAGATGCTGCAGCGCATCCTCCCCGAAGACCACGCGCGATGGCGCGGACTGGTAGACAAAGCTCTCCATGATTGCCTCAGCGCTTGAAGTGCGGCGGGATTGCCGCGTCCACATTGACCCAGACCGACCGTGCTTCAGTGTAGTCATGCATGGCTTCGAATCCCATCTCGCGGCCATAGCCGGACTGTCCCACGCCGCCGAAGGGGCTGCCGGGATTGACCCGCTTGTAGCAGTTGATCCAGCACATCCCGGCATCGATCGCCTCGGCAAACCTGTGCGCGCGGGACAGGTCGCGCGTCCACAGGCCGCTGCCCAGGCCGTAGTCGGTGGCATTGGCGATGGCCAGCGCTTCGTCGTCGCTGCCAAAGCGCAGCACGGTGACAAACGGACCGAACACTTCTTCCTGTGCCACGCGATCTTGTGGCCTGCCTTCCACGATGGTCGGCTCGACGTAGTAGCCCGCGGACAGCGCGGCATCCGCGGGGGTCTTGCCGCCAGCCAGCACGCGCGCGCCCTGGCCGCGCGCGATATCCACGTAGGACAGCACGCGGTCGCGGTGCTGCGCCGAGGTGAGCGGCCCCATCTCGGTTTCCGGATCGAGCGGATTGCCGAGCCGGATCGAGCCCGCCAGGGCGGTGAAGCGCTCGAGGAACGCATCGGCGATCCGCTCGTGCAGCACCAGCCGCGAGCCCGCGATGCAGGCCTGCCCCTGGTTGTGGAAGATCGCCCACGCCGCGCCGTTGATGGCGGCGTCCAGGTTCGCATCGTCGAAGACGATATTGGCGCCCTTGCCACCCAACTCGAGCTGCACGCGCTTCAGGTTGCCCTGTGATGCCGCCACGATGCCGCGGCCGGTTGCCGTGGAGCCCGTGAAGGCGATCTTGCCCACGCGCGGATGTTCGGCCAGGCGCTGGCCCGCGGTGTGGCCAAAGCCCGGCACCATGTTGACGACGCCATCGGGGAAGCCGACCTCGGCCATCAGTTCGGCAATCCGCAGCGAGGACAGCGGCGTCAGTTCCGAGGGCTTGATGACCACGGTGTTGCCCGCGGCCAGCGCCGGGCCCATCTTCCAGCTGGTGAACATCAATGGGAAATTCCACGGCACGATCTGGCCCACCACGCCAATGGGCTTGCGCTGGACGTAGTTGAGGAACCCTGTCTCCACCGGGATCACGGAGCCCTGCAGCTTGTCGGCCATGCCGCCGAAGTAGCGGAAGCAGGCCGCCGTGCGGGGCACGTCCAATGCGCGCGAGTCGCGGATGGGGTGGCCCGTATCCAGTGACTCCAGTTGTGCGAGTTCCTCGGTGTGCGCCTCGATCCTGTCGGCCAGCTTCAGCAGCAGGCGCCCACGCTCGGCCGCTGGCATGCGTGACCAGGCCGGGAAGGCGCGGGCCGCGGCATCCACCGCAAGATCGACGTCGGCGGCCTGCGCCGCGGCGATGGCCGTGATCACGCTGCCGTCGTGGGGGTTCAGCACGTCGATGGTGCCGCCGTCCCGGGCGTCGACGAAACGGCCGTTGATGAAGAGCTTGTTCTGCATGGTTAGATGATTTCCGTGAGGTCCGAGAAGTCCGTGAGGTGCGTGAGGTCCGTGAGGTACGTGAGGTCGATTGGGCGGTGGTCAGAACTCGACCGGGTACGGCTTCAGTTCCCCGCTCTCATAGCGGCCGGGCAGGTCCGGCGTGGCGTTTTCCCACACCAGCAGCATCGAGCGCTTCGTCGAGTAGCCCTGGTGGCGGATATCGGCCGGCATGGCGCAGATGTCGCCGGCGCGCATGGTCACGCGGGCGCGCGGCGCGCCGGTGTTCTTGTCGCCGATGTCCCAGACGATCTCATCGGACAGCTGCAGGAACCACTCCACGCGGTCGTTGCCGTGGAAGACCGGCAGGATGAACTCCTCGGTGGTGGGGCAGAACAGGCTCTGGCCGCAGACCGAAGTCACCGACGGATTCCAGGTCACGTCCGAGCGGGACAGGTACTTGAACAGGCTGAAGGCATGGAGCTGCCCTTCGAAGCCCGGCCTGGCGTGCACCTCCGGTTCGTCCTGCGGCACGTCCAGGAAGGCCCGGTTCACCGGCAGGTCGTCGCGCAGCGGGGAATCGTCCGGCAGGCCCGGCATGCGGCGCGTGGCGATGCGCGAGCGCTCGATGGCCGCAATGTTGTCGCCATGCTTGCGGCCGAATGCCGTACCGGTTTCTTCGGGCGCCGCGAACGGGTCGAAGCCCGCGTTGGTCCAGTCATGCAGCATCGCCTTGAACGTGGCCATGATCAGCGGGGTCTCGAAGGTCTCGGTGTAGTCCACGCCGGCTTCCTTCATCACGCCGTTGAAGGCACCGGCGTAGACATCGACCTTGCCATAGTGGTTGCGCGTGCCGAACACGTGGTCGAAGTTGACCCAGCCATAGAAGAAGCCCCAGGCCACGTCGCGCATCAGCGCGCGCAGGAAGGCGTCGGCGGCGATGGCGTGCGTGCGTACCTGGTCTTTGACCGGCCAGCTCACCTTGACGAAGTATTCGTCGCGGGCAAACGCAAAGGCGCCGAGGTGGAAGCGCTTGTAGCCGGTGACCGGGTCCGGGGCGGTGGCAACGACTTTGTCGGCCGCGAAGGTGGCGGGCTTGATCGGGGTGTCGGGCATGGCCATGTCTGTTCTCCTGTTAGCACTGGTCTGGTGTGGGGGCGGATACCGCATTACTTGATGCAAATCTCCGACCATTTCTCGATCGACAACGCACCGAGGATGGTCTGCACCAGCAGTACACCGGGCTTCAGCGCCGTGAAGCGATAAGCGCAACCCGCGGGCAGCAGGCATTGGTGGCCCTGGCGTAGCACGATGTGGCCCATCGGCTTGCCCGCTGGCTCGGCGCCGGCCAGGACCGTGCCCTTGCCGGACGCCGGCGCTTCGTTCAGCGAGATCAGGTCGACGCGTACTTCACCATCCATCAGCACGGCGAACTCGTCATGGGCGCACGCATACCAGGGCGAAACGCCTTCCGCGCGCAGGGTCTCGATGACGTATTCCAGGTTCTTGCCCACTACCACTTTGTCGTAAGGCGCCGCGTGCGCCGCGACTTCGAAGATGTTGGAAAAGACGTAGTGCCGGGCGGAGCCCTGCGTGACTTCGATGGAACCCTTGCGATACCGGGCGAGGGAGCCAAACACGGTCTGGTGGGCAGTCTGGGCAGTCTGGGCAGTCTGGTGGGTGGCAGTGCTCATGGTGTCTCCTGTCATGGGTGGCGCGCCGCCGGCGGCCGCGGCGGCACGGAATTCGATCGGGACGGCGGGACTCAGTCCAGGTGCAGGCCGATCCTGTGGACGACGGCGCCCCATTTGGTGGCGTCGCTTTCCATCTGCCGTGCCATGGCGGCAGGCACGTCGGGCGCGGGATCGAGATCGTTAGCCTGCAGCTTTTCGCGTACCTCGGGCAGCTTCAGGATGCGGCCGATCTCCTCGTTCATGCGCCGTACGATGGCGTCCGGCGTGCCCTTGGGTGCAAACAGCACCTCGCGGAAGCTCGCGTCATAGCCGGGCATGCCGGCTTCCTCCATCGTCGGCACCTGCGGCGCCATCGCCGAGCGAGTGGAGCCGGATACCGCCAGGCCTACGAGCTTGCCTGCCTTGACATGGGGCGCGACCACCGGGGACGCGAGGAAGCCGCAGGGCACCTGGCCGGCCAGGACGTCCTGCATCGCCCGCGACGGGCCCTTGTAAGGCACGTGGGTCATCTTCAGGCTCGCTTGCGCCAGGTACAGCTCCATGGCCAGGTGTCCGGGCGTGCCGGGGCCGCCGGAGGCGTAGTTGACGCCGGGCTGCCCTGCCTTCGCCTTGCCGCTCAGGTCGGCGAGCGAGCGGATGCCGGACGAGGGGGCGCACACCAGCATCTGGTTAAAGCGCGCCAGCGTGATCACGGGCGTCAGGTCGGTGGGCTTGAAGTTCAGCTTGCGATAGACCGCCGGGTTGACGGTCACGATGGTGTCGGGCCCTTGCAGGAAGGTGTAGCCGTCGGCCGGCGCCTTCGCCACGACATCCGCGCCGATGTTCCCGCCGGCGCCAGGACGGTTCTCCACCACGACGGGCTGCCTGAGCGCCCGGCCGAGCTTGTCCGCAACCAGCCGCGAGGCGGTGTCGCCGGGAGAGCCCGCGGGGAAGGCCACGACGATCCGGACGGGGCGGCTGGGCCAGTCGCCCTGGGCCGAGGTGTGGGGCGCGGCGGCCAGGCACGCAATGGCCAGCGCCAGTCGGTAGGGTTTCATGTTGTCTCCTGATGTCGTTGTGTTTTTGTGTGATGCGATGTGAAGCAGCGGACGGGAAACGGGTCACCATCTGCCGATATGGATGCCCGCGGCGTCTTCCTTGCGGGTCCATCCCGCCATGGCGGCGTGGCTGACAGTGGGGTGGATGCGGCGGTTGCGCAGCCAGTCGAACAGCCGTGCCTGGAAGCGCTCGCGCACGGCGGCGTAGGCCGGGTCGGTGCCGAGATCGACGAATTCGTCCGGGTCGTTGCGCAGGTCGAACAGCTGTGGCGGCAGCCCTTCAAAGTGCACGAACTTCCAGTCGTGGTCCCGCACCATGGTCATGTGGCAGCCGTGTGCGGGGCGGCCGACCGGCTCGCGCACGAAGTCGCGGAAGGCGAAGTCGTTCTCGGAGAACACCGCATCGCGCCAGTCGGACGGCGCCTCGCCGCGCAGCAGCGGTGACAGCGAGCGGCCTTCGACGATGTGGTCGGGAACCGGCACGCCGTACGCGTCAAGAATGGTCGGCACCAGGTCGATGGCTTCCACCAGCCGCGATTCCACCCGGCCGCGCACGGCGTCCTGGCGCGGGTCATAGATGATCAGCGGCACCTTGGCGACGCTGTCGTGGAACAGCTCCTTCTCGCCCAGGTAGTGGTCGCCGAGGTAGTCGCCATGATCGCTGGAGAAGATGATCATGGTGTCGTCGAAGCGGCCGCTGCGTTCCAGGTAGTCAAAGAGCACGCCGAGCTGGTCGTCGATCTGCCTGATCAGGCCCATGTAGGTCGGAATGACCGTGGCGCGCACCGCTGCCTGCGAAAAATTCCGGCTTACCTCGCAATTGCGGAAGCCTTGCAGCACGGGATGCGCATGTTCGATTTCACGCGCGTCCTGCTTCGCGGGCAGCACATCTTCAGGGCCGTACAGGTCATGGTAGGGCGCGGGCGCGACATAGGGCCAGTGCGGCTTGATGTATGACAGGTGCAGCGTCCACGGACGGTCGGCGTTCTGCTCGATGAAGTCGATGGCGCGGCGCGTCATGTATGGCGTCTCCGAGTCTTCCTCGCGCACGCGCGCCGGCAGGCGGGCATGTCGCAGGTTCCAGCCGGAGAGGATTTCGCCGTTCTCGCCCAGCGCGGAATTGGCGTGGTCGTGCCATGGATTGGCGCCGTCGTAGCCACGCTGGCGCAGGTAGGCGGTGTACTGGTGGGCCTCGTCGGCAAAGCCGGGCGGCCAGATGCCGTCGTCGCGGTCGAACGGCTCGAAACCACCTTCGCCGGCCAACACGCCTTGCGCGCTTTGCGGGTCGATGCCCAGGCGCCCGATGCCGGCGCGGTCGGCCTCCACATGCGTCTTGCCGGCCACCGCGACGCGCACCCCGTGGGGCCGCAGGAAGTCGCCCAGCGTCATCTCGCCAATGGGCATCGGCACGAAATTCCAGACCGCCCCATGGCTCGTCACGTAGCGTCCGGTGTAGTAAGACATGCGCGACGGACCGCACACCGGGCCCTGTACGAAGGCGTTGGTGAAGCGCACGCCGCGGCCCGCAAGGCGGTCGATATTGGGCGTGTGCAGGCGCGGATGCCCGTAGCAGGACAAATAGTCCCAGCGCAACTGGTCGCACATGATCCAAAGCACGTTGCGTACGCACTGCCGTCCCATCTCGGTCTCTCCTGTCGTCACGGATTGCGCGATCGGCGGCTCGCCGATTGCTGCTGCCATGGCCAGAACAGTATTTCCTGCGGCTGGGCTTCTCAAGCTGCTTCTGCTAGAGTTTCACGCAGTGAAACCTGCGGGCAATGGGCGCCGCGGCAAGGAACGGCGATGTGGAATCCCAAGGTCAAGACGGTTACCGCGCTGGATCGCGGTCTGGCGGTACTGGGGGCGGTTCAGGCAAGCGGGGGTGCGAGCCTGCAGGGTCTGCATGAGCTGACCGGCCTGCCCAAGGCGACGCTGCTGCGCATCCTGGTGACGCTGGAGCGCCGGAACCTGATCTGGCGGCGGATTGCCGACGGTCATTACTGCCCCGGCACCCAGCCGCCGGCGCGCAGCCGGCAGGCCGGCGTGAATGACCGGCTGGCGCAATATGCCGCGCCGGAACTCGATCGCCTCCAGGCAGAAATCCTGTGGCCCTCGGATCTCGCCATACGGCGCGGGAATGCCATGGTGCTGTGCGAGACGAACCGGGCCGAGTCCTACTTCATGATCCGGCGCGACAACATCGGCTTCCAGGTCAACATGCTGCGCTCGGCGGTGGGGCAGGCCTACCTGGCCTTCTGCACGGACAAGGAACGCGAATCGATCCTGGCGGCACTGCGCCGCAGCCGAAGGGGCGGGGATGCGATGGCGCACGACGCCGAGCGCGTGGCCGCGTTGATTGCCGGCACGCGGCAGCGCGGCTATGGGGTGCGCGACCAGGGCTTCGGTGGCGACTACGACAAGGGGCGCACCGAGGTCAACGACCGCCTGGAAGCACTGGCCGTGCCGGTCATGTCAGCCAGGGGGCGCGTTTATGGTTGCGTCAACATCGTCTGGATCCAGGGCGTGCGCACGCTGGAGCAGATGGTTGGCCAATGCCTCGCACCGCTGCAGCGTACCGCCGCAAGCATCGCGCACAGGATGTCGGCCGACGGCTGACTGGTGTCGTGTCAGGCGAAGCGGCGCGCCCGGCGCGGCTTGCGACGCCCCGCCATGGCTCACGACAAGCGGGCAATCTCGTCCAGCAGCGCGCCTTCCATCGCATGGATCGGCGTTTCCGTGCAGCCGGTATAGAGTTCGACCTGCGCGCAGGCCTGGTGCAGCATCATGCGCGTGCCGTCGATGGTGCGGCAGCCGAGCGCGGCGGCATCACGGATCAGCTTGCTCCGCACGGGGATGAACGCGGCGTCCATGACCACCAGGTGCGGGGCAAGCTGGCCCGCTACCGGGTTGATATCGGGCGCCCGGAAGCCGGCTGCCGTGGCGTTGGCCAGCAGGTCGAAATCGTCCGCGCGAAAATCCGCCAGCGCGCCGCCAAAGCGCAGTCCGAGCGTATCGGCCAGTTGCTGGCCGCGCGCTTCGGTGCGGTTGAAGACGGTCACCTCGGCCCCGGCCTCGCGCAGGCCATAGGCCATTGCGCGCGCGGCGCCGCCCGCGCCCAGCAGCGCCAGGCGCTTGCCGCGCAGCGCGACCGCGTCTTCGAACGCCCGCACCGCGCCGATGCAGTCGGTGTTGTAGCCGGTGAGCAAGCCATCGACATGGCTGATGGTATTGACGGCGCCGATGGCGCGGGCGGTTTCGTCGAGGCGGTCCAGGTAGGGGATCACGGCCTGCTTGTGCGGCATCGAGACGTTCATGCCGCGCACGCCCAGCGCGCGGATGGCCTGGACGGCGCCCGGCACGTCCTGCACGCCGAAGCAGACGAAGGTGTAGTCGATCCCCAGCGCGCGGTAGGCGGCATTGTGGATGCGCACGTTGAAGGTGAAGGGCTCGCCCATGATCGAGCCGCACAGCGTGGGAATGGAGCGGGGCATGTCTGTGGTCCGGGGGGAAGGGGGACTGCGCTAGTTCGCCGCTGGCACGGCGGTGAGGCGGAAGGGCGTGGCGGGTGGTCGTCCGGCCAGCGCATCCAGCAGGTTGCGCGTGGCCAGCGCGGCCATGGCGCGGCGCGTTTCGTGCGTAGCCGAGCCGATGTGCGGCAGTGCCGTGACCAGGGGGTGGCGGCGCAGCGGCGAGTCCTGCGGCAGCGGCTCGGTGGCGAACACATCCAGCGCGGCGGCACGCAGGTGGCCGCTGTCAAGCGCCGCCAGCAATGCCGCCTCCTGCACGATCTGGCCGCGCGCGCCGTTGACGAAGATCGCGCCCGGCTTCATCAGCGCGAATTCGCGAGCGCCCATCAGCCCGCGCGTGCTGTCGGTCAGCGGCAAGGTGACGGCCACGATGTCGGCTTGCGCCAGGGCCTGGTCCAGCGTGGCAGCGGTGGCGCGGCCGGCCAGTTCGGGCACCTCGACTGGCCCTTCGTTGACGTACAGCACGCGCATGCCGAAGCCCAGCGCCGCACGGCGCGCCACGGCCTGGCCGATGCGCCCGAAGCCGAGGATCGCCAGCGTCTTGCCATGGACATCCCAGCCGAAGAGGTCTTCGCCGATATTGCGGGTCCAGCGGCCCTCGCGCACATGGCTGGCGAGCTCGACCAGGCGGCGGCTGGCCGCCATGATGAGCGCAAACACGGTATCGGCCGTGGTTTCGGTGAGCACGCCGGGCGTGTGGCACAGCGCGATGCCGCGCTGGCGCAGGAAGCCGAGGTCGTAGTTGTCGACCCCGACCGAGATGCTGGAAATCACTTCCAGCCGGCCGGCGTGCGCCAGCTCGGCCGCACCCAGCCTGATACTGGAGCCGATCATGCCTTGGGCACCGGCCAGGGCCTCGCGGAAAGCCGGCGCCTGCGCCGGCTGGCGCGGGTCGGCGACCACGACATCGTGTTCGGCCTCGATGCCGGCGAGCAGGTCGGGCGGTATCGGACGGAACACCAGAACGTTCTTGCGCATTGTCTGTCCTTGCGGTTGGGGTGTCGGCATCGGCATCGGCATCGGCATCTGCCTCAATAGCCGGCCGTTTCCAGCTGCTGCCGCGTCGGCAGGCCTTCGGTGTCGCCCGGCACCTGCACCGCGCGCGCACCGATCCAGGCGCCGCGCCGTACCGCGTCCACGACCTGGCGGCCTTCCAGCAGTGCACTGATCACGCCCACCGCAAAGCCGTCGCCAGCGCCGACGGTATCGACCACGCGCTCGACCTGGCAGGCCGGGATGTGGCCGCGGCCGCCCTCGCCATCGAAATAAGCGCCTTCCGCGCCAAGCTTGACCACCACCAGGCTGGCGCCACGCTCGCGGTAGAAGGCGGCGATCCGCCGTGGGTCGTCGTGCCCGGTCAGGAAGCGGCCTTCCTCGATGCCCGGAAAGACCCAGTCGCAGTGCTGCGCGAGGTCGTTCAGGGTGTCGCGCATCAGCTCGGGCGTCGCCCACAGCGTGGGCCGCAGGTTGGGATCGAAGGAGATCGTGCGCCCGGCGCCCCGCATGCTGGCAATGGCCTTGCGCGTGGCGGCCTGCGTGCCGGCGGCCAGTGCCGGGAACACGCCGGTCACGTGCAGGTGCCGGGCGCGGTACAGCCAGGCTACGTCAAGGTGCTCGGCGCCCATGCGGCTGGCGGCCGAGTCACGGCGGTGGTACTCCACCGGCGGGTCGCTGCCGTCGTCGACCCGGCCCTTGAACTGGAAGCCGGTGCGCTGCCCGGGTTCGCACACCACCTGGCTGCAATCGACGCCCTCGCGTTGCATTTCGGCGAGCAGGTAGCGCGCCATCGAATCGCTGCCCAGGCGGCTGGCCCAGCCCACTTTCAGGCCCAGGCGCGACAGCCCGATCGCGACATTGGTCTCGGCGCCCGCGGTGCGCTTGCGGAAGCTCTCCACATGTTCGAGCGCGCCGGCCTGGTCCGCCACCAGCATTAGCATGGCCTCGCCCAGCGTGACGACGTCAAGATCGTGCGTCATGCGGCCACCTCCGCCGACCGCAGCGTTGCCAGGTGCATGCGCGTGACCTGCACCAGGTCCGCGCCCTGCAGCGGGAATTCGATCGCGCGCGGGGCCTCGGCAGGCAGTCCGCGCAGCACGCTGCGCCACGCCGCTGCCGAGGCCTCGAGCGGCACGGCGATCCACTTGTCCGGCGTGCGCTGCACGCCCTTGCAATGCACATAGCCCACCTGGCCGGCGAGCGCGTGCGCGGCGGCCAGGGGGTCTTCGCCGGTCCAGTGCCAGTTGCCCATGTCGAAGGTCATGGGTACCGCCCGGCCCAGCGCGGCGGTCCTGGCAAAGAAGTCCTGCAGCGGCGGCACCGTGCCGGCACGGCTGGTCTGGTCATTCTCGACCACCAGCTCGATGCCTGGCTGCTGCAGCCACGGCAGCAAGGCGTCCAGCGCCGCGCCGGCGCGATAGCCGCCCAACGACATCTTCACCCGCGCGGCGCCCAGCGCATGGGCCGTGCCGAAGGCGCGGTCGAGCGCGGCGGTGTCCACATCGCCGGCCTCGTCCCAGATCCCTTCGGGGCTCGACCACACCACGGCGAGCCCGTGCGCCTCGGCGACCGCGCGCTGTTCGCGCAGCGCGTCGCTGCCGCCGCGCTGCAGTTCGCCGCGGTACTCCACGCCGTCGGCGCCGGCCGCGGCCGCGATGCGGGCCAGCGCGGCCTGGCCTTCGCGCAGCGCCAGCTCGGCGCCGTAGGCGGTCAGCGAAACCAGGGCTTGCGGCATACCGCCGCGTAGAAGTTGGTTGCGTGGCTGGTTCACTTCAGCGCTCCCGCGGAGAGAAACTGGCGCAGCTCGGGCGTCTGCGGCTGCGCGAACAGGGCCTTGGATGGCCCGGCCTCATGCACCTTGCCCTGGTGCATGAAGATGGTGGTATGCGCCATGCGTCGCGCGAATTCCATTCCATGCGTGACCAGCACCATGGTCATGCCCGAGGCCGCCAGGTTTTCCATCACGCGCAGCACTTCGGCGGTCAGCTCGGGATCCAGCGCCGAAGTGACCTCGTCGAACAGCATGACTTTCGGCTCCATCGCCAGCGAGCGGGCAATGGCCACGCGCTGCTGCTGTCCGCCGGAAAGCTGCTCGGGATAGCAATCCTTCTTTTCCAGCAGGCCGACCTGCTCCAGCACCTGGTCGACGATCGCAGCGATCCTGCCCGCAGCAAGCTTGCGCACGATGCGCGGGGCCAGCGCGATGTTCTCGCCCACGGTCAGGTGCGGGAACAGGTTGTAGCTCTGGAACACCATGCCCACGTCGCGGCGCAGGTCGAGCAGCTGCTTGCGCTCGTGGTCGAGCTTGTGGCCCGCTACCGTGATGTCGCCGGCATTGATCACCTCGAGACCGTTCAGGCAGCGCAGCATGGTGCTCTTGCCGGAGCCGCTGCGGCCGATGATGGCCACCACCTGGCCAGGCTCGATGGCAAACGACACACCCTTCAGGACAGCATTGGGGCCGTAGGATTTGTGCACGTCGCGTGCTTCAACGATAGGCATGGAGCCTCCTTTCCAGGCGCCTGGCCGCCGCAGACAGCGGGAAGCAAAGCGCAAAGTAAATCAGGGCGACCAGCACGAACACCGCAAAGGGCTGGAAGGTCGCGTTATTGATCAGCTGGCCGGCGCGGGTCAGTTCGACCACGCCGATGATCGAGGTGATGGAGGTGTTCTTCACCAGCTGGACCGAGAAGCCGACCGTGGGCGGCAGGGCAAGGCGCACCGCCTGGGGCAGCACCACGTGCCGCAGTTGCTGCCAGCGCGTCATCGCAAGCGCCTCGCTGGCTTCCCACTGGCCCTGCGGCACCGCCTCGATGCAGCCGCGCCATATTTCGCCCAGGTAGGCGCTGGCGTAGATCGACATGGCCAGCATCGCCGCGACCATCGGCGAGAGCTTGAGGCCGAGCACGGACAGGCCGTAGTAGCTCAGGAACAGCACGATCAGCACCGGCGTGCCCTGCACGACCTGGATGTAGGCGAGGCTGGCATGGCGCAGCAGCGCGCTGCGCGAAGTGCGGGCCAGCGCGACCAGGAAGCCCGCCAGCGTGCCGCCCACGAAAGCGAGCAGCGTCACCCACAAGGTCCAGCGCGCCGCCACCAGCAAGATGCCGAGATGGTTCCAGGAGAGTTCGGTGATCATTGCGCGCTCCCGGTGGCAGGCTGGGCCAGGGCGGTCCTGGAGCGCGCCTGTGCGTTGGATGGGGCGCTGGCGCGCGTGCGCTTCTTCGCGGCGGCCACCGCGCGGCGGCGCCGGAACACGGCGTTGCCGAGCAGGGCGAACAGCGCGCGCAGCAGCAGGGCCAGCCCGATGTAGAGGCCCATCACCAGGATGTAGCTCTCGAAGGTGCGGAAGGTCTGCGAATCGACCTGGCTGGCCACCGCGGTCAGCTCCTCGACCGAGATGGTCGACACCACGCTCGACGTGAGCATCATCAGCGTGAACTGGCTGGTCAGCGCCGGGTAGACTTTCTCGAAAGCCGGTACCAGTGCCACGTGGCGGATCCACTGCCAGCGCGTCATGCCCAGCGCCAGCGCGGCTTCGATCTGCGAGCGGTGCACGGCCTGCAGGCCGGCGCGGATGATCTCCGTCGAATAGGCACCCAGGTTGATGGTCATGGCGACCAGCGCGGCGCTGAGCGCATCGACCTGCAAGCCAACCGTGGGCAGGCCGAAGAAGATGATGAAGAGCTGCACCAGGAAGGGGGTATTGCGGATGGCCTCCACATAGGCCGTGACGCAGCGGCGAGCCCACGGTCCGCCGTAGGCGGCGGCGATGGCGCAGGCGGTGCCGGCCAGGGTGCCCAGCGCGATCGCGCCCAGGCTCAGGCCAAGCGTCATCGCGGCGCCTTCGGCGAAACGGTCTGCCTGCGACAGCACCGCGGTCCATTCAAACTGATAGTTCATGCGAGTCTCCTGGCGCGCCGGCGGCTGGCCGGCGCGGCATGGGGGCTGGAGTTTCAGAACACTTGCAGCGCCGGCAGCGGCTTGCCCGTCCACTTCTGGGCGACGGCGTCGAGCTCGCCGTTGAGCTTGATGTAGGCGATGGTGGTGTTGAGCCACTGGCGCAGCTCGTAGGCGTCCTTGCGCACGGCCATGGAATTGGGCTGCACGGAGAAGGCGAACTTCGCGTCGAACTTGCCGGCGCCGCGCGCCTTCAGGATCTCGTTGCCGGTGGTGCTGGGCAGTGCGATGGCTTCGACCTGGTTGCTGATCAGGGCCTGGGCGCAGGTCGCGTCATCCTCGAAGCGGACGATCTGCATGCCGGGCACCGCCAGCCGCGTCAGCGCGGAATCCTGCGTGGTGCCGCGCGTCACGCCCACCTTCTTCTTGCCGAGCTCGGCCAGCCTGGCGTACTTGGCCGTGGCTGGCGCGAAGATGGTCAGCTCGAACGCGCTGTAAGGCGCGCTGAACATGATCGCGCGGGCGCGCTCGGGGGTGGGCGCCAGCGTGGCCACCAGGAAATCCACCTTGCCGGATTCCAGCGCCGGGATGCGGCTGGGCGAAGTCAGCGGCACGATGTCGACCGGCACGCCCAGGTACTTGCCCAGCAGGTTGGCAACGTCCACGTCGTAGCCGGCGGGCTTGCCGGACGCGTCGGTGATGCCGAAGGGCGGCGCGCCGGACACCACGCCAATCGTGACCTTGCCTTTCTTGACGATCTCGGAAACGGTCTGCGCGTGGACGCCGGCGGCGCTCGCGAGCACCATCAGCGGCAGCAGGAACCTGGCCAGCCGGCGCAGGGTTGGCAGAAGGCGGTGGTGGGTCATGGGTTGTCTCCAGGTGGGTGGTTGCGCAGGTCGCGGGGAACGCCTGCAACTGTCTGAAACCGGTTTCAGGATTATAGGAAACCGGTTTCAGTTCTCCACCAGTGGAAACCCCTAAGGCGATAAATCAGGTGTCAAAGTGCCGCGCGCGACGCGCTTTGCAGCGGGGCCGCAGGGGAAGGTGCCGGCGCGCGCACGTCACGCGCGCCTTGCTGGAGCGGGCGGCGTCAGCCGCGCCGGGTCGAACCGCGGACCACCAGCGTGCCGGGCAGCAGCACCTGGCGTGGCGGCAGCTGCGTGCCGTGCAGCCGCTCGATCAGGCAGTTCGTGGCGACGCGGCCGATATCGTCGGTCGGCTGCGAAATCGTGCTCAGGCCCGGGCCGACCAGGGCGGCCCATTCGGGATCGTCAAAGCCGATCAGGCCAAGGTCGGTGCCCAGTTGCCAGCCCAGCCGCGCCGCCGCCGCCGCGACCCGGAGCGAGATCACCGCATTGCCGGCCAGCACCGCGGCGGGCGTCGTGCCCGCGCGCTGGCGCAGCGCGCGCAGGGCCTGGTCCAGGCCTGCTTCGTCGCCGGCCTGCGACTGGAAGACTTCGCCGGCCAACGCCTCGCCATGGGTCGCGATGAAGTCCTGGAACGCCTGGGAGCGTTCGATGCGCGAGCTGATGGCCCGGACCGGTTCGGTGACGAAGAGCACGTGCCCATAGCCGGCCTCGACCAGGTGGTCCGCCGCGGCATCCAGGGCACTGTGGTTGTCCAGCGCGACCAGATCGGCCTGCGCGTCTCCGATCTTGCGGTCGACCAGCACGACGGGTTTGCCCAACCGTGCCGCGTCCGCCAGCGCACCCGCGTCGTGGCCGAGCGTGTGCAGGATGAACCCTTCCACGCGGTAGGCTGACAGGGAGCGGATGGCCTCGCGCTCGAGCTGCTCGTCGTTGCCGAGGTTGAACAGCATCACCATGTAGCCCGCCTCGCGGCAGGCTTTTTCGACGCCGCGCAGCACCGCCACGGAGAACGAATTGGTCACGTCGGCCACCACCAGCCCGATCAGCCGCGACTTGCCACGCTTGAGCGCCTGTGCCATCGGACTCGGGCTATAGCCGAGCTCCCGGACCGCCGCCGCGACGCGCGCCTCGACATCCGCGGACAATTGCTCGCCGCCCCGGTTGAGGTAACGCGAGACGGTTGCCTTGGAAACGCCGGCATAATCGGCGACATCCTGGATCGTGAGCTTGTCTGCCGGCTTTACGGTAATCGCGGCATTCGGCTTGGCGGCGGGAGATGGCATGTACGGGGGCGCAGGGCTGAAACCAGTTTCAGTATGCGATTATGCCGTCCGAAGGCGCCGTCGCGCCAGCCGTCTGCCAATTCTGCGTTGGCAGGGCCGAAGATGCGGACGTTCAAAACGGGCGTTGGCTGACATCACGCGGCGCTGGATGGGATTGGCATGACGCGCGTGGGTGCTCCCACAGCGCTACCACAGCGCTCACGAAGCCGCCAGGGCTCGCCTGCTGGCCCGGCCGTGCCACACCAGCAGGAATCCGGCCGCGGCCAGCAGGCCGCCGGCAACTGGCACGGCGCGATAGCCGAGTCCCATGCTGATGACCCCGCCACCCAGCGCGGCGCCGAGGGCATTGCCGAGATTGAAGGCACCGACGTTGATCGACGAGGCCAGCCCCGGCGCTTCCGCAGCGGCTTCCATCACCCGCATCTGCACCGGCGGCACGACGGCGAAGGTCGCGGCTCCCCAGGCCAACAGTCCAAGTGCCGCGGTGACATGATGGGAGAGGGCGAATGGGAGCACCAGCATGATGACCGCCAGCGCCGAGAGGACGATCTTCGTCGCGCCATCGAGCGACCAGTCCGCGAGCCGTCCGCCCACGTGATTGCCGACAGTGAAGCCAACCCCGATCAGCACGAGCGAGAGCGTGACAAAGGTGCCGGATGCGCCGGTGAGATCGGCCAGCACCGGCGCGATATAGGTGTAGAGCGTGAACATTGCGCCCGCGCCGAGCACCGTTGTCGCCAGCGCCAGCAACACGGTCGGGCGGGTGAGCACGGCCAGTTCCCGGCGTACGTCTGGCGGGGTCCCGCGCTCGCCCTGGGGAAGCGCCAGCCAGAGCGCGACGATGGCGGCCAGCCCGAGCACGGCGGTACCGGCGAACGCGAGGCGCCAGCCGACCTGCTGTCCGATCCAGGTTGCCGCCGGCACGCCACCAATGTTGGCGATGGTCAGTCCCATGAACATCGTGGCCACGGCGCTGGCCTGCTTGTCCTTCGGCACCACGCTCGCGGCGACCACGGCACCGAGGCCGAAGAAGGCGCCGTGGTTCAGGCTGGTGACCAGGCGCGACGCAAGCAGCGTCGCATATCCCGGCGCGAGCGCCGACAGCAGGTTGCCTACGGTGAAGATTGCCATCAGCGCCATCAGTGCGGCACGCTTGCCGAACCGGCTGAACAGCATCGTCATCACCGGCGCGCCGACCATCACGCCAACCGCATACGCGGTGATGAGCATCCCCGCCGTCGGGATGCTGACGTCGACGCCTTCGGCGATCACGGGCAGCAACCCCATCGGCGCGAACTCGGTGGTACCGATTCCGAAGGCGCCGATGGCGAGCGCAAGCAGTGCGGTATTGGATTTCATGGGGGCGGATCCTTCAGGATGACATCGACCAAGAGGGTTTGCGTGCGAGGCCAGCGGCGACCGATACGCCGGTAACGCCGCTGGTGCACGAGACGAACAAGTTCAGGCCGCGGCCCTGCCGTCGTAGGCGGGATAGTCCGTGTAGCCCTCGGCGCCGCCGCCGTAGTGGAGCGAACGGATGGACGTGGCCAGGGGCCAGTCGTTCTCAAGGCGAGCGACCAGGTCGGGGTTGGCAATGAACGGCTCGCCGAATGCCGCGATGTCGATGAGACCGTCGGCGATGAGATCCTCGGCGCGTGCGCGCGTCATGCCTCCGGCCAGGATCAGCACGCCCGTGAATCGACGGCGGAATTTTTCAAGGAAATCACTTGGCGTGGCCGAACTGCCGCGCGTGCTCTGGTCCATCAGGTGGACGTAGGCGATGTTCCGCCTGGAGAGTTCATCGGCGAGATAGAGATACGTGTCTTCGAGCTCAGGGTACGCGGCCATGTCGCCCAGGCCGCCATAGGGCGACAGGCGGATGGCCGTGCGTTGCGCACCGATCCGCGCCGCGACCGCATCGATGGCTGCCAAGGCGAAACGGGTGCGGCTCTCCAGGGTGTCGCCGCGGAATTCATCGGTGCGATCGTTCACCGCCGGGTTCAGGAACTGCTCGATCAGATAGCCATTGGCGCCGTGCAGCTCGACGCCGTCGAAGCCAGCCTGCATCGCATTGGCGGCGGCCTCGGCAAAATCGGCGATCACGCCATAGACCTCGCCTGTCGTCAGTGCGCGAGGCTCGGACACATCGACCGCACCCGGCGTGCCGTCGGCGGTATAACCCCAGGCCTTGGTGTCTTTCGCGGTCTGGCCGGTTGCACTGACGGGCTGAATGCCACCGGGCTGGATCGAAACATGGCTCGCGCGGCCGACATGCCAGAGCTGGGTGAAGATCGTACCGCGCTTCGCGTGGACGGCGTCCGTGACCTTGCGCCAGCCTTCCACCTGTTGCGGGGTGTAGAGGCCGGGGTTGAACAGGAAGCCCTGTGCGCTGGGGGAGATCACCGTACCTTCGGTCACGATCAGGCCGGCGGCGGCGCGTTGGCTGTAGTAGAGCGCGTTGAGATCGTTCGGAACACCATCCGGGTTCCGGGAACGGGTCAGCGGCGCCATGGCGATCCGGTTGGCGAGCTGGCGCTCGCCCAGGGTAAAGGGCTTGAACAGTAGACTCATTTGTGGACCTTGATGAGGAAGGGGGGCGGCCACGGGGTCGCGTGGCCGCGGGCACAGGGAGTTCTTCGATGGATCGCAGTTTGCGCGATTTATATTTGTTGATTAAGCCTTGTATGGGTCAAATATTTTTGATTTCAGATCAAAGATATGGACCTGGCATGCTGAGGCGGCAGAGGAGACGTCCGATGGGCCCCGCTGCCGTTGCGCAGGTAATGCATGTGTGCTCACACGCGACCTGCCTCAATGCCGCAAGCTCATCGATCCGTCCAGGCCGGCGCCCCACGCGCGGCGCTCCCGCTGCCGAGCACTTCGATCAGATACTCGACGAACGACGCGATCCGCGACGAAATGGCCGTGTTCCTGTAGTAGACAGCGTGCACCGGCTGCCGCACGTCCTGCGTGTGGCGCGCAAGGACCTGCACGAGGCGCCCGGACTCGCGATCCTGCGCGGTCATGAAATCCGACAGGCAGACGATGCCTGCCCCTTCTAGCGCAAGTTGCCTGAGTGTCTCTCCGCTCGATGACCACACCGCCGGCGCGATCCGGTACGGCTCGCCATCCGCACCAAGAATCGGCCACACGTTCAGCGACTCGGGCTGATTGAAGCCGAGCAGCGCATGCCCGCCGAGATCCCCGACCTTGCGCGGCTGGCCGTGCGCGTCGAGATATGCCGGACTGGCGAGAATGCGCACACGGCTGTTGCCGATCAGCCGGCTATGCAGCGTCGAATCCTTCAGTCGCCCGATCCGGATCGCGACGTCGGTGCGCCGCTCGAGCAGGTCGATGATGCCTTCGTTGCTGTTCAGCTCCAGTTCCACCTGCGGATAGCGCTCGCGATAGCCGCGCACCAGCGGCACGATCACGTGCAGCATGAACGGCGTCGCGGCGTCGACCCGCAGGCGCCCGGACGGCTTCTCGCGCCGCGCGAGCATCTGCTCTTCGGCGCTTTCGACCGAGTCGATGATCGCCCGCGCATTCTGCAGGAAGGCCCGGCCTTCCTCGGTCAGCTCCAGCCGGCGCGTGGTCCGGCGCAGCAGCGTGGTCTTCAGCTTCTCCTCGAGCCGCGCGAGCGTGCGGCTCGTTGCCGACACGGTCAGGTTCAGCTGCTGCGCGGCGGCGGTGATCGAACCGGTGTCGACCACGGCCGCAAACGCCTGGAGTTCGTCGAGGGTGATGTTCATTGTTGATCTGAAATCAAGACAGTTTGGTTTATAGGCCACTTTTTGCGCAAAAGTAAAGCGGGCACACTGCGGTCCATCGTTTCTTGTTTTGCAGATCAGACCGCCCCCCTTCCAAGGAGCACACCATGCGCAATATCCCCGCTTTCGGCCTCGGCACGTTCCGCCTGCAAGGCCAGGTTGTCATCGACTCGGTCCGCAACGGCCTCGAACTCGGCTACCGCGCGATCGACACCGCCCAGATCTACGGCAACGAAGCGGACGTGGGCGAGGCGATCGCCGCTTCCGGCGTGCGCCGCGACGACCTGTTCCTGACGACGAAGATCTGGGTCGACAACTACGCCAGGGACAAGCTCGTGCCCAGTCTCGAGGGAAGCCTGGCGAAGCTGCGCACGGACTACGTCGACCTGACCCTGATCCACTGGCCGGCGCCGGGCAACGGCGTGCCGCTCGAGGCATACATGACCGCGCTCGCCGAGGCGAAGGAAAAAGGCCTGACGCGGCGGATCGGCATCTCAAACTTCAACATCGAACTGACAAAGCAGGCGATCGCCGCGGTCGGCAAGGACGCGATCGCGACGAACCAGATCGAGCTGAGCCCCTATCTGCAGGGCCGCAAGCTGGTGGACTTCCTGCAGCGCGAGGGTATCCACGTCACGTCGTACATGACGCTGGCGTACGGCAAGGTCCTCGGTGACCCGGTGATCGGCGCGATCGCGCGGCGGCACCAGGCGACGCCGGCCCAGGTCGTGCTGGCCTGGGCGCTGCAGCTCGGCTACTCGGTGATTCCGTCGTCCACCAGGCGCGAGAACCTCGCCAGCAACCTGATCGCGCAGATGCTGCGCCTGAGCGACGCCGACATGGCGCAGATCGCCGCGCTCGAGCGCAACGGCCGTCAAGTCAGCCCCGAAGGCCTCGCGCCGCAATGGGACTGAGCGCGCAGGCATCCTCCCCGATCCGTCTTTCTTCGAATCCTCCGCGGCCTGCGGGCCGCGGATCCGACACGACAAGCACCATGACCCAGGATCCGCTGTTTCAATCGCTTCAACTCGGCGGGCTGACGCTGCCGAACCGCATCGTGATGCCGCCGATGACGCGCTCGCGCGCCAGCCAGCCCGGCGATGAGGCCAACGACCTGATGGCCGGGTACTACGCGCAGCGCGCGGGCGCCGGACTCATCGTCAGCGAAGGCACCTACATCGCGCCGCTCGGCAAGGGCTATGCATGGACGCCCGGCATCCACACGCCCGCGCAGGTGGCCGGATGGCGCAAGGTGACCGGCGCCGTGCATGCCGCCGGCGGCCGCATCTTCGCGCAGCTCTGGCACGTTGGCCGGCTGAGCCACACGAGCCTGCTTGCCGGGCAACAGCCCGTGTCGTCATCGCCGATCCAGGCGCAGGGGGTGAACGTGTTCATCGCCGGCGAGGACGGCAGCACGCCCGGCTTCGTCCAGGCCTCTGCGCCGCGCGCGCTCACCGTCGACGAGATCCGCGAAGTCGTGGACCAGTACCGCGCTGCGGCGCGCAACGCGGTCGATGCCGGCTTCGACGGCGTCGAGCTGCATGGCGCCAACGGCTACCTCGTGAACCAGTTCATCGACTCGAACGCCAACACGCGCACGGACGCCTACGGCGGGTCGCTGGAGAACCGCTTGCGTTTCCTCGGCGAAGTCGCGCAGGCGCTGATCGTTGGCACGGGCGACGCGTCGCGCGTCGGCATCCGCCTCGCGCCGCTGACCACGCTGAACGGCTGTGTCGATGACGATCCGGAGACGACATACCTTACCGCGGCCAGGCTGCTGGGCGAACTCGGCATCGGCTACCTCCACATCGCGGAAGCGGACTGGGACGATGCGCCGCTGATGCCGGCGGCATTCAAGCGCAAGCTGCGCGAAGCATTCCCCGGCGTGCTGATCTATGCGGGCAAGTACACCGCGGAGCGCGCGCGCGAAGCGATCGCCGCGGGCTGGGCCGATCTGGTCGCCTTCGGCCGCCCGTTCGTCGCGAATCCGGACCTTCCCGAGCGCCTGCGCGTTGGCGCGCCGCTCGCGCAGCATGACCGCGACACGCTCTTCGGTGGCGGTGCGCAAGGCCTGACCGATTACCCAACGCTCACCGCAGCCGCAGCCTGAACGGGACCAGACCAGTATCCGCGTGCGGGACCCCCGTTCCGCACGCCGCCCGACTGAATTGTCCGCAGCGCCAGCCTGAGTTACCTGAAGGTCCGTAAAGACCAGCTGCCGGGCCCGGCACGCAGCAGCCGATGGGGCTGAGCGTTGCCGTGAGGTTTCCGATCCCGCGCGAGCTGATCGGAGCCTCAGTGGCCGGCCGCAGCAAGGTGTGTTTCACGCACTGGCCGTCGGCGGAAAGGCGGTGCAACCAGCCGTTCATTGCGATGCCGGGGCTGTCCGGGCGTTCTGACAGCGTAAGATCCGTGCCCTGGTCCGGTTCAGGGCGGAGCAGGTCTCATTCGGAGAATCGCGGCATGGTCAGGGAGAACAAGGGACATTCTACGGTTGGGGCCGGCCGGCATTCGGCGGTCCCAACGCCGCGTCTCATCAGTGGTTATCGCGCAATCCCAGCACGTTGGCGCCGATCTTGGGGTCAATGCCGCGTTCCAGTTGCTGCGGATAGGCCGTCACCGTCACTTCCAGCGAACCCGTGCCGACTTCCATCGACAGGATATGGCCGCCGTAGGTATCGAAGCTGCTGTCTCCTGCCACGCCATGCGCATGGATCGAGGGCTTGCCTTCCTTCCAGGCCAGGCTGCCGACGATGCTGGCCATCTCCACATTGCGGAAGGTGCGCGGGTTGAACTGCTTCTTGCCCGCATCCCAGAAGCCGAACGTGACATTGGCGAAGCCGATCGCGGACAGGCTGGCGCTGGGCACCTTCTCGCAGATTGCAAAGGCTTCGATCTGCTCGAAGACGTTGTCGCCCATGCGCAGCACCAGCAGGTAGCCGGTGGGGGTCTTGATGTAGCGCGGCACGGTGTCGCGCGGATAGTTGGCATTCTGGGCGCGGGCGTCCAGCGCCGCCTTGCATTCGGCGGATGGGGCCGGCTGCGCCGCGGCGGGCGCGGGCACCAGGGCGGCGGCGCCGAAGGCGGTGCTGGTTGCGAGCATGGCGAGCGCCTGGCGGGCGCGCAGGGTTGTGCGAAGGATCATTGGTTGTCTCCTGACTGGTTTGTTTGCGGTTGGGTTTGTGGCTACGACACGCGGATTACGAGGATTACGAGGATTACGAAGCGGGCGGATGTGGCGGCAGCAGGATGTCCTTGCCGACCGCGCGGATGTCGGTGTGGCCGCAGAAGGCCATGGTCAGATCCAGTTCCTTGCGGATGATCTCCAGCGCGCGCGTCACGCCGGCCTGGCCCATGGCGCCCAGGCCATACAGCATCGAGCGGCCGATATAGACGCCCCTGGCGCCGAGCGCGACCGCCTTGAGCACGTCCTGCCCGGAGCGGATGCCGCCGTCCATATGGACTTCGATGCGCTCGCCCACGGCCTCGGCGATGGCGGGCAGCGCGCAGATCGACGCCGGCGCGCCGTCGAGCTGGCGCCCGCCGTGGTTGGACACGATCAGCGCATCCGCTCCAGACTGGCACGCCAGGCGCGCATCCGCGACGTCCTGGATGCCCTTGAGCACCAGCTTGCCGGGCCAGCGGCGGCGGATCCAGGCCACGTCGTCCCAGTTCAGCGTCGGGTCGTACTGGCGGCTGGACCAGTCGGCCAGCGAGCTCATGTCGTCGACGCCCTGCACATGCCCGATGATGTTGCCGAAGGTGCGCCGGCGCGTGCTCAGCATGCCCAGGCACCAGCGCGGCTTGCCCATCATGTTGAGCAGGTTCCACGGCGTCAGCCGCGGCGGTGCCGACAGGCCGTTGCGCAGGTCCTTGTGGCGCTGCGCGCTGACCGGCAGGTCCAGCGTGAGCACCAGCGCCGGGCAGCCGGCGGCGCGGGCGCGGTCCATCAGCCGCTCGACGAAGGCGCGGTCGCGCATCACGTAGAGCTGGAACCAGAACGGATGCCCGCCGGTGGCCTCGGCCACGTCTTCGATCGAGCAGATGCTGACGGTCGACAGCGTGAACGGCACGCCGAAATCACGCGCTGCGCGGGCGGCCAGGATCTCGCCGTCGGCATGCTGCATGCCGGCCAGCCCGGTCGGAGCGATTGCCACCGGCATGGCCACCTCCTGGCCCAGCATCTGCGTGGCAATGCGGCGCTCGTCGATATCCACGGCCACGCGCTGGCGCAGCAGGATGCGGCCGAACTCATGCTGGTTGGCGCGGTAGGTAGATTCGGTCCACGATCCCGAATCGGCGTACTCATAGAACATGCGCGGCACGCGCCGCCGGGCGAGCCGGCGCAGATCCTCGATCTCGTTGATGGACGACATGGTGTGTTGGGCGTAGAGGAGGGGATCAGTGCAGCCACGCGGCCGGCACCAGGATCAGCTGCGGGAACAGCACGAACAGGAACATCAGCGCAGTCAGGCTCAGCAGGAAGGGCCAGACCCCGCCGATCACGCTGTCCAGGCTGCAGCGCGAGGTGCCGGCCACCACGTTGAGCACCGTGCCGACTGGCGGCGTCAACAGGCCGATGGCGTTGTTGAGCACGAACATCACGCCGAAGTACACCGGATCGATGCCGGCCTTGGTGATCACGGGCATCAGGATCGGCGTCATGATCAGCACCGTCGGCATCAGGTCGAGCGCGGTGCCGACCGCGATCACCAGGATCATGATGACGAACATCAGCAGGATCTTGTTGTCGATGAAGGGTTCGAGCAGGTCGGTCACCTGCGCCGGGATATTGGCGATGGTGATCAGCCATGCCGAGACCAGCGCGCACGCCACCAGGAACAGCACGGTGCTGGAGGTCTTGGCCGCGGTGACGATCAGCCCGGGCAGGGCGCGCAGCTTCAGCTCGCCGTAGACAAAGCGGCCGACTACGATGGCGTAGACTACCGCCACCACCGCGGCCTCGGTCGGCGTGAACGCGCCGATCTTCATGCCGCCGATGATCACAACCGGCAGCACCAGCGCCCACACGCCGTCGAGCGCGGCCTTGGCGAGGCGGCGCGCACTGAACGGTTCCACCGGCGCCAGCTTCTCCTTGCGCGCGCAGAAGTGCCAGGTCACGGCAAGCGTCAGCGCCATCATGGCGCCGGGCGCGATGCCGGCCAGGAACAGCTTGGTGATCGACACCTGCGCGACCACGCCGAACACGACGATGGCGATCGACGGCGGGATCACCGGCGCGATGATGCCGCCCGCTGCGATCAGCCCCGCGGCGCGCGGCACGTTGTAGCCGGCGTTGCGCATCATCGGGATCAGCAGTGCGGCAACGGCGGCGGTATCGGCCACGGCCGAGCCGGAGATGCTGGCCACCACCGTGGCCGCGATGATCGCCACGTAGCCCAGCCCGCCGCGCACATGCCCGACCGCCGCGTCGGCCACGCGCACGATGCGTTGCGACAGCCCGCCGGCGTTCATCAGCTCGCCGGCCAGCATGAAGAACGGCACCGCCATCAGCGGATAGTTGTTGACGCCCTCCAGCATATTCTGCGCGAGGATCTGCGTATCGAAATTGCCCAGGTGCAGCATCAGCGCGACACCGGAAGCGAGCAGCGCAAAGGCGATGGGCATGCCGAGCGACATCGCGCCCAGCAGCGAGCCAACAAAGACAAAGATGGTCATGATGGATTCCTTGCGCTTATTCGCCGGTGGCGCCGGACTGCGGCACCAGTTCGTGCTGCGGCATGCGGCCGCTGACCAGCCGCCACAGCCCGTGCAGCAGCATCGCCGCCATGCCGACGCTGCATACCAGCAGGCAGGCATAGACCACGCCCAGCGGCACGCCGGTGACGGGGGCACGGTCGTCCATGCCGATCGTCACCAGTTGCCAGGCGCCGTGCGCGAGCAGCAGGCAGCAGCCCAGTGCGCCGGCATCGGCGAGCAGGCGGCAGGCGCGCTGGCCGTTTTCGCCCAGGCGCGAGACCACGGTGGACATGCCCAGGTGGGCCTTGTCGTGCATCACCAGCAGCGCGCCGGTCAGCGTCAGCCACATGAAGACAAAGCGCGAGGCTTCTTCGGAGAAGGCAATGCCGGAATTGAAGACGTAGCGCAGGACCACGTTGCCGAAGACCAGCACGATCATGGTGGCCATCATGGCAACCATGGCGCCCTGGGCCAGGCGGAGCGTAATGCGGTTCATGATTGGGAACTCCTGGTTGGACGGGCGTCAGCGCAGGCTGGCTGCGGGCGCCTCGATCCGGTAAAAGCGCATGGCGTTGTCGTGCCACACCGCTTGTGCGGCGGCGTCGGGCAGGCCTTCAAGCCCGGCGGCCACGGTATTGACGATCTCATGCAGCGACGCGCGCAGGCTGGAGACGGGCAGGTTGCTGGCGAACATGCAGCGCTGCCAGCCGAAGATCTCCAGCGCGTGGCGGATCACGCCGACATTGCCGGCGCGGTCCCACCCGGTGCCGGGCAAACCGAACTCGGACAGCTTCAGGTGCACGCCGGGCAGGCTGGCCAGCGCCGCAAGTCCGCGGCGCCAGCCTGCCAGGCCCGCTTCCGAGCGGTCCCACGGCAGGCCGGTGTGCTCGACCACCACGGCGAGCCCCGGCACGGCCGCGATCGCCTCCGCGGCTTCCTCAAGGTGCCACCACGGCACGCGCAGGTCCCACGCCAGGCCATGCTCGGCCAGCCGCTGCAGGCCGGCCAGCCAGCGCGGGTCCTGCAGCGTGCCGGGCTGCCCGTGCACGCTGCCATCGGCGGTGCGGCTGGTGCGCGGCTTGCACCTTACGCCCCGCACCAGAGGAAAGGCCTGGTGCGCGCGCAGCTGTGCGGCCAGCGTGTCGCTGTTGAAATCGCCATGCGCCACCACCGCATTGGGAAAGCCATGGCGTGCGTGGACCCGATGCAGCCACGCGGTCTCGGCCACCGACTCGTCGGCGTGCCGTTCGGCTTCGACATGCACGCTGGCGGCCAGGTGCAGGCCGTCCCACTGCCGCAGGTAGTCTCGCGGGTCGAAGTCCTGCCGCAGCGTGGCGTAGTCGCCGAGAAAGAAGGCGGCAGGGTCGTATCCTTCCTGCAGCCAGGGATGGCGCGCCGGGCCGAGCCGCCACAGGTGGTGGTGGGCATCGACGATGGCGGTGGGCATGGCGGGCATGACGTGGTTCTCCTACCGCTGGGCGTCCATGGCGCGCAGCACGGCGTCGCCATTCTTCTGCACGAACAGCTGGCGCGTTTCCTCGCGCACTACCTTGCGGATGCCGGCGTTGTCGGGATGCTCGTTGACCTGCACGCCCTTGGCGCGCAACGTGGCAATCGCGGCGGCTTCGTTGTCGGCATTGAGCTTGCGCTGGTAGGTGGCAGCGGCCGCGGCTTCTTCCACCAGCACCTTCTGGTACTCAGGCTTGAGCGAGTCGAATTTCGCCTTGTTCATCAGCACCACCAGTGCGGTATAGGCGTGGCGCGTCATCGAGACATACTTCTGCACCTCGTACATCTTGGACGACACCATCAGCGTGGGCGGGTTCTCCTGGCCGTCGACCGCGCCGGATTCCAGCGCGCCGAAGACCTCGGCGAACGGCATCGGCTGCGGGCTCGCGCCCAGCAGCTGGAAGGCCTTGATATGCGACGGGTTGGGCGTGGTGCGGATCTTCAGGCCGCGGATATCTTCGGCCTTGTTGATCGGCCGCTTGTTGTTGCCGAGGCTGCGGAAGCCGATCTCCCAGAAGGCCAGGCCCTTGATACGGTGCGTGCCCAGCTCGTCGAGCAGCGAGCGGCCGACCGGGCCGTCCAGTACCTTGTAGGCCGACGGGCCATCCTCGAACTGGTAGGGCAGGTCCAGCACGTTCAGGCGCGGTGCCAGCCCGGTGACAAAGGGATTGCCGGTGGCACCGATGTCGATGGTGCCGCTGCGCACGCCCGTGACCAGCGTGGTGTCGTTGCCGAGCTGGCTGTTGGCGAAAACCTGGATCTCGACGCCGCCCTGGGTGCGCTCCTTGACCTTCTTGCTGAAGGCGAGCGCGGCCTGGTGCTGCGAATCGGATTCCGGAACGGTATGGGCAAAGCGCAGCTTGACGGGGGCCTGCGCGGCGGCCACGCCGGCGACGGACAATAGCGCCGCCAGCACGATATGCGGGATAACGTGTTTCATGGTGTCTCCTGGGTTGTCATGCGGCCCGGTCGGGTGTGCCGGGCTCTGTGCTGCCCCGTACGGGGCAAGTAAGGATCAGGGAGGGGGATGCAGCAGGCCACGCCGGGCCAGGTTGGCCATCAATGCGCCGATGCCGAACGTCCACGGCGGCAGTTCGTTGCTGTTGCCGACCCAGTTGACCAGCCCGCCGAGGTGCGCCGCGGAAATGCTGACGCGGTCGCCCGGATGGTGGGTGAAGCCGGCGCCCGGCGCGTCGCGGTCCTGCACCGGCGCGAACAGCGTGCCGCAGAACAGCATCATGCCGTCGGGGTACTGGTGGTGCGCGCCCATCGCGTGCGCCACCAACTCCTGCGGCGAGCGGCTGATCCGGGTCATGGCGCTGGCGGCGTGCAGCACGAAGCCATCCTCGCCCTCGATGGTCAGGTCGATCTCGGTGCGGGCGATCTCGTCGATGCCGAAATGCGCATCGCACAGGCGGATCCACGGGCCGATGCCGCACGATGCGTTGTTGTCCTTGGCCTTGCCCAGCAGCAGCGCGCTGCGGCCTTCGAAGTCGCGCAGGTTGACATCGTTGCCGAGCGCCGCGCCGACGATCTCGCCGCGCGGGGATACCGCCAGCACGACCTCCGGCTCGGGGTTGTTCCAGGTCGACTGCGGGTGCAGGCCGACGTCGACGGCGGTCCCCACCGACGACAGCGGCGCGGCCTTGGTAAAGATCTCGGCGTCCGGGCCGATGCCGACTTCCAGGTATTGCGACCACAGCCCCTGCACGACCAGTACTTCCTTGATGCGCATGGCTTCGGGGGAACCCGGGCGCACCGACGCAAAGCCCGGGCCGACGATCGCGCTGACGCTCTCGCGCACGGCCGCGGCGCTGGCCGCATCGCCGCGTGCCCGCTCCTCGATCACGCGCTCGACCAGGCTGGCGGCAAAGGTCACGCCGGCGGCCTTGACCACCTGCAGGTCGTTCGGCGCCAGCAGGTGGCGATGCTCCGGGTTCGGCCCATGCGCGCAGGTCGCGTCGAGCCAGTCCTGCAGCGGCCCCAGCGAGGGTCAGGTGGCATTGCGCACGCGTTCGGCGCAGTCTGGCAGCGCGAGCAGTCCGGCAATGGTGGGCGCGGTGGTGCTGATGTCGAACAGCTCCGCGCCGCGCACGACAACCATGGCGGGACCGCCGTTCGGGCCAGGCAGCCAGGCACGCCCGAGCAGCAAGGCGCGCTCCGCGTCGCGGGGCAGGGTTTCCTCAATCGTGATGCGTCGATTCATGTCACACCTTGACGTTGGCGTCCTTGACCACGCGCGCCCACTTGACGCGCTCCGTGGCGATGAACTGCGCAAAGCGCGCCGCCGTGCCGCCGCCGTCCTCGGCGCCGAAGCCGGCCAGCTTGCTGGCGACATCCGGCATCGCCAGCACCCTGTTCATGTCCGCATTCATGCGCTCGACCATCGGCGCCGGCAGGCCGGCAGGGCCGACCAGCCCATACCAGGTGCCGGCATCGAAACCGGGGAAGCCGGACTCGGCCAGCGTCGGCACCTGGGGATAGCTGGCCGCGCGGCGCGGACGCGTCTGCGCGATCGCCACCACCTTGCCGCCCTGGATCTGCGGCGTGGCCGAGGTCATGGTCTCGAAGCTGAAATCGATCTGGCCGCCGATCAGGTCCGTCAGCATCGGCGCCGAGCCGCGATAGGGCACGTGCAGCGCATCCACGCCCGCACGCAGCTTGAACATCTCCAGCGCCAGATGCTGTGCCGCGCCCGCGCCGGACGAGCCGAAGGTGATCTTGCCCGGCTGGCTGCGGCACAGCGCGACCACGTCGGCCACCGAACGCGCACGCCCGCTGGTGTTGCAGATCAGCAGGTTGGGCGTGACCCCGACCAGCATGATCGGCGTGAAGTCCTTCTCCACCGAATAGCCGAGCTTGGGATACAGGCTGGGTGCGATGGCGCGGTTGCTGATATTGGTCATCAGCAGCGCGGTGCCGTCGGGCGCCTGCCGCGCGGTGTACTCCGCCGCGACCACGCCGGCCGCGCCGGGGCGGTTCTCGACGATCACCGACACCTGCCACAGCGTCGACAGATGCTGCGCGATCACGCGGGCCATCACATCGGTGCCGCCGCCGGGCGGGAAGCCCACGATGATCCGGATCGGTCCGGCCGGCAGCGGCGAGGCTGCCCGCGCCAGCGGGGCGGCCAGCGCGGCCGCGCCTGCGCACAGGAAGGTGCGACGTTGCATGCTTGGTCTCCTTTGTAATTTTGCTTTGCTGTTTTGCTCGTGAAGCCGGCTTGGCTTACAGCGAATCCTGCAGCATTGCCAGGTAGTCTTCGGCGCTGGCCTCGCGCGGGTTGGTCTTGTGGCAGTGGTCCGCCAGCGCATAGTCGATCGCGCGCGGGAACAGCGCCGGGTCCACGCCCATCTCGCGCAGCCCCGACGGCAGTCCCAGGCGGCGGCTCAGGTCGCTGATCGCCGGTCCGATGGCGTCGGCATCGGGTAGTCCCATTGCCTGCGCGATGCGGGCCAGCTTGCCGTCTGCCTGCATCGACGGCGCGTCCGCGTTGAATCGGATCACCGCCGGCAGCAGCACCGCGTTCAGGGTGCCATGGTGCAGCGTCGGCATCAGTCCGCCGAGCGCGTGGCTCAGGCTGTGCACGCAGCCCAGACCCTTCTGGAACGCCAGCGCGCCCTGCATCGATGCGCTCATCATCGCCAGCCTTGCGTCACGATCCTGCGGATCGAAGCGGGCGCGCTCGATATGCAGCCACGCGCGGCGCAGGCCATCCAGCGCTATGCCGTCGGCGGGCGGATTGAATGCGGGCGCCATGAAGGTCTCCAGGCAATGCGCGATGGCATCCATGCCGGTGGCCGCGGTCAGCATCGGCGGCAGGCCCAGGGTCAGCTCGGGATCGCAGATTGCCAGGCGCGGCACCAGGTAAGGCGAAAGCACGCCGACCTTGCGGCCGTCGTCGAGGATCAGCACCGCGCCACGGCCGACCTCGCTGCCGGTGCCGGCGGTAGTCGGGATGGCGATGACCGGCGCGGTGGCGGCCGTGATGCGCGCCACGCCGCCTTCGATCGCGGCGAACTGGCGCAGCGGCCCCTCGTGCTTGGCGCACACCGCCACGCCCTTGGCCAGGTCGATCGGCGAGCCGCCCCCCACCGCGATGATGCCGTCGCAACGGTACTCGCCATAGAGGCGTACGGCGTCGCGCATGGCGGCTTCGGTTGGATTGGACGGCGTGCCGTCGTAGATCACGGCTTCGCAGCCGGGGCGCAGCTGTTCCAGCACGCGCTGAACGATGCCCGCGGCCTTGACGCCGGCGTCGGTGACCACCAGCGGGCGCGTGATGCCGATGCGTTCGCATTCCCGCGCCAGCAGCCCGATGGCGCCGAAGTCGATCTGGATCTGGGTGATGTAGTTGATGAGGGCCATCTTGTCTCCATGCTGTGGGGTGCGCGGCCTGCCGGACTGTCCGAGATGCTGACTGGCGGCCCGGCTGGCTGCATTGGTGACGAAGTCTAGGAACAAGCCCCGTCAGTCACAACGTGGATTTACTTGAAGGCAGCCCAAGAAAATCTCACAGCACCGTGCGCCTAGTTTTTCTTGAAGCGCCGCTGAGTTTTTCTCGTTTTGACGCGCGCGGCGCTGGCCCTAGACTTGCGCTGACCAGCCAGATTCCGGACCCAGCCCGCACTTGCCGGGCCACCACCAAACCCACGACAACCATGAGACAACCGATCCTGATCGAGCGCGACGCCCAGGTCGCCACCATCACGCTGAACAACCCGGACAAGCTCAACGCCATGGACCTGTCCATGTGGCAGGGCCTGACCGAGGCCATCCAGAGCCTGTCCGCCGACGACACGCTGCGCTGCGTGATGCTGCGCGGCGCCGGCGACAAGGCCTTTGCCGCGGGCGCCGATATCGCCGAGTTCGACACCATGCGCGCCAACGCCGCGCAGGCGCAGCAATACGGCGAGATCACCAATGCCACCATGCGCGCCATCGCCGAATGCCGACACCCGACCATCGCGCTGATCCAGGGCGCGTGCGTTGGCGGCGGGCTGGAAATCGCCTCGATGTGCGACCTGCGCATCTGCGGCAAGTCGAGCCGCTTCGGCGTGCCGGTCAACCGGCTCGGGCTGGTGATGTCGTATGGCGAGCTGGGCGGGCTGGTGGCGCTGGCGGGGCCGGCGACGGCGCTGGAGATCGTGCTGGAGGGACGGGTGTTCGATGCCGCGGAGGCGCCGCTGGTGGCGCGCTGGCACAAGCAGTTCGTGCGCCGGCTGCTGGACCCCAAGCCGCTGCGTCCGGAAGAGCATGCCGAGTCCTATGCCTGCTTCGACACCGAGGACTTCCGTATCGGCCACCGCGCCTTTATCGACAAGACCAGGCCGCAGTTCGTGGGCCGCTGAAAGCACCCGACTCTGGTTTTTTCCAATACCGCGGCGGCGCCATCCCCTGTGCGGCCGCCCGAACTTCAGGTGGTATCCATGAATTTGCCGTTATCCAAAATCAAGGTCCTGGACGTGAGCCAGATCATGGCGGGTCCGTTCTGCTGCATGCTGCTGGGCGACATGGGCGCCGACGTCATCAAGGTCGAGACGCCCGGTGCTGGCGACCAGACCCGCAAGTCGATGGGCTTCCGGCTCAAGGGCGATGACAGTGGCGGCTTCCTGGCGCTGAACCGAAACAAGCGCAGTGTCGAGATCGACCTGAAGAACCCCGCCGGGCTGGAAGCGTTCTATGAACTGGTGCGTGGCGCTGACGTGCTGGTGGAGAACAACCGGCCCGGCGTGGCCGCGCGCCTGAAGATCGACTACGCGGTGCTGCGCGAGATCAATCCGCGCCTGGTCTATGCCAGCATCTCCGGCTTCGGCCAGACCGGGCCGTGGTCGCGGCGCCCGGGGCTGGACCTGATCGCGCAGGCCATGTCGGGCGTGATGAGCGTGATGGGCCATCCGGACGCGCCGCCGGTCAAGGCAAGCGTGCCGATCGCCGACCTGGGGGCGGGCCTGTTCACCGCCTATGGCGTCCTCAGCGCGCTGATGGGCCGTGAGCACACGGGCCAAGGGCAGTATGTGGATGCCTCGTTGTTCGAGACAGCGCTCGGCCTGTCGGTATGGGAGTCGGCGGAGTACTGGGGCACGGGCGAGGTGCCGGTGCCGATCGGCAGCGCCAACCGGATGAGCGCGCCGTACCAGGCGGTGCAAGCGGCGGACCGGCACTTTGTCATCGGTGCGGCCAATCCCAAGCTGTGGGCTGCGCTGTGCGATGTGATCGAGCGGCCGGACCTGCTCGCCGATCCGCGCTTTACCGACAATGCGGCGCGCATCCGCAACCGCGCCGCGCTGATCCCTGAAATTGAGGCAGAATTCGCGCGCAAGCCGGCGGCGGAATGGGTCGACGCGCTGCTCGCGGCCGGCGTGCCGGCGGCGCCGATCTTCACCTACGACGAAGCGCTGTCCAGCGAACAGGCGGTCGCGCGCGACATGGTGCTGGAGATCGAGCACCCGGTGGAAGGGCGGGTCAAGGCGCTGGGATTCCCCGTCAAGCTAAGCGGCACGCCGCAGCAGGTGCGCTATCCGGCGCCGTTGCTGGGGCAGCATACCGACGAGGTGCTGGGCGAGTTCGGCTTCGATCCGGCCACCGTCGTGCGGCTGCGTGCGCAGGGTGCGTTCGGCGCCCCGGTGCGCTCGCAAGAACTGGAACGCGGCGCCGCCTGAGCGCACCGCTGGATCATCTATACCGATAAGAGACAGGAGACAACCATGCAGATGTCACGTTCGCAATTGCGGCGCTGGGCGATGCCCGCGGCCGTGGTGCTAGGGCTGCTGGGCGGTACGGCCGCAGCGAGTGCGGAAACCTACCCCAGCCGGCGCATCGAACTGATCGTGCCGTGGCAGGCCGGCGGCGGCGCCGATGTGGTGGCGCGCGCGCTGTCCGCGGCGGCGGCCAGGCACCTGCCGCAGCCGATCGTGGTGATCAACAAGCCGGGCGCCACCGGCGCGGTGGGGTTGGGCGAAGTGGTCCACGCCAAGCCGGACGGCTACAAGCTGGTGCTGTCGTCCAGCGAGCTGACCTTCCTGAACTACCTCGGACTGGCCAAGTTCACCTACCAGGACCTGGTGCCGATCGCGCGCCTGAATGCCGATCCTGCCGCCGTGGCAGTACGCGCGGACGCGCCGTGGACAACGATCGAGCAGTTCGTTGCTGATGCGCGCAAGCCGGGAGCCAACATCCGCGTGGGGAATGCGGGGCAGGGCTCGGCGTGGCATATGGCTGCCGCCGCGCTGGCCGACAAGACGGGCGCGAAGTTCAATCATATCCCGTACGCCGGCGGCGCTCCCGCCACGCTTGCGCTGTTGGGCGGACATATCGATGCAGTTACGGTTAGCACGGCAGAGGTCTTCACGCACGTGGCCGCGGGCAAGCTCAAGGTGCTGGCGGTAATGGCCGACAAGCGCGTCAGCGGCTTCGAGAATGTGCCGACGCTGAAGGAGCGCAATATCGACCTGTCGATGGGGATCTGGCGCGGCATCTCGGCGCCAAAGGGCACACCGCCCGAGGTGATCGCAGTACTGAAGGCGGCCATTGCCAAGTCCGTGCAGGAGCCGGTGATGCGCCAGACGCTGGAGAAGCTGCATTTCAGCACCGATACCTATGCCGACGACGTGACGCTTCAGGCCGCCATGGTGAAGGAGTCAGCGCAGTTCAAGCAGCTTGCCACTCGCATCTCCGTCAAGGAGTAGGCCCATGCGCGACGAACAAGCGGCGCCAGTCGAGCCCTTTATCGATGCGCACCAGCATTTCTGGGACCTCGGCCGCAATCCATATCCGTGGCTGCAGGACGAAGCGGTGCCGAACTTCCGCTATGGCGACTACTCGGCGCTGCGCCGGAATTACCTGCCGGAGGATCTCGCCCGCGACACGGCCGGTTGCGCGCCCGTCAAGACGGTGCACGTCGAGGCAGAGTGGGCGCGCGCCAATCCCGTCGATGAGACCGCATGGCTGACGCAGCTCGCCGCGCGGACGGGGAGGCCAACGGTAGTCGTCGGTCATGCCCAGCTTGACCGCGGCGATGTCGAGGAAGTGCTGGCCGGCCATGCCGCCTACGCCACGATGCGCGGCATCCGCAACAAGCCGGTCACCGCCGCCCGGCGGGACGATGCGCGGCGTGGGCTGCCCGGCTCGATGGACGACGAGCGTTGGCGGCGCGGCTACGCCTTGCTGGCGCGCCATGGCATGTCCTTCGATTTGCAGTCGCCGTGGTGGAACCTGGACCAGGCGGCGGCGCTGGCGCGGGATTTTCCCACCCAGCTGATCCTGAACCATACCGGGCTGCCGGCTGATCGCAGCGAGGCGGGGCTGGCCGGCTGGCGCGCCGCGATGGCCGAGCTGGCTGAACAACCCAATGTCGCCTTGAAGATCTCGGGCCTGGGATTGCCGGGCAAGCCGTGGACGCAGGCCGACAACGTGCCCGTGATCCGCGACGCCATCGCCATCTTTGGCGCCGAGCGCTGCATGTTCGCCAGCAACTTTCCGGTGGACAGCCTGGTGGCCAGCTACGACACCATCGTGGCCGGCTTCCGCGCCGCGATCGCTATCTGTTCGCCGGAACAGCAGCGCGCGCTGTGGCACGACAACGCCCAGCGCATCTATCGCCTGTAGCCACACAAACCCATGGATACGCCACCGGCACGCGCACACCGCGCCGCATTGGATGGCTTCGTCCGCAACATCAAAGGAATCCCTGATGAACAACGGATTGCAACCGGGCGCGACCTGCTCGCGCACGCTGACGGTCGACCGCCAGCGCACCATCGATTTTCTGGGCGAAAGCCTGCGCATCTACGCGACGCCTGAACTGGTGCGCGATATCGAGCAGACCTGCCTGGATTTCCTGCAAGGCTATCTCGACGACGGTGAAAGCTCGGTTGGCGCGGAGGTCTCGGTGCAGCACAGCGGGGCCACGCCGCTTGGCGGGGAAGTGCGCATCAGCGCGGAGGTGACCGCCATCGAAGGGCGCAGTGTCACGTTCGGCGTGACTGCCGAAGATGCGGTGGAGACGGTGTGCAGCGGCACGCATCGCCGCTTCGTGGTCGATATCGAGCGGCTGCGTGCACGCGTGCAGAAGAAGACGGCATCGATGCAGGGCGCGGCATAATGTTGCGCGGCATGCCTGCCGATCGGGGCAGGCTGTGCGGTACGCGGGGCGTCGCCCGCGCTGTCCTCAGGCGGGGGCCGGCCGCTGCTGGTCCGCCGCCACTTCCGCGCGGATCCAGTCGGTAAAGCTGCGGATGCGGCGGTCTTCCAGCCGCTCCTTCGGGAACACCACGAAGTAAGAAAACTCCACCGGCAGCCGGATCGATTCGAACAGGCGCACCAGCCGGCCTTCGGCCAGGTCCTGCTCGATCCAGTTCTTCTTCACCAGCGCCACCCCCAGGCCGCCGAGCGCCGCGTTGATGACCAGGTGGCTTGGCCAGAACGACGGGCCGCGGCTGGCATCGACATCGGTGACCCCGGCGTGCTCCAGCCACATCGCCCAGTCCGGGTTGCTGACGTCCGTGTACGTGCTGTCGTCGTGCAGCAGCGTATGGTGCTTCAGGTCCGATGGCGTTTCCAGCGGATTCGGCCCCTGCAGCAGTGCAGGGCTGCAGACCGGGATCACTTCTACCGCCAGGCACAGCTCGCTATGCAGTCCGGGATAGTCGCCGCGGCCGTAGCGGATCGCCATGTCGAAATCATCCCGCTCGAAATCGATGCGGTGGTTCGACGTCGACACCTTCAGGTCGATATCCGGGTGCGTCTTCATGAAGCGGTCCATGCGCGGGATCAGCCATTTGACCGCGAACGTGGGCGGCATGTTGACCTTCAGCGCTGGGCGATCCTTGCTGTGCAGACGGTGCGTGGCATCGGCGAGCTGCTTGAACGCTAACTGGACGCTAGGCAGGTAGGCCGTGCCAGCCGGTGTCAACACCAGCGCCTTGGCCTCGCGGATGAATAGCTGTACGCCCAGGCTTTCTTCCAACGCCTTGATCTGGTGACTGACTGCTGATGGCGTGACGAACAATTCCTCGGCAGCCCGCGTGAAGCTCAGATGCCGGGCGGCCACTTCGAAGGCCCGCAGCGGGTTAAGTGGAGGAATCTGTCTCGACATATTGGGGGTGATCGCAGAGTGGCAATGTTTCACTCGGTTCCTGTGGGTGCCTTGCCGGCATGCTGCATGTTGTCTCATGGCAGGCCGCAGCACAATAGCATCCGTGCAATGGCGTATGAATAGGAGGCTGTCCCGTGCAGGGGAATCCGTGGCAATCCACCCAAGTTACTGTAAGCATCAACAAGCCTTATAAGC
>NZ_AUFE01000036.1 GCF_000426345.1 Cupriavidus phytohabitans | reverse complement strand
CAATCTACTGAGATGGACCCGGCGCCTCCCTTCGGGGGACACTGTCGACCTCAACCTGACACGTGGAGGTTCATCGTGGAAATCGACATCCTTGGCATCGATCTTGCCAAACAAGTCTTTCAGCTCCATGGCGCCGACCAGCGCGGACGCCCCGTGCATCGAGCGAAGGTTTCGCGTGGCTCGCTCCTGGAGGCGGTGCGCACACTGAATCCGAGGATGGTCGTTATGGAAGCCTGCAGCACCGCCCATCACTGGGCACGTCGCTTTCAGTCGCTCGGCATTGAGGTCCGGCTAATCAGTCCACAGTATGTGTCACCGTTCGTTAAGACCAACAAGAATGATCGCAACGATGCCGAAGCAATCGTCGAGGCCGCCAGCCGACCCGCCATGCGCTTCGTTACAGTCAAATCGGTCGAGCAACAGGACATCCAGGCCGCACATCGGATGCGCGCAGTCCTGATCCGCCACCGTACAGCCATGATCAACCAGATGCGTGGCTTGCTCGGTGAACGAGGACTCACGATTTCGCGTTCACCCGAGGCGTTCAAACGCGCAATCCCGGAACTACTCAGCAAGAGCGCCGACGAATTGACATCGTTCTGCCAGACGCTGCTGACTGATCTGATGCAGCACCTGAAGGCAATCGAGGAACGTGTCCAGCTGATCGAAGCGTCTATCCAGTCGTTCATGAAGCAATCCGCGCTGTGCAAGAAGATCGCGGAAGTGCCTGGCATTGGTCCGATCACCGCCACAGCCATGGTTGCCGCTGTCGGCGACGCCAAGCAATTCAGGAACGGGCGGCATCTGGCGGCTTGGCTGGGCCTGGTGCCACGTCAGTATTCCTCGGGAGGCAAACCTCGGCTGCACGGCATTAGCCGGCGCGGCGACACCTACCTGCGGACCCTGCTGATCCACGGGGCGCGGGCGGTTCTCCGCTACGCAACGAATAAGGTTGATCCGCAGAGCATCTGGCTGCAGCAGCTGATCGCGCGACGGGGGCACAACTGCGCGGCAGTCGCGCTGGCCAACAAAAACGCGCGCGTCATCCAGGCGCTGCTCAGCAGCGACTCGACCTACATAGCGCGCAACGCGGCTGTATAACCCAACAACCAGCTTGCAAGGAGGAGGATACCCACACAGGATTGCGAAGCTTCTCAAAGCGATGACGAAATTGGTTGAACCAGCATCCTAAAGCCTGTTTTTGCTGTCGGCGGCCCGTGAGGCACGCCGCCAATCTGCTAAGGACGGGATGCGCGGATCTCATCGAGGCTGCGGGCGTGCTTCGGCAAGCGCCCATCGGGCAAGCCGGATACATGTATGCAGACCGTTTCGATATCACGAACAAGAAGCTTGCAAAAGGCGTCGGGTCCATACATGCAGCAAAAGGACGATCGCCCCATCTAGCGGCCATTTCTTTCCTCGCATTCCTTGAAGATTCGCACTGTACAGGTCTCGCAAACCTGGGGGTCCAGCCTGGACAGCACCGCGCGGAGCGCTTCATCCTTGTTGCGGAAAATGTTGCCGGTGCCAATCCGGTCGGTGAAGCCGGTGCGGTCCCACACCTTGCACACGTCTTGGCGCGGTCGGTGGAAGTAGACGTCGCCGCCGGCCGCGCGTCGATCGGCTAGTTCGTGCTCCCATAGCTCGGCGCCTGCCAGATCGATGAAATTCATGCTCCGGACCATAGCCAGCAGGTGCTTCTGCGCCGGATTCCGACAGCGCATGGCCTGCAGGCGGTCGGTCACATACTGAACCGCACCGAAATAGACAGCGCCCTCGACCCGCACCAGCTTGAGTTGCGGACATTCGGGCTGCGTGTCTTCCAGCGCATCGATAGGCGTAAAGGGGCGTGCGGGGTCGTTTCGATCGGGCACCAGGCTTCGTATGGCGGGCCGGGACGTGCGGTATAAATAGGCCACCAAAGACAGCATGCTACCCAGCAGCACCGCCAATTCGAGCCGCAGGACCAGCGTTGCGGCGAAGGTGCAGATGGCGATAACGAACTCGCTGCGGCTGTGCCGTGCCAGTTGGCGCAGCTTGCCAGCGTTGATCAGGCTCGCGGATACCAGCAGCAGCATGGCCGCGATTGCCGCCAGGGGCAACTGCGCCAGCAAGGGCGCGCTGAAGGCGACCAGCACGACAAGCAGCACTGCCGAGAACACGCTAGCCAGTGGCGTCTGTGCGCCGGCTTCGAAGTTTGGCATCGAGCGGCCGAGCGACCCACATGAAACATAGGAGGAAAAGAAGCCGCCCGCTAGGTTGGAAAGGCCTTGGCCGACAAACTCTCGGTTGGCGTCGATATGCTGGCCCGACCGCATTGCCACCGCCTTGGCAATCGAGATCGACTGGCCCAGCGCCACGATAGTCAGCGCGGCGGAAATGCCAAGCAATTCGGGCAGCGCTTGCCAGGAGACATGCGGCACGTGGAATGGCGGCAAAGCGGAAGGAATGGCGCCAACCACGTCCGCCCGGTGGCCGCCGAGCGCTGGCATGGCCACTAGCAGCGCGGCGCAGTAGCCTCCAAGCAAGCCAATTAGCATGAAAGGCAGCCGGGCCGATATGCGCCGCGCCAGGACGGTCACGACTATAGTGGTGACGCCAACGGCCAGCGCGGCCGGGCTGACCGCGTCCAGATGCCGCAGCAGATGGACAACCACGCCGAAGGCGCTGGTGCCGGTGGGCACGGACAGGCCAAAGAAGTCCTTGAGCCCATACAGCCCGATCAGCGCGGCCGCGCCCCCCGTAAAACCCAGCAGTACGGACGGGGAGATGAAATTGGCGACGGAGCCCAGCCGCAACAGGCCAATCAGCAGCTGCATGGCGCCGACCAGGATGGCGACCACCACCGCCAAGCCGACATAGTCGGCACTGCCCGGCACGGCCAACGGGCCCAACATGGCGAACAGCGCTAGCGAGTTGGCATTGGTCGGCCCTGACATGACATGCCAGCTCGAGCCAAAGAGCGCGGCTACGATGCACGGCACTACCGAGGTATAGATGCCGTACTCCGGCGGCAGCCCGGCCAGTGTGGCAAAGGCAACTCCTTGCGGCAGCACTAGCACCGCGCCGAGCAGCCCCGCCATCAGGTCCGCGCGCAGCGTGGCGACACCGATGCGCTGGCACCAGGCAGGCACCAGGCTACCTCGCACGCGATGAAAGGTTTGGCGCAAGACTGTGGTCATGACGCCTGTCCCGGCATTGCGGGATTCAGCAACTGGTCGACCAGTTCGATCCAGTGTCGGACCGGCGTGTCGGTGCCGCCTTGCAGGTGCGCGATGCAGCCGATATTGGCAGAGACAATGGACTATGGTGCACTGGCGTGCAGGCTGGTGAGCTTCTGGTCGCGCAGGCGGCTGGCCAACTCAGGCTGCAGCACGGAGTAAGTGCCAGCGGAGCCACAGCACAAATGGCTGTCGGCGCACAATGAAACCTCGATTCCTAACGCTCCCAGCAGCGCTTCCACCTTGCCGCGGATGCGCTGGCCGTGCTGCAGCGTGCAGGGCGGATGATAGGCCACGCGCTGGCGCTCCGCCGGGCCGGCCGCACGAGGTAGCATCGACACCAGCCGGTCGCGATGCGCGGGCAACAGCTCGCTCAGGTCGCGGCACAGCGCGGAGATCCGCGCCGCTTTCGCGGCGTATGCTGGATCGAAGCGCAGCAGGTGCCCGTATTCCTTGACCATGACCCCGCAGCCGGAGGCGGTGATCACGATGGCCTCGGCGCCTGCCTCCACCTGCGGCCACCAGGCGTCGATGTTACGGCGCAACTGTGCCAGCGCGCCGTCATGGTCGCTCAGATGGTGGCGGATGGCGCCGCAGCATCCGGCGCGCGCGGCGCGCAGCAGCCGGATGCCGAGCCGGTCCAGCACTCGTGCCGCGGCTGCGTTGATGTTCGGCGACATGGCGGGCTGCACGCAGCCGTCCAGCAGGATCATCGTGCGCGTGTGTGTCGTGGTCGGCCACTGACCGGGCTTGACCCGCGCCGGAACTTTGCGCTGCAGGCTGGCGGGCAGCAGCGGCCGCACCGCCTGGCCCAGCCGCATGGCCGGGTTGTACAACGCGGGGCGCGACAAGCCCTCGCGCAGCAGCCAGCGCAGGGCGCGCTGGGGCAGCGGGCGTCTGATGCCTTGCGCCGCCAGCCGCTCATCGACGACGGCCTTGCCGATATCCACCAGGCGCCCGTAATTGACCCCCGAGGGACAGGTCGACTCGCAATTGCGGCAGCTCAGGCAGCGGTCGAGATGGCGGCGGGTGCTCTCGCTAACTCCAGCGCCTTCCATCACCTGCTTCATCAGGTAGATGCGTCCGCGCGGTCCGTCGAGTTCATCGCCCGCCAGCTGGTAGGTCGGGCAGGTCGCGGTGCAGAAGCCGCAATGGACGCATTTCTGGACGATGGTGGCGGCTTCCTCGCCATGGGCGCTGTCGCGCAGGAACTGGGCAAGCTGGATTTGCATGGGGATTCAGAGTTGGGCGTACAGGCGGCCAGGGTTGAATATGCGGGCGGGATCGAACGCGTCTTTTAGCCGCTGATGGATATCGAGCAATGGCTGTGGCAGCGCCGTGAACACATCGCCCCCATGGCGGCCGTCACCGCCGTTGCGAAACAACGTGGCGTGGCCTCGCGCCGCGGCAGCTACAGTCCGCACGTGGCCCGGGCTGGCGTCGGTCAGCCACCAGCGCTGCCCGCCGCCCCACTCGATCAGTTGTCGGCCGAACAGGGGAAGCGCCGGGGTGGTCGAAGGCACGGCCAGCCGCCACAGGGTGGCGCCTTGGCGAGCGCTGTCGAACCACGTCAGGGAATGGTCGCGCAGGCCCTTCCAGAAGGCTGCTGCATCTGTCTCCGTCATCCACTCCCCACCCAGCTTCTGGCGCGCGGCCGCCACCGCGGCGCCAGCGCCTGACAAGCGCAGGCGCAGTACGCCATCGGCCCAGGCAGAGGCGCTGATCGGCAGCGGCTGCCCGCCCCAGGCATTGAGGCGCGCCAGCGCGGTGGGCTCGTCCATCTCGAAGCACAGGCTTTGCTCAGCAAACGGCATCGGCAGGACTTTCAGCGATACCTCGAGGATCAGCCCCAGCGTACCGAGCGAGCCTGCCATGAGCCGTGACACGTCATACCCCGCCACGTTCTTCACCACCCGGCCGCCAAAGTTCAGCAGATCGCCGCGGCCATCCATCATCTGCACCCCGAGCACGAAATCGCGCAGCGCCCCGACCGCCTGCCGGCGCGGCCCCGACAGGCCGGCGGCGATGGCGCCGCCGAGCGTGCCGCCGGCGCCAAAGCGCGGGGCTTCGAAAGCCAGCAGCTGTCGGCGCTGCGCCAATTCGGCCTCGATCTCGGCCAGCGGCGTACCACAGCGCGCGGTGATGACGAGCTCGGTGGGGTCGTAGTCGACGATGCCGCAGAACTGGCGTGTGTCCAGCGGCTCGCCCTGCGGCGCGTTGCCGTAAAAGTCCTTGGTGCCCGCGCCGCGCAGGCGCAGGGGCCGGCGCTGCCCACTGGCGTGCCGGATGGTGGTGCGGAAGGATTCGATGAGGGCTTGCATGGAGATCAGGAAGC
Source organism: Cupriavidus phytohabitans (assembly GCF_000426345.1). Classification (GTDB taxonomy): domain Bacteria; phylum Pseudomonadota; class Gammaproteobacteria; order Burkholderiales; family Burkholderiaceae; genus Cupriavidus. The sequence goes on along the minus strand of NZ_AUFE01000036.1, from coordinate 67,471 downwards.
AGCCGCGATCAGAAGCGCGGCAAGTCAGGGTGGGGCAGCAGGCCACCGCAGACGCGCTGCCGGCCGTATTCCGCGCAACGCGCCAGCGTGGGAATCGCCTTGTCGGGATTAAGCAGGCGCTCCGGATCAAAGGCGGCCTTCACGCGGAAGAACATCTCGCGTTCTGGCGCAGTGAACTGGGTGCACATGACGTCGAGCTTTTCCACGCCCACGCCGTGCTCGCCGGTCACGGTGCCACCTAACTCAACGCAGACCTCGAGGATGTCCGTGCCGAACTGTTCAGCGCGGTGCCATTCCCGCGCATCGGCACCATTGAACAGGATCAGCGGATGCATGTTGCCGTCGCCGGCATGGAACACGTTGATGCAGCGGAGCTCGTAGCGGGACTCCATCTGCCGAATGCGGCCCAGCAGCGTGCCGATATGCTTGCGCGGTACGGTGCCGTCCATGCAGTAATAGTCAGGCGAGATGCGGCCTGCGGCCGGAAAGGCGTTCTTGCGCCCGCTCCAGAAGCGCAGGCGTTCCTCCTCGCTGGCAGACACCTGGATGCGCGTGGCGCCGCAGCGGCGCAACACCTGGGTCATCCGTTCGATCTCTTCGGCCACCTCTTCCGGCGTACCATCCGACTCGCACAGCAGGATGGCCTGCGCCTGCAGGTCATAGCCGGCATTCACGTACTGCTCGACGGCGATGGTGGCGGCCTTGTCCATCATTTCGAGACCGGCGGGAATGATGCCTGCGGCGATCACCTCGGCGACCGCGTTGCCGCCTTGCCCTACGTCGTCGAAGCTAGCCATGATGACGCGCGCGAGCTGGGGCTTGGGCACGAGTTTCAGGCAAACCTCGGTCACCACGGCCAGCATGCCCTCGGAACCGATCACGAGCGGCAGCAAGTCAAAGCCTGGCGCGTCCGGGGCGAGCGAACCAAACTCGACCGGCTCGCCGCGCATGGTCAGGCCGCGCACGCTCGACACGTTATGCAACGTCAGCCCGTATTTCAGGCAATGCACGCCGCCAGCGTTCTCGCCAATATTACCGCCGATGGTGCAGGCAATCTGCGAGGAGGGGTCTGGCGCGTAATAGAGCCCATGGCGGGCCGCCGCCTCCGATACGACCAGGTTACGCACGCCCGGCTGCACGGTGGCAGTACGCGAGTGCGGATCGACGTCGAGAATCTGCTTGAAGCGCGCCATCGACAGCACGAGCCCATTAGCGAGCGGCTTGGCGCCCCCGGACAGGCTGGTGCCCGCGCCGCGCGGCACCACCGGCACGCCCAGACGATGGCAAATGCGCAGTACCTCGGCGACCTGTCCGGCGGTTTCTGGCAGCACCACCGCCACGGGCACCTGGCGGTGTGCAACCAGCCCGTCGCACTCATACGGTGCCGTGTCTTCCGCAGTCCACAGCACGGCCGCGTCGGTCAACACACGGGACAGTGCGTCCAGCAGCATCGATTGCGGGGAGGCTGCCTCCTGCCGGCTCGCAACGGCACTATTCGGCATAGCGGATCCCCGCCATGCCGGCGATCGCGGTGTAGCGTTTCTCCTCCTCCTTTAGGAAGGCCGCAAAGCGCTCAGGCGTCCCGCCTATCGGCTCCACGCCGCTGAGCGCCAGCCGCTGGCAAACGTCATTGTCCTGCAAGGCCTGGTTAATGCGCTGATTCAACTGCGCGACCTCGGCCGCTGGTGTATTGGCCGGCGCGAACACGCCCATCCAGTTCGAGAAGCGATAGTCGCTGTTGCCAATCAGTTCGCCAACCGTTGGTACGTCAGGCAGCGCCGGCGAGCGCTGCCGGGTTGTGACCGCCAGAATCTTCAGTTTGCCGTTGCGGTGGAACTGCAGCACGGGCGGCAGGCCCATGACGCCAAGCTGCACCTGTCCGCCCAGCAGGTCGTTCAGTGCCGGCGCGGCGCCCTTATATGGCACGTGCACCAGCGGCAGCTTGCCAGCCATGCCGAGCATGGCGCCGGCAAAATGCATGGAGCTGCCGCTGCCGGGCGTGCCATAGGCGATTTCCGTCTTGGCGGCTCCGGTCGCAGCGAGCAGTTGTCCGAGCTGGCTGACGCCGAGCGAGGGATGGGTCACGACGGCAAGCGGCGTCTCGCCGATCAGGATCACCGGAACCAGGTCGCGGCTCGGGGAATAAGGCAGCTTCTGGCCCGCCGCCTGGCTGACGACGATTTCAGCAGGGGATGCCACCAGGAACTGCTTGCCGTCTGGCGCGCTCTTGGCGATATACCCGGCGCCGATAAGACCGCTCGCGCCGCTGCGGTTGTCGACCAGGAAGGCGCTGCCGGAAGACTCGCTCAGCTTCGTGGCGATAAGCCTGGCCACGGTATCGACGCCGCCGCCGGCCGGATAGCCGACCACGAGCCGGACAGGCTGGGCCGCCGCGGCACTGGCCGAAAGTACGAGCGCGGCCAGTGCCGCCACGATCCTGGGGATGGATAGCATGTTCCTTTTTCCTCTTGCAGTAATGTGGGCGTGCCGGTTCCCGCTACCCGGCGGCGAGGCCGCACGGGCAGGGTTCGGAATGCGACAGGGGTGGAGGAGGATCAGTCTGCGAGCACGGCTCGCGGGTCGGCCCCGGCAGATCCGCGCCGCAGGCCGCGCGCGGCGAAGCGCCGTTTGCTGGCCTCGGGATTGATGACGCAGAAGCCGATCACACTGGCCACGACCGACAGCACGCCCGCCAGGACAAAACCGTTGTCGTAGCCGATGCCAGGCGTCGACGCGCCCTGGATCAGCTTGCCCATCAGCGCCGGCGCAACCAGGCCGCCGGTGGTGGCCAGGGCGCTGTTGATCGACATCATGCCGGAGCGCTGGCTGTCGGGAACGATCTCCGCCACGATGGTAGAACTGAGCACGAACGTGATCTGCGGGAGGTTGCAGCCCACAGCCAGCAGGATCACCTTGAGTAGGGGTTGCTGAACGCCATAGACCGACACGCAGATCAGCACGCCGCCGGCCAGCGCGAAAGCACAGGTGAGCCAGGCGCGTGCTCGCACCGAGGCCACGCCACGCTTGAGCATGCGCTCAGACAGCCACGAGCCCCCCAGCACGATTGGGATGTTGAATGCCGTGAACAGCATGAACATCCAGCCCGTGGCGGTGGCGTCGTAATGCATCACCGTGCCGAGGTAAGACGGCACCCAGGTGAACATGACCGAGAAGATCCAGTACGTGGTCCAGTAAAGCAACATGTTGGCCAGGAAGGTCCGGTCGGTCAGCAGCGTGCCATACGAGACGTGCACCGACGCCTGCTGCGCACCGACCGCTTTGTCGTCGCTGCCAATGTGGCCCTCGGCGCCGAGGAACATCCACAGCACCATCCACACCAAACTGGCGATGCCCAGTGTCATGAAGGCGGCATGCCAGCTCCAGCGCACCAGCACGTAAGTCAGCAGCGGGCCCGAAATCAGCAGGCCGGCGGTGACGCCCTGGAAGATGATCGCGGAGGGCAGGTTGCGCCGGTCGTTGCGGAACCACTTGTAGCAGGCATGCAGCGCCAGCGGATAGGCTGGCCCTTCGCCGGCGCCGAGCAGGATGCGCGAGAAGTACAGCAGCGGCACCGAGGCGGTGAATGCGAGCGGGAACTGGGAGATACCCCAGATGCCCGCACACACCAGCAACAGCGCCTTCGACGAGACGCGGTTGGCGACAAAGCCGAAGCCGATGGCCGAGATCGAGAACAGCAGGAAGAAGCTGCTGGCGATCATGCCGAACTCGGACGGCGAGATATGCAGCTCCGCCATCAGCGGCTTGGCCACGATGCCAAGGATCGCCTTATCCATGAAATTGATCACCATGAACAGCGCGAGCATGATGGTGATGACCCAGCCGCGTAAGTTGGCGTTTTGAATGCGTGACATAGTTCACTCCCAGGAAGGAATCAGATGTGACTTCAAGCGTTCTGGTACAAGCGCCTGGCGTTTCCTGGATCTGGTGGCACGGCTGGGTGATCGTGCGGTGCAGGGCGATGCGCCCTGGCGTGGCGTTGCGGCATGTCTACCTCCGGTATCGGTGGGGCCTTTCAGCTCTTCTATGTAGTTGCTTAGTTCGGGCCGCCCGCTCGCCGTTTGCTTCCTCGGCTGTTGTTCAAATCTTAGTGCCTCGGCGCAAGGCGAGCGGCGTGGTGGGCCAGTGTCAGTCGAAGACGATGGCGGCGCCCGGGGGCGGGCTGAAGCCAAGGTCGCCGCGCTGAATCACGAAGTCGCGGCCGCCGTTGGCCTCGAGCAGTTCGGCCTGACGCTGCCTCACCTTGTTGTCTACGGCGACGGGGTCGCAGATGGCAAGCAGGCGCTGGTGGCAGTCATTGAGCACCGCCGCAGAGGTGGGCTCTTGCGCGAGGTCGTGGACTTCTTCCGGATCGGCGGCTAGGTCAAACAGCTGCGGCGGGTAATCCACGTAGTAGATGTACTTGTACTGCTTGTGGCGAATCATGAAAGCGCCAGTCGCCGATCCCATGCCGTGGTATTCCACCAGCACGTTGCGTGAGGGCTTCTCGCCGTCGGCAAGATCATTTAGCGACACGCCGGGAAAGCCGTCGCGCAGCGCGGGCTCGTCGACGCCAACCGCTTCCAGAATGAACGGGTAGGCATCGACGTGGCTGGCAGGGGTGTCAATCACCTTGCCTGCCGGGATATCCGGGCCGGCCAAGATCAGCGGCACGCCGGACGCTTCCTCGAACATAGTGGACTTGCCCCACATGCCGCGCGCGCCCAGGTTGTCGCCGTGGTCGCTGGTGTAGAGGACGCGGGTATCGTCGGCCAGCCCGGCTTCGCTGAGCGCCTGCAGCACCTTGCCAATATTCTCGTCCAGGAACGAGCACAGGCCGTAGTAGCCTGCGAGCGCCTTCTTCAGCTTGGCTGCGTCGAAGTAGTCGTCGTAGTTGAAACTGCTGCGATAGTCGACGAGGTAGGGGTGGTCGGGGCGCTCATGGCGCGCGTAGAGCTTGGGCAGCGGCAGGTCGCGGTCGTAGTACTTGTAGAAATGCTCCGGCGGCGCGGTGAGGGGAAAGTGCGGGGCGACGAAGGAGACAAAGAGCACCCACGGCTTGTCGTCATGCTTTGCTGCCTCTTCGCGCAGCCAGACTTGGGCGCGCGCGGCAATTTCGCGGTCGTAGAAGGTGTACTGGCTTTCGCCGGGGCCGGCCAGGTTGGCCATCTTGTAAGCGCCTTTGCGTACCGGCAAGTCGCTGCGCACCAGCCCCATCAGGTCGCCTTTTCCTTCGATGATGTGCATGGGGATGATTTCCTCGGAAAAGCCGTGGTCCTCGCCTTCCTCGCGGAAATGCAGCTTGCCGATCGACACTACGCGGTGGCCGCGCTCGCGCAACTTGTGGTGCCAACTCGGGACCACGCCGTCGTAGGCATCCGCATTGTCGGCATAGCCCATCTGGTGGATGTACTTGCCGACCGCGAAGGAAGCGCGCGCTGGGATGCAGACAGGGCTGGTGCAGTAGGCCGAACTGAAGCGCGTCCCACTAGCCGCAAGCCGGTCCAGGTTGGGGGTTTCGACGATAGGATGTCCCGCGCAACCCAGCATCTTTGGGTTGTGCTCGTCAGACATGATGATTAGCAAGTTCTTTGGGGTTTTGGTCATTTCTTTCCTCGGTATTACTATGGAGCTATATAGTTTCGTTCACGACAAAATTTTTTGAAACCGGAGGGTAGGGCGACGCGGCCCTACCCGCGCAATATCATCTGCGCCCGGCCGCTGTCTCATCCGGAATGGACAGGGTCCGATTGGTGGGCGGGATGAAGAACTCCTGGTAATACACGCACGCTTCGCGCCCCATCTGGGCGACCGCCTGCATGAAGATCCCGAAGGCAGGCGGTTGCACCTCAAGCAGGGACACGATCCGGTCGTCGAACTGCGTGGCGCGCACGAAATGCCCGACGCGGGTGATTGGCACATTCGATTCGCGTGCGATCAGGCGTTTGAAGTTCACCCCATTCAGCTTGGCCAGCGGCGTTTCCCACAAGGCTGGCAGCAGACGTCGATCGGTATAGAACTGGGTGAAGACGTTGAACTCGTTGTTAACGTTAATCACACGGTCGATCCGGAACACATTGTCGAAGCCGTGGGGGAAGTGAGCCGACCACGGACCGTTACCCTTGACCGCCTCGCGCTTGAGCGCTTTCGAATAGATCGGCAAGTAGCTTTCGCCGTCGTCATCGAGGAAGCGGCAGTGCCAGGGGTCTTCCAGGCGCAGGTCGGTTTCGGCAACGAAGCTCCCCAGCCCGTGCTGGCGCACCACAATGCCCTGTTCCGACAGGTTGCGCAGTGCGCGCTGCACGGTGCCAAGGCTGAACGGGGTCAACTCCGCCAACTCCTCTTCAGTCGGCAGCTTGTCCCCCGGCTTCCAATAGCCGGAGGTGATGGCTTCCACCAATGCGTCAGTCAGCCTCACGTATTTCGGCTGTCCGCCTTTGCTCGGACGCCGGAGCTGCGCGAAGATCCCTGCGTGGTCGGTGGGTTCTGCCATGATTGTTGCCTCAGAAAGCGTTGTGTTCGTCGCGGCATCGGCCCCGTCCTGGCGGGGTTGCCGGCGGTTCCGGGCCGACGCTGGCATCGCCAGGGCGGGATCCGATACCTTCAAGCCGCTAAATATATCCTAACGCTTCTCTCCTCCGGGGTGCCTTCCGGCGCTGGCTTCAGGCATGCATTGCCGGGACTGGCGCCACGGTGCACTCGCCTTGCGCGCCCGATACGGTCAACAGCGCAGGCAATACCTCTCCCCGGCCCGGATCGGCATCCTCCAGGATCATGTCGGCCGCCTTCTCCCCGATCATGATCGCCGGGGCATTGGTATTTCCTGACACCAGCGTAGGCATGATGGAGGCGTCGGCCACCCGCAGGCGGCGCACGCCGCGCACGCGCAGGCGCTCATCGAGCACCGCGCCGGCATCGTTGCCCATCCGGCAAGTGCCTACGGGATGGAAAATGCTCGAGCCGTAGGCGCGGATGAACTCCAGGATTTCCTCATCGGTCTGTACGCCCGCGCCGGGAAGGTGCTCGGCGAGGATGTACGGCGACAGGCTGCGGGAGCGTGCCAGCGCGCGCGCCACCTTTACGCCGGCGATCATGACGGACTGATCGTGCCTGGTGGCCAGGTAGTTCGGGGTCATTGCCGGCGGCACAGAGGGATCGCGCGAGGTGATGCGAAGCGAGCCTCGGCTGGTCGGCCGCAGTTGGCACATCGACATTGTGAATCCCGAAAACGCATGTGGCTTGCCCGCGGTGCTGTCTGCGCTGATGGTGCCAAAATGAAACTGGATGTCCGGCGTGCCGGCGTCCTTGAGCGCGCGCGTGAACAGGCCGCCCAACTGGATACCGATGGCCAGCGGCCCCTTGCGGAACAGCATCCATTTCAGGCCGATCTTCATCCGGCGCCACAGGCTCTGCAAGTCGTCGTTGGTGGTGATCGGTTTGGCGCACTTGTACATCAGGCGGACTTGCAGGTGGTCCTGCAGGTTCTCGCCGACACCGGCAGAGTCGGCTACCACCGGAATGCCATGGCTGCGCAGCAACGCCGCGGGCCCGACGCCGGACAGCTGCAGCAACTGCGGCGACTGGATCGCGCCGGCACAGAGGATGACTTCGCGCGTCGCACGCGCAGTGCATTGGCGCCCGTGCTGACGGAAGCTGACGCCGACGGCCGTGGTGCCTTCGAACAGCACATGCGAAGTATGGGCATCGGTTTCCACCACCAGGTTCGGCCGACTGCGCGCTGGCTTCAGGTACGCCTTGGCGCTGGAGCAGCGCCAGCCGTTTCGGGAAGTGAGCTGGTAGTAGCCGGCACCTTCCTGGCTGGCACCATTGAAATCGTCAGTACGCGGAATGCCGAGCTCACCCGCCGCGCCAATGAAGGCCTCGACCAGTTCGTGCTTTTCGCGGATCGGCGACACCTGCAGCGGGCCGCTCTTGCCATGGTAGGCGCCGCCAAGGCTGTGGTTGGTCTCCGACCTGATGAAATACGGCAGGACGTCCTTCCAGGCCCAGCCAGCATTGCCCAGCGACGCCCAGTGGTCATAGTCCTCGGCTTGCCCGCGCACATAGACCAGGCCGTTGATCGAGCTGGATCCCCCCAGCGTGCGCCCGCGCGGCCAGTAGACCCTGCGCTGGTTCAGGTGCGGCTGGGCTTCGGTATAGAACTGCCAGTTGTACCTGGCGTCGAACATGGTCTTGCCGTAGCCGATCGGGATGTGGATCCAGATGTTCTTGTCGGCGGGGCCCGCTTCCAGAAGCAGCACGGAATAGCGTCCGTCTTCGCTTAGCCGGCCGGCCAGCGCGCAGCCGGCGGATCCCGCGCCTACGATGACGTAGTCGTACGTGCGCTCAGTCATGCCTGTCTCCTTTTGTCTTGGTGGTCTGCCGTGCCTGCCAGCCGGCTAGAGGTCCAGCACCAGCAGCTCGGAACTCGAGCGCGAGCAGCACACTGTCAGGTACTGGCTGCGCTCTTCGTCACTGAGAATGAAGTCGCAGTGCTCGGGTGTGCCTTCCAGGTAGCGCGTGCGGCAGGTGCCGCAGACACCGGCCTCGCAAGAGGTTTCGCAGGTGATGCCCGCCTCGCGCAAGGTCTGTGCGATGGACTTGTCCGCAGGCACCTCCAGCGTCTGGCCGGTGCTGGCGATGCGCACCTCGAAAATGCCGTCGCTGACCGGGTTCTCGGCACGCGGCCAAGCCGCCGTTGGCGCCGCGAAGTACTCGCAATGCACCGTGTCCTGCGGCCAATGCGCCGTTGCCTTGGACACGGCCGCCATCCATCCCGGGGGGCCGCAGTAGTACAAGTGCGTGCCGACCTCCGGATGGCGCAGCAGGTCAGCCAGCGACAGGCCTTGCGCGGGATCGCCATGGTCATAATGGTGGACGGCCTTGCCCGCTTCCACCAGCGGCGCCAGCTGCTCGCGAAACGCGGTGCGCTCAGGCGTTCTCGTGCAGTAGTGCAGCCTGAACTCCGCCCCAGCCGCGCGCAGGTGCGCGACCATCGCCATCATCGGCGTGATGCCGATGCCGCCGGCCAGCAGCAGGTGGCGCCTGGCGTTGGGCTCCAGCGGGAAGTGGTTGCGCGGCGCAGAGACCCGGATCAGATCACCCGCGCGCAACGAGGTATGCAGCGCCTTTGACCCGCCACGCCCATCGCCGACATTGAGCACGCCGACGACATAGCGCTTGCGCTCCGTCGGATCGTTGCTCAACGAATACTGGCGGACGAATCCACCTGGAATATGCACGTCGATATGGGCGCCGGCCGTGAAGGCCGGCAGGTCGGCGCCGGCCGGATCAACGAGTTCGTAGGCATTGATGCCGACGGCCTCGTTGGTGATGGATCGAATACGGAGTTCTAGCATGATGGTTCCCGGTTGCCACGGCGCCTGTTGCCGCTCATGCATCGGTGCCGGTCAGCAGCGCCGTGGCACCGCCCTCCAGCCCGCCGTCGATGTCGTCCAGGCGCCGGCGCACATGCGCGTCGCGTTCGCTACTGGGCAGGGCATCGGCTTCCTTCAGGATCGCCAGGACCTGTTTGCCGACCTTGGCCATCAGCGCGCGGTCGTCGGCGGCCTTGGGAAGGCACAACACGGAATCCTGGGCGTACATGGGCAGCGTGTCGCCCGCAGCGATGGCTGCGGTGCGCGTCGTATCCGCCTGCAGCTGCCCGCGTGCGCCTTCGCGCAGCAGCTTGCGGCACATGTAGACGCCGATGTCGGAGCGCCCCGGGTTCTCCACCGCATGGACGGCGATTGGGCGCTGGCTCACCAGCGCTTCCCAGTCGCCCGGCGCGCGCTGGCCCTCTTCATAGGTGCGGTTGCCGGTCTGACCGACCAGGAAGTCGATCTTGTCGACACCGCAGTCCGCTTCGTTGCCGAGGTGGTCAGGGTCGACCTCATTATTGAAGTGGCGCCAGCCGAAGATGATCATGTTGGTGTCATCAACGGGCACCTGCCAACGCGTCATGGCCGTGGTGGAGTGGCGCTCGCGTGCGGCAGTCGGGACCAGCGAGCCGATCTGCAGGCAATTCGGGAACAGCATCTCGGTGATGCGCACCCAGATCCTGTCTTCTGGCAGGCGGCGCGCGGCAATGAAGATCATGCCGTTGCCCCCGCGCGTGGCCTCCCACTGCATTACCGGCATGTCGCCGAAGCCTTCCAGCGAGACGCCGGCCGAGGTTTCGGCATCGACGCCTTCGACTGTCATATGGTTATGCAGCACTGCGGTGTGCATATGATCCATGATGTTCTCGAACACTTGCAGCCAGTTGCACGGATAGACGTTCGAGAATGGCACCAGCCGCGTGCCTTTGGGCTGCGTATAGGCGTCAAAGACCGGGAACTCAGGCTTGGCATCCGGCGCGCCCATGTAGGCGAAGACCAGGCCATCGCGCTCGAAGGCCGGATACGCGCCGTGGCAAACGGTCTCCTTCAGGCGGCTGTCGGCGGGTTCGCAAGGTGTTTCCAGCAAGGTGCCGTCGAGCCCGTAGTGCCACCCGTGATAGCAGCAGCGGATGCCGTCTTCCGTGATGATGCCGTACTCAAGCGATGCGCCGCGATGGCTGCAGTGGCGATGCAGCACGCCGACGCGCCCGCGCTTGTCCCGGAACGCGACTAGGTCTTCGCCCAGGATGCGGATGGCCTTGGGCAGGTCGGTGAGCTGCTCGGACAGGCATACGGGCTGCCAGAAGCGGCGCATGTATTCGCCCATGGGCGTGCCCGGCCCGGTGTGCGTGAGTTCGGTATCCGGTCCCGGCACGTCGCGTTTGTAGTAGCCACCAAAGGGCATGTGCTTGAGGACGTGTTCTTGCTTGGACTGGCTCATTGCTTGTCTCCTTTCTGGAATGTCGATGTGGGGAGCGGGCCGCGCTTACAGTGGGCAGGCCTGGCTGACGTACTTGGTGTGCAGGTAGGCGTCCAGTCCTTCGGGGCCCCCTTCGTAACCGACCCCGCTCTGCTTGAGGCCGCCGATCGGCGCGTCTGCCAGCGAGGGGGTGAAGCCGTTGATGCCGATCCAGCCGGCCTCGAAGGCCTCGGTCAGGTGGGAGGCGGTGCGGATCGAGCCTGTGAACGCGTAGGCGGCAAGGCCGAAATCGACGTTGTTGGCTTGCGCAACGGCCTCGTCCAGGGTGGCAAACGGCATCACTGGCACCACCGGGCAGAAGGGCTCTTCATGCAGGATTGAGGCCTGGGGTTCCAGCCCTGCCAGCACGGTTGGCGCGTAGAAATAGCCACGCTTGCCGATGCGATGGCCGCCGGTCAGGACGCGTGCATGGCGGCTGTGCGCATCGGCGACAAAGGCTTCCGCCGCGGCGAGGCGGCGCGCATTGTTGAGCGGCCCCATTTGCGTGGCCGGGTCCAGACCGTCTCCGACTCGGATCTCCTGCGTGGCGCGCACGAACTCCGAAACGAACTCGTCATGGATGCGCTCATGCACGAAGAAGCGGTTGGGCGACAAGCACACCTGGCCGGCATTGCGGAACTTGAAGCCGACGCAAGCCTTTACCACACGCTGGACATCAACATCGTCGAACACCAGCACCGGCGAATGGCCGCCCAGTTCCATGGTCACCGCCTTCAGTTGCTCGCCTGCCATCCCGCAGAGCAGCCTGCCCACCGGCACGGAACCCGTGAAAGAAACCTTGCGGATCACCGGTGATTCGATCAATCGCCGCGACACGTGGGCCGGAACGCCGAAAACCAGTCCGATCACGCCTGCCGGAACGCCGGCGTCCTGAAAGGCGCGAACCACTTCGATGCAGGCCGCAGGCGTTTCCTCGGCGGGCTTCACCACCACCGAACAGCCGGCGGCCAGCGCTGCCGCCAGCTTGCGCGTGACCAGGAAGGCCGGGAAATTCCACGGCGCGAAGGCCGCCACCGGGCCCGCCGGACGCTTGATTGTGCTTTCGCTTACACCGGGGCTGCGCGGCGCCATCACGCGGCCATAGACGCGCTTGCCTTCCTCCGCACACCACACGATGGTTTCGATGACGCGGTCCAGCTCGCCCAGAGCATCGGCCAACGGCTTGCCGTTCTCCAGCGTCAGCATGCGGGCGATGTCGGGCTTGCGCGCGGTGATCAGGTCTGCAGCCTTGAGCATGATCCTGGCGCGTTCCCAGGGCGACACCGCGCTCCAGGCGGCAAAGCCCCGCTGTGCCGCGGCAAGCGCGGCATCCAGGTCCTCCTCGGTTGCCAGTGGCAGCTGGGCCAGGATCTCTTCCGTAGCGGGATTCACGACCGGCTGAGTCTGGCGGCCGCCGGCGAAATGCCATGCACCGTCGATCAGCAGCCCGAGTTGTTGCGGATACGCGGCGGCGCTCATGCGGCCTCCCGCAACTGGGCGGCGCGTGCGCGACTGGACTGCACGGCGCGGTGTCTCGTCTGGGTAGGAATCGTCTTCATTGGGGCCTCGTTCTGCAAAAGGGGAACGTCTCTCGTTGGATAAACTATAGTCCTATATAGTTTCTTTGCAAAGAAGAAATCACGACCCCAGGGTTTCTACGGATTCGTACCTCAATCTTCACAGCGAAGATCGGTGCGACGCCGAGACCAAAATCTGTCGGCTTCCCCGGAAGCCTTTGTTGGCAAGGCCTTCCGGCAATCTCACACCTGTCGCCGGTGCGAATGAGGGGAGGGCGTAACAATCTGTCCGCGATCCCGATCGTGAGGCCGAGCGCGACGCGATGCGCGCCGAGACTGCGGCCGCACGACGCCGCCGCCGCGGCGTTCTCGGCCCAGCTGGATGAATCGCTCGCGGAAAACCAGGAAGCGCTCGTCGCCGAGCGGCAGGCGCACGCCGCCACCCAAGCCAGGTTGGAAGCGGGGCGGGTAGAACTAGAGGCGGCAGGCCGGCAGCTGCAGGAGCTGCGTACCCAATTCTCGACCGAGCGGCGTTGGTCTGGGTGCCGGCAGCATTGATCAGATCCCACAGGCTCACGCCGGTCTAGGTGTTCGCACCAACCGTACGGGTCACCGCCGGAAGCGCCTGCAAGGCAGCCAAGTCGAAGGTGCCCGGACGTGCCCCCGCGCCGTCAAGCCGGAACTGCCTGCTGGGCCCGCGGGCCATCTAGCCCTTCCGCGTCGGAGACGTCGCCGCAGGGGCGGTGCTATGCCATTCGCCGCCAACGAAACGTGGTTTCGGAAAACGCGGGTTGCCAGGTTATATGTTCGCTGGCATTGTTACTAACATTGCGCGCTGCGGCCCGACCACACACCTGACGTCTGAACATTTCGGAATTTGCAACCATGCATAACAACTTGCCCCAGCGTTTGCGTTCCCTTCTCTTTGTTCCCGCCGACAGTGACCGAAAGCTTGCGGCCTCGCTGAAGTCCGCCGCGGACGGGCTGGTGTTCGACCTTGAGGACGCCGTGCCCGAGCAGGGCAAGGAAGACGCGCGGGCAAAACTGGTTGGCTTCCTCGAGCGGAACCGCACCGAAATGGAGTCGGCAGTGCTGGTGCGTGTCAACGGGCTGGCCTCCGGCCACATCTTGCGCGACCTAGCCGCCGTGATCCCGCACCGACCCAACGCGATCGTGCTGCCCAAGTGCCGCAACGTCGATGATGTCCATCGCCTGTGCGATTTTCTGGCGGCGTTCGAGTGCGCGCTGCTGGACGATAGCTGGGAGGTGTCCGTCATTGCCATGGCGACTGAGTCCTCAGAAGGCGTGTTCGGACTGTCGTCCTACCGGAATGCGCCGATGCGTCTGCGCGCGCTGATGTGGGGCGTGGAAGACCTCGCGGCCGATCTTGGCGCTTTCTCCTCGCATATCGGCAAGGATCTCACCGCGCCGTTTTCCGTGGCGCGCACCATGTGTCTGATGGCCGCGGCCCAAGCCGGAATCGACGCGATCGATGCGGTCAGCACGAGCCTTACAGATCCGGCGCGGATCCAGGAGGAGGCCGCGCAAGCAAAGCGGGACGGCTTTGTGGCCAAGGCGGCTGCGCATCCCTCGCATATCGACGCCATCAACAAAGCGTTCATGCCGCAGGAAGAAGAAATCCGCTGGGCCCGGGAGGTGGTCGATGCCTTCTCGCGGGTCGGCGCGACCGGCGTGGCCAGACTCGGAAATGCGATGATTGACCGGCCCCACCTGCGCCTGGCACACCGGATCCTGTGCCACCTCGACGAAGATTGACCGCGGTGCCGCAATGGAGATGACAGATTTCTCACGCTGAGTGCGGTTTATCTGATCGCGATTCAGGTGGCCGATGAATTGGCAAGTGCACTCGAAACTCAAATGTCCGTTGTCCAGTTTGAAGCGACGCTTGAGTGTGGGCACGGGTGAGTAGGCCAACGGCCCTAGCTGGGGTGATCGTCCGAATCGTGCGTAACGGTGACGGTCCGGAAAGCCGCCTCCAGCAAGGGTTTCCGATTTCGCAGCAATCGAGATATCGGCCCCAACCGCAACCCCTTGAATCGCAAAGACTCTTGGAGCCTGACCGTATCTATCAACACGAAAGGGACGATCACCCCTTCTTCCGCTATGGCGTGACACCCACCGCCAACAAGCTCTACAGTCTGGTGCGCAAGGGCAGCATGGGCACGCCCGCCGAAGTGCTGCAGCAGTTCTGGCAGGAGCTGCGCGGGCGCACCCGCGTCACCATCGACCACCCGGACCTGCCCGAGGCGCTCAAGGACATCGCCGCCGGGCCATCCAGACGATCTGGCAGGCCGCCAACGAAGCGGCCAGCGCCGAACTGGCGGCGCTGCGGGCGGAAGCCCGCGACGCGGCGAATGCGGCCGAGGCCGAGCGCGATGCGGCGCGTGCCGAGACCGCCGCCGCGCGCGCGGATGCGCTGGCGCTCTCTGCGCAGTTGGGCGAGGCGCGCCAGGCGCACGACGCCGTGCAGGCCGAACTGGCGGCCGAACGCCAGGCGCATGCCGCGACACGGGCGCGCTGGGAAGCGGGGCGGGGGGAGCTGGAGGCGGCAGGGCGCCAGTTGGCGGAACTGCGTACCCAATTCTCGACGGAGCTGGAGCGGGCGCGCGAGGCGGTGACGCTCGCGCAGGAACGCGCCGAAGCCAGCGAGCGGCGCAGCCTGCGCGAACTGGAACAGGAGCGCACCGCGCGCCAGAAGAGCGAGCGCACGGCCGAAGACCTGCGCGGCGAACTGGCCGCGGTACGCAGCGAGGCGCGTGATGCCGCGGTGGCGCAGGCGGAGGGCCGCGCGAAGCTGGAAGCACAGGCCGCGGCGCTGAGCAAGTGGTTAAACCCCTTGTCGCGAGAAAGGCGACGGACGGATTGGGGCAGATGGAGCTTCCCATCGCTGAGGCGATGCGCGACGCGGATCCCGTCATGGGTGAAGCCAGTGATGCAGGCGTCGGTAGTGGCAACGTTGAGTCTCAGGCCCGACGCTTGGACTTCTGGTCGACAAGCCCGGATAGCGGCCCTACGGCGACCGTGTCATATCGGCGCCGGCGGTCTTACGCCGCCCCGGACGCTTCAACGGAAGACGTGGCACGGGAAGCTGTGTCAATCAGCACCGCGCCAAACCAACGGGGACTGACTAAGCGGTAGGGGGTGATGGTGATTTCGATTGCAGGTGCAGCCCAACATCTGTTGGGTGTCGAACAGATTATGACCTTGACCACATAACTTCGCGGCCGTAAGGCGTTACATTTAACGCGTTTTAGATGAGATCTTAATCCTGTTTAATTCTGGGTGACGGGTGATCTCGCGGACTTGCTAGTCTACCCTGGTTCGGAACCGACATCCCCGGCGTCGGTCCCTCTTTTCGCCGCACGGGCCGCAAGAACGGCCTTGGGAAGATTGCTACCGGTGGTGGGATAGGCCCCACCCAAGTCCGATATGCCAGGCCAGTTTGTGCTGTTTCCAGAACCTTTCATGAAGGACAAGGGCGGGGTGTAGATATCCGCACACGCCAACGCCCAATGCAACATGAAACGCATCGTCATCATCGGATCGGGCGGGCACGCCAAGTCCATCATTGATGTGGTTGAGAGGGAGCGCAAGCACCGCATCGTCGGATTAATAGATACTACTTCCCGGGAAGTTATGGGCTATCGGGTGATTGGCGATGAAGCCAGCCTCCAGGCGCTGATCAAGGAATATCGGGTCGATGGAGCGCTGATCGCGATCGGTGACAACAGCGTGCGCGCGCAAGTGGCGGAACGAATTGAGTCGCTGTGCCCCGGGATTCAGTTCACTGTAGCCATTCACCCGACCGCCTGCATTGGGCGAGACGCAACGATCGGTGCGGGCACCGTGGTCATGGCAGGCGCGGTGATCAATGCATGCTCGGCCATTGACCGTCATTGCATCATCAACACCGGTGCGTGCATTGATCACGACTGCAAAGTTCATGACTTCGTCAGCCTGGCGCCCGGAGTCATCACTGGAGGAGAGTGCACTATCGGCGCTTATGCCGCCGTTGGGTTGGGTGCCAATCTCATCCATGGCATCACGATCGGGGATCACGCGGTCATCGGGGCGGGAACTCTGGTCATCAATGACATAGAAAGTTTAGCTGTTGCCTATGGGGTACCGGCCAAAGTCGTCCGATTGCGCGAGCAAGGGGAGCGGTATTTGTGATCAGGCCACTCGCCGGTGATGGAAAGAAGGCTGCCTGATCCGGGGTAATGGTTCGAATCTTGCGGAATGTAACGGTGGCCGCCCGGAAAGCGCGACTCACTTTATCCAAAAGCGCGTCAGCCAGCGCGAACTATCAGAATCGATGCCGTCATCGGCAGTGCAACATTCGTCGATTATCAACGAGCAACGCCTCTCCAACCTGGAGGTGAATGGTCCGCTGATACTTTCTGCTTTCTATCATCTGCTCAATCATCCTTCGCAGCGCATGGCATGTCTTCACAAAGCCACGGTGCGTAGAAAACGTTCCGGCTGTCCAATTCGAACATCGCGTGGTGGGGTCACTTCAGAAAACGGAAAATATTGCACGCTAAGACCAAGCAGGGGCGCGCGGCCGCCGTACTGCTAGTTCCCGCAGTCTGGTATCGAGTTTCGGATCCTTCAGTGCTTTCGCCACCGCGGCGTTCAGCCGAGTTACTACCGGCGCTGGCGTACCCTTGGGTGCAAACAGGCCGAACCAGTTTTCCAGCGTGTAGCCCTTCAGGCTCGTCGAGTCGGAGATAGCCGGAATCTCTGGTGCAAGTGGGCTTTTTCCTTGTGAAGTAATGCCAAGCGCCCGAACCTTTCCGTCCTTGATGAACTGGCGTGCGCCAGCCAGACTGACGAAGGTCATCTCTATATTGCCTGCGATCACATCGAGCAACTGGTTGGAGGCGCCACGGTAAGGAACATGGGTCAATTGCACGCCGGCCTGCCTGGCCATCAGCTCGCCGGACAAGTGCTGCGGATTGCCGACGCCACTGGTGCCGTAGCGAACCTTGCCTGGGTTGGCGCGGGCATAGGCAATTAGCTCGTCGATGGTCTTGTACGGCAGCTTCGGGTTGACCACCACCACGTTGGGCACCTTGACGATCAGGCTTACCGGGAGCAAGTCAGCCTGCGGCGCATATTGCATGCGGCTCTTGTAGACGAACGGATTGATCGCGGTCTCGCCGGCCGATCCCATCAGCAGCGTATAGCCGTCGGCAGGTGCCTTGACCACGGCCTGCGCGCCGATCATGCCGCTGCCGCCGCCCTTGTTTTCTACCACCACGGGCTGTCCCAGGACGGTGCGCAGCTTCTCGGCCAGCACGCGCGCCATGGCGTCGACGCCGCCGCCCGCGGAGAAGGGCACGACGATGGTGACAGGCTTGGAAGGGTACGGGGCCTGGGCCAGTGTGGCGCCGGAGGTCAGGCCGAGCAGCAGCGCTGCCATGCGTCGGGTGATGACGCCTGCCACCAGCCACGCTGCACGCCGAGCCTGTCTGCCAGGTCATCGTCGTGGAATAGGCGGCAGAAGGCATGCATCAACCCGAGGGCCGCATCGCGCGGCATAGGCCTGCGACCAAGATACGGTCTTATGCGCTGCAGCGCATAAGACCGTATCTTGGTCAGGGGCCTCAATCGCTCGGGTGGCACTGCCCCCGCCTTCTTCGTGCCGCCGCGGCTCTCGTTCGCCGTCAGTGACGTGCAGAACCTGCTGACGTTCGTGGTGCTGCTGACGGTGGGGCTGACGGGGATCGAGACCAAGCCGTACTGGTCAGCCAACTGCCCAAGCTGTTCTCCATCCAGCTCGAGGATGCCGGTCCGTTGCGCGAGTTGTGGGGCCTGGGCCGGGCGATTGCCGATGGCCAGACCAACGGCTACAGCCTGGCGGTGGGGCGGCCAGCCTGGGGTGATTCTGGTGCTCAAGCGTTTCGAACGGGTGCCCGGCATCCTGATGCCGTGATCCTGGCGACGCTGGCGGTCAGCGTGTTCCATCTGGATTCGCTCGGCGTGAAGATCCTGGGCGAGATTCCGCAGGGCCTGCCGGCGTTCGCGGTGCCATGGCTCAGCGAGGCTGATCTGCTCAAGATCGCGCTCGGCGGCGGCGCCGTGGCGCTGATCGCGTTTGCCGATACCAGCGTGCTGTCGCGCACCTTCGCGGCGCGCTCGCACATGCGCGTGGATCCGAACCAGGAGATGGTGGCGCTCGGCGCCGCCAATCTGGCGGCGGGCTTCTTCCAGGGCTTCCCGATCAGCGGCAGCGCCTCACGCACCCCCGTGGCGGAGGCGGCCGGGGCGCGCACGCAACTGACCGGCGTGGTCGGCGCCATCGCCTTAGCAGCGCTGCTGATGTTCGCTCCCAACCTGCTGCGCTACCTGCCCACCAGCGCCCTGGCCGCTGTGGTTATCGCCGCGGCCATCGGCCTGTTTGAATTCAGGGACTTGCAGCGCATTTTTCGCATCCAGCAATGGGAGTTCTGGCTGTCGATGCTGTGCTTCGCGGGCGTGGCCGTGTTTGGGGCGATTCCCGGCATCTGTCTCGCCGTGGTGGTCGCCGTGATCGAGTTCCTGTGGGACGGCTGGCGGCCGCACTTCGCGGTGCTGGGCCGGGTGCCCGGGCTGCGCGGCTATCACGACATGAAGCGCTATCCGAACGCCGCACGGATCGACGGACTGGTGCTGTTCCGCTGGGACGCGCCGCTGTTCTTCGCCAATGCCGAACCGTTCCAGCAACGGCTCACCGAGGCAGTGGCGGACTCGCCCACCCCGGTGCGCCGTGTGGTGGTGGCCGCCGAGCCGGTCACCAGCGTCGATGTCACCTCGGCGGACATGCCGCGCGAATTGGGCCTGGCCCTGGCGGACGGCATCGCGCTGCATTTCGCCGAGATGAAGGACCCCTTCCGCGACAAGCCCGAGCGCTTCGAGTTGACCGAGGTCTTCAGCAATGATCGCTTTCATCCTACCCTCGGCAGCGCGGTGGATGACTATCTGGGCGATCGGGCCGGTTAGTGTGACGCCACCACCTCCGTCGCAGGCGCCACATCACGCGCGCTCAGGAATTTCACGACCAGCGCCCCCGTCGCGATAAAGGCCGGCACCGCCAGCAAGGTGAAGATGGTGTCGAAGCCCAGGTGCATGCGCAGCAGCTCACCGCCGAGCAACGCGCCGGTAATGCCGCCGAAGCGACCGATGCCGAGCATCCAGGCCACGCCCGTGGCGCGGCCCTGCGTGGGGTAGAAGCCAGCGGCCAGCGTCGGCATGGAAGCCTGCGCGCCGTTCATCACGGTGCCGGCCAGGAAGATCAGCACGCCCAGCAGGACCTGGTCTGCCGTGCCATGGCCCACGGCGTAGATCAGCACGCCGGCCAGCGCGTACATGGCGGCGACCACCTTGTTAGGATTCATGCGGTCCATCAGCCAGCCCGCGGTGATGGTGCCGATGCCTCCTCCCAAGGGGAATAGCGCGGTCAGCAGCGAGGCGCGCTGGATCGAGAATCCCGCATCCTTCATCAGCGTGGGCAGCCAGCTGGTCAGCAGATAGAAGATGACCAGCCCCATGAAGTACGTCAGCCACAGCATGACCGAGCCCAGCCGGTAGCGCGGCGCCAGCACCGTGCCGATTGCCGAGTGCGTGGCAGGAGCGGCTTCGTGAATGGTGAAACGCTCCACGCCGGCAACGTCGGCGCTGGTTACGCGCGTGAGCACCTCGGCAATGCGCGCGGTCGGGTAGCGGTGCACCACCATGAAGCGGATCGATTCGGGCAGCGCGAAGACCAGCACCACCGCCAGTACCAGCGGCACCACGCCGCCGAACAGCAGCACGCTCTGCCAGCCGAAGTGCGGGATGACCACTGCGGCAAAGAAGCCGCCCGCCGCCGCACCCAACGGAAAGCCGCAGAACATGGTGTTGACCAGCACCGCGCGGCGCTTGGTGGGTGCGAACTCCGACATCAGCGTAACCGCATTGGGCATGGCAGCGCCGAGGCCGAGCCCGGTGAGGAAGCGCAGCACCGTCAACGACCAGAGCGTGGGCGCGAAGGCGGTGGCCAGGCTGCAGGCGCCAAAGAAGAACACGGATAGCACCAGTACCTTCTTGCGTCCGACGCGGTCGGCCATCGGGCCGGCGAAGATCGCGCCGAAAGCCAGCCCGAACAGTGCGGCGCTCATCACGGGGCCGAGCGTCGATTTGTCGATACTCCAGTCCTGGACCAGGGCGGGCGCGACATAGCCCATGGCGGCTGTATCGAAACCGTCGATCGCGACGATCAGGAAGCAGAGGATCAGGATCGCCCATTGATAGGCGGAAAACGGCCGGTAGTCGATCAGGGCCTGTACGTCGACCGCGCCGAGCGCGGGGGGGCTGGATGGCTGCATGTCTCTCTCCGTGGGCAGATTGGATAAAAGAGTTCCCCTGCCGCGCCTTGCGGGGCGGCGGGAGCGTCGGTTCTGGGTGTTCGGGTTGCTGGGCGGTGCGGGTCAGGCCTGCCCGGCGTAGTAGCGGCAGGCATCGCCGAATCGGGAAAACAGCGCCTGCGACAGGGGATCGACGGCCGCCGTGACTTCCGGATGCCACTGCACGCCGATGGCGAAGGGCGCATCCTTGACGCGAATCGCTTCGACCAGCCCATCGCCATGGCTGGCCTCGACGGAAAGGCCTTGCCCAAGCGTGCGGATGCCTTGGGTATGCAGCGAGTTGACGACTGCGCTGCCCGAACGGATCCAGTCCCTGAGCAAGCCGTCCGGCGCCAGCGTGACTATGTGCTTGTAGCGATAACGCTCGACCATCGATTCGGTGGGGTCTTCGCGATGGTCGGTGGCATGGCCGGCATCGTAGATGTCGGGGTGCAGCGTGCCACCGAGCGCGACGTTCATCTCCTGGAATCCCCGGCAAATGGCCAGGATTGGCATGCCGCGTGCGATGGCGCCCTGAATCAACGACATGGCGACGCTGTCGCGGGCAGGATCGACGAGGAACGCAGCGGGCTCGGTACCGCCGTAGAGACCCGGCGCCATGTTGGAGGCGCCCCCCGGAAGCAGCAGGCCCGACACCGCGTCGAGGTAGGGCGCCACGCCCTCGATATCCTCGGCGGCGGGAATCAAGACCGGCGTGACGGCGGCGACCTGGCTCAATGCGCGGCGGTAGCTCTCCTTGGCGCTGTGGAGGTCGTGGTCTCCCACGAAGAACCGGTCACAGACGACACCAACCAACGGGCGGTCGGCCGAGCGGGGTGAGGTGGCAAATGACGACATGGAACAGTCTCTTGATCTCTGCTGCTAAGTAGATTGCATGCCGATAATAGGCGACTGCATGCAATGCATGCAAGAACTATCTAATAAAGTACTTATAAGGCATTTGTGAGCGGCTTAATGCGTCACTATGTATGCATGTACGTGCATAACAAGATGCTAAAGACAAAAAAAGCCGCCCGGAGGTGAATGGCGGCACAAAAAGGGAGCATCCGGAACTGGACCAAGGCGGTCGCTCGGCTGCCCCGGTTCCGATGTTTAGAAGCGGTGCCGCATGCCGATGGCGGCGCCGAGTTGGGAACTGCTGCCGTTGGCCATGACATAAGACGCCGCCGGGCCGTTGTAGGTATCGAAATTCAGGGCCGAATAGCGCGAATAGGCGGCCGAAAGGTAGACATCGGTACGCTTGGACAGGTCGTAGTCGACCACGAACAGCCACTGGCGCGGATTGGCCTGGCTCGATGTGGTCGTGGCGGTCGGGCGGTAGGTGCGCAGGTCGTCGTAGTAGTAGACGAGCGTCAGCGACAGCGCGCCGGTTCGGTAGATGCCGCCCAGCCACCAGAAGTTATCGAGGGCGACCGTGCGTGCCGCCGTGGAGTCACTCTTGCCGAAGCGGTAACCGGCGAAGAGGGACGCCGGGCCCCACTCGTAGCGGCCCGCCACGGCCACCTTCTGGGTCTTGGGCGTACTGCCCGCCGTGCGGGTACCGTCAACCTGGTCATATGACACCTGTACGCCGAGACCATTGGCGCGATAGCTGGCGCCGCCACCCCAGCCCGATCCACTGGTGGCGCTGCCGGCCTGCTCGCCGAAGGCCCAGTGGGTTTCCAGCGTCACAGGCCCGAAGTTGCCTGTGTACTTGACCATGTTGTCCTCGCGCAGCGAGGTGCCGAGCATGAAGACCACCGGTTCGAACTGTGTGGCGTAGGCGGTTGGCGAGTAGCTCGCGTTCAGGTCGAACAGCGATGTGTACTGCCGCCCGAACGTGAGCTTGCCGTAGGGGGCGGAGAGCCCCACGAATGCCTGGCGGCCCCACAGTCGGCCGCCTTGTTGCAGCGTACCGTTGTCGATGGCAATCGCGCTCTCCAGGGCGAACAGCGTCTGCATGCCGCCGCCGAGGTCTTCCGTACCTCGGAAGCCGAAGCGGGAGCCGGCCAGGCCACCCGATTGCATGGCTACCCTGGATCCGCTGCCACCCGTGCTGGTGGCGTTGTGTGTCGTGTATTCAATGTTCGCGTCGGCAACCCCGTAGAGGATCACACTCGTTTGGGCCTGCACTGTTCCCCCCAGCACCGCCCCGCATAGCCCAGCCATCCACCTTTTCATGTCATCTCCGTATCAGAGGGGCTTCTGGTTTCCGGTATTGCCCCTGGGCGACACGCTATGCGAAGTGGAATGACGCCCAGAAGATCCAATCCATGCGGGCTCACCATGCCAATCGGGACATGCCTTGTGTTGGTGCTGGAGTTGGGTAAAATAGTTGGGGATAATGACCAAGGACAGTGCAACATGCCTTCTTCCGGCAACGACGACTTCGACTTGCAGACTCCGGAGAGCCGCACCCGGCTGGCGCCGCGCAGAAAGCCTTATTGGGAGATCGTGGCGCCGGGCCGGCATATCGGCTATTACCGGGGGGCGCGATCGGCCACCTGGCATGCGCGGAAGTTTGTTGGGGAAGGGCGCTATGAAGAGATGCGTCTGGGGCCGTGCAACGACGCGAGCGCGGCGCCGGTGGCGGGCGCGCTGACCTATCTGGAGGCGCTTGCCGCCGCCGATACGTGGTTCGGCGGTCCCGCGCCACAGCGTCCCCGGGCGCGGCAGGTTGCGGTGGCGAAGGCCGAGATCGACGGGCCGCTCGAGCGCCTTCATTCCGATCGGCTCGACGCCATCTCCGATGCGTGGGCCCGGGAGCGGCCTGATATCGATTTCCGTCTGGCCGGGTTCTTCCTGCGCATCGAGCACGCGCATTATCTGCACGAACAGCGCCTGTCCGCAATTTCCCGCGCCAAGGGCGTGAATATTGGCGATCTCCACGTACTGCTGGCCCTGCGCCGCAGCGGCCCCAGCTATGCGTTGCGGCCCACCGACCTGTTCCGGACCTTGCTGGTGACCTCCGGCGCCATCACCAAGCGCATCGACCGTCTGGTGCAGCAAGCACTGGTGGAACGCGTGGCTGACCCCGACGACCGGCGCTCCGAACTCGTGCGGCTGACGCGTCGTGGTGCAGCCATTGCCGACGGCGCGATTTCGCGCATCAACAAGAACCTTTCCGCGATCGTGGCCGCGAGTGGCATTACCGCCGCAGAGCTTGCCACTGTCGATGCCTGCTTCCGCAAGCTCGTTGCCAGCATGTAGGTGAACGCGGCGTATCCGCCGCGCTCATCTGACCCGTCTCGGCGTTTTCCCTGATGCGGCCGCGTGCGATAGCGGCTAGCATTAAATCTTACTAGGAAGATACTTATGGGGAAGACGATGGGGAGTGGCACCTTGTTCAATCGACGGGACATGCTTCGTATCGGTGGCGCGCTGCTGGCGTCACCGGTGATCGACGCGGCGGCACAACAAACGGCCGCCTTTCGCGGGCAGATCAAGCTCGGGCAGACCATGCCCTACAGCGGCCCGGCCTCGGCGCTGAGCGCGATAGGGAAGGTGCAGTCACGCTACTTCCGCATGGTCAACGAGCGCGGCGGCATCAACGGGCGGGAGGTGGTGCTGCTGTCGCTCGACGACGGATACAACCCGGCCAAGGCGGTGGAGCAGACCCGGCGCCTGGTGGAGCAGGAGCGCGTGCTGGCGATGTTCGGCAGCATGGGTACGGCGCAGAACGCCGCCGTGCAGAAATACCTGAACACGCGCAAGGTGCCACAACTGTTCGTGTATGCGGGCAGCGAGCGCTTTGCCGATCCGAAGCAATATCCGTGGACGGTGCCTGGCCTTACGACGTTCCCGACCGAGGCCGCCACCTATGCGGAGTACCTCAACCGCGTGAAGCCAGGGGCCAAGGTCGCCGTGCTTTACCAGAACGACGACTTCGGCAAGGAGTACCTTGCCGCCTTCCGCCAGCGCCTGCAGGAGATGCGCAGCACGATGACCGTATCGACGGCACTGACCTATGAGGTCACTGCCCCCACGGTCGATTCGCAGGTGATCTCGCTGGCGGCGTCGCAGGCCGATGTCTTCCTCAATATCACTTCCCCCAAGTTCACCACGCAGGCGATCCGCAAGGCTTATGACCTGGGCTGGAAGCCGCTGCAAATCGTGCCGATCACGAGCAACTTCGTCGCCACCGTGCTGCGCGCGGCTGGGCTCGAGAAGTGCGTAGGGCTGATCTCGGCCACGCCGACCAAGTCCGCCGGCGACCCAGAGTGGGCAAACGACGCCGGCTATCGTGACTGGCTGACCTTCATGAAGCGGTACTACCCAGAGGGCGATATCACCGAACAGTTGAACCTGAGCGGCTACAACATTGCCGTGCTGATGGAGAAGGTGCTGCGCGACTGCGGCGACGACCTCACGCCGGCGCGCGTGCTGCGCCAGGCCACCACGCTGCGCGATGTCACGCTGCCGGGCCTGATTCCCGGCATCACGGTCAGCACGTCGCCCGAGGACTACCGGATCATCCGGCAACTGCGGCTGCAACGTTTCGACGGCACACGCTGGGTTCGCATGGCCTGAGCGGATCGAACCCGCCCCCTCGAAACGACATTACACAGATAAGCATGTTGATTCCCCACAAACATGGCAGCGCAGGTCAGAAGACGGCGACCCCGGGCCGCATTCCGGCGACAGGCGAATCGGAAGCGCTCTTGCGCGTGGACGCTCTGTCGGTGCAGTTCGGCGGCACGCGCGCGCTGGATGCCGTGAGTTTTGCGATGAAACCGCGCACCGTGTGCGGCATCATTGGCCCGAACGGGGCCGGCAAGACCACGCTGTTCAACTGCCTGAGCCGGCTGTGCAACCCGGACTCCGGCACGATTTCCTTCGCCGGTCAGGACATTACCGCCCTGGCGCCAGAGGGCGTAGCCTCGGCGGGCATCGCCCGCACCTTCCAGAACGTCGCGCTGTTCGACCGGCAGACCGTGCGCGCCAATGTGGAGGCCGGCTGCTACCGGAAGCTGCATGGCCGCACGCTCTCGCACCTGTTCGGCATGGGCCGGGCGGGCGAAGCGATGCGCCGGGTCAGCGAGCACGTGGACGCGCTGCTGGACATGACGCGGCTCGCTGACATCGCCAACACCCTCGTGGCCGACCTGCCATTCGGCACGCGCAAGCGCGTGGAACTCGCCCGCGCGCTTGCGATGGAGCCGCGCCTGCTGCTGCTGGACGAGCCCGCCGCTGGCCTCAATTTCGAGGAGGTAGGCGAACTGGAGGCATGGATTCGCCATATCTGCCACGGGCTTGGCGTCGCGGTCCTGCTGATCGAACACCATATGAACCTTGTGATGCGCGTCTCCGACCAGGTAATCGGCCTGGAATTCGGCCGGGTGATGGCCGACGGCACGCCGAACGAGGTGGCCAATCACCCCGAAGTCATTCGGGCCTATCTCGGGGATCACGCATGACGTCCATACTCACGGTGCGGAACCTGTACGCCTCCTATCGCTCGCTGGCAGTGCTCAGCGACGTGTCTATCGATGTGCCGCAAGGCGGCATGACCGCGCTGCTTGGTGCCAACGGCGCCGGCAAGACCACGCTGCTGCGGGCCATCAGCCAGGTCATGGTGCGTGCCACCGGCGAAATCACGTTCGATGGCAGGCGTATCGACGGCCAGCCTTGCGACGCCATTGCGCGGGCCGGCATTGCCCATGTGCCCGACGGCCGTGGCACCTTTACCGAACTGACGGTTGAGGAGAACCTTTGCCTGGGTGCGATCTCGCGCCGCGACAAGGCCGCGTGGCAGCAGGACATGGTCCGCATGTATGACTACTTTCCGCGCCTGCATGCGTACCGCCGCAAGCCGGCCGGCCTGATGAGCGGTGGCGAGCAGCAGATGCTGGCTATCGCGCGTGCGCTGATGCTGTCGCCGAGGATGCTGATGCTCGACGAGCCATCCTTCGGCCTTGCGCCAATGATCGTCCGGCAGATCTTCGACATCCTGCGGCAGATCAACACCGAGCGCCAGCTGAGCATCCTGCTGGTGGAGCAGAACGCCAGCCTTGCGCTGGAACTGGCGACCAATGCCTATGTACTGGAGTCGGGCCGCGTGACGATCAGCGGCCCGGCGAACGTGCTGCGCGGCGACGAGCGCGTGCGCCGCGCCTATCTGGGTCATCCGGAGGAGACCGCTCATGCATGAACTGTTGCACCAGATCTCGACCGGCATGGTCAACGGCTGCATCTACGCGATGCTGGCGCTGGCGCTTGTAGTGGTCTACCGATCGACCCATCACGTGAACTTCGCCCAGGGCGAGATGGCGATGTTCAGCACCTATATCGCCGCCATCCTGATTGGCGCGAGCGTGCCGTATGCCGTGGCGTTCCTGGCGTGCGTGCTGTTCGCGTTCGTCTCAGGCGCGCTGGTAGAGCGTGTTGTCATGCGGCCGCTGCACCACGCGCCGGTCCTGTCCGTGGTGACCGTGTTCGTGGCGCTCTACGTGATCGTGCAGAGTGCGGCTGGCCTGGTCTTCGGCTATGAAACCCGCAGTTTCCCGTCGCCATTCGACGCCTTGGGCACTGGCGGCATCCTCGCCGGCCATGAGGTCGGCATCCTGCTGACCACGGTGGGCGTGCTTGCCGCGATGACGGCGTTCTTCCGCTTTACCCGGCTGGGCCTGGCGATGCGTGCGGTGGCCGTGCAACCCTTGTCGAGCCAGCTTGTCGGCATCCGCGTCAGCCGCTTGCTGATGCTGAGCTGGGGCATCGCGGGGGCAGTTGGCGCGATTGCCGGCATGCTGGCCGCGCCAATCGTCTTCCTCGATCCACACATGATGAGCGGGATCATGATCTACGCCTTCGCGGCGGCGATCGTGGGCGGCATCGACAGCCCCGTGGGCGCCGTGGTGGGCGGCATCCTGCTCGGCGTCTTCGAGAACCTCGCGGGTGCCTATCTGGTTGGCACCGAACTGAAACTGACGCTCGCGCTGGTGGCGATGATCGCGGTGTTGATCGTCAAGCCGCAGGGGCTCTTCGGCAGCCGCTCGGCGCAACGGCTCTAGCTCGCCCGTCCCCGCATCGTCGCGACCCCGTTACTCGCTTACATCGGAAACATGTCTGACTTCCTCTCGCAAGTCTCACGCCGCCGGGCATCACCGGGCGGCCTCGCTGAACCTACCCGTCTGCCATGGCGCGGCATCCTGCTGGCGCTGCTGCTACTGGGCATGGCCTGGGTAGTGGTCTATTACGTGCGCGGCTACGTGGCGTTCCAGTTCGCGCTTGTCGTCGCATATGCGGTGGCGCTGATGGGTGTGCAGTTCCTGATCGGCAGCAGCGGCCAGATTTCACTGGGCCACGGCGCATTCTTTGCGATCGGCGCCTATACGGCGGCCATGTTGATCGATCGTGGCTGGGCACCTTACTGGCTGACGATTCCCGCCGCTGGCGTGGTCGGATTTGTCGCCGGCGGGTTGTTCGGCATGCCTGCGGTCAGATTGTCGGGACCGTATCTGGCACTGGCGACGTTTGCGCTGGCACTGGCATTGCCGCAGGTGCTCAAGCACCCGGCGCTGGAAGGCGTGACCGGCGGAGTGGCAGGCATCAGCATCGAGACGCCCGCGCCACCCTACGGCCTGCCGCTCGATGCCGACCAATGGATGCTGCTGGTGGTGTCGGCCTGCGCGCTGTTGATCTACGCGATGGTGCGCCGTTTGTTGCGCGGACCCACGGGCATCGCGCTGCGCGCACTGCGCGACCATCCGGCTGCAGCGCTGGCCGCCGGTGTGCCGGTGCGCCAGTGGCGTGCACGCGCCTTCGCCACCAGTGCAGGGATTGTTGGCATGGCTGGCGCCATGAACGCGCTCCTGACCCATTTCGTTTCGCCCGACGGCTTCACGGTGCTGCTCTCGCTCGGGCTGGTGGCCGGCGTGGTGGTTGGCGGCACTGGGCACGCCATCGGGTCCCTGATTGGCGCGCTGTTCCTGGTGTTCGTCCCGAACGTGGCCGAAGAGGTGTCAAAGGCGGCCACCGGGCTGGTGTATGGCGCGCTGATGCTCGGCTGCGTGTTTCTGGCGCCCAACGGGCTCGCGGGCCTGTTGTCCTGGTGCACGGACAAGCTACGCAGCAAGGACACCTTGCGTTGACTGGACAACGCGATGCGACGCGGCACGGATGCAGCGCGCCGCACATCAAACGATTTCTCGTGAAACAAGGAAGGCATGATGGATCAGAAGAAACCCCTCGCGGGCAAGATTGCGGTGGTGACGGGCGGTACGCGAGGCGTCGGCAAGGGCATGGCGCTCGGGCTGGGCGAGGCGGGTGCCACGGTATATGTCACCGGGCGCACGTTGCGGCAGGGTGGGTCGATATGGCCCGGCAGTCTGGAAGAGACCGCCGCCGAAGTCACCCGCCTGGGTGGCGTAGGGATTCCGGTGGCCTGCGATCATGCGGACGACGACAGTGTCGCGGCGCTGTTCCGGCGCGTGGCCGATGAGGCGGGCCATCTCGACATCCTCGTCAACAACGTCTTCGGCGCACCGGACCGCATGCCGACCAACGTGCCATTCTGGGAGCTGCCGGAAGACCTCTGGGAGACGTTGATGCGCGTGGGGCTGCGTTCCCACTACATCGCGAGTCGCCACGCGGCGCCGCTGATGGTGGCGCGCAAGCAGGGCCTGATCGTCAATACCTCGTCGGGCGGCGCCGTGCGTTATACGTTCAACGTCCCGTTCGGCGTGCAAAAAGCCGGTGTCGACAAGATGGCCAAGGACATGGCCCACGACCTGCGGCCCCACAATGTCGCGGCGGTCGTGATCTGGCCGGGCTTTATCAAGAGCGAGAAGGTGCTGGCCCAACCGGACCGGCTGCCGCCCGCGCTGACTAAGCGCATTCTCGAACATGGCGAGACGGCGCAGTTTGCGGGCCGTGCCGTGGCGGCGCTGGCGGCTGATCCGAACGTCATGGAAAAGTCCGGCAAGCTACTGCTCGCCGCCGAGCTGGCGGTCGAGTACGGATTCACCGATATCGACGGCCGGATGCCTGAGGCACCCTCCCGCGTCTGATTGTCAGGCCACCGCAGCGCTGCCTGCCGGCACGCTGCGGCGCTTTGCGCTGTCAAGCAAGGTGGCCAGGCGTGCCACGCCTGGCTCCATCTGCTCCGGGCGCGTATTGGCAAAGCCGATCAGCAGGCCACGGCGGTCCCCATGACCGTGCGCGTGCTGGCTCAACGCCTGCACACCAAGCCCAAGCTGCGCGGCTTGTGCCGCGATGACGACGTCATCGCTATCGCGTGCGAGCGGCAGGACAAGGTGCATCCCGCCCTCCGGGACCACGAAATCCGCCGCGACGACACCATGGCGGCGCAACGCGGCGACCAGCGCGGTCTGCCGCGCGGCGTAGATGGTGCGCATGCGGCCGATATGGCGCGCAAGGTGCCCTTCGAGAATGAAGTCCGCCGTAGCGGCCTGCTCCAGCAGCGGCACCTGGAGTTGGTTGAAGCGCAAGGCCGCGCGGAACGCCGGCGCGTGCCCACCCGGCACCACCAGGTAGCCGAGCCGCAGCCCCGGGAACATGATCTTGCTGAAGCTACCGACATAGACCACCTGTGCGGCGCCGCTGTCGAGCCCGCGCAGTGCACGCAGCGTGTGGCCGGCGTAGTGGAATTCGCTGTCGTAGTCGTCCTCGATGATCCATGCACCGGCGCTGCGCGCCCAGGCGAGCAGATCGAGCCGGCGCGAGAGGCTCATCGTGATGCCGAGGGGATACTGGTGCGAGGGCGTGACGCAGGCGAGACGCGCGCCCGGCGCGAGCCGCAGGCCCGTGGCCACGTCGAGGCCCTCGTGGTCCACCGGTACCGCCTGGGGTCGCGCGCCGGCGCCAAGCAGGGCGCCGAGCGCGTTGCGATAGCCGGGATCTTCTACCCACGCCACGTCGCCCGGATCCAGCAGCACCTGTGCTGCGAGTGAAATCCCGCCTTGCGCGCCAGCAACGATCAGCACATCGTCCGGATCGCAGACGATGCCGCGCGACACCCCCAGGTACGATGCAATGGCCCGCCGTAGCGGCGGGTAGCCGGCGGCGCCCTTGTAGTCGAGGGTTTCGGCACTGAGCCGGTGCGAGCGGCGGGACACGATGCGACCCCAGGTGCGCATCGGGAACTCGTCGAGTGCCGGAACACCCACGCGGAACGGCGTGTCGACCCGGGGAAGCGTTGCGGTACCACCTGGCGTGGCAGCGCGCGGCGCCAGTTGGAGCATTTGCCCGGCACGCGCCGAAAGCCGCGCCGAGGTGGCAGTTTGGCCAGCTGGCGGCACAGATTGGATGCGGTTGAACAGCTGCCGTGACACCACGGTGCCGTGGCCGACCAGCGCGCTCAGGAAGCCTTCGGCCTGAAGTTGGTCGTAGGCGACAACCACGGTGTTGCGCGACACCTTCAGCTCGTCGGCCAGATCGCGGGTGGACGGCAGGCGCACCCCTGGTTCGATGCGGCCCGCGAGAATCGACGTGCGGATGCTGTCGCAAAGCTGCTGGTACAGCGGCGTCGTGGATGTCCGGTCGAGTTCGCTGCACCAGGCGGTGGTGTCGAGCATGGAGGTCATGGTGGGCTCCGGAACATCGGCGGGGGCGCCGCTAAAGCAGTTCGCGCAGGTTCGCCAGACAATTGGCCACCCGCTCGAACGGCAGTTGCGGGTCGCGCTCGACGGCCCGCTTCAGGATGCGGATGTCGCGCGCTCGGTTGATACCGATGGCGCCAATCAGGCGCGTCGATTTGATGTAGAGATGGAGGGCGCCGCCTTCGGCATCGGTCGATACCAGCGAGCCGTCTCCGGCCAGTGGCGCGCCCAGTACCTGGAGGTTGAGGTCGAACTGATCGGACCAGAACCAGGGCACGGCGTCGCCGGCGGGCGGAGATTCCGCGTGCTGGAGCATGGCCGAAATGGCGCGCGCCGCCTGAACATTGGCGTTGTTCCAGGTCTCCATGCGCACGGCGCAGCCGTGCCAGGTGCAGGGGAACTCCGCCACATCGCCCACCGCGTAAATATGGGGGTCGGAGGTGCGTCCATTGACATCGACGCGGATGCCGTTACCCACGGCCAGCGCGGCGTCCGCCGCCAGCTGCGTGTTGGGTATCAGGCCGATACCGACGACTACCATGCCAACCGGGACGGTGCTGCCATCGGACAGTGTGGCCGCGGTGGCGCGATCGTCGCCGTGGAGCGCATGGATCGCACAGCCGAGCCGGATGTTCACGCCGCGATCCTGATGTGCGCGCAGCAGTTCCGCCGCAACTGGCGCTGGCAGCGAACGGCCGCAAAGCTGTGGGGCCGCTTCGATCAGCGTGGTCGCCAGGCCGGCCTGGCGCGCGGCGGCGGCAATCTCAAGCCCGATCCAGCCACCGCCGATCACCAGTACCAGCGTCTGCGCGGCCCGGCAGGCCGCGAGCGCAGTGCGCAGCCGCCGGGCGTCGTGAACGGTGCGCAGATAGTGCACGTTGGGGAAATCGGCGCCGGCAATCACCAGCTTGCGCGCCTCGCCGCCGGTGGCGATCAGCAGCTTGTCATAAGGAATCGACACACCGCTCCGTAGCGCCACGACCTTCTCGGCCGGATCGATCCGCTCCGCCGTGTCGGCAAGATAGAACTGCTCGCGCGGGTTCTCGGGCTTGCAGAGGGTCAGCGCGTCGAGCGTCGTCGTGCCATTGAGATAGTCCTTGGAAAGCGGCGGGCGCTCATACGGGTATTGGTCCTCGGCGCAGACGACCGAGGTGATCCCGCCATACGCCAGCGCGCGCAGATGCCTGAGCGACGCACCGGCACCCTGTCCGCCGCCAATGATGACGATCCGTTGCGGGCTGGCGGGGTTCATGCGGATGTCACTTCGGTCGGGACCGCAACGTAGACGGCATCGTCTTCGATCCGGACCGCGTAGGTCTTGACGTCGCAATCCGCCACGGCAAGGCATTTTCCATTGCGCACATCGTACTTGGCGCCGTGCAGCGGGCATTCGACCACGTGGTCGTCGATGAAGCCTTCCGACAGCAGGGCATAGGCGTGTGTGCAGACGTCGTGGGTGGCAAATACGCCTTCTGGCAGCCGATACAGCGCAATCGGGATATTGCGGAGCTTGAGCCCCTTGGGGTTGCCGGGGCGCACGTCGGCAACCTGGCAGGCGCGCACCCATTCCTCTTGGTTCGTTTGGTGGTCCATTTGCTGCGTATTCCGATAAGGCGAACGGTTGGCGAGCGGCGCGGCGGGGCGCCGCCCGCCAGCTATTTCAAGCGGGATGATGGCTGGCGTTCAACGCGGGAGCGTGCGCCAGTCCTGCTCGGCGGAGGCCATCCGGCCGCCCGTGGCGCGGATGGCGGCATGGTTGCGGCCCTCCGGCGTGGCGCTGGCCGGTAGCACCCCCGTGTTGTAGCGGCGCACCGCGTCGAGTAACTGGCGCCGGACGCGGATGATGGCCTGGTCCGCCGAGCACAGGTACTCCTTGGTGCGGTCGACGATCGGACCCATGCTGACCTGCGTGACAAAGTCCTCGATCACGATCTCGTGGAAGCCCGTGTGGTTGCCGTGCTGCATGAGGCTGCGGTTCTGGCCCCAGTTCTGCTCCGGGCCGCCCGGAATGCCGCCCGCCATCGGCCAGGTATTGGCGCGTTGCGTGCGCTTCATCGAATCGACCGGCCGCTCTGTGTTGTAGTAGATGTACCACTGGATCAGGTGGGTGTCGTCAATGGGCACGGCGATGATGACGGTGCGATCCTGTGCGGCGCCGATGCCAATTGGCGGGATCAGGCCGTAGTAGGGCATCACGAACTCGGTCACGCGGGCCACGCAGGAGCCATCCGGGGCTTCCCGCAGGGCAGCGGCGCGGATGCCGTAGTCGGTGTTCTCGAACTGGTAGCGCACGGCGGAGTTGACGCGCGTGGCCGCCATGTCGGTGGGCGAGCTCTCCAGCCAGCTCTGGTGCAGCAGCGCGATGTGCGAGGAGTCGATCGTCGCTTCCACGCCTTGCAGCCAGTTGGCGTTCAGCTCGATGCCACAGGCATAGGCCTGGTTCGGCGGAAGGTTCATCCATTCGAAGTTCGGCGGCGGCGGTGCTTCGCCTTCGCCCAGCCAGACCCAGACGATGCCGGCGCCTTCCACGGTCGGGAAATGCCGCACCTTCACCGTGCCGCGGAAGCAATCCGGGTTCGAGGCTTCGTTAGGGACTTCCAGCACGTCCCCGGTCACGCTGATCTTCCAGCCATGGAAGATGCATCGGATGGCGCAGTCTTCATTGCGCCCCAGGGCCAGTGACACGCCCCGGTGCGGGCACGCCTCGTCCAGGAAGCCGATGTGGCCATCGGTGGCGCGGAAGGCCACGAAGTTCTCGCCGAACAGGCGCACGCGCACCGGCGCGCCATCCGCTTCCAGGCGGGAGGACAGCACCGCCGGCATCCAGTAGAGCTGGCGCAGCATGCGCCCCATCGGCGCGCCGTTCTCGACACGGGTCAGCAATTCGTTTTCATCAGCAGTAGTCATCGTGGGTTCTCCTTCAAAGGTGGGGCTCTCCGGCGCGCCGGTGTATATCTCGCTTAATATCTTCCGTAGAAGATAAGTACATGGGTAAGTTAGACGGAAGCCCTTGCGGTGTCCATTCCCCGGGGGCATTGTCCCGGGTTATCCCTAGTGGGTTGGGTAAGAAATTCGTTGGGGAAGTTTTGGGCGGGAGCGGGAATTGGCATGGTCGTCTCGCCGGGATTGGTCCTTTTGCCCGGACCAATCGTGCGGGAGCATGGCGTCACCCGTAGAACGCGGCATCAGGGCCGCATAAGGATAGGAACATGAACGACACCAGCTACCCGGTTACCGACCGCTCACGGGTACGCCTGTTCGGCGGCCGGGGCTCCAATGAGAAGCAGGCCATCCACGAGATCATCGATGCCGCGTTGTACGGCGTGGTGTCCTATCAGATTGACGACCAGCCATTCGCCACGCCGACCATGGTCTGGCGCCATGGCGATTACATCTACTGGCATGGGTCCGCAGGCAGCCGCATGCTGAAGCACGTCTCCCAGGGTGTGAATGTCTGCGTCAACTTCACCTTGCTGGATGGCTATGTGCTGTCACGGCTGGCGTCGGCGCACACATTGAACTATCGCTCGGTCATGGTCTTCGGGCGCCCGGAAGGCGTGGCGGCGCCTAAGGCGCGCCGTGAGCAGCTCGAATACTTCCTGTCGCGCTATTTCCCGGGCCGCTGGCACGAGGTGAAGCAGCCCTCCGAGGCCGAGCTGCACAGCATCATCATGGTGCGCATGCGCATCGAGGAGGGCTCGGCCAAGCGCCGGTCGGGCCCGCCGGCCGATGGCCTGGCCATCTTCGGCGGAGAGGCGCTGTACAAGCAGCAATGCTGGGCGGGAGAGATTCCGCTGGCCACGGTGGCGTTGCCGGGGCGGCCCGCCAAGCGCCTGCATGAGTCGGTGGCGACGCCGGATTACGTGAAGGATTTTGCCCAGCGCGCCGGGTACCGGACGCCGGCCGAGGTCAATGCGCATGATGGCCGGTATCCGGTCACCGTCAGCGAGACGGAGATGGTTGGCCACGACATCAAGCGCTTCCGGCTGGCCATCGAAGGGGGACTGGCGCTGCCGCCGATCCCGGCTGGCAGTCATGTCCGCATCGGCACGGTGCTGAATGATCGCACCCGCGAAGCGCGCCAATATACGGTGGTGGAGGCGGCGCCTGATGGCCGCTGGTGCGACATCGCCGTGCTGCGCGAGGACGAAGGGCGCGGCGGCTCGCGCTACCTCCATGACGAGGTGGAGGTGGGTGCTGCCCTGGAAATCGAGGTACCCGTGAACGAGTTCCCGCTCGACCCCGCCACACGCCACGCCATCCTGATCGCGGGCGGCATCGGCGTCACGCCGATCGTGGCCATGGCACGCGCGCTGCAACAGGCGGGCACCTCGTTCGAAGTCCACTACAGCGCGCGCGGCCTGGGTGGTGCGGCATTCGTCGACACGCTCCGCGAGATCTGTGGCGACGCACTGCACCTCTACGACACCTCGGCAGGCGAGGGCGCACGGATGCGCCTGCTCGAAGTGCTCGCCGGCCGCGACGCCGGCACGCACAGTTACACCTGCGGGCCGGCGGCACTGATCGATGCCGTGGTGGAGGCCGCCAGCGCGGTTGGCTTCCCGCCAGCGTGCGTGCATCACGAACTGTTCAAGGCGCCGGCGCCGCTGAGCAGTGACAAGCCCGTGACGGTGTTGTTCGCCCGGTCCAAGCGGGAACTGCGCGTGGAGCCCGGAACGTCGATCCTCGACGCCGCCCTGTCGATTGGCATTCCGGTGCCCCACAGCTGCAAGCGTGGCGAATGCGGCCTGTGTGCCACAAAGCTGCTCGGAGACGGCAAGGTGTCGTACCGGGACCGCTTCCTGACCGACGCGCAGCGCAGCGAGGAAGGGCTGGCCTGCGTCTGTGTCTGCTGGGTGGAGGGCGAGACGCTGGCCGTGGATCTTTGAGCATCAGCGCAGCCGCGTGAAAAGCGCGGCAATCCAGTGAAAGACGGCCGATGGCTGCGCGGACTAGATTCCCGTATGCCATCGGCGAACCATGCAAAGGAATTCAGTGTGACCAAGATCCTCCATATCGTCGGCTCGCCGCGAGAGAACAGCCAATCCCGGATGGTGGCGCAGGCGCTGCTAGAGACCTACACCGCCACCCGCGCCAATGCACAGGTCGATACGCTCGACCTCTGGCAGCTCGAACTGCCCGAGATGCGCGAGGACGTGCTTAACGCCAAGTACGCGATCCTGGCCCGGCGCGAGCACACGCCGGCGCAGGCCGCTGCCTGGGAGACCGTGCAGCGCGAAGTGGGGCGCCTGCGCGAGTACGACGTATTCCTGTTCAGCGTGCCGATGTGGAACTGGGGCCTGCCGTACCGTCTCAAGCACTATATTGACGTCATCACGCAGCCGGGCCTGACCTTCAAGTGGACGCCCGAGCGTGGCTACGAGGGCCTGGTGCTCGGCCGGCGCGCCGTGGTGATCTATGCGAGTTCCTTCGACTATTCGGCCGGCACGCCGCTCGCCCCGTTCGATCACCAGAAACCGTATATGGAAGACTGGCTCCGCATGATTGGCGTGGACGATATCGAGACCATCACCTTTGGCCCGACCCACCCTGACGCCCCGGCGATGCCGGCCTCGCGTGAACAGGCGCTCGGGCGCGCTGCCGCCATCGCGGGTGTGCTGTAGCAGCACGCCGC
Source organism: Cupriavidus phytohabitans (assembly GCF_000426345.1). Lineage (GTDB taxonomy): Bacteria > Pseudomonadota > Gammaproteobacteria > Burkholderiales > Burkholderiaceae > Cupriavidus. Next base: position 30,537 of record NZ_AUFE01000036.1, on the reverse strand, counting down.
CAGCCGCCTTCACTCAGGCGCGCTCGCGCCGCATACGGGCAGGCGTATTGCCGGCGATACGCCGGAAGCAGGTGGTCATATGGGCCTGATCGGCAAAACCGCATCAGGCGGGAACGCAAGTGGTCCGCGGCATGCGGGGTGTCCACGGCGTCGCACGCATCGCGGAGCAAAGCGTCGGAGAAATGCACCGCCACGCACCGGAAGCTGCGAATGAAGGGCGTGTGGCCATACGCCTCCCCGCCGCGCTCGATCAGGCTCAGGTGATCGCTGCCCCGATACGCGTCGGTAAGCGGTCGCGACGGGTGGTGGCGGGCCTCGATGTGCCCGCCCGTCTCTCGCAAGGCCGCCCGCAGGCTGACCCGCGGCGATCCAATCGGGCGCGCCACGTCCTGAAGCTCGCCATATTCGATGACCTCGACTTCCGTGTCGGCCCATGTGCTTGCCGCCCGACTTTGATACCCGGCGGTGAGGATTCTGACCATTTCTGAACTCCAGCCCATGAGACGCGACCGTTGGCGCGTGCATGCAATGTGCACACATAGGCGTACATCAAAATCCAAAACGGCATGCAATGCGGAATGATCCTGTCTGGAGGGTAAACACCTAGACGGGTGTCTGATCCGGAAATAGTTGTGACATAAATGTAGTTATATCAATAATTTATAAAAGTTTGTTCATGTCAAATGTAGAGCCGGGCGAGATGAGTCACCGCTCGCCTAAAACCTCATCTTGTTTTACCTGTATGCAGCGGCTAGTATTGCTGCATACAACGCGCCGATGCGACGTCGGCCAACCATCCACAAACCACATCGATCAGGAGATCCCCCATCATGATGTCCAGGGAACAGAACGACTTCATTACCCGCGTCGGGGCCGATGCGCCGGCCGGCCGCTTGCTGCGCCAGTATTGGCAGCCGGTTGCGCTGGTCGACGAATTCGAGGGCGAGCGCCCGGTGCGGGCCGTGCGTCTGATGGGTCAGGACTTCGTCGTGTTTCGGGACGAGCAAGGCCAGTACGGCATGCTCGATCGGGACTGTCCCCATCGGGGTGCGGACCTGAGTTTCGGGCGGCTTGAGGATGGCGGGCTGCGCTGCCCGTTCCATGGTTGGCTGTTCGACCGCAACGGCACGTGCCTGCAAACGCCGGCGGAGCCGGCTGGCAGCAAGTTGTGCAGCCGCATCAAGCAGCGCGCCTACCCGGTGGTCGAGCGCAGCGGCATGCTGTTTGCCTTTATCGGCGAGGGCGAGCCGCCCGCCTTTCCGGCTTTCGACTGCTTCGTCGCCCCGAACCAGTACACGTTCGCGTTCAAGGGGCTGCTTGAGTGCAACTGGCTCCAGGCGCTCGAGGTCGGAATCGACCCGGCGCACGCCTCGTTCCTCCATCGCTTTTTCGAGGACGAGGACACCTCCGAAAGCTATGGCAAGCAGTTCCGCGGCGCCTCGGCGGACTCGGCCATGCCGATCACCAAGGTGCTGCGTGAGTTCGAGTGCCCGGAAATCAACCTTGCGCCGACCGACTACGGCATGCGCCTGACCGCGCTGCGCGATCTCGGGGATGGCCAGCAACACGTGCGCGTGACCAACGTGGTCTTCCCCCAGGCATTCATCATCCCGATGAGCGCCGAGATGACCATCGCCCAATGGCACGTGCCCATCGACGACACGAGCTGCTACTGGTACGCCATCTTCACGAGCTTCACCGAGCCGGTGAACAAGCAGCAGATGCGCGACCAGCGGCTGGCGCTGTACGAGCTGCCCGACTACCGCCCGCGCCAGAACAAGGCCAACCAGTACGGCTTCAACCCGTACGAGCAGTTGACCAAGACGTACACCGGCATGGGCAACGACATCAACGTGCACGACCAGTGGGCGGTGGAGTCGCAGGGGCCGATCCAGGACCGCACCCGCGAGCATCTTGGCACCACCGACAAGGGGATCATCACCTACCGCAAGCAACTGGTGGCCGCCATCGAAGCCAACGAGCGTGGCGAGAAGGCGCTGATGATGGTGGATGCCGCACAGGCCAGCGCGTTGACCGGGCCGCCGTCGATCGACGGCGTCAGCGTCGGCAACATGGAGCACGATGCCTACTGGCGCAGTGCCGATGCGAAGCGCCGTGCCGACTCGGAGTGGGCGTCGCGCGCCTGACGTCATCGTACCAGACAACCCATCAACTACCGAGGCGGCCTGACCGCGCGCGTGCCGCGGCGCGGATGGCCGAACCCATATGGCATTTGTAGACAAATTCGGCCTCTGGACCGATGCGCAGGCGCGCGCGGCAGACGAAGTCGCACAGCGGATTAGCGCGGGAGACATCGAGGTCGTTCGCTTTTCCTTCCCCGACCAGCACGGCGTGCTGCGCGGCAAGGCCCTCGTCGCGTCGGAGGCCGTGAAGGCCCTGCGCAGCGGCCTGAACGTCACCACCACGCTGTTCGCCAAGGACACCTCGCATCGCACGGTGTTTCCCGTGTTTGCCTCGGGCGGCGGCTTCAACATCCCCGGCATGCAGGGCGGCGCGGATGTCACCCTCGTTCCCGATCCCGTCACGTTCAAGGTGCTGCCGTGGGCGCCGAATACCGGCTGGATCCTCTGCGATCCGTACTTCCAGGATGGCCGCGCCGTGCCGTACGCCACGCGCCGCGTGCTGCGCAACGCCGAGCAGCGGCTGGAGGCCGAAGGCTACCGGCTCGTTACCGGGCTCGAGGTGGAGTTCCACGTCTTCAGGCTGCTGGGCGAACACATGAAGCCCGACGATGCCGGCCAGCCGGGCGAGCCGCCTGACGTCGGCCTGCTATCGCACGGCTACCAGTTCCTGACCGAACTGCGCTATGACGCGACGGAGACCGTGATCGAGCTGATCCGCAAGAACGTGCAACAGCTCGGGCTGCCGGTGCGCTCGCTCGAGATCGAGTTCGGACCGAGCCAGTTCGAATTCACGTTCGCGCCGGCCTCGCCATGCGAGACGGCCGATGCCATGGTGCTGTTCCGCAGCGCCGTCAAGCAGGTCTGCAAGCGGCATGGTTACCACGCCACGTTCATGTGCCGGCCGAAGATCAGCAACGTGGTGTCGAGCGGATGGCACCTGCACCAGTCGCTTCAGCGCGTGCAGGATGGCGCCAATGCGATGGTGCCCCAGCGCGACGGCGACGACCTCTCGGCGGTGGGGAGTCACTACCTGGGGGGCCTGCTGCAACACGCGTGCGGTGCCACCGCGTTCTCCACGCCGACGATCAACGGCTACAAGCGCTTCCGTGCCTATTCGCTGGCGCCGGACCGCGCGATCTGGGCGCGCGACAACCGCGGGGCGATGCTGCGCGTCCTGGGTGGCGTCGGCGATCCGGCCACGCGCATCGAAAACCGCGTGGGCGAGCCGGCGGCCAATCCGTACCTGTACCTGGCCTCCCAGGCCGTATCGGGCCTCGACGGCATCCGGCGCCAACTGGATCCGGGACCGTCCGCCGACTCGCCCTACGAAACGCCGGCGCCGTGCCTGCCGAAGACGCTTGGCGAGGCGCTGGATTGCCTGCGCCGCGATGAAGTGCTGCGCGAGGGCATGGGTAGCGGCTTCGTCGACTACTTCTGTCATATCAAGCAGGCCGAGATCGATCGCTTCAACCTCGAAGTGAGCGATTGGGAGCAGCGCGAGTACTTCGACACGTTCTAATGATCATGCAGTGAGGATGTCATGCCGACAATTACCTACGTCCTGAAGGACGGCAATACGAAGACAGTGGCCGCGGCCATTGGGAAGACGCTGATGGAAGTGGCCATCGCAGGCAACGTGCGCGGGATCGACGCCGAGTGCGGCGGCTGCTGCTCGTGCGCCACGTGCCACGTCTATATCGACGAGGCGTGGCTGGACATGCTGCCGACGCCCGACGAGATGGAGGACGAGCTGCTCGAAGGCGTTGCCGCCGCGCGCACGGACTTCAGCCGGCTCAGCTGCCAGATCGTCATCAGCGACGCGCTGGACGGCATGGTGGTGCGTGTGCCCGAGAAGCAGGGGTAGTCCATGGCCGATCTCGTCATCATCGGCGCTTCCTACGCGGGCACCCAGCTTGCGCTGGCCGCGCGCGCCAACGGCTTTGCGGGCAACATCACCATGGTTGGCGACGAGCCGCATCCGCCGTATCAGCGTCCGCCGCTGTCAAAGGCTTTCCTGCGCAACGAGGTGGACGCATCCAGCCTGCCTTTGCAGTCGCCGGAGCGCTTCGCGGAGGAGCGCATCACGCTGCGGACCGGCGTCACGGCGCTTCGGATCGAACGCGAGGGGCGCAAGGTCGAACTGTCTGATGGCAGCGAGATCGGCTACGCGCATCTGGCCTTCACCACCGGTGCACGCTGCCGGACGCTGACGTGCGAAGGCGCCGGCCTCGGTAACGTGCACTATCTGCGCAATCTGGCGGATGCATGCGCGATCCGGGATGCCGCAAGCCGGTCCCGGACCGCAGTGGTGATCGGCGGGGGCTTCATCGGGCTGGAGGTGGCAGCTGCGCTGCGCACGCTTGGCGTCGAGGTAGCTGTCGTCGAGATGCAGGACCGGCTGCTGCAACGCGCAGTGCCGCCGCTGATCTCGACGTTCCTGATGCGCGCCCATGCGCATCAGGGCGTCCGGTTCCATCTGTCATCGCGCGTGCGACGCTTGCTTGGCCATGGCTCGGTGGAGGCGATCGAGCTCGAGTCGGGGGAGGTGATTGCCGCCGACATGGTCGTGGCGGGGCTCGGGGTGGTGCCGAATGTCGAATTGGCCCAAGCCTGCGGCCTGGTGGTCGACAACGGCATCGTCGTGGATCGCTATGCACGGACCAGCGATCCGCGGATCGTGGCCGCCGGCGACTGCGCAGCGTACCCGAACCCGTGGCTCAATGCCGTGGGGCAGGGAGTGGGGCCCGATCGCTGCATGCGCGTGGAGTCGATCCAGAGCGCGAATGACCTGGCCCGGGTCGCCGCTGCCACGCTGGCCGGTCGTGCCACGCCGTACGAGGCCGTGCCGTGGTTCTGGTCCGACCAATACGGCTACAAGCTCCAGATGGCCGGGGCTTCGACAGGCCATGAGCAGATCGTGCTGCGCGGCGACATGGAGAGTGGCAAGTTCACCGCGCTCTATCTGCGCGACGGCACCCTCATCGGCGCCGACACGGTCAACCGTCCCATCGACCATCTTGCCGCCCGGCGCCTGATCGCGGCACGGGTACGGCCGGATCCGATGGCGCTACAGGACGAATCGATCCCCCTGAAGTCGCTTGCGGCAGCCTGATTGCGCCCTCGCTGGTGTACCATACCAGGCATTGCATGCAATGCTTGCCAGTTTGGTATGCAGGGCTGCCAGAGATCCACTTGAGAAGGGGCGAAATGGAATCCCACCAGACGCGGGTATTGGTACAGCTGCGGGATTTGATTCTGAAGGGCGAGTTCGAGCCGGGCGCACGTCTTGCGGAAATTCCGCTGGCGGAGAAGCTCGGCGTGTCCCGCACGCCGGTCCGGCTGGCGCTGGCCTCGCTCGAGCAGGAAGGGCTGATCGAGCCTTCTCCCAGCAGCGGCTACATGATGCGGCGCTTCACGCCGCGCGAGATCCAGGACGCCATCGCCGTGCGCGGGCATCTGGAAGGCATGGCCGCGCGGCTGGTGGCCGAGCACGGGCTGTCGCGGCAACTGTCGCTCGATCTGCAGGATTGCCTGCGCGAAGGCGACCGCGTGCTGATGAAGGCGCAGCTCGACTATGACGACTACGTGGCATATAGCAATATGAACGACCGCTTCCACGCGTTGATCGTCGAGGGTAGCGGCAACAGCGCGCTGGCGCGCGCCATCGAACTTAATAACCGGCTGCCGTTCGCCGCGGCCAGCGCCATGCTCCCCATGCAATCCGCCGTGGAGGAAGGCCAGCAGTGGCTGGTTTACGCCCATCGCCAGCATCACAGCCTGTTCGATGCCATGCAACGCGGGGAGGGCGCCCGTGCCCAGGGGTTGGCCACCGAACACGTGAACGTGGCCCGCCTGAACCTGGAGACGGCGCTGGATCGCCCCGAACAGGCATCGCAGGTCATGCCCGCGATGCGTCTGTTCGTGACCGCTGCCTGAGCCTGAACTCAGTGTCATGAAATGGTCTGCGGTGATGCGACGCGCGCACGTGCGCGCATCGCCGCGCTGTTCCGGATCGACCAGCGCAGCACCACGCAGGCGGCGCGCATGGCCGGCTCAGTCCATCCGTGAACGAATCGCGTCAATGCTTCGCCCACCATGGCGCTGGCCCACTGCGGCAGCAGGCGGATGGCGGCGCCGACGAAGATCTGCATGGCCAGTCGCTCGGCGCAGTTGGCACCGGCTTGCGTGGCAAGCTGCAAAATGACTTCGTGCAGGCGGTGGCTGGCCACCAGTTCGCCACGCTGTTCCTGGATGCACGCTTTCAGCCCTGCCCGCGTCTCCGGCACGTCTGTCGCGCCCAACAATCGCGCGACCGTGGCCGTTTCCGCCAGATATCGATCCTGGTCCGCAGGCGCCAGCTGCGGATTCACGTTGCGCAGGTGGGCATCGAGAAAGCTCGAAACTTCGGCCACATGCACCCATCGAAGCAGGGCAGGGTCCGTGGCGGTGTAGGGATGTCCATCGGCACTGACGCCGGCAATACCCCCGGTGAATGCCGTTCACATGCACGATCAATCCGTGGGCATCGCGGACGCTACCGTACGTGGTGCCGGCCACGAACTGGGCTGTGCGCGCCAAGCGGCCGCGCATGTCCTGCCGATAGATCGAGTGTTCCAGCACACCGGCCAATGCCAGCGGATGCAACGCCTGAAGCATCAGCGCACGGATGCCACCTACCAGCATCGTCGGAAAGTCGTCGTGCACCTGCCAGCAGACGGCGGCCGGGCCGAACAGGCCGGGATCGCCGTGAGGTGTCGAGAGATCGATGAGGTGGCCCGTGGACGTGCGCGTCACCGACCAGATCTTTCCCTCGATGCGGCGCCGCAGCGCCTCGATTGGCGAACAGTGTCTCGACAGAATCGCCTCCATATCCCCGTGCCTCGCGAGAAAGCATGGATTCCATGGGCGCCGCATGAGGAATTGCGGGGCCCGCGTGACAAGACGATCGGCACGAAAAGGAAGTGATCGCCTGGCAAAAGGGTTTGCCGGCGCCGGCTCCGGCAACATCCGCTGGAGCATTTGCCGTGAGTTTCAAGCCGGAAATCCGAAGAGCCTCGCGAAGTCTTGCACGCGCTCCCGTGGCATTCTCGTCTTATTGACCCTGGCTTCCGGGTCTCCATATCCCATGGCCATACCGAAGGCGGTTACTTCCTCCGGTGGCATGTGCAGATGCGAGGCAAGCACGTCATGGAACGGCGCGAAGGAAACCTGCGGGCATGTGTCGATGCCGCGCGCTTTCGCGGCGATCATCAGGTTCTGAGCGAACAGGCCGATGTCGATCCAGCTGTGCGGCTTCAATCTCCGGTCAATGCTGATGATGAGGCCCACGGGTGCGCCGAAGAATGAGAAGTTCTGTTCGGTCTGCCGCGCGCGCGCCAGGTGGTCGTTGCGATCAATGCCGAGCGAAGCGTAGTAGCGCGCCCCGAAATCGATCAGTCTCGCGCGGAACACGTCCGGCAATGGCTCAGGGAAATGGGCCGGGGCGGGTGCAGTTCCGGCGCGGGAGGCAGCGACCAGGGCATTGGCCAATTCATCCTTGATCGCGCCGCTAACCACATATACCCGCCACGGCTGGGTGTTGGCCCCGCTCGGCGCGGTCGCGGCTGCTTCCAGAATGTCTTCTACGTCTTCCCGGCGCAGCGGCTCAGGCTTGAAGGCACGGATGGCCCGCCGGGCGCTCACGACGTCGGCAATGCATCTGGCGACCGCCTCCTGCGACCATTCAATTGGCGCTTCTGCCATGGCTTACTCCTGCGGGACGTCGTGGTACGAAATCCGACCAGCGGGCAGGAAAAACAGCGCGATCACGGCGCCACCCTTCGCTTCCGGATAGTGATGACTACCAGGCGCCGGGGCGGTCCAGCCACTGAAGCACCAGCCATTCGGTCCGTTCAGCGCGGCGCCGGGATTTAGCGGAATGACCATGTTGAACTCGCCATAGGGATGCCCGTGGTATTGCCCGCGGAATCGATGGTCAGGGTGGCCTTGCCTGTTGCCGGTGCTATCCATATACACAGCTGTGATGCTGAAGTGGAGCGTGCGTTCGCTGGGCTCGGCGATGCGGCTGCGGCGGTAGGCTGGGCCTTCGATCTCGACGTTCGCTGCCCAGCCGTCCTCCACGCCCTTCCTGACCAGGCGGGCCAGCATCTGGTAGAGCTCGCTGTCAGGGCCGTACTTCTCGTTCAACCAGCGCTCGACCGCGGTGCTGGTAGTCAGGTCCTTCACTTCCTCAAGGAAAGGGATGCAGCGCTCGATCAGCGCTTCTCGATCCTGGATTAGGGTTTCGGCCGTCATGGTGTCGTTTCCTGTCAAATGGCTGGATGTCATCATGCGCGAACCATGAGTTGAATGGAATTGATGTCTTTGCAATTGCATAATGCATGTAATTCAATTGAGGGAGCGACATCATGAGCATCGGCCGCACAGACCTGAACCTGTTGAAGGTGTTCGAGGCCGTCTATGAGGAGCGCAACCTGATACTGGCGGGCAAGCGCCTCAATCTCACGCAATCGGCGGTTAGCCATGCGCTCCGGAGGCTGCGCGAGCTGGTCGGCGACGAGCTTTTCATGCGCATGGGGAAGGGCATGGTGCCGACCGGCCGTGCCACGGCGATGGCGCCCGCGCTGCTGGACTCACTGCGTCGCATCGAGGACGCGCTAGGCGTGGAGTTGTTTTCCCCGCAGACATCAAAACGGCGCTTTGTCATCGCGGCGAACGATCACGTCACGGAAGTGATCGTTGCGCCTTTGTCCCGCGAGTTGCAAGAGGCTGCCCCGGGCGTCGACCTCGTCATCCGACCTTCCACGCGGCTGGACTTGGCCGAGCAGATCGACCTGGGACGCATCGACCTTGCCATCGGCATCTTTTCCCAGGTTCCGCCCCGCCTGAACTCCCGAGCGCTGATGTCCCAGCGAGAGTCAATCTTGATGTGCAAGCGACATCCTGCTTCCCGACGGAAGCTCACCATCCGAGATCTGGCAAAGTACCCCCTTGTCACCCTATCCGTCGGCGGGCAGGAAGAAGGCGCGGTAGGGGGGTTCATCGTTGAGCGCGGCCTCGCGCGGCAGTCGGAGATGTTCGACCGGCGTGCGTTAGAGAAGGCGCTGCTTCAGTCGAAGGCGATGTCGCGGTTGAGGGTTACCGTTCCGCACTCGCTCGCCATTCCAGCGCTGCTTCGTGATACGCACATGATGTCGATTGTGCCGGCTTCGCTGGCAGTGGCTCTCACCAAGAGTGGCGACCTGATTTGCCGACATCCGCCGTACCAAGCAGGAATTGAGACCATGCGTGCGGTTTGGCATGAACGCGACGACTACGACGCCGGTCACTCCTGGCTGCGCGAGATGATCGCGAAGATCGCTCAAGCCGTGGAAGAGGCGCTCGAGTAGTAGTCATGGCATGCGCGCCCGTGGCTGGAGGGGCGACTTCGCCTCCGGCCAAGATAGGCCTGCGACCAAGAGAAGGGCCCCGAGCAGATCGGTCAGTTTCCGCTGCACCTTTACGCTAGTCCCGCCTATCTGGCCGAGCATGGCGAACCCTGAGCATCGCCGTCCTGGCGGCGCATCGTTTCGTCGGCTATGTCCCCGACCTGATTCGCCTCGATGCGGTGCGCTGGCTCGACGATGTCATGGCCAACCCGACCATCGTGTTCCACTCCACCAGCATGCTGTCGCAGATGTTCGCGGCTGCGGTGGGTGCCGGTATCGGCATGCTGCCGGCGTTCGCGCGGGCGGAGTGGTTTGGCCTGCGGCGCATACTGCCCACAGAGGTGCGTGTGCGGCGCAACGTGTGGCGGGGTTCGCATCAGTATGTGCGCCGCATTCCGCGCATTCGGCGCGTCGCGGCCTTCCTTGCGGATGTCATCGGCCGCGTAGTCCTGCCCCAGCCATCACGCGATCTCGACGACCACCTTGGCGCGCGCGGTGCCGGCGGTGACGAGTTCGTATGCCTGCTCCGCCTGCGCCAGCGTGAAGCGGCGCGGATCGACCACCGGCCGCAACAGCCCGCTTTCCACCAGCCGCGTGGCCTCGCTCATCATCTCGCCATGATGGGCGCGCAGCTTGCCGGTGAGCAGCGGATACAGTGTGAACACGCCGGAGTAGGTGGCTTCGCGGAATGACAGCGGGGCCAGCGCATGCGTTCCCCAGCCGAGCGCGCTCACCACGTGGCCGAAGTGCTTCACCGCAGTGAACGAGGCATCCAGCGTCGGGCCGCCGACAGTGTCAAAGACCAGCTCGAAGCCTTCACCCTGCGTGTGCGCGGCGACGTACGCCTCGACGGGCTGCGCGCGGTAGTCAATGGGCGTTGCGCCGAGCTCGCCCACCAGGTCAAGATCCTTCTCACTGGCCGTGGCAAACACTGTGGCGCCCAGCGCGCGTGCCAGTTGCACCGCGATATGGCCCACGCCGCCAGCGCCGCCTTGCACGAGCACGGTCTGGCCGGTCCGCAGATGCGCCCGATCGACGATACCGGCATAGGCCGTGATGAAAGCCAGCGGCAGGGCAGCGGCCTCGCGCATCGACAGATTCGACGGCTTGCGGGCCAGCAGGTTGGCGTCGACGGCGGCGTACTGCGCGAGCGAACCCTGCAGGCCGCCCACGCCGCCGGTCATGCCGTAGACTTCATCGCCAGGGTGAAAAGCGGTAACGCCTGCCCCGACTGCTTCCACCGTGCCGGCCATGTCAATGCCAAGCACGAGTGGTAGCGGATGCCGCGCATGCGCGGCGGCGCCCGCCCGGATCTTGGTGTCGAGCGGATTGAGGCCGCTCGCAGCGATGCGTACAAGTACCTGCCCAGGGCCAGGGGTGGGCCGGGGCAGTGTGGTTGGTTCGAGGGGGCCGTTGTAGTGGTTCAGCACCAGGGCCTGCATGGACATCGTCATCTCCTGTGTTTCCTTTCGGTCGTCACGCCCGGCAATCTTGCATTCCGCGTGTCGTTGGACTCATGATGGTTCATGCGCAATCGCATGGAAATTAATAATCCTGAATGGTGGCTAGTCATAAATGCATGACCCTGGACTCGAATGGAGCGATGTGCGCATCTTCCTCGCCATCGCACGGGCCGGGACGCTCGGCGGCGCGGCCCGAGTGATCGGCCAGACACAACCGACCATGGGCCGGCGCCTGAGGGCGCTGGAGGAAGCGGTCGGGCAGGCCTTGTTCCACCGCACCAGCGACGGCTTGGTGCTGACCGACGAAGGCAGCGCCGTCCTGGTCTACGCCGAGCGCATGGAGGAGGAAGCACTGGGCCTCTCCCGAACGCTGGCCGGACAGGGCAACGCGCTGACAGGCTCGTTGCGTGTCACGTCGTCCGACTGGTTTGGCATGCATGTGCTGACCCCAGTCTTTGCCCGTTTCCTCAGGCAGCATCCGGATGTGTCGCTGGAGCTGGTGACGGATTCCCGCCAATACAGTCTGGCGCGCCGCGAAGCCGACCTGGCATTTCGCATCATGCCGTTCGAGGAGCCCGACATCATCCAGCGCAAGCTGATGCACATGAACTACGCGCTGTACGGGCACCGGGATCTCGTGGCGCCTCGCGCCAGCGATGGCGAGGGTGTAGCGCTCATCAGCATGGACACTGCCTTCGGCACGCTGCCCGACGTGGCATGGGTCGGGCGAATGCTGCCCAGGGCACGCATCGTTTATCGCAGTAACAACCGTGGCGTGCAGGCGCGCATGTGCGCCGAAGGCGGTGGCTTCGCAGTGCTGCCGTGTGCGCTGGGCGATGCCACGCCAGACCTGCGGCGCATCGATCTGGGCGAAGCCCCGCCGGGGCGCGATGTCTGGTTTGGCCTTCACCGTGACCTGCGCCGGCTGGCACGCCTGCGGGCGTTAGTGGACCTGACGGTGGCGTGCCTGGGAGAGCGATAGGTGCGCCGCGCTTCGTCAGACGGCACGGCGCATCGTGGTTCGCAATGCTCGCTGCTGGCGCCGATACGCGCCTGGCCCCACGCCGAAGCGTCCGGTGAAGACGCGCCCGAACGCAGCCTGCGAGGCGTAACCGAGGGTTGGCCGCAATTCGTAAATATCTTAAGCTTCAAATATAGGAGAGGATTTTTTGGTTAGCGATCGCGGCCGCGGCGGCATAACGGAGCCGATCGCGATCAGCCCGCGATCGGTAACTAAAAAACCATTTGTGCTAAGCCGCTCCGCAGGCGGTGACGGCTATGGGCGTTGAATGACCACCGCGGTTATTTTTGATGTCCAAGACGTGCAGCCGCAACCGGATCTCGAGCGATCGGTGGGCTCATGCGGGTAGTCCTTCCAGCGGAACTGCACGGCGTGTCCGTCGAAGGCGAGCAGCCGGTTGTTGGAGATGGCCACGCGGTTCGAGAAAGAGTCGCCGGAAGAGGCGCGAGAGGACCCGCACGGGCAGGAAGAAGCCGGGACGGCAGGCGATCCAGCGCTCGCCGTCCGGGGAGAGGCCGCCGCCCGGCACCACGCAATGCACATGAGGGTGATGCTGCAGATTCTGTCCCCACGTATGCAGGATCGTGAGGAAGCCGATCTCGGCGCCCAGGTGCTTCGGATCGGCCGCGATCGTGCGCAGCGTTTCGGCGCTGGCGCGAAACAGCAGATCGTAGAGCGTCCTCTTGTTCTGGAACGCGAGCGCGGCGATGGATTCGGGAAGCGTGAAGACGACATGGAAATACTCGGTCGAGGGGAGGAGCTCCGCATGCCGGCGTTCGAGCCATTGCGCGCGGGCGAGCGACTGGCACTTTGGGCAATGCCTGTTGCGACAGGAGTCGTAAGCGATGCGCTGATGGCCACACGCATCGCACTGCTCGACATGTCCGCCGAGCGCGGCGGTACGACACAGCTCGATGGCGCTCATCACACGCCGCTGGACACGGGTGAGTCCGTCGGCATGGGTCTGCCGGTACTGCGGTCCGCAGCGGCGAAGGATGTCCGCCACCTCGAGCGCCGGGCGCATCGCGGGCTTCAGAAGTACTCGGGCGCAGTGGGCGGAGATGGGATGGGTTCAGGATGCGTCAGATAGGACTTCTGTGTGTTCTCGGCGAGATTACGGATCTCCATGTCGTTCAACATGCGTTGGCGCAGCGGCGTCATGACTAACCTCCTGGAAGCAGTGGTGGAGCCCGGTCGGGCATCCACATACTGCTCCTGGAGGTATCTGCGTCCCCTCGTTGGAATCCTGCGTCAGCTCACCACTGCCGGTGAACGCCAGCCATGGGCGCTCGCTCACCTCCCACTCCCGCGTCAGCGGGTTAGTACAACGCGCTCTATCGGCATCACAAGGTGATCCGCACCTTGCTGGGCATCAAGCCGTACACCGATGCCCAGACGCGCCTCGTCGCGATCCGACTTGCCGGGGAAGCCGCCGGCGTGGTGGACACGCGCGTGGACATCCTCAACATCACGATAGATGAACTGGTTCGGCTGGGCTACGAGCTGCCCGCCTTCCGGACGCTCGATGAGATCGCGGAACAGGCCCATGCCGTGGCCGAAGCCGCGCTCCATCGCCACATCGAGCAGCGCCTGTCCGCCGACCAGCGCCAATGGCTTGATCAACTGCTGGAAACCGAGTTGCCGGCGCGGCGCTCGCTCTATCAGCAGATCAAGCGATCCGCAAAAAAGGCGACGCGCAAACACCTCGACCTGGTGCTGGACCAGTTGAAGTGGCTCGAATGGAAGAACTCACTCTCATCCAGGCGCGCCAGCGCGAATTGAGCGAAGAGCTGGTTGCCGCGCTCGAACTAGTCATCGGCATTGTGGCCGAAGGCCTGGACGACGCCCATACCGGGAAACGCGTGCGCGAGCTGCTGGCGCCGCACGGCGATCTGGACAAGCTGCAGGCCGATTGCGAAGCGATCCGGGTCTGGAGCGACGGGAATCATTTGCCATTGCTGTGGAAGCCTTTCAAGTCATGGCGTGCGGCGATATTCCAGATGGCGAGGAATTGCGCTCTGTCGCGGTGACCGAAGACCGCCGACTGCTCAAGGCGTTGGACGTCGTGCTGCAGAACGAACACCGCAAGACCGAATGGCTCGCCGACGAGGTGGACCTGTCGTTCGCCTCCGAGCGCTGGCGAAAGCTGGTGCGCCGTTCGGCCCACCTTGGGCAACCCGACGAATCGGCGCTACCTGGAGGTATGTGTGTTTTCCCATCTCGCCGGCGACCTGCGCTGCGGCGACGTCTGCATCGAAGGATCGGGCAATTTCTCCGACCTTCGTCAGCAATTGATGCCTTGGGGGGAATGTCAGGCGTTGCTCCAGGACTATTGCGATCGGATCGGTCTCGCGCCCGATGCGCAGGGCTTCGTCGTTAAGTGTCATTTCCGGCTTTATCCCGGCATGACCCCAGGTGCGCACGATGCGCGGACCCGGAAGATGGGTGACATGGTCCTGGTGGACGTCCATCTTGACGTCAATGCGGCAGCGAGCGTCAAGGAGGGGCATGAGATCGCGCTCGAGGCGAGGCGACGTGCAATGAACCGCAAAGATGTTCTCAACGTCATGACGCACGTCGATCCGGTCGATGTGGCATGAAGTGATTGGAATGCGGATTATTGGCTGCTCGTGCTTGCTGAGCAATCCGTTGCGTAGCTTCCAGCGTGCGGCATCGATCCAGGTATCGGTCAGTTGAATCCGGGTTGTTCCGCGCCACGCCATCCCACCTGATTACGCTGGACCGGCTTTCTCGCGCATCGGCCTCGCGGACACAAGTGGCAAACCATCGATGGTCACCTGCAGGCCGTCCAGCCAGCCCGGAACCGGTGAGCGCAGCGTAAGGACCGAACCCGCGCCGCGGACAATCGCTTCGACGATCGCCAGACCAAGCCCGCTGCCTTTGGCTGTGGTCGCGCCACGCTCGAACGGTTTCGTCAGGCGCTCGAGTTCATCGTCCGGCAGCACCGGTCCGTGATTCCGCACACTGAGCGTACCGGTGACCGACAGCACAATTCCCACCGGTTTCCCGGGCGCGCCGTGCTTGAGCGCATTTTCGATCAGATTGCGCACGATTATGGCGAATGCGTCGGGATCGATCCACGACAGCACGGGCTGGTCGGGCAGGTCGAGATGCATCGGCTGCGCGGAGGCAACGCGCCGAAAATCCTCGACGACAAGCTCCAGTACCGGGCGCAGATCCTGCGGCACGTCTCCGAGCACGCGCCCATTTTCCGCCTTCGCGAGTTGCATGAGCCGTTCGCTGACCCGCGACAGGGTGTGCAGGGCCCCCTCGACATTCCGCACGCGTTCCCGCATGGCGTCGGAAGGCATTTCGGCCATGAGGCGCTGCGTCTGCGCAAGGGCTGCGGCTATCGGTGTGCGCAACTCGTGCGCGCTATTGGCAGTGAAACTACGCTCCGCGGCCAGCGCGCGGTCCAGGCGAGCCATCAGGTCATTGACCGCATCGGCGATCGGAGCGACCTCTGTCGGCAGTTCCTTCTTTTCGAGCGGTGTCAGGTCGTTCTGCCCACGTGCAGCGATGCTGCCGCAGAAGCGCCGGATTGGCCGTAGCCCGGTGCGCACAATCAGCCAGATGCCACACAGGCCCACCGGCAGAAACAGGATGAGGACCCTTGCGACCGCGAGCGCGGCTTCAGTCACGGCATGCCGGCGCGTGGCGAGCGGCTCGGCGATCATCAGGGAGATCGTACCCTGCAAGCCCGGCTCGGCGTAAATCCGGTGCGACGCCGTCGAAGTGAAGCCCGCTTTCAGGTCAGGCGGGAAGATGGCCATATCGGCATCGTGCGATCGCAGCAGAAGTCTGCCCCTGTCATCGCGAACCGCGTAGGTCAGCAATTCGTCGTGCGGGCGAACGGCTGCGATACGGCGGCTGCCATCGTCATCGGCATCCGCATCGCGCCCGACGATATCCATGATGGCGAGCGGCAACAGGCGCTGCGCGGTCTCCTGCATCGCACTGTCCGACATCTGATCGACTTCGTGGCGCAGCACATGGAATGAAGCGGCCACGGCCGCGAGCGACAGCACAGCAAGCCCTGCAACCAGTGCTGCCGCGAGTCGACCTTGCAGGCTGCGCAGCATGATCAGTCCTGCTTCAGCCGATAGCCGAGCCCCCGCAAGGTCTCGATGACATCGGCACCCAGCTTCTTGCGCAGCCGGCTCATATGTACCTCGATGGTGTTGCTGCCAATTTCTTCGCTGAAGGAATAAAGGCGATCCTCCAGCCGGCTCCTTGATACGATCATCCCCGGATGCTGGATCAGCGCTTCGAGGAGCGCCCATTCACTGGCCGTCAGGTCGATGCGCGCGGTACCGCGCATCACGCTGCGCCCCGCCGTATCGATACGCAGTTCACCAAGCTTGACCAGGGGATTCGGATTCCCCGAATACCGGCGCGACACCGCGTTCACCCGTGCGGAAAGCTCGGACAGGTCGAACGGCTTGACGAGATAGTCATCCGCGCCGGCGTTCAGGCCGGCGATGCGGTTCGAAACCTGATCGAGCGCTGTCAGGATGATGACGGGCACGGTCGAACCACCCGCGCGAAGCTCTCGCAGGAAGTCGAGCCCCCGACCGTCGGGAAGGAGTAGATCGAGCAGGATCAGGTCGTAGTTGGCGACCGCAAGGTGTCGGCGCGCCTCGGCGAGATTGGCCACGAAGTCGGTCGGATGTCCGTCTTTCTCGATCTGGTCGCGAACGGCCTCCCCGAGCCAGGGCTCATCCTCGATGAGAAGGACTCTCATTAAGATCTTCCTGATAGGTGTCTCGCGTGACTTTGCCACGCGAACCTGTCGCGAACATGAAGAAAATTTTTTGTGTTCGCAAGTTTGGCTTCAGGTTTCAGGTGCATTGTGGAGTCCAAGGATGCGAACGGGAGATGTTAGTCATGAAACACCTGGGAATAGCCAGAAGCCTGGTGCTCACGATGTTTGCACTTGTCAGTGCTGTCGGCATCCACCATCCCGCACAGGCGCACGATAGCGACGATTGCGAGGCGCCGGTGAACGCCTGGAAGCCGCGTGACGCTGTCCGGGCGATGGCGCAGCAAAAGGGCTGGCAGATCGACAGGCTCAGGATCGACGACGGTTGCTACGAGGTCAAGGGGCATGATGCCGATGGCCGGCGTTTCAAGGCAAAACTTGATCCCGCTACCCTTGACGTCGTCCGCATGAAGCGTGAAGACGACGACCACGGCGGAGCACGCGGACGCCTGCCGGACGCGAATACTGGCAAGCCACCGGCTGACGCAGCCCCCGAAGGCTTGCTGAAGCCAGGCGCGAAGCCCCAGGTCCAGATCCGCTGACCCCTTATTGCCGACGCACCGCGTACCTCATCGGCGTTGGCCCTGCTGAAGCAGCGGCAGGCCAATGCGATGGGTGCGATGCCCCCCTTTTGCCCAAATCAGGAGAATCCAGATGAAACACGCATTCCCGATTGCTGTGCTTGCCGGCGCGCTTGCCGCGCCTTCACTGGCATCCGCGCGTCAGGTCTCGTTCGAAACGCAACTGTCGAGCTATGGGGGAGATGGCGCTTACGTTGCCATGTATGTCACCGATCGCGCCGGACGGTACCAGGGCACGCTGTGGGTCGCAGGGCGCAAAGCCAAGTACTACCGGCACCTGCGCGACTGGTATCGCGCAACGGGCGGCACCGCAAAAGTAGACGGCATTACGGGCGCCAGCGTCGGCGCCGGCAAGACGCTGCGTGCGACGCTGGATCTGTCCGACACGCTGATCGACGCCGGATATGAGGTCCACATCGACACGGCGGTCGAGGACATGAAGGAGTACCCGTCCGAAGTCGTCGTGCCGCTGACTACCTCGGGCGCGAACAAGACGGTCAAGGGGAGCGGCTATGTGAAGTCGTTCCGCTATTCACTGTAGCCAGGGGCAGGCGAGGAGGTGCCCGATGTTACGCAAGCTCCATTCCATCCCCGGTCTCGTCGCCGCATTGCTGATGACGATCGTCGCTCTGACAGGCGCGGCGCTGTCGGTGAATCCGGCACTTGAGCACGCAAGTGCCGTCCATCCGGGCCAAGCTCCGCTGAGCGTCGCAACGCTCGCCAGCCGGGTGAGCGCCGCGGTGCCCGACGTCGAAACACTCATCCGCCGGCCGTCAGCGGCGATCATCGCGTACTACCAGGTCGGCGGCGAACAGCGTGCATCGATCATTGATCCCGCTACCGGCAAGGCCGTTGGCGATTATCGCCCGTCGCCTGTCGAGCGTTGGTTGAAGAACCTGCACCGCAAGCTCTTTCTCGGTGACGCTGGCCGGCTCGCAACAGGTGCGACTGCTGCCTCCATGCTGTTCGCGGCGTTGTCCGGGCTTGTATTGCTCGCGCGCCGGATGGGCGGGTGGAAGCATATCCTGGCCCCGGTCCGGGGCGACGGATTGCAGCGGCTGCATAACGAAACTGCACGAGCCGCGCTTGCCGGCCTCACACTGTCGGCGATGACCGGGGTCGTCATGTCGTTGACGACGTTCGGCGTGATACCGGAAGGTGGCACGCAGGAGCCTGTCCTCAGCGTTTCGGCAATTGCCACGCCCCCGATGCCACTGCGCCAGATGCCCGCACTGGCAATAGATGTCTCCAGGCTGCGCCAGTTGACGTTTGCCAACGCGGCCGACCCGAGCAGCATCATCGAAGTGAATACGACGGATGGCGTCGGCTATGTCGATCCATCGTCAGGCAGATGGCTTGCCTTTCAGCCGGCCGACGCCTGGCAACGTGTGCACGGGGTTGTCGGCATGCTGCACACAGGCGAGGGACTATGGTGGCTCGGCCTGATCCTCGGCGCATCGTCGGCGTCGGTCCCGTTGCTGGCGGCAACCGGCCTGCTGCTGTGGCTGCGTCGTCGACGGGCCATGCCGAAGCTCGTCGGCAACGTGCCGGCACGCGACGCGGATACTGTGTTGCTGGTGGGCACCGAGGGCAATAGCACGTGGGGCTTTGCTTCGGCGCTGCATGCAGCGCTGACCCGGGCTGGCCTTCGCGTGCATGTTGCGCCGATGAACGATCTTGCAGCCGGCCGCAGCCTGCGGTATCTGCTGCTCCTGACTGCGACCTACGGCGACGGCGATGCACCGGAGAGCGCTGTACGATTCCTGCAGAAGCTCGAGCACCTGACGATCCCTGGCGGGGTAGCGTTCGGGGTCCTGGGATTCGGCGACCGCCAGTTTCCTCATTTTTGCGGCTATGCGCGAACGGTTCATGACGCTCTGGCCGCCAGGGGGCTGGAAGCACTGGCCGATCCGGCCACGGTTGACCGGCAATCTGAGCCCGAATTCCGGCAGTGGTGCTCGGGGCTCGCCGAAAGACTTGGCGTGTCGCTCGATATCCGCTACACGCCATTGCTGCCGCCCACGATACCGCTCAAGCTCGTCTCACGTGACGACTATGGTGCCGATACAGAAGACATGACTTCGGTGCTGCGCTTCATGCCTGCCGAGGGGGCAAGATCCTGGGCCACTCTGCTACGGCCGCGGCTGCCTCGGTTTGAGACCGGGGATCTGCTCGGCGTCGTGCCGCCGGGCGCCACCTCGCCCCGGTACTACTCGCTCGCGAGCGCGACGGCGGACGGCCTGGTCGAGATCTGCGTGCGGCGTCAGCCGAACGGCGTGTGCTCCGGGTATCTCACAGGCCTGCAGCCCGACGACACGATTGAGGCATTCATGCGGCAGCACGCGTGCTTTCGGCCGGGTGCCGGAAGCGCTCCTGTGATCCTGATCGGGGCCGGTACCGGGATTGGTCCGCTGATCGGCTTCATCCGGCACAACGCGGCCCGCCGTCCGATGCACCTGTATTTTGGTGCGCGCAATGCTGACGATGGTTTCCTGTACCGCGACGAACTCAGGCACCTGGTAGCCGACCGGCGGCTGACGGCACTCACGACCGCCTTCTCACGTTCCGGAAGCCGGAGCTATGTGCAGGAGCGCCTTGTCGCCGATACACAGAGCCTGCGCACCCTGGTGACGCACGGCGCGCAAATCATGGTATGCGGCGGCCGCAGGATGGCGGAGGGTGTCGCGCAGGCGTGGGAACGCGTTTTGACGGATACCGGCTTGTCCGTCGCACAACTGAGAGCGCAGGGACGCTATGTCGAAGATGTCTATTGAGGCGTTGCGGGACACGCAACGCAAGCTTTGGCGCGTGAGCGGAGCGACGATGGGAACCCGCTACACGGCGGCCTTCCATGCGTCGCCGAAGACGGATGAAGAAGAACTGGCGGCGCGGCTTGCTGCAGCGGTTGGCGCGGTTGACGAGCAGATGTCGAACTGGAAGGAGAGCTCCGACCTGTCGCGGCTGAATCGTGCCGAGCTGGACTGCTGGGTGCCGGTGTCCAGGAATCTCGCGGCTTTGCTCGCACGTGCGCTGGAGATTGGCAGCGATACGCACAACGCCTTCAACATCGGCGTTGGCGACCTTGTCGGTATGTGGGGTTTCGGGCCATCGGGCGAGCAGCGTGCACATCGTCCAGGCGTGGGCACGTCGCAGGCGAGCCCATGCCCGTCTGTGAGCGAACTGATTGATGTGGACGTGCAACGGTGCCGGGTGCGCAGGCGGGGACCCGTTGCGCTGGATCTGTGCGGCATTGCAAAGGGATTCGGCGTCGACGAACTTGCGCGCGTGTTGAGCGAGCACGGGATCGGTTCATGGCTTGTCGGCATCGACGGGGAGATGCGCGCGTGCGGAAGCAAGCCGGACGGGTCGCCGTGGGCGATTGCGCTTGAGGCCCCGGATTATGAGCGGCATGCCGCAATGGCCGTGATCGAACTGAGCAACGCTGCCATCGCGACGTCCGGCGACTACCGCCACTGGGCTGACATCGACGGCGCGCGTGTCTCGCACACAATGGATCCCCGAACCGGCGCACCACTGCGCAGTTCCGTTGCGTCGGTGACGGTCATTGCACCGACATGCGTGGACGCGGACGCCTACGCGACTGCCTTGCTGGTTCTCGGCGCGCAGGCGGGGCGAGATTATGCTCAGCGCCGTCGCCTCGACTCACTCTTCGTCGTACGCGACGGCGATGCGCTGCGCACGATCGGAACCGGCTGCTTTGCCAATGTGGGCAGCGCCCCGTTCCACGGCAACAACTGGTAGCAGCGGGCTTGGAGCAGCGCGTATAGCACGGCGTTGCTCACGCCGCCCGCGGCCACACTATGCGATGCTCTTCTTCGATCGACAGCGTCACGGCGGCGTCGGTATCGATAAAGTTTGCTTCGTCCGGCTTGACTGACTCCCGGAAGAGCGGCGAGCACACTGCTCCAGATCTGCGCCGCGCCGTCGAAGCGCGGCTCACCCTGCTCATAGGCGGACGGCAGCATGGCACTTTGCACATAGCGGCGCAGTCCCGGCACCGACGCGGCCAGCGGCCCATGCGTGCCGCGCCAGTAGCGCAGCATGTCCTCCCGACTGAGATTCGACTTGCGCCTGAAGAAGGTCATTCGCTTCGGCAGCGATTCGTCCCTGGCGATCGATGGGCCGGCATGCACGACGTGATCCGTGGTCTGCAGACGCACGCAATGCCTGGGGTCGACCAGGTTGCCCGCGCCTGCCAGCGCCGACCGGGCATAGTCCGCACTATGCAGGAGCGCATTCATTGCCGCGGCATCGTCGACCCAGATCTCGTCCACGGTATCGAAGCGCCCAACCTGGCCGGGAATGGCGCGGACGGTGCTCTGGACGTAGCGCCGCACGCCGGGCAGGCCCGCCACCAGCGGCGCATGCACGCCGCGCCAGTCGCGCAGGTACGCCTGACGGTCCACGCCGGGACGCCGCACGCTGAGGAAGATAAGATGGATCATGTCGGGGGCACTCCGGTTGTGATGGCGGGCGCGCGTTCCAGTGCATCGAGAATCCGTGCGAATCGCGCTTCCAGGCGCGGCCGCATGCGCGTTGGCGTGAAGATGTAAAGCTCGCCGGCCTCAATCGCCGCCAGCGTCTGGCTGGCCACCAGCTCCGGCGCCGTGCCAGCGGCAACGGTGGCCCTGAACGATTCGCTGGCATGGCTCGAGCGTTGGGCGATGGGGGTCTTCACTGGGCCAGGACAAAGCACGGATACGCCAATGCCGGTGCCGCGAAGCTCCTGCTCGAGTGCCTCAGGGGCTCACAATGATCCGCTCGAGCAGCCAACCAAACCTTAGCCGGGCATTGACGTGCTGAAGGCTCTGCAGGAAATTGCCGATCGCCACGAGCACCACGAATTGTGCCGGCTGCACACCGATGACAACGCCACGAAGAAAACGCCCTTGATCACATCGTCCAGCAAGTAGTTACGATCGTCGGACCAGAGCGACATCTGCTGTTGACTGTGGTGCACGGCGTGCAGCTCCCACCAGACCCCGAATCGATGCTGCCAACGGTGGAACCAATAGCCCGCGAAGTCGAGGACAACGAGGTAGATGACGAAGGCTATAAGGCCTTTCATCGCCGCCACCATGCGGTCGGCTACGGGCATGAAGGCGTACGCGACGGATGCAACTTCGTCGTGCTGTTCCCATGGTGGGACGTCGTGTTTCGCACCGTGGCCTGGAATCCCGCCGTTGAGCCAACGGGCATCCGCGATCAGTTGGCGCCGGCCGCGAGTATGGGCGAGGCCTGCTCGCCCAGCAATGGCACGCCTTTGGACGTATCGCGCAACGCTTGTTGGACCGTCGAGCTGCCGTGTAGCAGTTGCCAAACTGTGGAGCGATCAGGCAGTGGACCCGACCTTCATACTCGCCCCCAAGATGAGGGCCTGCGTGCGAGGGCGAAACGAAGTCGGATTCGTTGTCGATATCACCGGCGCGGTGCAAAGGAATACGCCGGAAGCGACGCTGTCGACCACGATTGCGGATGACAGCGGGGCAACCATATCATATGGAATTGCCAAGCTCCTGCGTGGCGGTCGGGTAAGCACGATCGTCATTACCAAAACGGGCGTCATGGAGCGCCTGACAACGATCTCCTCAGAGTCGTTCTGCTTGTTCAAGGGATGGATTGCCGCCCAACCAGGGGTGCCAGAGGAAAAGCGCAAGTTCTGCCAGAACTTGTCGACGCTGGCAGCCAAGCTCGGCGACGGCCTCGGATTTGGCCTCTGAGTTCGGCAGTTGTTGGCAGATGCGAAAGTGAAAATCGTTCATCTGGCCGAAATCTGCGGGTGTGCCTGCGGCCACACGTGACAGGAGACCCGATGGAGGACCCGATCGATCACTACAAATCGAAAAGCGGCAATGGCGACTGTGCGAATTTCAAGGTAAGATCTCGCGCTTCGACGCCGTGTTGGTTGCAGGCAGCGGACTCATAATCCGCCGGAACTATCCCACCGTGGGTTCGAATCCCACCCGGCCCACCAAACTTGCTCTCAATGGGTTGCGTAACGATCGTCTGTACACCGCCGCAGCGCACCTGCAACCTCACGCCGGCGCTGACCGCCAGTGCCTACATTGCCGACGACACTGCTGGGCAGTGGCGTTGGTTCATTTCAGCCGGCAACCAGGGGGGAGCTTCCTCTGGTGTTTGCCTAGCGCTCGCGCCCCCTACGACAGCAGGCTTTCGTAGGGGATGCGCAGGCCATCATGCAAGCGCTTGACCATGCTCAGGCTGAGTTTGCGCTTGCGGTTCAGTACCTCAGAGACGCGGCCACTGGAGCCAATGAACGGTTCAAGATCGCGCGCGGTGAGGCCCTGCTGATCCAACCGAAACTTGATGGCCTCGACCGGATCGGACGGCGGAATAGGGTAATGCTCTTCCTCGTAGCGTTCCACGAGGATCGACAAGACTTCCAGTTCATCGCCTTCGGGCGAGCCAAACGGCGCGCCCCATAGCTGGCCGATCCGCTCCATGGCGGAATCGTAATCTTGTTCGGTACGAATGGGCTTGATATCCATCACACGCTCTCCGCGTCAACTTTGTCGTATTGGGCATGGGTGCCAACAAAACGGACCCACCCGATCTGGCGTTCATAGTCGATTGCCAGGATCACGCGATACTTGTTCCCGGCGATATTGAACACGACGCGACCCCCCTTGAGAATGCTGGCTGTCCGTAGTTCGGCCTTCACATCCTGAGGTGTCGCATATGTCACTTTCTCCATGTGGCGATACCACTCCGTGAGGGGCGATATCGCATCTGAATACGCGGGGTCGCTCTCCCAAAACTCTCGCAGCGTCCGCCGCGCAATGATCCGCATCCTTTTGCTCTCCCATTTTGGGAGGATTGTACTCCCATTTTGGGAGGTTTGCGATCTCCGCTGATGGGCTTACTGAAAGGATTGGATGAGTCGCAGGGCGGGAACAAAATGACATGACTAGGAGGGGCAGAGACACAAACGCAATCGCCTCCCCTATCGCGTGCTTGCCGAAACTGAGCAAAAGAAGCCGCACTCAGCGCGGTCAGGGAGACGGAAGCTGATGCGATCTGGGTTTTCTATGCCTTGCCGGATCGCCGGTGCTCTATCGCCCCTTCGGAACGCCGGCATGATCGGCCGTTGATTAGGGACTTCTGCTCGCGCTGCATGTACAATTGAAATGTACATTCTGGCAAGGAGCACCATCCCATGCAAACGATCCCATTCTCTGAGGCAAGAGCGCACTTGGCTGATGCGCTCCGGGGCGTAGAAGTTGCGCAAGAGCCACTAATGATCTCCAGACGCGGACAGGCGGCTGGGGTCTTGATGTCTTGGTCGCAATATCGGCAGCTTGTTGGCTCGTCATCTGGCTTTTCTGCGCGCTTAGCGGAGTGGCGCAAAAGCTATGCGGCAGAGGAAGATGAGGGCGATCCCTTTGAGCAATTACGTCAACCCGATGGGGGAAGGGAATTCTCATGGTGAGCGCCGTGAGTTGGTTGCTGGACACCAACATTATTTCAGAGGCCATGCGGCCGAGACCTGAGGTCGCGGTAATGGAGAATTTGGCCCGCTACGATGGTGAGCTAGCCATTCCGGCCCCAGTCTGGCATGAGCTCCGCTATGGTTGGTTGCGCATGCCAGAGGGCCAACGCAAGGACGCTGTTGGTCGTTTTGTGCAAGATGTCGTTGGCACGTTGCCCATATTGCCTTATGACGGTGCCGCGGCGCGGATCCACGCAGAGCTCCGCCAGTCGCGCGAGCGGGCTGGATTCACATTGCCATTCGTGGATGGGCAGATTGCATCGGTTGCGATCGCGCACGGGCTGACCCTGGTGACGCGTAATACCAAGGATTTTGCGGAATTGGCTGGTTTGCGGCTGACGAGCTGGTTTGGCCTCTGAGGGCCGCTACGCGTCGGTTTGCATAATTTTGTTTTTCCACCCGTCCAGGCAATCGAGCGCCACCGGCCGGCCTGCTTACTTCATGGTGCTTTGCAGAAACTGGTTTGCACCGCCACTTGAAGTATCAGGAACAAAATTGTGCAAACCAACGACATTGTTATAGAGCATAACGATTTAACATTACGCCAGATCAGCGCCTTTTTGCCGGGCGCGAGCACGCGGCCGCGCGCGAAAGAGGGGATGGACTACCGAGCGGTGCAATTGAATTGGATGCAATGAGATTGGCGTATTTTGAAATGCAAGCCATGGGTACCGGCCATCTGCAGAATAATGAGCCAATAGGAACTCATGACGCCTCGTACCCCGGCACTTCGTCCATTCGGTGCGCACGCGAACTGACGAGTTCCTAGAGTCGACCCCAAAATGGCCAGATAACCGGGGTAAGCCGCCATGCGAGCAAGTGCCGTGCGACGTCATCTGAAGCGCCTCGGCATTGCTTGCCACGGGGTCACTACCCATCCAGGGCTCGCTGGTGTGGTCGTCATTAATCAAGACCTGCACGTCTGCATATTCCCTGACGGATGGATGCGTCTTGGGGAGTGGGTCGCACCAGGTCGCTTTCGTTTTGCCCCAGCGACTCGGTCGGTAGACGTGCTGGCCTGGCAGATTCGCCAACGCCTCCTCGCCAGGCCATGACTCTGTGGTTCTGCCGCTTCGGTTTTTTGGGCTGAGCGCAGGGAAGCGTCTCGGCCGCAGTCCGTCTCTTGCCGACCCTAAACAGCCTATTGCACCCAGCTTGCCAGTGTCCCTTGACGACCACATATCAGGCACTGGAACATCCCGGTTGACTCGACACTCTATAACTGGAACGCCTACAAAACGGAAAGCGATACGTGAGGGAGATTTTTCGGCGCCTGTCGACAGCCTTCCTTCTCCCGAAAGTGCGTTGTGAACCCTCGATGCTATGGCACAGACCGTCCCGCGGCATTGGTTTGTGCGGTGAGTATGCGCCCCGAAGTTTTTGAATGGCCTTCGCAAGGTCACTTGAGGATGGCAGACCGAACAGGCGAGCCTAATCTATGCTGAACAAAGACAATCGACGTCGCACCGTCGTGACTACGAACCAGCAGCGATCGCTTGCAACAATCGGATTCGCTTCTTATAGACGCCATCACCGCCTTAAAAGGCGATGGAAACCGACAGCCTTACGACTCGCCCGTCAGGGGTCAAAGCCGGATGGCAGCGGCTCCCGCGGCGCGGGGCGCACGCCCCGACCTAGCGGCGGTACACCAGGACGCATAGGGTGCCCGGGCGATGAGTACTGCAGAATCGTGTCGGTGTCCAGATGGATCAGTCTTACGCGGTGGGAATGGTTCCACCGTCGATCACGTACTCTGCCCCGCTGATCGCCGCCGCACGCGGCGAGATCAAAAAGGCGATCAGGTCGGCGACTTCCGCCGGCTTGCACGGTCGCCCGAGCGGGATGCCACCCAGCGCATCCATGATGATCTGCTTGCCGCCTTCGTAATCCGTACCGGCCTGGCTGGCAAGCCGTTCTGCCAGCGCAACTGCCGCTTCGGTTTCCACCCAGCCCGGCGACACGCGCACGACGCGCACGCCCTTAGGCGTGATTTCCTTCGACAGACTCTTGCTGTACGTGGACAGTGCTGCCTTGGCGGCAGCATAAGCCGTGGTCGATTCCGGCAAGGGCAAACGATTCTGGATGGACGTGACGTGGATGATGACGCCTGCACGTTGCTCAATCATCTTCGGCAACAACGCCCGATCCAGTCGTACGGCCGGAAACAGATTGAGGTTCAGCTCTTTCTGCCATTCGGTTTCATCCAGCGCGGCAAAACCGCCTGCCGGGGCTGACGATCCGCCCAGGACATGGATGATGGCGTCCACGCCACCCAGCCGGTTTTCGATGGCCTGTGCTACGGTGGCGCAACCCTCCGGCGCAGTGAGGTCGGCTTCGACGAACATGGCGTCGGGAATGAAGTCCGGCTTGGCACGAGCCGTCGTCAGGATGCGCGCGCCGAGTTCGCCGAGCAGTTCGACGACGGCGCGGCCAACGCCCTTCGTGCCAGCCGTGACCAGCACACGCTTGCCCGTGAGTTCGCGGTTCGTGGTCATCAGTGGATCTCTAGAAATTCAATCTTGTGGTCCGTGAGCCGGAATACATGTTTCAGGTCGGCGAGACCTCCGGGGAAGTTGCCAGCATATTGAGCCACGATAGTGACGCGGGCGTCGTCTTGCACGAACGTCAACGGCTCTACGCTATAGGCATACTTGCGCTGCGCTTCCGCCAGCCAGGTTTCGATTGCTTCGTGTCCCTGATACGTCTGGCCTTCATCGCGGACAACGGCCTTTTCGGAAAAAGCACGCCGCAGCGATGAAGGCGCGGCACCATTGCTCACCTGAAAAAAAGTGGAGACCGCATCGGGTAGTGAAATGTCCATGCAAGGAGCCTCTGATGGCAAAGTGTCGATACCGGAATTTTCGCTATAAACTTACTATTGAACAAGAACGCACGGAAAAGTAAGTTACCTACCTATGGGAAAGGAATACACCCCCGACACGGCCGCAGTTGGTGTCGAAGCAGTGCTTAAATTGCTGGAAGGGCGCTGGAAGCTGGTCATCCTGTTCCACCTTTTCGATGGCAAGGTGCAGCGTTTCTCTGATCTGGAGAAGCTCATCCCTGGTATTTCGCAAAAGATGCTCGCGCAGCAGCTACGCCAGTTGGAGGCGGACGGGATCGTGGCAAGAAAGCTCTATGCCCAGGTGCCGCCCAAGGTGGAATACCGGTTGACTGATTGGGGACAAGCACTCTGTCCCGCTCTGGACGCTCTTCTCAAATGGGCGGAGCAGCGCAACGAGTTGCTAAAAGCTGTCTGATGCCGAGTAGATTGCCCTAGGTAATCTCCGTTGATTGGCCGAGCAAGCCAAGCCGGATCAGACTCTCCGCGGTCGCAACAATGGCTTCATCTCTCGAACACGGCAGACTATGCGAGTCTGCCCAACTACACCCGTGTGCCTAAGGAAGAGCGCTGCGTGAGCTATCGCACTATAGCTATTGCGCGGGCCAACGGCCCTTCGACCGCTTTGAGCGTCTGTTGATGGAGTCAAAAGAGTCGTGGAACACGACACGATCAATGACCGAAATTGGCCGGGAACGGCCTGCAGCAAGGCAGACTTCCGTCTGGTCTGCCCATTTCGAAGGCAGCCAGTGTTTCGAACATCTGTGCGGAAGTGAACATACCGTGGCGAAGCTTTTTCATACCGTCCTTGAGGTGGAAGGCGCGCATCGCAGGCAAAGCACTGGAGGCGATTTTGGCATCACTACTTTATGGTGCCGGTTGGGGCGGCGGACTGGTGTTTGCGATCGGAGTATTCACAAGTATCCTGATCGCGCTGGAGTTCGGCCGGCTGTTGTGGCGATGGCAGGTTGCCTCCGGTCGCGAACCGGAGACAACGGGCGTCAGCGCGGTTGCAAGCGCGATATTTGCACTGCTTGGGCTATTGATCGCCTTCACCTTTTCCGGGGCGGCAAGCCGCTTTGATATGCGGCGTACGCTGATCGTCCAGGAAGCCAACGACATCGGCACGGCTTACCTGCGCCTGGATCTGCTGCCGCAACCGGCGCGTGGTGAGCTGCAGGAGATATTCCGGCAGTATCTGGATGCCCGGCTTGACGCCTATCGAGCCGTCCCTGACCGAAAGCGCGTCGATGCAGCCCTGGCCCGTTCGGACGGGCTGCGTGAACGCCTCTGGACAAGATCCGTAACGGAGTCCCAGCAAACCACCAGTACGGCGGCCACCATGCTTCTGCTGCCAGCGCTTAATGCCGCGTTCGATACGGCATCGACCCGGCTCGCCGCAACGAAGGAACATCCGCCCAGCGTCATCTTCGGCATGCTTTTCGCGCTTTGCTGGATCGGGGCCTTGTTCGCGGGCTATGGCATGGCCAGCAGCGGTCCGCGAAACTGGTTGCATGCGCTTTTCTTCGTGGCCTCGCTGACGGTTACGCTCTATGTCATCGTCGACCTGGAGTTTCCGCGGCTGGGCCTAATCCGCGTTGACGCTTTCGACGAGGTGTTGCAGGACGTCCGCAATGGAATGCGATGATCCGGCCGGTGCAGCATGCAGCCGGCAGTGCCAAGAAGCCGGCAGTGCCAAGAAGCCGGAGGGGCCAATGAGCGGTCTGTCGGCCATTGGAGGCGAAGGACCGTACCTGACCCTAACCTGCCAGTCGCCGCGCCCGAAAGCGGCCATTGCGGGAAGCAATCGCGGCATAAAACATTCGTTGACGGGTTCAGTAACTGAAGGCAGACTCTCTACCTATGCAAGCTTTCACGTCCTTCGCCACTGCAACTCACCATCATTGGCATTCCCACTCGGGACTGCTGCTGAGGACGTGCATACGCTAGAAATTCGCAGCGACATGCGCTTCGAAGCCCCGCCGGCAACGACGGGGCTTTTTGTTTGGGTGTCCCATCAGTCGTCGGCTCACAGAGAGAGCTAATTCAGATGACTTCTGTATCAAAAACCTTTGCAACACCCCTCGACCTGTACAGGGCAATTTCACGCGTCTGGGCTGGTGACACGTCAAGTCCCAAGGACGCCTGGTCACCATCGAATCCAGCTCAGAATCATTGCAGCGTCACCTTGCTCGTTGTGCAGGATTATTTTGGTGGTCAAATTCTCACTACACGGACGTCGGGTGGCACGCACTTCTACAATCTGATCGACGGAAAAAAGTGGGATCTGACAGTGGGCCAGTTCGTTGAACCGGTGCCCTATGACGACACTCCATCCACTCGCGATGAGGCATTGGCGGATACCTCGCAGAAAAAATACGAGCTTCTATCGTCGCGACTGAGAGGCCCTCCATGTCAGGATAGATGTCGCCCCGCCGCCTTTCGATGAAGGACAATGGAGGGCGGAAGCGATTGGAGAATGAAACGCTATCCTGCGGAGTACAAGGAGTGGGTGGTTGAGCAGATGATGCCGCCCATCAATCGATCGGTTGTGGAGTTGGCCAGGGAGACGGGTGTCACGACGGTGAGCCTGCGCACCTGGCGCAACGAGGCGCGAGAGCAAGGACGGGTTGTGCCAGGCAACGGCAAACAGAGCGATAAGTGGTCCAGCGCGGACAAGTTCCGGGTGGTGCTGGAGACGGCATCCCTGAGTGAAGCGGAGCTGTCCGAATACTGCCGCAGGAAGGG
>NZ_AUFE01000035.1 GCF_000426345.1 Cupriavidus phytohabitans | reverse complement strand
TGACTACAACGGGGAACAGCACTGGCGCGTCGCCAACATGGGGGTCGCCGAATTGGCCTGCTCGAAGCATGCGGCGCCAGCGAAAGACCATGTTCACGTTCAGACCGTGTTCCAACGCCAGCTTTGAAACCGACACGCCTGGCACGCACGCAGCTTCTGCAAGCCTTCGCTTCAGTTCGATCGGGTGATTGCGGCTGCCGCGCATGCGGCCACCACGCTTTGCCACAGTATCCAAAGTAGTCCCCGCCAGATTTTGATGGGAACTACTCTGGATAGGTTCGCCTCTCGCGTCTACACGGCCATTAGCGGACGGTTACATATGGACATCAGCTCCAGAAAGTTGCTGCCTTCCTCTCTGGTGAACTCCAGACCTTGCCCGCGGATATGCCCCTGCACCTGAAAACCCTTGCTACCTCAACACGCAATGGGATCTTGGCGGGAGTAGTGGACCCTAGTGTTACCAAGTACATGCAGAAAAATGTGGAAGCTGGCATTGCGAAGATCGCCCCTGCCCGAGCGCATCTGGAAAGAATCGCCTCCGCAGGACATATTGGAAGAATTTCTTCGTGCAAGGCGCTGTATAGGCGCGTAGCCAAGAGTGATGAACTTAGTCTTAAGGATGTTGATCGTGCCAAGGCTTTAGCCGGGTTCTACGCCGACAGCATTGCCAAGACAAAGGAAGCCCATAAGGCTAACCATTCCACAAAGAGGTGAGGATATGGAAGTCGATGAAAGAACCATGGTGGAACTCATAACACGCCTGGAACGCCTCGAGCAGGCCAAGGCAACTGGAGTGAATCCGTCAATGCATGGAGAGCGCTTGGCCGATGCCCTGCATAGTATTGACATGCTTGCTGGCACTGTGAGGGAGCTACAAGCATCCATTCAAGGTTTGCCTAAGAGCAAGGAGCTATCCGCCAGGCTAAAAGCCATAGAGCAGAGTTTATCCCAGGCCATGAAGCTTGCCCCAGGGGAAGACCCGAACAAGTTCTTCCAAGAACTGCTGAAGAAGGTCAGGGACTTCACATTAGAAGGTGAGAAAGAACTGGATGAGAAGATCAGCACTACCCTTAGCAAGACATATCAAGCGGCCGAGGATGCCGCTGCATCCGTCAGGGTCTTCACACGCAATGCTTCCGAGCAGTTGGAAAGCCTGTGCTATGCCTATGCCCACGAATAAGGATAAAAGCCATGCTCGACAAAGACACACTCCACTGGAGCATAGTCACTACCCTCGCTGACTTCACTGCGGGCGCAGAATATGTGGAGCTAACCATTGAAGATAACGGGTCCATCAGCATCCACCCCTTCTGGCCTCCTGGGTTCGATCCGGGCCTTGATGGGATCTGTCTTTCATTTCTTGCCGGCAAGCGCTTGTTTCCTCATATCCATGTGGAATACCCAATTGAGATGTCGGACCTCTCACCAAAGTATGTGGCTCACTTGGAAGAATTGGTTCGGCAAAAAGTCATTCCAGCATTTGAGAGTATCAATGAGGAAGCCCTGTATCGATTGATGAAGACCTTGGTTGTCAACGGGAGTGCCCGATTTATTCGCACTGAAGTGATGGATGGCGGCTTCAAGTATATCCATTAAAGGGAGAACTCTATGCCAACACTTTCCGAACGCTTCGACAAATCCCTTGATGATAGGATCGAGCAAGCGCTAAAGGCCAGGGACGCTGTATGGATGTTGAGTTTCCGGATGGCAAAGGAAGTCCCTGAGTCCATCGCAAGCGACGAATACGAAGCGCTGCATATTGCTAGGCGCTGCATCGATGTGGCTGCCGTCAGGTTGGGTGGCGTTATCGGCAAGGAGCAACAGGTCTTCAGTGCCGCGATGCAACTGCTTGAAAGGAAGGAACATCAGGACCGTGACCAAGCCCAAGAGGCCAAGTTCCTGAGCCGGTCCATGGAAGTGAAAGGCTAAGGAGGTGGAACATGAACATCTCGGAGAAAGTTCGACAGGCAGAAGCAGATGCCATGAAGTTGAAAGGCAGGCTCACCAATGCCATTCAATGCCTGGAAGCGGCCCCTGATGAGGACGGGCTTCTGAGTGAAGTCAGGCAACTCACTTCTCGAGTCAACGCAGCGACCAAGACCTTGGACGCATACAAGCGAGCGGAGGCCGTGAGGAGCAAGCGCTCTCCTGCGCCATCAGCGCCAGCGATTATCCATCACTGCGTGGAACCGAAGGTTGGAGATATCCTCTTCAAGCACGCCGTGGTCGCGCTCCTGGCGCATGTTGAGCGCAAGCCCGTAGCGCAGGTCATCCAGGAGCGTTATGGCAATGCGCCATTCGTGAAGGCAACCTGGAACCATATCCAGAAGTGCCTGATGGACCCGGCCTATCAGAAGAGCGCTGTGGACCCAGCCATGACAACCACGACTGGATGGGCAGCAGAGCTAGTGCGCAATGATGTCCGAGGCTACATCGACACACTGAAGGATGTGAGCGTGGCAGCAGCGCTCTCTGGCTTTGCCACTAGCCTGAACTTCGATGGCTTCAATTCGATCGTCATTCCTAAGCGCAATCCAGCTGTAAGCGGGCTTACCGAACCGGCATGGGTGAGTGAGGGTAGTCCAATCCCCCTGACCCAGTTCTCGTTCGGATCGACGATCATCAACCGCTTCAAGCTGGCAGCCATCACGACCATGAGCCGTGAGATTGCCGAACGCTCGACTCCAGCCATCGAGGATGTTCTGCGTGAAGCCCTTCGTGAAGCCCATGCCGAGGTTCTGGATGCCGCCTTGCTGTCCGATGTGGCAGCAGTGGTCAACGTGCGCCCCGCTGGCCTCCAGAATGCAGCGGCCTGGGGATCGGAGACCCGTGCAGGCGCCGCAGGTGGAGGTGAGGAGGCAGTGCGCGCCGACATCGTGGCGATGCTTGCCGGCCTCACGGCTCACAAACTCGGCGCTCGCCCGGTCCTCATGATCAACAACCTGGACCGGCTGGCGGTCGGCATGATCAGCTCGGCCATGAGCGAGCTCGTCTTTGCGGCAGAGCTGGCCAATGGCACTTTGCTCTCCATTCCCGTGATCAGCTCTGCCAACGTGCCGCAGCATCTGGCTGTGATGGTTGATGCGGCCTATGTGGCCACGGCGTTCGACATTCCGCAGTTCGAGGTGAGCGACATTGCCACTGTAGTGGAAGCCAGCGCCGATGCCACGGTTCCTACCATGGCGGACACCACGCCGGGTGAAGTGCCACCAGGAGGTGGCCTTTCTGTCGGTGCAGGAGGCAAGGCGCGTTCTCTCTGGCAGACCTACAGCCTAGGAATCCGGATGGTGGCGCCGACAAGCTGGTCGGTCGTGCAGCCTGGAGCCGTGCAATCGGTGACTGCGACGACCTGGAGTTAAGAGCAGTACCTGGTCCGCTTGCGTTTAAGTATGAGCGTACTTTTCTGGGTCCATCAGGCATCCTTCCTCTTGCAGGTCCAACTACCTGAAGGAGGTGGATTGATGGGCAAGAAGAAGCGTTACACATGGGGAGACTTTCTACATGACATCAGCAAGCTAGAAGCCATCATCGGACGGCAAGTCCTGACTCATTGCAATGCCTGTGGCAAGCGGATCACCAAGAAGCGGCCTGGAGGTTATTACCCTTATCAGGAATCTGGATTTTTCCGGATTGTGTTTGCAGAGCATCACACTGACGGAAAAACTGACAAGCCGTGTTCTGAAACTCATGGCTCTCGCAATACCCCTGATGTTGATGGTCGGACAGTTCTCATCGGCACTACGCATCCAAAGAGTCTTGCTACAAAGCTCCTTTTTCATTGCCATGTAGCGCATTGCACTGGACCGGTTCCGACTGAGTACCTCAGCAGGTGCTATTGCGAACTCAAGGGTCTGAAGATGTTCTTCTCTCGCAAAGTGGTGAGTGATCCTTTCATGCAGATTCCACCCTTCAAGCGCGATTGAAGTAGCCAGCCCTTCACTACCAGCCCGGCCTTAGCGCTGGGTTTTTTCTTGCCTGCCGGAGCCGCGTAGCCGCTGCCTGCGCTGCGTAGACCTGATGGCAGCTGGGTATGCCTGGGCTACCCCTTGCACGCGGTCCTAGAGCGCTGCAGGTATCCTTGCGACTACCTGGGCACAGGGTGTTCTCCTTGACCTCAAGTACAATGAGCATACCCAGGAGCATACCCGCGGCATGCAGGCAGATCTTGGGCAAGTGTGGTAAGTGCTTGATTCTGCAGCGGGATTTTCTGGCTTACACCTGAGAATCTGCCTTCAGGAAGGTTGTCGCTCGGACAAAAAGTGACCCGCCCAGGAGGGCGGAACCAGGCGGTTCAACGGCCGACAGCATGTCATCAACAGCGACAAAGCAGCTTTAGAAGCCGACGAGCATGTCACCAACACCGACCACAGCGCCAAAACCCAACACCAAATCAATCCCAAAATGCGAATCCTAGGCATCGACCCCGGCCTGCGCACCACCGGCTTTGGCGTGATCGAGAAACAAGGCAACAAGCTTGCCTACATCGCCTCGGGCACGATCAAGAGCAACGGCAACGAGTGCCTGCCGCAACGGCTGAAGACGCTTTACGACGGCATCAGCGAAATCTCCCGTACCTATGCCCCCGATTGCGCCGCGATCGAAAAGGTCTTCGTCAACGTCAACCCGCAATCCACCCTGCTGCTCGGCCAGGCCCGCGGCGCAGCGATCTGCGGGCTGGTCGGGTACGGCCTGCCGGTGTTCGAATACACCGCGCTGCAGCTAAAGGTCGCAGTGGTCGGCTACGGCCGCGCCAACAAGGCCCAGGTCCAGGAAATGGTGACCCGCCTGCTGATGCTGCCAGGCCAGCCAGGCAGCGACGCGGCCGATGCGCTGGGCGTGGCCATTTGCCGTGCCAATGGCGGCGATACGCTGGGCACACTTGCAGGAATGGCCCCGGAACTGGCGCGCAAGGGCATGCGCGTGCGGCGCGGCCGCCTGGTCGGCTGAGCCAGCCTCGCGAGTCTCTTACAATCGGGCATTCGTCTTCCCGCAGGAATACTGAATGCCAAGCCAGATTGATGTCCTCGCCCGCCCCGTAATGCATGCCTTGCGTCGCTGGCGGTTCCCGGTCACCGCGGCCGCTGCCGGCGCCATGCTGGTTGCCGGCTGTGCCACCGCGCCCCGGCCGAAGCTCCATGCACCGCCGGCACCGGCCCCGGCTCCAGGCGCGCCGCAGTCCCCCATCGCAGAGAAGCCCAAGGCCCTGGTCATCGCCCACCGCGGCGCCAGCGCACTGCGGCCCGAACACACGCTTGCCGCCTACGCCAAGGCGATCGAGGACGGCGCCGATGCAATCGAGCCCGATCTCGTCATGACCCGCGACGGCGTACTGGTAGCCCGCCACGAGAACGACATCACCGGCACCACCAACGTCGCCGAGATGGCGCAGTTCACCGACCGCAAGCGCACCAAGGTCATCGACGGCGAGCGCCTGACCGGCTGGTTCACCGAAGACTTCACGCTGGCCGAGCTCAAGACGCTGCGCGCGCGCGAGCGCATCCCGCGCCTGCGCCCGGCCAATGCGCGCCTGAACGACCAGTTCGAGATCCCGACCTTCGATGAGATCGTTCGCCTTGCCGAGCAGGCGGCGCTTCGCACCGGCAAACCCATCGGCATCTATGCCGAGCTGAAGCATCCGAGCTATTTCCGTGGCATCGGCCTGCCCATGGAAGACAAGCTCGCCGCCACCGTGCGCGCCAAGCCCTACCTCGGCCAGGCCCCCCTGTTCATCCAGTGCTTTGAAGGCGGCAGCCTGCGCGCGCTGCGGCGCACCTTCGGCCACGCGCAACCCAACGTCAAACTGGTGCAGTTGGTCGGCAACCCGCGCAAGAGCCCCGCCGACTGGAAGCTCGCCGGCGACCCCCGGACTTTCGGCGACATGCTGAATACGACCGGCCTGCGCGAAGTGGCGACCTACGCCGACGGCATCGGCCCGGAGAAAAGCAGCGTAGTGCCGCGCGACGCCGAGGGCGCGCTCGCCGCGCCCACCGCGTTGGTCCGCCAGGCTCATGCCTCCGGCCTGTTCGTCCATCCCTACACCTTCCGCCCGGAGAACAGTTTCCTGCCCAAGGCACTGCAGACCGGCGGCGACGAGGCCACGCGCAGCCCGTCGGGCATGGTGCGCGAGCTGGAAGCGTTTATTGCGGCGGACGTCGATGGCTTCTTCACCGACGACCCGGCGCTCGGACGCCGCGCGGTCGATACAAAGCGCTGAGGCCGCAATCTGGCCGCAATATGGCCGCAATATGGCCGCCATATGACCGAATCCGGCCGCGGGGTACACTTGCGGCCGCCTCATCCCCTACCCAACTCACCCAGACATGATCGGACGCATTGCCGGCAACCTCATCGAGAAGAATCCCCCACACCTGCTGGTCGACTGCCATGGCGTCGGCTATGAGGTCGACGTACCGATGAGCACCTTCTATAACCTGCCGGCCGTGGGCCAGCCGGTCACGCTGCTGACCCAGCTGATCGTGCGCGAGGACGCGCACCTGCTGTACGGCTTCGGCACGGCGGCCGAGCGCAATACCTTCCGCGAGTTGATCAAGATCAGCGGCATCGGCGCGCGCATGGCGCTGGCGGTGCTGTCGGGCATGTCGGTGTCCGAGCTGGCACAGGCGATCACGCTGCAGGAAGCAGGCCGGCTGACGCGCGTGCCGGGCATCGGCAAGAAGACCGCCGAGCGGCTGCTGCTCGAGCTCAAGGGCAAGCTGGGCGCGGAACTGGGGCATGCGCCCGGCGCCGCGGCCGTGCCCGACAGCGCTGTCGATGTGCTCAACGCGCTGCTCGCGCTGGGCTACTCGGAGAAGGAGGCCGGCGCGGCGATCAAGCAGGTGCCGGCCGGCACCGGCGTGTCCGAGGGCATCAAGCTCGCGCTCAAGGCCTTGTCCAAGGGCTGAGGCGTAGAATGGCGGGGTCTTTTCCGGGGTACCCCCCATTAGCGCCATGATCGAGACCGACAAGCTTTCCGCCCCCGCCCGCGTGATTTCCGCCACCCCCGCCTCGTCGCAGGAGGAGGCGTTCGAGCGGGCGTTGCGGCCCAAGCTGCTGGACGACTACGTCGGCCAGGAAAAGGTGCGCGGACAGCTCGATATCTTCATGCACGCCGCGCGCAAGCGGCGCGAGGCGCTCGACCACGTGCTGCTGTTCGGCCCGCCGGGCCTGGGCAAGACCACGCTGGCCCATATCATCGCGCGCGAGATGGGCGTGGGCCTGCGCCAGACTTCGGGGCCGGTGCTGGAGCGCCCGGGCGACCTGGCGGCGCTGCTGACCAACCTGGAAGCCAACGACGTGCTCTTCATCGACGAGATCCACCGGCTGTCGCCGGTCGTCGAGGAGATCCTGTACCCGGCGCTGGAGGATTACCAGATCGACATCATGATCGGAGAAGGCCCGGCGGCCCGCTCGGTCAAGCTCGACCTGCAGCCGTTCACGCTGGTTGGCGCCACCACGCGCGCCGGCATGCTGACCAATCCGCTGCGCGACCGCTTCGGCATCGTGGCGCGGCTGGAGTTCTACAACGCCGAGGAACTGGCACGCATCGTCACGCGTTCGGCGCAGTTGCTGCACGCCAGCATCGATCCGCAGGGCGCGCTGGAGATCGCGCGGCGGGCGCGCGGCACCCCGCGTATCGCCAACCGGCTGCTGCGCCGTGTGCGCGACTATGCCGAGGTCAAGGGCGACGGCACCATCACGCGCGAGATGGCCGATGCCGCGCTGGCCATGCTGGACGTCGACCGCGTCGGCTTTGACCTGATGGACCGCAAGCTGCTGGAAGCGGTGCTGCACAAGTTCGGCGGCGGCCCGGTGGGCGTGGACAACCTGGCCGCGGCCATCGGCGAGGAGCGCGACACCATCGAAGACGTGCTCGAACCCTACCTGATCCAGCAGGGCTACCTGCAGCGCACGCCGCGCGGGCGTGTGGCCACGGCGGCAGCCTACCGGCATTTCGGCCTGGCGTCGCCGCAGTCTGGCGGCGGCGGCGAGTTGTTCGACGGGCGATAAGGCGCGGGGCCGGGGCGTCGGCATCAGCCAATTAAACGTTTTAATCTCGCCCCCCAAATTTTTTCGAAGTGGATTGCTGGCCCATGGCCCATTGTCCACAATGGCTTCATCGGCACCTGGCTGGTGCCCGCCGATGACCGCCAGGAGGTAGCCCAAGGGCTGCCCCACGGTTGCGGCGCAATTGTGAACCGGTTTCCGACCCTGCAAGGAATGCCATGAGCCGTCGCCTGCGCCGTTCCACCTCGTCCCTGCTCGCCGCCACCCTGGCCAGTGCCGCGTTCGCGCTGCTGGCTGCCGGGAACGCCAATGCTCAGCGTGCGCAGGGTCCTGTCGGCGTCGCCGAGGAAGCCGTGATCAGCGGCAAGATCATTGATATCGACCCCACCTCCAAGGCCGTGCTGGTACAAGGCCCGCGCGGCAATGTGGTCGAGCTGGTCGCGGGCGACGAAGCGAAGAATTTCGGCCAGGTGCGCAAGGGCGACATCGTCACCGTGACGCGCGGCGCGGCCCTGGTGGCGTCGCTGGAACCGCTCGACAGCAAGGCCACCGCCATGGCCGAACAGGTCGACCGCACCTCGCGCGCCGCCGAGGGCGGCAAGCCGGGCATCATGCGTGAGATCACCACCACGGTGACTGCGGAAATCACCAAGATCGATCCGGCCAAGCGCCTGGTCACGTTCCGCGGGCCGCGCGAGACGCTGCGCACCGTCAAGGTCGAGGATCCCGCGATCGACCTGAACCAGATCAAGCGCGGACAGATGGCCAAGCTTGTCTACCGCGAAGTCGTGGCCATTACGGTCAAGGCACCGGCGGCGGCCGCAGCCAACTAAACACCGTGCCGGGCGCGGTACTTTTCCCCACCAGGAGGTTACCTATGAATCGTCGCCACTTTGTTACCCGGGTTGCCGGCTCGGGCCTGCTCGTTGCCACCGCAATGGCGGCAGGCTGCACCACCACCGGCACCAGCGCCTCGAAGGACCCGGTCGCCAAGAAGCAGGAAATCGATGCCGGGGTGGACGGAGCGCTGAACCGGTTGTATTCCGCCAACGCCGGCGCACGCGATCTGGCGCAGCGTGCGCAAGGGGTCCTGGTGTTCCCGCGTGTCATCTCGGCCGGCCTGGTGGTGGGCGGCGAATACGGCGAAGGTGCGCTGCGATCCAAGGGCGCGACGGTCGGCTACTACAGCACGACGCAGGCCTCGGTCGGTCTGACCGCCGGCGGGCAGTCCAAGGCCGTCATCATCATGTTCATGACCCCGGAGGCCTACAACAAGTTTGTTTCCAGCAAGGGCTGGACCGCCGGCGCCGACGCCAACGTGGCGGTGGCCAAGGTCGGCGCGGACGGCAGGCTCGATACCCTGACCAGCCAGCAGCCGGTGATTGCCTTCGTGCAGACCAATGCCGGCCTGATGTTCGACGTCTCGGTGAACGGCGCCAAGATCAGCAAGCTGGACATCTGACGCTGCCACCCGGCTGCGCCGGGCCATCCCGCCCCATGCTGCAATTCCCGGCTTCGGCCGGGAATTTTCATTTCGGGCGGCCGGCAGCAACGCCTGGGCAAGCCACAACAGGCGCGGCAAAGTCCGGGGCCCGCTGGCATAATCGCGCCCAAAATGCCGCGCGCCAGCGCGCCCGACCGGGAGCCCCCATGTCCGCCGTCCCCGCCAGCACGATCCAACCGGGCCGTGTCTACCGCTACTATGACTTCGTCATGGTGGCATTCGTCACCGTGCTGCTGTGTTCGAACCTGATCGGCGCGGCCAAGGCGGCGCAGGTGACGCTGCCCATGATCGGCACGGTGACCTTCGGCGCCGGCGTGCTCTTCTTCCCGATTTCGTACATCTTCGGCGACGTGCTGACCGAGGTCTACGGCTACGGCCGCGACCGGCGCGTGGTCTGGGCCGGCTTCGCCGCGCTGGCGTTCGCCACTTTCATGAGCCTGGTGGTGCTGAACATGCCGGTCGCGCCGTTCATGGCGGACTACCAGAAGAGCCTGCAGGATGTGTTCGGCAACACCTGGCGCATCGCGCTCGGGTCGCTGATCGCGTTCTGCTGCGGCAGTTTCACCAACAGCTATGTGCTGGCGAAAATGAAGCTGTGGACGGGAGGGCGGTGGCTGTGGACGCGCACGATCGGCTCGACCCTGGCGGGCGAGCTGGTCGATTCGTCGCTGTTTTACGTGATTGCCTTCTATGGCATCTGGCCGCCGGAAAAGGTAGCCCAGGTCGCCGTGGCGCAGTACGTGCTGAAGACCGGCTGGGAAGTCGTGATGACGCCGGTGACGTACAAGGTGGTGGGATTTTTGAAGCGGGCCGAGAACGAGGACTACTTCGACCGGCATACCAATTTCACGCCATTCCGCGTGAGGGTCTGAAGCCCTGTCCCGCCGGGCCGGAGCGGGATATCCAAAGACTCAGGGCACCCGCCGGTCCACCTCGTCCAGCGCCAGGTTCTCCAGGTGGCTCACATCCCCCCACGCCGCCAGCGTCAGGTGCGAGCTGTCACTGCGCAGCCGATTGACACTGGCATTGAGCAGCTCATGCTGGCGCGGCGCTTCCAGCGTCATGCCGGTGGCCTCGCGGTACAGGCAGTCGAGCACGCCGCCGTGCGCGACCAGCGCGATACGCTCGCCGGGGTGGCGGCGCGACAGCGCCAGCACGGCGTCGACGGTGCGCTCATGGAAACCGAGCAGCGATTCGCCCTCCGGCGGCGCGTAGTCCGGCACGCGCGCCTGCCAGCGGGCGAAGTCTTCGGGCAGGTCCTCGGCCACTTCGGCGTAGGTCTTGCCCTGCAGCGTGCCGTAGCTGCGCTCGCGCAGGCGCGCGTCGGGGCGTATCTGCAGCCCCAGCGCCTCGGCCAGCGGCGCCGCGGTTTCCATGGCCCGCGACAGGTCACTGGAATACACCGCGTCGATCGGCTCGCCGGCCAGCGCGGCAGCCAGCGCGCGCGCCTGGGCGCGGCCGGTCTCGTTCAGCGGAATATCAAGCTGGCCTTGCAGCCGGCGCTCCCGGTTCCAGGCCGTTTCGCCATGGCGGATTACGATCAGGTGGGTAAAGGCCAGCGATTGCAGCCCGGAGCTTAGCGACATGCCGATTCCTTCGGTTTCCTTTGAAGCCGCTTACTGCGCCAGCTTGGGAT
Organism: Cupriavidus phytohabitans; assembly: GCF_000426345.1. GTDB lineage: Bacteria > Pseudomonadota > Gammaproteobacteria > Burkholderiales > Burkholderiaceae > Cupriavidus. The sequence goes on along the minus strand of NZ_AUFE01000035.1, from coordinate 62,917 downwards.
TGAGCGTGTAGGTGCCGGTCAGGCTGGCCTGCGCCAGCACATGGCCCTGGATCGCGTCGCGCACCTGCGCGCCGGTGAAGGTGCCATCCAGCGGCAGGCGGTCGATGTCCAGCGCATACAGCGTGAACACGTAGTGGTGCAGCAGCGTGTCATTCCACGGCGGGCACGGGCCGTCATAGCCGAAGTAGTCGCCCTTCATGTCGGCATCGCCGGCGAACCAGCCGGTATAGTCGTTGATGCCGTGGCGCAGGCCACCCGCGGTGGCGGTGCCGCCGGTGGCCTCGGGGCCCGGCTTGCCGCGCGCGATCACGCCGTCGCTGTGCGAGGCGGCGGCGATCGCGCTCAGGCCCGGCGGAATGTCGACCAGCACCCAGTGGAAGAAGTCCACGCGCGGCAGCGAGGCCGGCACTTCGTGGCCTTCCTGGTTGACGTCGTCGCCCTTGCTGGGCACGTCGCGGTCGTGGCAGATCAGCACGAACGAGCGCGTCTCGGCCGGCGCGTCTTCCCAGTGCAGGTCGGGATTGCGGTTGGTCGACAAGGCCACGTGGCTGGCGGCGTCTGGCACGCAGAAAGCAAACTCGCCAGGGATCGGCGCGTTGTCGTTGAAGGACTTGCTCCAGAGTTTCATTTGTCTCTCCTGTCTTGGTGCCGCGCCGGGGCGTGGCAGCTTGGGATCTGTCTTGCGATCTGCAATCTGGCGATCTGCTTCAGGCAGGCGGCACCCGCAGCCAGAACGTGACCGGCCCGTCATTGACCAGGCTGACCTGCATCATCGCGCCGAACTCGCCAGTCTGCACCTGCGGATGCGCCGCGCGCGCCTTTGCCACGAAATGCTCGTACAGCCGCTTGCCATCCTCCGGCGACGCCGCCGGCGTGAAGCTGGGCCGCGTACCGCTGTTGGTGTCGGCCGCCAGCGTGAACTGCGACACCACCAGCAGGCCGCCGGCATTGCCGTTGCCGTCCATGTTCTGCACGGGCAGGTTCATCTTGCCGGCGGCATCGGAGAACACCCGGTATGACAGCATCTTGGCCAGCAGCCGCTCGGCCTGCGCCTCGGTGTCGCCGCGCTCGGCGCAGACCAGTGCCAGCAGGCCGGCGCCGATCTCGCCGGTGGTGCGGCCTTCGACGGTCACGCAGGCCCGCGCGACTCGCTGGATCAATGCGATCATGCCCGCCGCCTCAGGACAGCGTCACGCGCGCGAAGCGGCGCTTGCCGACCTGCACGACGTAGGTGCCGGCGGCAACCCTGGTCGCCTTGTCGCTGACCGTGGCCCCGTCGATCTTGACGCCGCCCTGCTCGATATTGCGGTTGGCTTCCGAAGTCGACGGCACCAGGTTGGCCTGCTTGAGCAGCTGCGCGATGCCCAGCGGCGCACCTTCCAGGCTGACCGCGGGGATGTCGTCGGGCACGCCGCCGCGCGCGCGGTGGTTGAAGTCTTCCAGCGCCTTCTCGGCATCGGCCTGGCTGTGGAAGCGCGCCACGATCTCCTGCGCCAGCAGCACCTTGCAGTCGCGCGGGTTGCGGCCCGCAGCGATCTCCTGCTTCATCAGGTCGATCTCGGCCATCGGGCGGAACGAGAGCAGCGTGAAGTACTGCCACATCAGGTCGTCCGAGATGCTCATCAGCTTGCCGAACATGTCGTTGGGCGCCTCGGTCACGCCGACGTAGTTGCCCTTGGACTTGGACATCTTCTCGACCCCGTCCAGGCCGACCAGCAGCGGCATGGTCAGGATGCACTGCGGCTCCTGGCCGTATTCCTTCTGCAGCTCGCGGCCGACCAGCAGGTTGAACTTCTGGTCGGTGCCGCCGAGCTCCAGGTCGGACTTGAGCGCGACCGAGTCATAGCCCTGCATCAGCGGGTAGAGGAACTCATGCACCGAGATCGGAATCCCAGACCGGAACCGCTTGGTGAAGTCGTCGCGCTCCATCATCCGGGCCACGGTGTACTTGGCGGCCAGCTGGATCATGCCGCGCGCGCCCAGCGGGTCGCACCACTCGCTGTTGTAGCGGATCTCGGTGCGCGCCGGGTCCAGCACCAGGCTGGCCTGGCGGTAGTAGGTCTGGGCGTTGGCCTCGATCTGCTCGCGCGTCAGCGGCGGGCGCGTGCTGTTGCGGCCCGACGGATCGCCGATGGTCGAGGTGAAATCGCCGATCAGGAAGATCACCTGGTGGCCGAGGTCCTGCAGCTGGCGCAGCTTGTTCAGCACCACGGTGTGGCCGATATGGATGTCGGGCGCGGTCGGATCCAGGCCCAGCTTGATGCGCAGCGGCACGCCGGTGGCCTCGCTGCGCGCCAGCTTCTGCGTCCACTCGGATTCGATCAGCAGTTCGTCGCAGCCACGCTTGGAGACCTCCAGGGCGTGCATCACCGACGGCGTCAGGGGGTATTTGGCCGCGGGGCCCGTGGAAACTTCAGTCATGACGTAAGTCTTTGAAATACATGAAATTTTAGGAAAGATTCCGACAGCCGCGAGCAGCGGATTTTGGTATAATCCGCCTTTCCGGGCGCCATCAGGACCCTTTCCTGTGCGCCACCAGTCACTTGCCGCAGCCCTCGATCCGAATCGAGGCCGCGATCCGATGCAGGTGGCCCGATAAAGTGAACAGCACGCGCCGCACCTCGGGGGAGGAAGGCAGACGAGACACATCGTTCCGGCAGCGGTGCTCAGACCAAGGTTGAATTTTACGTGATGTGGTCAAGACTCCGCGAAGTTTTCGCGCGCGAGCTGGTGGTTCTCGTTGACCCAACCAACCCCCAGCATGCGCGCCGGCGCAAGCAACTCACTGCCTCGGTGGGCGCGATCTTCACGCTCGGCATGGCCGCGGCGATGGGCGTTGCACCGCGCAGCGCCTTCGATGATCCGCTCGCGCCGCGCACCGAGCAGCCCCTGCGCATGCCCGACGTGCGCGAGCAGCTAGACCTGCTGACCGACAGCCAGGCCGTGTACGTGCGCGAAGAGCGCATGCAGCGTGGCGACACCATCGGCAGCCTGCTGCGCCGTCTCGGCGTGGACGATCCCGATGCGCAAGCCTTTATCGTCAAGAACCCCGCCGCGCGCGGCCTGTTCGGCCTGAACCCCGGCCAGGCGGTGCAGGCGGAGATCGATGAAAGCAACATGCTGGTGTCGCTGCAGGCCAACCTCGGCGGCGACGCCGCGGCCTCGCGCGAACTGGTGATCGAGCGTGTGCGCGCGGCAGCCGGCAATGGCAGCGCCACCTACAAGGCCAAGGTCCAGCGCGTTGACAACGACGTGCACTACGAGATGGCGTCGGGCGCGATTTCCGGCGCCGGCTTCTTCAAGGCCATGGATGCGGCCAACGTGCCCGACGAGGTCGTGCAGCAGATGCTGTCGATCTTCTCCGGCGTGATCGACTTCCACCACGATATCGCCAGTGGCGACCGCTTCCGCATCATCTATGAAGCGGGCTTCCGCGACGGTACTTTCGTGCGCAACGGCCGCGTGATCGCGATCGAGCTGATCAACCGCAACCAGCTGCACCAGGCGCTGTGGTTCTCGCCGGAAGACAGCAAGGATGGCGCCGGCGCCTATTACACGTTCGACGGACGCAGCATGAAGCGGCCGTTCCTGCGCTCGCCGGTCGAGTTCTCGCGCGTGTCGTCGGGCTTCGGCGGCCGCGAGCATCCGCTGCACCACGACTGGGCCCAGCACAAGGGCGTGGACTTCGCCGCCCCGACCGGCACCAAGGTGCTGGCCACCGGCGACGGCGTGGTCGAATTCGTCGGCCAGCAGAACGGCTACGGCAACATCGTCATCCTGAGCCATGCCAACGGCTACTCGACCTACTACGCGCACCTGTCCGGCTTTGCCGGCATGCGCCAGGGCCAGCCGGTGCGGCAAGGCCAGCTGATCGGCTATGTCGGCTCGACCGGCTGGGCCACCGGCCCGCACCTGCACTATGAGTTCCGCTTCAATGACGTGCCGCAGAACCCGCTGACCATCACGCTGATGGAATCCCCGCCGCTGAGCGGCAAGTCGCGCCAGGAATTCCAGACCTACACCAGCGGGCTGCTCAGCCGCATCAATGCGCTGCGCGCCTACAACGTGCTGACCGCTTCCAACTGACGCGGACCGTGACCCAGCCCGTGCCAGGCAGCGAACGCTATATCGGCATCATGTCCGGCACCAGCATGGATGGTGCCGATGCGGCGCTGGTCGATTTCAGCGGCGCGCGGCCGGAGGTACTGGCCGCCGCCAGCGAACCCTTCCCCGAGTCGCTGCGCGCGGCATATGGCGCCCTGCAGCAGCCGGGCGAGGACGAGATCCACCGCGAGGCACTGGCGGCCAATGCGCTGGCCGAGGTCTACGCCGCTTGCGTGGCCGCGCTGCTGCGCGAGGCCGGTGTGCCTGCCGCCTCGGTCGCCGCCATCGGCGCGCATGGCCAGACCATCCGTCACCGGCCGGGCCTGTACGACGGTATCGGCTACACGCGGCAAAGCCAGCATCCGGCCCGGCTGGCAGAACTGGCCGGCATCGACGTGGTTGCGGACTTCCGCAGCCGCGACGTCGCCGCCGGCGGCCAGGGCGCACCGCTGGTGCCAGCCCTGCATCACGCGCTGTTCGGCAGCGACGCCGAGACCCGCGTCGCCTGCAATATCGGCGGCATTTCCAATATCAGCATCCTGCCTGCCACCGGCGCCGTCAGCGGTTTCGATTGCGGCCCGGGCAATGCGCTGCTCGACTATTGGATCCATCGCCACCGCGGGCTGCCGTTCGACAGCAATGGCGACTGGGCGGCCAGCGGGCGCGTCGACGATGCACTGCTGGCGCGGTGTCTGGCGGATCCCTATTTCAGCGCGCCGCCGCCTAAGAGCACCGGCCGCGACCTGTTCCATCCCGGCTGGCTGGATAGCCAACTGCAGGCCTTCGGGCACCTCGCGCCTGACGACGTGCAGGCGACGCTGGCGGCGCTGACCGCCGAAGCCATCGCGCGCGACGTGCGTACCCACGCGCGCGACGCAAGGCGCCTTGTGGTTTGCGGTGGCGGCGCCCGTAATGCCTTCGTGATGGCGCGGCTGGCGCAGGCGCTGCCTGGCGTAGCCATCGAAACCTCGGAACACTACGGGGTGCCGGTCTCGCAGGTGGAGGCCATCGCCTTTGCCTGGCTGGCGCGCCAGTGCACGCTGCGACTGCCTGGCAACGTACCTGCCGTAACCGGCGCTGCCGGGCAGCGCGTGCTGGGCGCGATCTATCCGCGCTGAACGGCTTTCGCCTGGGCGGCGCCCTCCTCCACATACAACATGAATGCCTGTGCCAGCGGCGAAGCGCGCATGGCCGGCGAGCGCGCCAGCACCACGCGCTGCGGCGTCACCGGCTCGCGCAGCGGCAGGCAGGCGATCGGCATGCCGTCGTAGCTGTGGTCGCCGGCCGGCCGCGTGCACGACAGCGCCACGCCATAGCCGTGAGCGACCAGCCCGCGCTGCATCTCGAAGGTCTGGGTGTACTGGTGCGGCGCCGGATGCAGGCCATGCGCCCAGAACAGCGACAGGAAGTATTCCCGTGTCTGCGGGATGTCCTCGAGGATCAGACGTTCGCCGGCAAGGTCGGCCAGGCTCACGTCCGCGCTGCGCGCCAGCGCGTGCCCCGCAGGCAGCAGCGCGTATGGCGGCAGTTGCGCAAGCGTGCAGCGCTCGGTGCGGGCATCCAGGCCCAGGTCGTAGGTCAGCGCCAGTTCCGCCTTGCCGACCTGCAGCGCGCGGTGCACGGTGAAGAGGTCGGCCTCGAACAGGGTCACCGAGACGCGGGGGTGCCGCTCGCGGAAGCCGGCCAGCAGGCGCGGCACGAAATACGGCCCCAGGTCCTGGAAACACGTCAGCGACAACTGGCCGCTCAGGCCGCGCTCGCCCGCTTCGTCGGCAGTCAGGCCCGCCGCCAGCGCCAGTATGTCGCGCGCACGGCCAAGCAGGCGCTGGCCGGCCGGCGTCAGCGCCAGGCCACGACTGACCTGGCGCCGGAACAGCGGCTCTCCCAGCGTGTCTTCCAACTGTGCGATCGCGGTCGACACAGACGGCTGCGACACGTGGCGTGCGCGTGCCGCCGCGCTGATGCTGCCGTGCTCGGCGGCGGCGACAAAGTACTCGAGCTGGCGGAAAGAGAAAGGGATCATGTTTTCCTATATCACACCATAGGAAATATATGCTTTTCCTATCCATGGCAAATGCCGATACTGCGAGCATCGCCAAACGGAGCCCCCGCCATGGAAATCACCCAGGAACAGATCGATACCTACCAGCGCGACGGCGTGCTGGTGCTGCGCGGCGCGTTCGCTGACTGGGTCGAGCCGCTGCGCGAAGGTTTCGCGCAGAACCTGGCCGAACCCGGGCCGTTCGCCATCGAGAATGTACGGCCCGGCGAAGGCGGGCGCTTTTTCGAGGACTACTGCAACTGGCAGCGAATCGCGCCGTTCGATGCATTTATCCGGCGGTCCCCGGCGGCGTCCATCGCCGGCCGCATCATGCAATCGCAGGCCGTGCAGGTGTTCCACGAACACATCCTGGTCAAGGAGCCCGGCACGGCCAAGCCCACGCCTTGGCACCAGGACCTGCCCTATTACTGCGTCGACGGCGCCCAGACCGCGAGCTACTGGATCCCGCTGGATCCCGTCACGCAGGCCAATACGCTGCGCGTGGTGGCCGGCTCGCATCGCTGGCCGAAGCTGGTGCGGCCCAAGCGCTGGGCCAGCAACGAAAGCTTCTATGGCAGCCAGGACGACGATGACAGTGCGTTCATGGACATGCCGGATGTCGAGGACGGCAGCCACACGCTGCTCGCGCCGGAACTCGAGCCTGGCGATGCGGTGGTGTTCGACTTCCGCACCGTGCACGGTGCCGCGGGCAATAGTGGCGCCGGCCGCCGGCGCGCATTCTCCGCGCGTTTCCTGGGCGACGACGTGCGCTTCATGCAGCGGCCGGGACGTACCTCGCCGCCGTTTCCCGGCATCGGCCAGCAGACCGGAGAGCGCTTGCGCGAGGACTGGTTTCCGGTGGTCTGGCGCGCCTGCAAGTAACCATGCCCACAAAACAAAAACGCACCCGAAGGTGCGTTTTTTGGGGGCCGGAACCGCTCAGACCGAGAACGACGAGCCGCAACCACAGGTGGTCGAGGCATTCGGGTTCTTGATCACGAACTGGGCGCCGTTGATGTCTTCCTTGTAGTCGATCTCGGCGCCCACCAGGTACTGGTAGCTCATCGAGTCGATCAGCAGGGTGACGCCATTCTTGACCATGGTGGTGTCGTCTTCGTTGACTTCCTCGTCGAAGGTGAAGCCGTACTGGAAGCCCGAGCAGCCGCCGCCCTGCACGAACACGCGCAGTTTCAGCTCGGCATTGCCCTCTTCCTCGATCAACTGCTTGACCTTGTCGGCGGCGCTGTCGGTAAAGACGAACGGTGCCGGCACGTCCTCGGTAACGGGTGCCTCTGCGACTGCGTTCATGGGGGGTTCTCCTGTTTAGATACGCCTGTATTCTAAGCGCTACTGAAAGATCGTGCCGAACCCCTTTGTTTTCAAGGGTTTCCGGACGTGCAGCAGGCTGCTCACGCGGCCTTTTCCGTGGGACTGGCTACGACTGGCGGAGTTTCCTCATCCGCGGCATCGGCATCAGCCGCCTCTCCCGTCACTTCTGTGACCGCTCCGGCATCGACCACGTTGGGCAACGCCTTGATTTCACCGGCTGTGCCCTGTGCCAGCGGTACCAGCCTTCCTTCGACCAGCGCACCCTGGTGCATCTCCAGCGCCGCATAACGCACGTCGCCCAGCACGCGGGCTTGTGGCTGCAGTTCCAGCAGGTCGGTCGCATGCACCGGCCCCTTCACCGTGCCGTTCAGCACCAGGTGGCCGACGCTGATCTCGCCCTCGACCATGCCCTTCTCGCTGATTACCAGCATGCTTGCCTTGCCCGGCGCGGCGGTGACGTTGCCGCGCACACGCCCGTCCAGCCGCAGGCCACCGGCAAACACCAGGTCGCCGTCGATGGCGGTGTCTGCGCCGATCAGCGTATCGATCGAAAGGCCCTTCTTCTTAGAAAACAGCATCGCTCACTCCTCTCTCGTTCGTACCAGGCCCGACGGCCCGGGGCGCATCGCCATGGCAGACGGCTTGCCGATGGCGACAGGGCGTGATTGTAGCCGCGTGCAGCGCATACCCCACAAAAGTCTGGGGGCCCACCGCTATTTTCAACGGCCGGATGCGAATCCGCAGGACGCAGTCGAAAAAAAACCGCACGGCCAGCGTGCGGTTTCTTTGGATTTCGCGGCATCCGGCAGGACCGGAACCGCGAAAACGCATCAGCGCTTCGAGAACTGCTTGCGACGACGCGCCTTGTGGAAGCCGACCTTCTTACGTTCGACTTCACGTGCATCGCGCGTGACGTAGCCAGCCTTCGACAGGGCCGGCTTCAGGGTCGCATCGTAGTCGATCAGGGCGCGGGTGATGCCGTGGCGCACTGCGCCGGCCTGGCCGGTTTCGCCACCGCCGGTCACGTTGACCTTGATGTCGAACGTTTCGCCGTGGGCGGTCAGTTCCAGGGGCTGGCGCACGATCATCAGCGAGGTTTCGCGAGCGAAATACTCTTTGATGGGCTTGCCGTTGACGACGATGTCGCCCTTGCCCGACTTGATGAAGACACGAGCCACAGCGCTCTTGCGGCGGCCAGTACCGTAATTCCAGTTACCGATCATGGATTGGCCTCCTTAGATTTCCAGCGCCTTGGGCTGCTGCGCTTCGTGCGGATGCTCGGCTTCGGCGTAAACCTTCAGCTTCTTGATCATCGCGTAGCCCAGCGGACCCTTCGGCAGCATGCCTTTCACAGCTTTTTCCAGGGCACGGCCCGGGAAACGCTGTTGCATCTTGCCGAACGTCGTTTCGTAGATACCGCCCGGGTAACCCGAATGGCGATAGTACTTCTTGTCCGTTTCCTTGGTACCCGTGACACGCAGCTTGGCTGCATTGACGATGATGATGTAATCACCCGTGTCGACGTGCGGAGTGAATTCCGGCTTGTGCTTGCCGCGCAGACGGCGTGCCACTTCGCTGGCGACACGGCCGAGGACTTTGTCCGTCGCGTCAATCACGTACCAGTCGCGCTTTACCTCATGAGGCTTGGCGGAAAAGGTCTTCATGATTTTTCCTGACTATTAGTTCGTGCCCGAATCCGACTCGCGAAGGCTTGTACTCGCCCCTGCAAGTCTTGTGGCCCGTCCTGGGGACTGGCCGGATGCTGCTCATCTTTCCCGCGGGCATGACGGAAAAGCCCACGATTATAATGGCGGCGGTCGGGCTGGCACAAGCAAAGACTGTGGTTTTCGTCAAGATCGTTGCAACAGATCGCTTGCCTGGGCAGCGAGCACCACTCTGGCCGCAGGAACCGCATCGCATCCGCGCAGGGCGAAAAAAAAACCCAAGCTGGTTTAGCTTGGGTTTGAATCCACCAAAGGAGGAGGGTGGAGGAGACACTTGGAGATCGACGGGGGACCTGCGGGCGGTGCGGCTGGCGTATCCGGGAGGCTTCGCTTTCGCACTCTGGCGCGCTGTCAGCGCCGTCGTTCAATGATTGAAATTATACATGGGGTTTTCCCTGATGCAAGGGAAATTTGTACTGCGAAATGGGGTTTCGCATGGCGGGATGACCATCCCCGCCCCACCAACATCATAATTTCCTTTTAAAACAATTGGTTATGCGCGAAAGACCGTTGTCACAGAGCCGTCACATTAGAGGAAACCCTCGGATTTTATAGGGTTATCGGCAGCCCGCGCCCGAACTTGACGATGCCATATACTGGGAATTGCAAGATGCGAGATCACGCGATAGTGATCGCAATCCCACAACATAAGCGACAGGAACGAACAGAATGGAATGCAAAGTAACATGGATGGGCGCCGACGGCATGAGCTTCGTGGCCCAAACCGGCAGCGGCCATATCGTTGCGATGGACGGCGCGCCCGAGGGTGGTGGCCATAACCTGGCGCCGCGGCCGATGGAAATGGTGCTGGTCGGCACGGGCGGCTGCACTGCCTATGACGTGGTGCTGATCCTCAAGCGCGGCCGCCAGGACGTGCGCGGCTGCAGCGTGCAGCTGCAGGCCGAGCGCGCCAGCGAAGACCCCAAGGTCTTCACCCGCATCAACTTCCATTTTGTGGTGACCGGCAGGAATCTCAACCCCGCCACAGTCGAGCGCGCGATCAAGCTGTCGCACGAGAAGTACTGCTCGGCGTCGATCATGCTGGCCAAGACGGCCGAGATCACGCACACGCTGGAAATCGTCGAAGGCTGATGAAAGGTGGCCGGCCCGGTGTGCCGCGCGGGCGCCGGGTCATGCCGAAGACTGAAGCAAAGCAGGCCGATAAGCCGGATTCTGTGCGCACCGCCCGCCTTGCGGCCAGCGGCGCGTGACAACCATTCCTCTAGGCCGGCTGTTACCAGCCGGCTCCAGCTCCCTACCCGCAGACTCAGCGGGCCGCTTCATCGCCTGCCTATTTGGGATTGCTCCAGGTGGAGGTTACCGCGTTTCACCCTTCCCGCCGGGCGGACCCGGCGGCAAGACTCGTCTCTGTGGCCCTATTCCGCACGTTGCCGTGGATGGCTGTTAGCCAACACCCTGCCCTGTGGAGTCCGGACTTTCCTCCCCCTGCACCTTGCGGTGCAGGCAGCGGTTGCCTGGCCTGCTTTGCGGGCCGCAGTCTAACACCGATTCAATCGGGTTGCCGGGGTAAATCCCGCATGCGCCCGGGCCGGAATACCGTGGTGTCGGCATAGAAATCAGGCGAGGCGTTATCGTCACACCATGCCGGAATGCCCATTACCGGCAATGGCGCAAAGCAGCGGCCGCCGCGCAGCGTGCCGGTTTCAGCCGCCTGTTCCAGCGACAATGCCACCGCCTTGTCCAGCGCGCCACCCGGCATCAGCGGCAGCGTCCAGGCATGGGCGGTCACGCCCTTGTACGGCTGCACCAGCTTTTCCAGCAGTGCATGGCCGAACGGCACCACCCTGCACGCGGTACCCCACGCGTCGCGCTGCGCGACAAAGAGTTGCCGCCAGGCAAACCCGCGCAGCGCTTCGGCGTATTCGTCGCCCTCGCTCAGGAACAGCACTGCGTTCTCGTCGAACAGCGTGGCCGCGTCGCGTACGCCGCCGCGCGCGGTCCGCACGCCTTCGCGCGCGATCACCGTGGCCTGGATCTGGTTGAGTACGCGCTTGGCTTGGGGGAAATGCAGCCAGACCAGCGCATTGAAGAAATCGTGGAGGTTGTCGCGCGTCGGGACTTCGCCTGTGGCGAGGATATGCGCTTCATAGGCGCTGCCCTCGGGCAAGTCCTGCTGGGGGATAAAGCGCAGCGGCAGCCCGCGCGCATTTTGCAAGCCCAGTGCCTCAGCCTGGGCATCGAGCAGCGCGCGCAGGTCGGCGCCGCCCTGCACTGCCGCGGCGAGCGCTGCACCGCGCGGGATAAAGGGTTGGAACCATGGCCGGGACCAGTCGATCCCGGCCAGCGCGGCGGTGAAGGATTCGCCCGCCGCAATTGCTCCGGCTTGCAACGCCGCAGCGATCAGCGCGCCTTCCAGCGCAGCGTTTCGCCGCCGCGCAGCGGCACCAGCGTGGTGTCGCCATACGGCAGTTCGGCCGGCAGCTGCCAGTCTTCACGCTCCAGCGTCAGCGTGCCGGTGTTGCGCGGCAGGCCATAGAAGGCCGGGCCGTTGAAGCTGGCGAAGGCTTCCAGCTTGTCCAGCGCGCCGGCGGCATCGAAGGCCTCGGCGTACAACTCCATCGCATGCAGCGCGGTGTAGCAGCCGGCGCAGCCGCAGGCGTGTTCCTTCAGGCCGCGCGCGTGCGGCGCGCTGTCGGTGCCCAGGAAGAAGCGCGGGTTGCCGGAGGTAGCGGCCGCGACCAGCGCCTCGCGGTGGGTTTCGCGCTTGAGCACCGGCAGGCAGTAGTAGTGCGGACGGATGCCGCCGGTGAAGATGGCGTTGCGGTTGTACAGCAGGTGGTGGGCGGTTATGGTGGCGCCGACGGGGCCGCTGGCTTCGAGCACGTACTGGGCGGCATCCTTGGTGGTGATGTGCTCGAACACCACTTTCAGCTCGGGCATGTCGCGGCGCAGCGGGGTCATCACCTGATCGATGAACACGGCCTCGCGGTCGAAGATATCGATGGCCGGATCGGTGACTTCGCCGTGCACCTGCAGTGGCAGGCCTTCACGCTGCATCGCTTCCAGCGCAGCGTAGCAGCGGCGGATGTCGGTCACGCCGGCGTCGCTGTTGGTGGTAGCGCCCGCCGGGTACAGCTTGACACCGTGCACGAAGCCGCTGGCCTTGGCCGCGACGATTTCCTCGGGGCTGGTGTTGTCCGTCAGGTACAGCGTCATCAGCGGCTCGAACTGCATGCCGGCCGGCAGCGCCGCCAGGATGCGGGCACGGTAGGCCTGCGCCTGCTCCACCGTGGTCACGGGAGGCTTCAGGTTCGGCATGATGATCGCGCGGGCGAACTGGCGGGCGGTGTCGGGCAGTACAGCCGCCAGGGCCGCGCCGTCGCGCAGGTGCAGGTGCCAGTCGTCCGGGCGGGTGATGGTGAGCTTCTGGGTCATGGCTTGCTTGGGCCCGCCGCGGGGAACGGCGGCGGGCGCTTTTTCAGAATCAGAGAATCAGGATGGCGCGGTAATCGTTCACGTTGGTGCGCGTGGGTCCGGTGACAACCAGGTCGCCGATGGCATCGAACAGGCCCCAGGCGTCGTGCGCGTCGAGCTGGCGCTGCCCCGGCCGGCCGGCGGCTTCGGCACGCGCCAGCGTGGTCGGGTCGGCCAGCGCGCCGGCGTTGTCTTCCGAGCCATCGATGCCGTCGGTGTCGGCCGCGATCGCGTGCACCCCGGGCATGCCTGCCAGTTCGACCGCCAGCGACAGCAGGAACTCCGAGCAGCGCCCGCCGCGCGCCTTGCCCGCGCCGCCGCCGGCCGGCAAAGTGACCGTGCACTCACCTCCGGAAATCAGCGCCACGGGCGTGGCGAACGGCGCATTGTACGCGCGGATCTCGCGCACCAGCGCGGCATAGACCCGCGCCACTTCGCGCGCCTCGCCCGTCACCGTGTCACCCAGTACCACTGGCGTGATGCCGCGTGCGCGGAACAGCGCCGCGGCGGCTTCCAGGCTGCCGTGGGCGGTCGCGATCATGATGTTGTCGACCCGATCGAACAAGGGATCGCCAGGCTTGGGCGTCTCGGCCACCTCGCCGCGCGCGCCGCGTTCCAGGTGCGACTGCACGCTGGCCGGCACCTGCGCGCCGTAGCGGCGCAGGATCTCCAGCGCGTCGCCGAAGGTGCTGGGGTCGGCCACGGTCGGGCCCGAGGCGATCGCGCTGGGATCGTCGCCGGCCACGTCCGAGACAATCAGCGTGGTCACCGGCGCCTGGCTCGCCTGCGCCAGCCGGCCGCCCTGGATGCGCGAGATGTGCTTGCGCACGATGTTCATGTCGGTGATCGGCGCGCCACAGCGCAGCAATTCCCTGGTGGTCGCCTTCAGGTCGGCCATCGGAATGCCCTCGGCCGGCAGCGACAGCAGGCTCGAACCGCCGCCCGAAACCAGCACCAGCAGCCGGTCCTGCGGCGTCAGCGATTGCACCGCCGCAAGGATCTCCGCCGCGGCCTGCTCGCCCGATTCGTCCGGCACCGGGTGGCCGGCCTCGATCACTCGGATATGGTCGGTCGGCATGCCGTGCGCGTAGCGCGTGACCACCAGCCCTTCGAGCGTAGCCTTGCCGGCATAGGCGCGCTCGACCGCGGCGGCCATCGACGCGGCGGCCTTGCCCGCGCCCACCACCAGCGTGCGGCCACCGGCGTGCGGCGGTGGCAGGTGCTGCGCGACGATCTGCAGCGGGTCGGCCGCCGCCACGGCGGCGTGGAAGGTCTCGAGCAGCAGTGCGCGGGCGTCCCCCGCGAACGCGGCGCTCACAGCGCCTCCGCGATAGCGCGGCCCAGGTCTGCAGTACCGGCCTTGCCGCCGATATCGCGCGTCAGCGGCGCGTGCTCCGGCCCGGCGGCCAGCACCTTCTCGATCGCGCCCAGCACGGCGGCGCCGGCCTCGTCATGGCCCAGGTGTTCCAGCATCATGGCACCGCACCAGATCTGGCCGATCGGGTTGGCCACGCCGCGCCCGGCGATGTCCGGGGCGGAGCCGTGCACCGGCTCGAACAGGCTGGGGAAGGTCCGGTCCGGGTTGATATTGCCCGACGGGGCAATGCCGATGGTGCCGGTGCAGGCCGGCCCCAGGTCGGACAGGATGTCGCCGAACAGGTTGCTGGCGACCACCACGTCGAACCAGTCCGGGTGCTGGACGAAATGGGCGGTCAGGATGTCGATGTGGTACTTGTCAACCTTCAGGCCGGGATAATTTGCGGCCATTGCCTCGACCCGTTCGTCCCAGTACGGCATTGTGATCGAGATGCCGTTTGACTTGGTGGCCGACGTCAGGTGCTTCTTCGGGCGCTTATGCGCCAGCTCGAAGGCAAACTTCAGGATGCGGTCGACGCCGGTGCGGCTCATCACCGTTTCCTGCACCACGATCTCGCGGTCGGTGCCGGGGAACATGCGGCCGCCGATGCTGGAGTATTCGCCCTCGGTGTTCTCGCGCACCACGTAGAAATCGATGTCGCCAGGCTCGCGGCCCGCCAGCGGGCTCCGGATACCGGGCATCAGCCGCACCGGGCGCAGGTTGACGTACTGGTCGAAGGAACGGCGGAACTGCAGCAGCGAGCCCCACAGCGAGATGTGGTCGGGCACCGTATCCGGCCAGCCGACCGCGCCGAAGTAGATGGCGTCGTACCTGACCAGCGTGTCGAACCAGTCGTCGGGCAGCATCTTGCCGTGACGGGCGTAATAGTCGCAGCTGGAAAAATCGAAGTGATCCCACTGGAAGCCGATGCCGAAGCGGCGCGCCGCGGCGTCCATCACGCGTATGCCTTCGGGCATGACTTCCGTGCCGATTCCGTCTCCGGGAATCACGGCAATCTTGTATTGGCTCATCGTTCTCGGGATTGCTAGCAGGTATGGTGGCGCCGTTGGCACCGCACTGGAGCGCCCGCGGGTTGCTTGGCAGCGGCCCGGGCGCGCGGGATAATGTCTGCATTCTATTGCAAAGCGGCAGCCCGCTGCCGACCGGTGCCCCGATATGTGCCAGTTGCTAGGCATGAACTGCGCCACGCCGACCGACGTGACGTTCTCCTTTACCGGCTTCGCCGCCCGCGGCGGCGTGACCGATCACCACGCCGACGGCTTCGGTGTCGCCTTCTTTGAAGACAAGGCCTGCCGCCTGTTTATCGACAACCAGTCCGCCGGCACGTCGCCGGTGGCTGACCTGATCAAGCGCTACCCGATCAAGTCCAAGAACGTCATCTCGCATATCCGCAAGGCCACGCAGGGAACGGTGCTGCTGGAGAACTGCCACCCGTTCATGCGCGAGCTGTGGGGCCGGCACTGGATCTTTGCCCACAACGGCGACCTGCTGAATTTTTCGCCGTTCCTGTCGGGCGTGTACCAGCCGGTGGGCGATACCGACAGCGAACTGGCCTTCTGCACGCTGATGCAAGGCCTGCGCAAGCGCTTCCCGGGCTCGCAACCGCCGCTGAATGAACTCGGCCATGCGCTGGCCGATATCACACGCGATATCACGCTGCATGGCGTATTCAATTTCCTGCTGAGCAACGGCCAGGCACTGTTTGCCCACTGCTCTACCCGTCTGTACTACATCGTGCGGGAGTGGCCATTCTCGACCGCGCACCTGATTGATGCGGACTTGTCGATCGACTTCGCCCAGGTGACCACGCCGGACGACCGCGTTGCGGTGATCGCCACCGCTCCGCTGACCGACAACGAGACCTGGACCCAGTTCGCCCCGGGCGAGCTGATCATGTTCGAGCACGGGCGTCCGGTGATGACGCTGACCGTGCCGATCCCGCCCGAAGTCCAGGCCAAGAACGCCGCCAATACGGCTTGTACCTGAGCCGCCCGGCACATATGAAAAAGGGACGCCGCGGCGTCCCTTTTTCATATGGCTGGCAGTCCGTTCAGTGGTGCAGGATCTTCGACAGGAACTGCCGCGCGCGCTCCGAACGGGCTTCGATATTGCCGAAGAACTCTTCCTTGTCGGCGTCTTCGACGATCTTGCCCTGGTCCATGAAGATCACGCGGTTGGCCACCTTGCGCGCAAAGCCCATTTCGTGCGTCACGCACATCATGGTCATGCCTTCCTGCGCCAGCTGCACCATCACGTCCAGCACTTCGTTGACCATTTCCGGGTCCAGCGCGGAGGTCGGCTCGTCGAACAGCATGCAGATCGGGTCCATCGACAGCGCGCGCGCGATTGCCACGCGCTGCTGCTGGCCGCCCGACAGCTGGCCGGGGTACTTCTCGGCCTGGCTCTTCAGGCCCACGCGTTCGAGGTACTTCAGGCCCTTGGCCATTGCCTCGTCCTTCGAACGGCCAAGCACCTTCATCTGCGCGATGGTCAGGTTCTCGGTGATCGAGAGGTGCGGGAACAGCTCGAAGTTCTGGAACACCATGCCCACGCGCGAACGCAGCTTGGGCAGGTTGGTCTTGGGATTGCCCACCGAGGTGCCGTCGACCAGGATGTCGCCCTTCTGGAACGGCTCCAGTGCGTTGACAGTCTTGATCAGCGTGGACTTGCCCGAACCCGACGGGCCGCACACCACCACCACTTCACCCTTGGCAACCTTGGTGGTGCAGTCGGTCAGCACCTGGAAGGAGCCGTACCACTTGGAAACATTGTTGATTTCGATCATACAGCCACCTTTTTCTGGTAACGCTTGACCAGCAGCGAAGCGGAGAAACAAATGATGAAGTACACCAGGCCGGCGAACAGCAGCAACTCGACGATACGCCCGTCGCGCTCGCCGATGCCGTAGGCCTGGCCGAAGAAGTCAGCCAGCGCGCTCACGTACACCAGCGACGTATCCTGGAACAGGATGATGCCCTGGGTCAGCAACAGCGGCACCATGTTGCGGAACGCCTGCGGCAGGATTACCAGCCGCATCGACTGCCCGTAGGTCATGCCCAGCGCCTGCGCCGCGAACATCTGCCCGCGCGACACGCTCTGGATCCCCGCGCGGATGATCTCGGAATAGTACGCCGCCTCGAACAACGCGAACGCCACCAGCGCCGAGGTCATGCGCAGATCGGTCGCGGGCGACAGGTTGAAGATCCCCTGCAGCACCTGCGGAATGATCAGGAAGAACCACAACAGCACCATCACCAGCGGGATGGAGCGGAAGATAGTCACGTACCCCTGCGCGAACCAGTTCAGCAGCTTGAACGACGACAGCCGCATCATCGCCAGGATGGTGCCCCAGATGATGCCGACCACCACCGCGGTGACGGTGATCTTGAGCGAGACCATCATGCCCTCGCCCAGCACGTGCAACGTGCTCGGGTTGATCGAGGTGAAATCGAAGGAATAAGCCATGGCGCCCCCTTACTTGCCGCCGATGAAGCCCGGCACGCGCGTGCGGGCCTCGACCCAGCGCATCAGCAGCATCACCGTGATGTTGATCAGCGCGTACATCAGCGTAACCGCGATGAACGATTCATACGGGCGCGCGGTGTAGTCCACCAGCTGGCGGCCCTGCGCGGCCAGCTCCAGCAGGCCGATGGTCGACGCCACTGCCGAGTTCTTGAAGATGTTCAGGAATTCGGAAGTCAGCGGCGGCACGATCACGCGGAACGCCATCGGCAGCAGTACGTGGCGGTACGTCTGCGGCAGCGTGAAGCCCATCGCCAGGCCCGCGTTCTTCTGCCCGCGCGCCAGCGAGTTGATGCCCGAGCGCACCTGCTCGCAGACGCGCGCGGCCGTGAAGGTGCCCAGGCACAGCATGGCGGCCAGGAACTGCTGCGCGAACGGGTTCATCTGCTTGATCGCCTCGCCGCCGGGCAGCAGCTCGGGCATGACGAAATACCAGATGAACAGCTGCACCAGCAGCGGGATGTTGCGGAAGATCTCGACGTAGGTGGCGGCGAAACCGGCCAGCCACTTGTTGGGCGCGGTGCGCAGCACGCCGAGCACCGAGCCGATGACCAGGGCAATGACCCAGGACGAAAGTCCCAGCGCGATCGTGACCTTCAGGCCGGAGATCATCCAGTCCAGGTAGGTCTCGTTCTGGGCGGCCTGTTCGAGGAAGACTCCCCAATGCCAGTTGTAGTTCATGTTGCGTCCTCAAAAAGAAACGGAAGGACATGCCTTCCGTTTCGCACTGCTGTCCCGGTCAGATCAGTCCAGCGCCTTGTCGTTCGGCGCCTTGATCAGGGCCTTCATGTCTTCGGACAGCGGGAAGTCCAGGTTCAGGCCCTTGGGCGGAACCGGTTGCATGAACCACTTGGTGTACAGCGTGTTGACCGAACCGTCCTTCATCATGCCGGAGATCACGGTGTCGGACAGCTTCTTGAACTGCGGGTCGTCCTTGCGGATCATGCAGCCATACGACTCGCGCGACTGGGCCTTGCCCACCACGATCCAGTCGGCGGGGTTCTTGGCCTTGGCGCGCTCGCCGTACAGCAGCGCATCGTCCATCATGAAGGCCACCGCACGGCCCGATTCCAGCGTCAGGAACGACTGGCCGTGATCCTTGGTGCTGATGATGTTCAGGCCCAGCTTCTGCTCGTCGTTCATCTTGCGCAGCAGGCGCTCCGACGTGGTGCCGGCGGTGGTGACGACGTTCTTGCCCTTCAGGTCGGCCCAGTCCTTGATGCCGGCATCCTTCTTCACCATGATGCGCGTGCCGATGATGAAGATGGAGTTGGTGAAGGCGACCTGCTTCTGGCGTTCCAGGTTATTGGTGGTCGAACCGCACTCCATGTCGATGGTGCCGTTCTGCAGCAGGGGGATGCGGTTCTGCGAGGTGATCGGGATTTCCTTGACCTGCAGGTTCGGCAGCTTCAGCTGGTCCTTGATGGCTTCCACGATCTTCATGTTGATATCGTAGGAATAGCCGACCTGGCGCACGCCGCCCAGGTTGTAATTGAACGGAATCGACGACTCGCGCACGCCCAGCGTAATCACGCCGGTGTCCTTGATCTTCTTCAGCGTGCCCGTCAGTTGTTCAGCTGCCTGAGCCGTTCCGCACATCACCCCGGCGGCAATCATCAGGGAAGCCAACTTGGCAAAATTCATAACATCTCCTTGACCATAGAAGAGAAAGCGGGATTCTTGAGATAAAACCCCCTCTGGTGAAACAGTATTGCGCAGCATCCGCCGCAATACAACTGGGTTTTCTCCTAGAACCCTTATTCAGGGCAATCGGTGCGCACGTCGTCCGGATACGACAACGCGGTCTCCGGCGCTAGCCGGAGACCGCGTCTGGCGGTCATGAAGCTGGGAACCGGATCGGCTGCTGCATCGCACCATGCCAGTGCTTCGCGCCTCGTTCCGGTTCACCCGCACCCTGCGATCAGGGATACAGGCCGCGCATTTCGCGCGCCTGCAGGATCCGCGAGCAGGCGACGATAAACGCCGCGGTGCGCAGCGTCACCTTGTTATCCTGCGCCACCTGCCAGATTGCGCGGAACGCCTCTTGCATGATCCGTACCAGACGCTGGTTGATTTCCTCTTCGGTCCAGAAGAACGAGGAGAAATCCTGCACCCATTCGAAGTAGGAAACGGTTACGCCGCCAGCGTTGGCGATCACGTCCGGCGCCACCAGGATATTGCGCTCGCGCAGGATATCGTCGGCTTCCGGGGTGGTCGGGCCATTGGCGCCCTCGATTACCAGGCGGGCCTTGATCAGCGGCGCGTTCTTGGCGGTGATCTGGCCTTCCAACGCGGCCGGAATCAGGATGTCGCAGTCGACTTCCCAGAACTGCTCGGTGCGCAGGACTTCGCCGCGGTAGCCTTCGATGGTGCCGTTGTGCGCGGCGTATTCCATCATCGCCGGCACGTCCAGGCCGGCCGGATCGAACAGCGTGGTGCGGTGGTCCTGCACCGCCACCACCTTGGCGCCGGCCTCATGGAACAGCTTGGCGGCCACGGCGCCCACGTTGCCGAAGCCCTGCACGGCGACGCTCGCGCCCTTGATTTCCAGGCCGATATTGCGCGCAGCCTCCGAACCCACCACGAACACGCCGCGGCCGGTCGCCTCATGGCGCCCCAGCGAGCCGCCCAGCGAGATCGGCTTGCCGGTCACCACGCCGGTGGAGGTGCTGCCCGAATTCATCGAGTAGGTGTCCATCATCCATGCCATCACCTGGGCGTTGGTGTTGACGTCCGGCGCCGGGATGTCCTTGCTCGGTCCGATGATGATGTTGATTTCGCTGGTGTAGCGGCGCGTCAGGCGCTCCAGCTCGGCGTGCGACAGCGTGCGCGGGTCAACGCGGATGCCGCCCTTGGCACCGCCGTAGGGCACGTTCACCGCGGCGTTCTTCACCGACATCCATGCCGACAGCGCCATCACTTCCGACAGCGTCACGTCCTGGTGGAAACGCACGCCGCCCTTGCCCGGGCCGCGCGACAGGTTGTGCTGCACGCGGTAGCCCTCGAAATGGGCGATGGTGCCGTTGTCCAGCTCGATGGGAACGTCGACGACCAGCGCGCGCTTGGGGCGCTTCAGGGTTTCGACCCAGCGTGCCAGCGAGCCCAGGTAGGGCGTGACACGATCGACTTGCTGCAGGTAGATGCCCCAGGGGCCGAGGTTGTCGGCGTTGAGGTAGGACGGGAGTGCGTGCTTTTGGCCAGCAATGTTGGTCGGTGCTGCGGAGGACATCGGTTGGTTCCGGGGTGGAGGATGGCCGCAAGCTTAGGCTTGGCGGCCTGCCGGAATCCAATGCCGTTTGCTCATCCGGTTATGCAAGATGCGCATAACGTTTGAGGGTGACTTGTCAACGATGTTTTTGGTGCGCGTCAGGTTTCCGACAAGGTCGACCATACCTGGTCCACCAGCTGCCGCTTGCGCCGTGCGCCCGCACCGCGTCGCTCCCCGCCGTTCTCCCCCGGCTTCTCCCGATACAGCCGGATCTCCATGTCGATCGACAACGGCAGCCCGCGCGCCGACTCCGCCCGCACCAGCTTGCCCTGGGCCACCTCCTCCCGCACCGCGCTCTCGGGCAGGAACGCCATGCCATGGCCGGACAACGCCATCACCTTGAGCGCCTCGGCCATGTCCGTCTCGTAGCATTTGTCGAGCTTGAGCGCTTCGGCGGTATCCGACAGCAGCAGGTCGACCATGCGGCCGAGGAAAGCATTGGGGGTGTAGCTCAGGAACGGCACCGGCTTCTTGTCGGTGCCGGGCAGCCGGAACTGCGGCTTGCCGGCGGCGTCCGGCACGCTGTACGGCGACAGCCGCTCGGTACCGAGCACCAGCATGTCGTACCGCGCCGGATCGAGCTGGATGGCCTGGCGCGCGTGGTGGTAGACCATCACCAGGTCGCAGCCGCCCTCGACCAGCATCAGCACCGCATCGTGGACGTTGAGCGCGCGCAGCCGGCACGGCAGCGTGCCGATCTTGCGTTCCAGCGCCTTGAGCCATTCCGGGAAGAACGTCAGCGACAGCGTATGCGGCACCGCGAACTCCAGCACCTGCGCGTTGGCCGAGCGCTGCCCGCGCATCAGCGCGCGGGTCTCGCTGACCTGCGCCAGCATCGCCAGTGCCTGCTCGTAGAACACCTTGCCGGCCGCCGTCAGGCTGGTGGGATAGCTGGAGCGGTCGATCAGCTCGGTGCCGACCCACGCCTCCAGCGACTGGATGCGCCGGGAGAATGCGGGCTGCGTCACGTGGCGCAGCTCGGCCGAGCGCGAGAAGCTGTGCGTCTCGGCCAGGCTGACAAAGTCTTCAAGCCATTTGATTTCCATGACGCCGGATTATCCACCGCGCGCCGGGGCGCGTCACCTGCCCAATGGCTGCCGCGCTTTGGTGCGCGCGCGCTGTTACGCGTCCTGCGTGGCGTCCCCCACGTCGACGGCGAGCGCGTCGGCGCTGCGTTCGGCCTCGCCGCCCTGCGCGGCGGCGCGGGCCTGGATATCCCACATCTCCGCATAGCGGCCGCGCGCGCGCATCAGTTCGGCATGCGTGCCGCGCTCGACCACGCGGCCATGGTCCATCACCAGGATCTGGTCGGCATGCACCACGGTGGACAGTCGATGCGCGATCAGCAGCGTGGTGCGGTTTTGCGCCAGCCGCATCAGTTCGGCCTGGATCGCCTGCTCGGTGCGCGAGTCGAGCGCGGAGGTGGCTTCGTCAAAGACGAGCACCGGCGGGTTCTTCAGCAGCGTGCGCGCGATCGCCACGCGCTGCTTCTCGCCGCCGGACAGCTTCAGGCCGCGCTCGCCCACCGGCGTGTCGTAGCCCTGCGGCAACTCGCGGATAAAGGCGTCGATCTGCGCCGCCCGCGCCGCGGCGATGACTTCCTCGCGCGTGGCGTCGGGGCGGCCGTAGGCGATGTTGTAGTAGATGCTGTCGTTGAACAGCACCGTGTCCTGCGGCACGATGCCGATGGCGCGGCGCAGGCTGTCCTGCGTGATCGCGCGGATATCCTGCCCGTCGATCTCGATCGCGCCGCTGTTGACGTCGTAGAAGCGGAACAGCAGCCGCGCCAGCGTGGACTTGCCCGAGCCGCTGTGGCCGACCACGGCGGTCGTGGTGCCGGCCGCGATATTGAAATCCACGCCATCCAGGATCGTGCGGTCCGGCTCGTAGCCGAAGCGCACGTCGCGGAACCGCACCTGCGCGCCGTTGACCCTGAGCGGCTGCGCGCCGGGCGTGTCGGCCACTTCCTGGTGCGTGCCCAGCAGCACGAACATCCGGTCCATGTCGGTGGTCGCCTGCTTGATCTCGCGGTAGATCACGCCGAGGAAGTTCAGCGGGATATAGAGCTGGATCATCAGCGTGTTGACCAGCACCAGGTCGCCCAGCGTCAGCTTGCCGTCCACCACGCCCACGGTGGCCCGCCACAGGATCAGGATCAGCCCCACGGCGATGATGACCTGCTGGCCGAAGTTCAGGAACGACAGCGAATTCTGCGAGCGGATCGCCGCGGCGCGGTAATTGAGCAGGTTCTCGTCGTAGCGCCGGGCTTCGTATTCCTCATTGCCGAAGTACTTGACCGTTTCGAAGTTCAGCAGCGAATCGATCGCCTTCTGGTTGGCGCGCGAATCCAGCTCGTTCATCTTGCGGCGGAAGTGCGTGCGCCATTCCGTCACGACGATGGTGAAGACGATATAGCTCACCAGCGCGCAGCCGGTGATCGCGGCGAACCAGACGTCGTAGTGCAGGATGAAGAAGCCGATCACCAGCCCCATCTCCACCAGCGTGGGCAGGATGCTGTACAGCGAATACGAGATCAGCGACTGGATGCCGCGCGTGCCGCGCTCGATGTCGCGGCTCATGCCGCCGGTCTGCCGGTCCAGGTGGAAACGCAGCGACAGCGCATGCAGGTGGCGGAACACCTGCAGCGCGATCTCGCGCACGGCGCTCTGCGTGACCTTGGAAAAGAGGATTTCCCGCAACTCGGTGAATAGCGTCGCCGACAGCCGCAACATGCCGTAGGCGACAATCAGCCCCACCGGCACCACCAGCAATGCGCGCGGATCGCCGGCGGCGAGGTTCATGCTGTCGATCAGGCGCTTCATCAGCACCGGCACGCCCAGGTTGGCCACCTTGGCCGCGACCAGGCACACCAGTGCCAGCATCACGCGCCACTTGTAGTGCCAGACATAGGGCAGCAGGTTGCGGACGGTCTGCCAGTCGCTGCGGGGGGCGCGCTGGACGGGGAAGAGCTTGACCGAGGCGGGGTCGGGGGCCTGCTCGGCGGTCGTGGAATAGCGGCGCATACGTTAGAATCCGGGCCAATGCGAGATTGTCGCAGGAATCGCATTGCGCGGCAGGCGAAGGGTTTTTCGTCGCGGCCTGCGCCCCCTTCGGAAGTCCACCCGCATATTGTCATGAACACTCCCCATACCGTCCCCGCCCTGCCCGCCGGCAAGAATCCCGCGCTGCGCGTGGTGCCGATGCCTGCCGACGCCAACGTGCACGGCGACGTGTTCGGCGGCTGGATCATGGCGCAGGTGGATATTGCCGGCTCGATCCCCGCGGTCGAGCGCGCGCAGGGCCGCGTCGCGACCGTGGCAGTCAATTCCTTCCTGTTCAAGCATCCGGTATTTGTCGGCGACCTGGTGAGCTTCTATGCCGAGATCGTCAAGACCGGGCGCACCTCGATCACGGTCGAGGTGGAGGTTTATGCGCAGCGGATGCGGCACAGCAATGAGATCGTCAAGGTGACCGAGGCGACCTTGACGTACGTGGCGACGGATGAGTCGCGGCAGCCGCGGGTGTTGCCGACGGCCTGAGGGCCCAGAGGCTATCGCTTATCGATCGGTGTGCTCCCTCTCCCGCGTGCGGGAGAGGGTTGGGGTGAGGGCGGGAGTCTCTACGTAGTGAGGCGTAAGCGTGCTTGCCGAGCGCCGGCCCTCTCCCCCAACCCCTCGCCCGCAAGCGGGAGAGGGGAGCAAACAAGTGGTAGAGCGAAGTCTCCCGGCCCCTCACTCGAACTTCGAAAAATCCGGCTTCCGCTTCTCAAAGAACGCGCTGAACGCCTCCTTCGCCTCCGGCGCCACCAGCATGCGCCGGAACACCGCACCCTCGTCGGCCATCTGCTTTTCCACTTCGGCCACCGCACCCGATTTCATCAGCCGCTTGGTCTCGCGCAGCGACGAAGCCGGCAGCGCCGCCAGCTTGCGCGCCTGCTGCAGCGCGAAGTCGTGCAGTTCCGCCACGGGCAACACACGCGTCACCAGGCCGATCTCCAGCGCTTCCTGCGCGCTGAACGCCTCGCCCAGCATCAGCTTCTCGGCGGCGCGCTGGTAGCCGACCAGGCGCGGCAGCAACAGGCTCGACGCCGCCTCGGGGCACAGCCCCAGCTGCACGAACGGCAGCGACAGCCTGGCCGTGTCCGACGCGTAGACCAGGTCGCAATGCAGCAGCATGGTGGTGCCCACGCCGACCGCCGCGCCGCTGACCGCCGCGACGACCGGCTTGCTGGCATGGCTGATCTGGTACAGGAACTGGAACACCGGCGCCTGCCCGGCGCCTTCGCCCGCAGTCGGCGGGCGCTGCATGAAGTCTTCCAGGTCGTTGCCGGCGGTGAAGATCTCAGGCTTGCCGCGCAGCAGGATTGCGCGCACGTTGCGATCGGTCTCGGCCGCGCGCAGTGCGTCGGCCAGTGCCTGGTACATCGCCGCGGTGATGGCGTTCTTCTTGTCGATGCGGTCGAACTCGAGCGTCAGGATGCCTTGCTCGATGCGGGTAAGGATGCTCATGATCTCCTCCTCTTTGGTGGCTGGGCGATCAGACGCGCTCGAAGATCCCTGCAGCGCCCATGCCCGTGCCGACGCACATGGTCACCATGCCGTACTTCAGGTTGTGGCGGCGCAGCGCATGCACCACCGTGGCCGACCGGATCGCACCGGTAGCGCCGAGCGGGTGCCCCAGCGCGATCGCGCCGCCCATGCGGTTGACCCTGGCGGGATCGAGATCCAGGTCGCGCATCACGGCCAGCGATTGCGCGGCGAATGCTTCGTTCAGCTCGATCCAGTCGATCTGGTCCTGCGTCAGGCCGGCTGCCTTCAGCGCGGCCGGGATCGCTTCCTTCGGGCCGATGCCCATGATCTCCGGCGGCACGCCGCGCACCGCGAACGAGACGAAGCGCGCCAGCGGCACCAGGTTGAACTGCTTGAGGATCTTTTCCGAAACCAGGACCAGCGCGCCGGCGCCGTCCGAGGTCTGCGAGCTGTTGCCGGCGGTGACGCTGCCCTTGTTGGCGAACACCGGGCGCAGCTTGCCGAGGCCTTCCAGCGAGGTTTCAGGACGCGGGCCTTCGTCCAGCGAGATGGTGCGGGTCTTCACGCTGACCTGGCCGCTGGCGAGGTCGGGGAAGCGCTCGACGATCCCGATCGGCGTGATCTCGTCCTTGAACTCGCCGGCCTGTTGCGCAGCAATGGCCTTCTGGTGCGAGGCCAGCGAGAACGCGTCCTGGTCCTCGCGGCTGACCTTCCATTGCTGCGCCACCTTCTCGGCGGTCAGGCCCATGCCGTAGGCAATGCCCACGTTGTCGTCGCGAGTAAAGATATCCGGCGACATCGACGGCGAGTTGCCCATCATCGGCACCATGCTCATCGACTCGATGCCGGCGGCGATCATCACGTCGGACTCGCCCACGCGGATACGGTCGGCCGCCATTGCCACCGCGCTGACGCCCGAGGCGCAGAAGCGATTGACAGTGATGCCGCCCACGGTATTGGGCAGGCCCGACAGCAGCGCGCCGATGCGGGCCACGTTCAGGCCCTGCTGCGCTTCAGGAATGGCGCAGCCGACGATGGCGTCCTCGATCAGCTTCGGGTCCAGGTCCGGCACCTGCGCCACCGCGGCCTTCAGGATGGTTGCCAGCAGGTCGTCCGGGCGCGTGTTCCTGAACGCGCCCTTGGGGGCCTTGCCGATCGGCGAGCGGGTGGCCGCAACGATGTATGCGTCTTGCAGTTGTTTCATGATGTCGGTTCCTCGCTTGCCCTGTTAGTTACGCACCGGCTTGCCGGTCTGCAGCATGCCCATGATGCGCTCCTGCGTCTTGCCGGTTCCCAGCAGGTCGACGAAGGCCTTGCGCTCCAGCGTCAGCAGCCAGTCTTCGCTGACCAGCGAGCCGGCCTCGACGTCGCCGCCGCACACGACTTCGGCGATGCGGGCGGCAATCAGGAAGTCGTGCGCGGAGATAAAGCCACCGTCGCGCATATTGACCAGCGATGCCTTGATAGTGGCGATGCCCGAGCGGCCAGCCACCGGGATCAGCGCCGGCAGCGGCGCACGGTAGCCGGCGTCGGCCAGCGCGCGCACTTCGTTCTGCGCCACGTGCAGCAGCTCATGCACGTTGAAGACGATCTTGTCGGACGGCTGCAGGTAGCCCATCTGGCGCGCTTCCAGCGCCGATGCGGATACCTTGGCCATCGCCGCGCTCTGGAAGCGGCTGGTCAGGAATTGCAGGTAGTTGGTGCTGCCTCCCGCCTGCGCGGCGCGTGCGGCGGCCAGCGCGGCTTCCTTCAACCCGCCGCCGGCCGGGACCAGGCCCACGCCGACTTCCACCAGGCCGACATACGTTTCGAGCGCAGCCACGCGTGCAGCCGAATGCAGCATCAGTTCGCAGCCCCCGCCCAGCGCGATGCCGGACGCCGCCGACACCACCGGCACCGACGCATACTTCACGCGCATCATGCCGTCCTGGAACTTCTTCACGAATGGCTCGATGCCCTTGGCCCCGCCCATCATGAAGGCCGGCATCGCCGCTTCCAGGTTCGCGCCCGCGGAGAACGGGCCGCCCGGCGCGCCGAGTTGCAGGGAGGTCGGCTGCCACACCACCAGGCCCTTGTACTGCGCTTCGGCGAGGTCGATGGCACGGGTCAAGCCGTCGATCACGTCCGGCCCGATGGTATTCATCTTGCTCTTGAACGAAACCACCAGCACGTCGTCCTGGCCTTCGCTCACCCAGATGCGCACGGCATCGTTTTCCTCGACGGTGCGGCCGGCCTTGCGCGGGTCGACCGCTGCGCTGCCCTGGAGCGCGGCACGGAACACCTGGCGCCGGTACACCGGCAGCGTGCTGCGCGCGACGAACGACTGCGTCGCAGGCGACCACGAACCTTCGGGGGCATGCACGCCCTGGCGCTCGGCGACGGGGCCGTCAAAGACCCATGCCGGCAGCGGCGCAGCCGACAGTGCCTTGCCCGCGACCACGTCTTCCTTCACCCACTCGGCCACCTGCTTCCAGCCGGCCGACTGCCAGTCCTCGAACGGGCCCGAGTTCCAGCCGAAGCCCCAGCGGATCGCCAGGTCGATATCGGCGGCGGAACCTGCGATCTGCTCCAGGTACACGGCGATGTAGTGGAACACGTCGCGGAACACCGCCCACAGGAACTGGGCCTGCGGGTTGGTCGACTCGCGCAGCAGCCTGATGCGCTCGGCCGGCTCCTTCTTCAGCATGCGCACCACGATCTCGTCGGCCTTCTTGCCTGCATCGACGTACTGGCCGGCCTTGGCATCCAGCACCTTGATGGCCTTGCCTTCCTTCTTGTAGAAGCCGGCGCCGGTCTTCTGGCCCAGCGCGCCCGCGTCGACCAGGCCCTTGAGCACGGCCGGGGTCTTGTACACCGGCGCGAACGGGTCGTCGTGCAGGTTGTCCTGCATGGTCTTGATCACGTGCGCCATGGTGTCCAGGCCGACCACGTCCGCGGTGCGGAAGGTGGCGGACTTGGCGCGGCCCAGCTTGGAGCCGGTCAGGTCGTCGACCACGTCGAACGGGATGCCGAATTTCTCGGCCTCGGCGAACACCGCCAGGATCGAGAAGATGCCAACGCGGTTGGCGATGAAGTTGGGCGTATCCTTGGCGCGCACCACGCCCTTGCCGAGCGTGGTGGTCAGGAAGGCTTCCAGCTTGTCGAGGATGTCCGGCTGCGTGGTCGCGGTCGGGATCAGTTCGACCAGGTGCATGTAGCGCGGCGGGTTGAAGAAGTGGACGCCGCAGAAGCGCGACTTCAGGCTGTCCGCATTTTCCCCGCCTAACCCGTCCGACAGCGCGGTGATCGACAGGCCCGAGGTGTTGGTGGCGAAGATCGCGTGCGAGGCCAGGTGCGGCGCGACCTTCTTGTACAGGTCGTGCTTCCAGTCCATGCGCTCGGCGATCGCCTCGATCACCAGGTCGCATTCCTTGAGCAGGGCGATATCGTCTTCGTAATTGGCGGCCTGGATTAGCCCGGCCTCGTCCTTGAGGCCCAGCGGCGCGGGCGACAGCTTCTTCAGGTTCTCGATGGCGCGCAGCGCGATGCCGTTCTTCGGGCCTTCTTTTGCAGGCAGGTCGAACAGCACCACGGGCACGCGCGCGTTGATCAGATGGGCGGCGATCTGCGCGCCCATGACGCCGGCACCCAGCACGGCGACTTTCTTGACGATGAAATTGGACATGCGCGCTCCTAGGTCAGTGAGCGTTGAGGTGAGAGTTTTTGCAGGCGCTTCCGTTGGCGGTAGGTTTGCTCCCCTCCCCCTCTGGGAGAGGGGAGCAAACCGGCGGCATGGAAAGCCGCCTTGCCGAATCAGAACAAATCCGCGTCCAGCGCCATCAGCGAAGCCGAACCAGCCCGCGCCTTGCGGATTTCCGCCGCGGTTTCCGGCAGCAGCTTGGCAAAGTAGAAGCGCGCCGTGGCCAGCTTGGCGGTGTAGAACTTATCGCCGCTGGCTTCCTTCTCCAGCGCGATCTTGGCCATGCGGGCCCAGAAGTACGAGAACACCAGATGGCCCACCACGCGCAGGTACGGCACCGCGG
Organism: Cupriavidus phytohabitans; assembly: GCF_000426345.1. GTDB lineage: Bacteria > Pseudomonadota > Gammaproteobacteria > Burkholderiales > Burkholderiaceae > Cupriavidus. The sequence goes on along the minus strand of NZ_AUFE01000035.1, from coordinate 33,565 downwards.
CGGCGCCTACCTCATCCGCATTGCCCATGGCCTTCATGCCGATTTCCATGGTCAGCTTCTGCACCTTGTCGCCCAGGTCGGCCAGCGGGTTGACGAACTCCTGCATGGCCTCGTTGGTGCCCTCTTCTTCCACGAAGTCTTGCACGATCTTGCCGAAGGCCTTCATCTTGGCGCCCATGTCGCCCAGGATCTTGCGGCCCAGCAGGTCCAGCGACTGGATCGTGTTGGTGCCTTCGTAGATCATGTTGATGCGGGCGTCGCGCACGTATTGCTCCATGCCCCATTCGGAGATGTAGCCGTGGCCGCCGAACACCTGCATGCCTTCGTTGGTCGAGGTGAAGGCGTTGTCGGTCAGGAAGGCCTTGATCACCGGCGTCAGCAGCGCGACCAGGTCGCCGGCCTGCTTGCGCACGGCTTCGTCCGGGTGCGACAGCTCGCGGTCGATCTGCAGCGCGGTCCAGTAGCTGAAGGCGCGGCCGCCTTCGGCGTAGGCGCGCTGGGTCAGCAGCATGCGGCGCACGTCGGGGTGCACGATGATCGGGTCGGCGGCCTTTTCCGGCGCCTTCGGGCCGGTCAGCGCGCGCATCTGCAGGCGGTCCCTCGCGTAGGCGACCGAGTTCTGGTACGCCACCTCGGTCAGGCCCAGGCCCTGCGCGCCCACGCCCAGGCGCGCGGCGTTCATCATCACGAACATGGCGTTCAGGCCCTTGTTGGCCTCGCCCACCAGCCAGCCGCGCGCGCCGTCCAGGTTCATCACGCAGGTGGCGTTGCCGTGGATGCCCATCTTGTGCTCGATCGAGCCGCACTGGATGCCGTTGCGCTCGCCCGGGTTGCCGCTGGCATCGGGGATGAACTTCGGCACCACGAACAGCGAGATGCCCTTGGTGCCTTGCGGCGCGTCCGGCAGGCGCGCCAGCACCAGGTGGATGATGTTCTCGGCGAGGTCGTGCTCGCCGGCGGAGATGAAGATCTTGGTGCCGGTGATCAGGTAGGAGCCGTCGGCCTGCGGTTCGGCTTTGGTGCGCAGGATGCCCAGGTCGGTGCCGCAGTGCGGCTCGGTCAGGCACATGGTGCCGGTCCAGACGCCGGACACCAGCTTGGGCAGGTAGGCCTGCTGCAGCTCGGGCGTGCCGTGCGCATGCAGCGCCTCATACGCTCCGTGCGACAGGCCCGGGTACATGGTCCACGCCTGGTTCGCCGAGTTGAGCATCTCGTAGACCACGTTGTTGACCACGATCGGCAGGCCCTGGCCGCCGAAGGCCGGGTCGCACGCCAGCGCCGGCCAGCCGGCCTCGACGTACTGCTGGTAGGCTTCCTTGAAGCCGGTGGGAGCCTTGACCACGCCGTCGCCGACATAGGTGCAGCCCTCGCGGTCGCCCACCTGGTTGAGCGGGAACACCACGTCCGAGCAGAACTTGCCGGCTTCCTCGATGACCTGGTTGATGGTGTCCGCGTCGATGTCCGCGTGCGGCGGCATCGCCTTGAGTTCGGCTTCGGCGCCGAGCAGTTCATGGAGCACGAACTGCATGTCGCGCAACGGTGCGGTGTACTGGCCCATCAGAGACTCCTTGGAGTTATACGATGCCGCCACGCCGCCCGCCTCGCTTCACGCGATCCGGTCCGACCCGACGGCCTCAGGTGCGGTAAGACTGAATCAGTTTGTTGAGCGCGACCATGGCAAGCTCGGCACTGTCAGGCAGGCGCAGGAAACGGGCGTCATGATGCAAGCCTAGTTCAAGGCTGTACATCTCGAACAGCATCAGGCGCGGATCGCAATCCGCACGCAGGTGCCCCTCCTCCTTGGCCTGGTTGATGGCGCGTTTCAGCGCTGCCCGCCAGATGGTGACGCTCTTGACCAGCTCGTCACGCACCAGGCTGCCGGTGCGGTCGTCATACTCCACGGCGCCGCTGATGTAGATGCACCCAGTCGTCACTTCCTGGATGCGCTTCTCCATCCAGCGCCGCACCATCGACCACAGCCGGGGCAAACCGCGCGGCTCCTGCAAGGAGGGGTAGAACACCTCCTGCTCGAACCGGCGGTGATACTCCCGCACCACCTCCACCTGCAGGTCCTCGCGCGAACCGAAGTGCGCAAAGACACCGCTCTTGCTCATCTGCATGCGTTCCGCGAGCAGGCCGATGGTCAGACCTTCAAGCCCGTCGCGGGACGACAGCTCCAGTGCGGCATCCAGAATCGCCACGCGCGTCATCTCCCCCTTGCGCATGGGCGCGGGGGAAGCGGCGGCGGATTCGAGACGGGCTGACTGGTGTCGCATGTTATTTCTCCGTTCTGCAAAGGCCCTGCTGCGGCCTGTGCGTATGACCCTGACGTTGCATTTGTTTGCGGGCAGCCGGCGAATTTGCCGCTGCATACCGCGAATGCACGCAGTCTAAGCCAAAAAAGAACGGTCGTTCAGATTATTCTGGTGCAGCAGTCGACCTTCAAGCTTTTAATTAGACCCGTGTTTCTAAACGGGCCGCAATGCAGCATGCCCGTCACGCCAGGCGGCGCAAAGGCGTGCAAGCCGCGCGTTGCCGCATGGCAGCAAACGCACAGTGGGGAACCGTTTCAGTAGCGCCCCGCGACGCCGGCGATGATCACGCCGAGCCGCAGCAGCATGTAAGCGGTCCAGTTCGCCAACCGGTGCAGCGGCGAGCGCCGTGCATGGACTTCAGGCATGACGCGCACGCTGCGGTGCGCAATGGCGCGTTCCAGCGCGGTGCGCAGTTCCGCGGCAAAGGCAGCATCATAAACGGCCACGTTGGCTTCGCGCGCCAGCAGCAGGCTGAACGGGTCCATATTGCTCGAGCCCACGGTGGCCCACGCTTCGTCGACCACGCCGACCTTGGCGTGCAGGAAGCTCTCTGCGTACTCGTAGATCTCGACGCCCGCCTCCAGCAAAGAGGCATAGAGCGCGTGCGTGGCATAGTGCTGCAGCCGGTATTCGACCATACCCTGCAGCAGCAGCCGCACGCGCACGCCGCGCTGGCGGCAGGCCAGCAGCGCACGCCGCATCTTGTGGCCGGGCAGGAAATAGGCGTTGGCCAGGATCACCTCCTGGCGCGCGGCGCCGAGCGCGCGCAGGTACTCGCGCTCGATGGTGCGGCGATTGCGCAGGTTGTCGCGCAGCAGCAGCGCGGCGCGCACGCCGCCGGTGGGCTCGGCACGCGGTGGCAGGTCGGTCAGCAGCGGGTAGTCCGCCACCGCGGCGGCGCGGCCGCTGCCGTGCGTGTCGCGCAGCGCCAGGCGCCACCAGAGCCGTTCGGCGGTCAGCGCGATGCGGTCCACCAGCGGCCCGCTGACCTGCACCGCGAAGTCGTAGCGCGGTCCCAGGCTGGCGCCTTCGAACGGGCCGTGGTTGAGGTCGTCGATGATGTTGATGCCGCCGACGAAGGCCACCTGGCCGTCGATCACCGCCAGCTTGCGGTGCAGCCGGCGCAGGTGGCGCCGGGCCAGCCGGAAGCCGCGCAGCTTGCGGTAGACGCGCAGCTGCACGCCGCCCGCGCCCAGGCGTTCGGCCATTGCGGCGGGCATGTCGCCGGCGCCGAAGCCGTCGACGGTGACGCGCACCGAGACGCCTCGCGCGGCGGCGCGGATCAGCGCGTCGCTGACGGCGCGGCCGATATCGTCGTCGGCATAGATGTAGGTTTCCAGGACCACCTGGAACACGGCCTGGTCGATCGCGGCGATCAGCGCGGGAAAGAAGTCCTGTCCGCCGTGCAGCAGGCGCACAGTGTTGCCGGCGGTCGGCTTGCCTCGGCGCCAGTTCCAGCGCAGCATGCGATGGCGTTGCCCCTCGGCAGTGTTTTCGGCAGTGCCAGCGGCGGTCGTATCCGGCCGCTCGGAGTGGGATATCCGTGACATGCCGAGATTATCGGACAGAATGCTGCCTGCAAGGCGCCGCCTGCACATGCGCGCGGATCTCTGCTATCGTCGTCGCCATCATCGACGCGCCCCCCACGGAACCGATCGTGAAGGTATTCGGCATCACCGGCTCGTCCGGCAGCGGCAAGACCACGCTGCTCGACCAGCTGATCCCCCGTTTCGTCGCCGCCGGCCTGCGCGTGGCCGGCGTCAAGCACACCCACCACGGCTTCGATCCCGACACGCCGGGCAAGGACTCCTGGCGCATGCGCGAGGCCGGCTGCGCCAACGTCGTACTCGTCGGCGCGCGCCACCTGACGCTGATGCGGCATTACCCCGAGGCAGTGCCATCACCCGAGCTGGACGACGCGCTGGCGGTGCTGCCGGCCGACACCGACCTGGTGCTGGTGGAGGGCTACAAGCGCAGCGATTTTCCCAAGCTGGAAGTGTTCCGGCCCGGACTGGGGCGTACGCCGCTGTGGGACGAGGTACCCGGCGTGATCGCGGTAGCGAGCGACGACGTGGCCGCCGCCGCGGCGATGACGTCGTTGCCGGTGCTGGACCTGAACGACGCCGACTCCGTCTTTGCCTTTATCCGCGACTATTCGAGCCGCTGACTGGGGGATGTGCTCTCCCCCGTCGCCTTGCGAAAGTACGGGAGAAAGCAGAGCGCCATGCAGGGCGGTTTCAGGCAGCCTTGTCCCGCTGCTCCGCCGCTTCCACCGCCTCCGCTAGCGGACGCCCCAGCTCCGCCACCAGCGGCACATGGTCCGACCGCTGCGCCCAATCCCGCCCGGTCAGCGCGTGCGCACGCTCGATCTCGAAGCCGCGCACGTAGATGCGGTCAAGCTGCCACCACGGCATATGGCTTGGGAACGTATGCAGCCGCGCGCCGCGCGCGTGCGACGCCTCGACCGCATGCAGCGTATTGCAGATCTGCGCGTCGAGCCGGTGGTTCCAGTCGTTGAAGTCGCCGGCGATCACCAGCGGCACCCCCTCGGGCACCACATTGCGCACGCGCTCGACCAGCGCCTCGGCCTGGCGGGCGCGGCTGCGGGCGAACAGGCCGAAATGCACGCAGATCAGGTGGGTCTCGATGCCGTGGATGTCCGCCACCGCGTGCAGCAGCCCACGCTGCTCGAAACGGTGGTCGGAAATGTCGAGGTTCTCGGACATCAGGATCGGATGGCGCGACAGGATCGCGTTGCCGTGATGGCCGTAGTCATAGACCGCGTTGCGCCCGTAGACCGAATGCGGGTACGCATCGGTCGCCAGGTAGTTGAGCTGGGTATGGTCGGGATCGAACAGCGCCGCCGCCACCAGGCGGTCGTTGCGGTCCTGCACTTCCTGCAGGAAGACGATGTCCGCATCCATCGCATGCAGGCCGGCCCGCACGTTCTGGATGCGCGGGCGCCGCGACAGGCCGGTCACCCCCTTGTGGATGTTGTAAGTGACCACGCGCAGTTTCATGGCTGCGCTCCGCATAGTGCCTGCTTCCCGGCCGCCGCGGTGGCGCGCCAGGCCAGTTGCCGGATGGCCTCGGCGTTGCTGCTGGAAAAGCACTGCGCGGCGGCCTGTTCCCACGGCAGCCACTTGTATTGCAGGTGCTCGCGTGGCGCCAGCGTCACCGGCAGCGCTTCATGCACGCGCAGGCCGAACCAGTGCTCGGTATTGCGCGTGACGCCTTCGGCATAGCGGTGCCGCCATTGCGGGTAGATCTCGTACTGGATCGAATGGCCCCAGTCGGCCAGCAGATGCTCGCCGGCGATGATGCCGGTTTCCTCCGCCACCTCGCGCGCGGCGGTCAGTGCCAGGGGTTCGTCCAGGGTATCGAGGCTGCCGGTCACGGACTGCCAGAATCCTGGGCGATCGGCGCGTTCCAGCAGCAAGACTTGAAGATCTGGCGTGTAGATCACGACCAGCACGGATTCCGGAATCTTGTAGGGCATGGGACTGGGCGAAAGGACAAACCCAAGGATAGCGCAGCCGCGCGCGCTTGCCACGCGAAAGCGCAGTTCCCCAGGACCGATGGCCCTGCCTCAGGCCGCGTTGCGCGCGGGGGCGTGGGGCGCCAGGTATGGCTCGGTGCCCTGCCCGGTGACTTTATGCTGCCAGGTATCGAACACCTGCGGCGAATCGCCATGGCCCCAGGCGGCACGCAGCTGTTCCATCAGCGGCGCCAGTGACTCGCGATAGCGCCGGGCGGCAGCATGGGCGCGCTCGGCCAGTACGTCGGCGCTCAGCCTCGCCTGGGCCTGCAGGTGTACGCGCTCCTGCGCGATTTCCTTCTCACGCTGGCCGAGCGCGTTGTACTTCTGGATCAGGAAGCGCTGGTAATCGCCGCCATCGACGCCCTGGGCGGCCTGCGCATTGACCTGCTCAAAGCGCAGCACGATGCTGCCGGTTTCCTGCTCGATATGCGCGGCCTCGGCGTCCAGCGCCTGCAGCGCTTCCTGATGGCGCTGGGCATCGCGGCGCAGCGCCTGCACCTGCGCGGCCTCGTCCTCGAACACGCGCTGGGCCGCCAGGTAGGCCTGCACCGCCGGCTGCGGCGCGACCACCAGCAGCGGGTCGGCGCCGCCGGCACGCTGGCCGTCCAGCAGCGCGTCGTCGGCCAGGCGCAGGTTGCCCAGCTCATCGAGCCAGCGCCCGCGCGTCATGACCGCGCCGACGGTGTCCAGCGCCAGCCGCCGCAGCGCTTCGGCACGCTGCATCTCGACCGGCTCGGCCAGCGGCTGCGGCGACGCCGCCTGCACGGCGTGGGCGATATCGGGCACGCACGCGGCCACGGTGGTCGCCACCGCTTCGGACATGGTCGCCGCAGCGCGGCGCTGGGCGCGGCGCAACTCGAAGCGGGCCAGCAGCAGCATGACCAGCCCCGCCACCAGCCAGGTCACGATGGTTTCCTGGTGGGCCAGCAGGAACTGGCGGATCAGTTCGGTATCCAGGTTCAGGTTCACGAATTTCCTCCCGAGCGCCGGAAGCCTTCATCGCGGAGGCCCCTCGGCAAATTACGTGTCAAAGAAAGGAGACACGGCCGCCGCGGGCTTCGTTCCTACCAGTAACAAATCGAAACCAAAGCGCTGCCAGCAGCACGACCGCACCGCCCGGTATTGCGCAGAAAGCAAAAAAGCCGCGCATCGGCGCGGCTTTCCTTACCCAGGTGCTTGAAGCAGCTCAGGCGTTCGGCTTCGGCTCGGCAGCGCGCAGGCGGATATGCAGCTCGCGCAGCTGCTTCTCGTCGACCGAGCTCGGGGCCTGGGTCAGCAGGTCCTGGGCGCGCTGGGTCTTGGGGAAGGCGATCACGTCGCGGATCGAGTCGGCACCGGCCATCATCGTCACGATACGATCCAGGCCGAAGGCCAGGCCGCCGTGCGGGGGCGCGCCGTACTGCAGCGCGTCCAGCAGGTAGCCGAACTTGGCGCGGGCTTCATCGTCGTTGATGTTGAGTGCGCGGAACACCTTGCTCTGGATGTCGGAGCGGAAGATACGGACCGAGCCGCCGCCCATTTCCCAGCCGTTCAGCACCATGTCGTAGGCCTTGGCCAGGCACTTGCCCGGGTCGGTCTCCAGGTATTCCAGGTGCTCGTCCTTGGGGCTGGTGAACGGGTGGTGCATGGCGACCCAGCGGGCGTCGTCCTCGTCGTACTCGAACATCGGGAAATCCACCACCCACAGCGGCTTCCAGGCGTCCTCGAACAGGCCGTTGGCCTTGCCGAAGTCAGAGTGGCCGATCTTCAGGCGCAGCGCGCCGATCGAGTCGTTGACCACCTTGGCCTTGTCGGCGCCGAAGAAAATGATGTCGCCGTCCTGGGCGCCGGTGCGCTTCAGGATCTCGGCAATGGCAGCGTCGTGCAGGTTCTTGACGATCGGCGATTGCAGGCCGTCGCGGCCCTTGGCCACTTCGTTGACCTTGATCCAGGCCAGGCCCTTGGCGCCGTAGATGCCGACGAACTGGGTGTAGGCGTCGATCTCGCCACGCGAGATGGCACCGCCGCCCGGCACGCGCAGGCCGACCACGCGGCCGTTGTCGCTGTTGGCCGGACCCGAGAACACCTTGAAGTCGACGTCCTTCATCACTTCCGTCAGCTCGGTGAATTCCAGCTTGACGCGCAGGTCAGGCTTGTCAGAGCCGAAGCGGGCCATGGCTTCGCGGAACTCCATCACCGTGAACTTGGCGTCCAGGTCGACATCGATCGCGTTCTTGAACACCGTGCGCATCATGTCCTCGAACAGGTCGCGAATCTCCTGCTCGGTCAGGAACGAGGTCTCGCAGTCGATCTGCGTGAACTCGGGCTGGCGGTCGGCGCGCAGGTCTTCGTCGCGGAAGCACTTGGTGATCTGGTAGTAGCGGTCGAAGCCCGAGACCATCAGCATCTGCTTGAAGATCTGCGGCGACTGCGGCAGCGCGAAGAAGTGGCCGGGGTTCACGCGCGACGGCACCAGGTAGTCGCGTGCGCCTTCGGGCGTGCTCTTGCCCAGCATCGGGGTCTCGATGTCGATGAAGCCCTGGGCGTCCAGGTACTTGCGCACTTCCATCGCCACCTTGTAGCGCAGGCGCAGGTTGTACTGCATCTGCGGGCGGCGCAGGTCGAGCACCCGGTGCGTCAGGCGCGTGGTTTCGGACAGGTTGTCGTCATCGAGCTGGAACGGGGGCGTGACCGACGGGTTCAGCACGGTCAGCTCGTGGCACAGCACTTCGATCTTGCCCGAGGTCAGGTTGGCGTTCTCGGTGCCGGCCGGGCGCGGACGCACCTTGCCGGTGACGCGGATGCAGAACTCATTGCGGATCTCTTCCGCGGCCTTGAACATCTCGGGGCGGTCCGGGTCGCACACCACCTGCACCAGGCCTTCGCGGTCGCGCAGGTCGATGAAGATCACGCCGCCATGGTCGCGGCGGCGCTGGACCCAGCCGGTCAGGGCCACTTCCTGGCCCGAGAGTTGTTCGGTCACCAGACCGCAGTAGTGAGTACGCATGGAGGACATAAGGAGATTCCCGGTAAATCGCTGCCGCCCGCAGCAGATCGGGCGGCTCGTATCTGTTTGAATGGCTTAAGGATCGGTCGTCTCGACCGCTTCGCCGCTGCTGGCGCGGCTGGCCGGCGGCCGCTGCGGCACTGGCCCGCTGTCGCTCTTGCGGGGCAGTTCGGCCGGCGCAACCACGCCCATCGAGACGATGTACTTGAGCGCGGCGTCGACGGTCATGTCGAGTTCGATGGTGTCGGCCTTGGGCATCATCAGGAAGAAGCCCGAAGTCGGGTTCGGCGTGGTCGGCACGTAGACGCTGACGTACTCGCCCTGCAGGTGGTTCTGCACGTCGCCGCCGGGGCGGCCGGTCAGGAAGGCGATGGTCCACGAGCCCTCGCGCGGATACTGCACCAGCAGCGCCTTGCGGAAAGCATTGCCCGACGAGGACAGCAGCGTGTCCGACACCTGCTTGACGCTGGTGTAGATCGGGCCGACCACGGGGATATGGCCCAGCAACGCTTCCCACCAGCGCACCAGGCGCTGGCCGATGAAGTTATGCGCCAGCAGGCCGACCAGCAGGATGAACAGCAGCGTCAGGATGGCGCCGAGGCCGGTGACGCGCTTGCCGAACATGAGCCGGTCCGGGCGCCAGGCCTCGGGCAGCAGCGCCAGGCTCTGGTCCATCGTGCCGATGATCAGGCTGAGCACCCACAGCGTGATGCCCAGCGGCACCAGCACCAGCAGACCGGTCAGGAACCAGGTCTTGAGGGCGGAAGTCTTCTTGGCGACCACGTGGCGATCCGGATCAGTGGCAGGCGCAGGCGCTGCCGCAACCGCCGGCGGCAGGCGCGGCGGTGGTGGCGCTGGCCGAAGCGGATTCGGCCGCGGCGGCCGGGGCGCTGGCCGCAGCCGCGCCGGCCGCCGCACCGCCACCAGCCGGCGCGCTGGTGCCGCCGCTGCCGCCGCGGAAGTCGGTCACGTACCAGCCCGAGCCCTTGAACTGGAAGCCGGCCGCGGTCAGCTGCTTCTTGAACGAACCGGCGGTGCCGCACGACGGGCAGTCCGTCAGCGGGGCATCGCTCATTTTTTGCAGCACATCGCGCCCGTGGCCGCAGGCGTCGCAACGGTAGGCATAGATCGGCATGGTGTCTTTTCGCGAGAAAACTACGGAAATCGGTACAAGGCGGGCATCGCCGCCGTGCCGGGGAGCGCGGAAACCCGCGCAGGCCGACCCGCTTGGCGATGCAAAGCCTTGAATTATAAACCGTTCTGTGGCTGGCTGATGGCCGGAAATGGAGGCCTATCGGGCCCTGCCTGGGGTGGCGGTCCCGCCGGGTCAGGCGATATGCACTTCCTTGACCGGCGCGTGATCCGCGATCCACTGCGGCAGCAGCGAACCGACCACCATGCCGCTGATCGAGAACAGCAGGCCGATCATCTGCGGCGGCACCACCGCATCGGCGAAGGCCACCTCGCAGGTCAGCCACGAGCTCAGGCCCAGCAGGATCGCGGCCAGGCCGCCCTGACGGGTGGCGTGCTTCCAGAACATGCCGAAGGCCAGCGGCACGAAGGACGACACCAGCGTGACCTTGTAGGCATTTTCGACCATATGGAAGATCGACAGGTGCGAGTTCAGCGCGAACAGCGTCACCAGCGTGGTGAACACCAGCACCACGGTCTGCATCACGCGCAGGAACTGTCTGTCGTCGAGATGGTGGAAGTAAGGGCGCAGGATGTTTTCGGCAAAGGTCACCGACGGCGCCAGCAGCGTCGCCGAGGCGCAGCTCTTGATCGCCGACAGCAGCGCACCGAAGAACATCACCTGGGCGAACATCGGGGCGTGCTGCAGGATCAGGTGCGGCAGGATCAGCTGCGAATCGGTGTCGATGTACTTGGCCACCATGCCCGGATCGATCAGCGTGGCCGAATAAGCCAGGAACATCGGGATGAAGGCGAAGCAGAAATACAGCACGCCGCCCAGCACCGAAGCGCTCCCGGCGATCCGCTCGGTGCGCGACGAGGTCACCCGCTGGAACACGTCCTGCTGCGGGATCGAGCCCAGCATCATGGTAAACAGCGCCGCGGCAAACCCGATGATCTGCACGAAATCCAGCGACGGCAGGAATTCGAACTTGCCCGCCGCGGCCGCGTGCGACACCACCGCCGTGACGCCGCCGGCCTGGCCGCTGACCTCATAGCCGATATACATCATGCCGATCACGATGATGATCATCTGGATGAAGTCGGTGATCGCCACCGACCACATGCCGCCGAACAGCGTATAGACCAGCACGCTGGCAGCGCCGATCATCATGCCGGCCTCCTGCGACAGCGCGCCGTCCGACACGGTATAGAACACCAGCCCCAGCGCCTTGATCTGCGCCGCGACCCAGCCCAGGTACGAGACCACGATACACAGCGTGGTCAGCACCTCGGCCAGCCGGCCATAGCGGTTGTGGTAGTAATCGCCGATGGTCAGCAGGTTCATCCGGTACAGCGGCCGGGCGAAGAACAGGCCCACCAGGATCAGGCACAGCGACGAGCCGAACGGATCGGACACCACTCCCGACAGCCCTTCCTTGAGGAACACGGCCGGGATACCGAGCACGGTCTCGGAACCGAACCAGGTGGCAAAAACGGTGGCGGTGACGATATGGAACGGCAGGCTGCGCCCGGCGACGGCGAAATCAGTGGTGTTGCGCACGCGCAGCGCCGCCCACAGGCCGATGCCGACCGAGATTACCCAGTAGATGATGACGAACCAGATCAGCATGCCGCTGCCCTATGCAGAAAGTGCCCTTGTGGCGAAAAACCGAATGCCGGGCGGCTTGCGTGATACGTCAGGTGCGCACCTGCCCGGAGTCCAATTCATCGGTCGGGGCCGCGTGTGGAGCTTCTTGGCGAGTTCCCAGGTCGGGAGCGCGCGGCAGGGCCTGCGGTCGTAGCCGAATCAAAACGCGGATTATAGCGACGCAGACCAGCGCGGGCGAAAAAAATTCCCGGGTGGGGCAAAAGCGCCACGCGGGTGCATCCGGGGGCGCCGCAACGGCTGGAAGCGTGCGCTCAGCGGCCCAGCCGTCGCCACACCTGCCAGCGCTCCTGCCCCTGGAACACCGGTAGCGGCGCGGCCGAGGGGCGGTCTTCGATGCGCTCGAAGGCTGGCCCAAGCATGGCATCGAGCTCGGCGTCTGGCATCGCGAACGGCGGTCCGCCGCGGTTCTCGCCCAGGTAGAAGTAACCGGCCAGCAGGCCGCCCGGCGGCAGCAGCTCGGCCACGCGGGCGCCATAGGCCGCCCGCATCGCCGGCGGCAGCGCGCACAGGAAGGCGCGCTCGTAGACCAGCTGGCACTGCGGCTGGGGCGTAAAGGTAAAGAAATCGGCCTGCTGCACCACTACCCCGGCCGGGCCCAGCGCGCGCTTGGCCGACGTCACCGCCTGGGCCGAAAAATCGATCGCCGTCACCGGCCAGCCCTGCTCGAACAGCCAGGCTGCCTCCCAGCCGTTGCCACAGCCCGGCACCAGCGTCGGGCAAGGCGCGCGGCCGGCGATGAACTGGCTGAACTCGTCCGGCACGCCGCCCGCGTCCCAGGGCGTGTAATCCTGCGCGAAGCGCTCGTCCCAGAACGAGGGGTCGGCGGCGTTGCGCGTGCTGAACGCCGGAGCGGGCTTGGGCACGTCGGCCATGGGGTCTGTCTCCTCGCTTGCTTGCTTACTTATATAGCGGGTCGCTTGTCAGTAGCCGCCCCACGCCAGCACGTGCGTCAGCACGATGCCGGCGATAAAGCCGCCGGCCAGCAGCAGCGCCGTGCCCAGCAGCCGGTTGGTGCGGCGCTGCTCGGCCACCAGCTGCGCCAGCAGCTTGTCCTGCCCGCCGTTGCCGGCCAGCGCGCGCCGCTCCAGGAACTGGTGCGCCAGCCGCGGGAAGTCCGGCAGCATCTTGGCCCACTGCGGCGCTTCGACCTTGACCCGCTCCCAGGCGCCCTTCCAGCCGACCTGCTCGTACATCCAGCGCTCCAGGAACGGCTTGGCGGTCTTCCAGAGGTCCAGGTCCGGATCGAGCTGGCGGCCCAGCCCTTCGATATTGAGCAGCGTCTTCTGCAGCAGCACCAGCTGCGGCTGGATCTCGACATTGAAGCGGCGCGAGGTCTGGAACAGGCGCATCAGCACCATGCCCAGCGAGATTTCCTTCAGCGGCTTGTCGAAGTACGGCTCGCAGCACGCGCGCACCGCACTTTCCAGCTCTTCCACGCGGGTCTCGGGCGGCACCCAGCCGGATTCCACGTGCAGCAGCGCCACGCGGTGGTAGTCGCGCCGGAAGAAGGCGATAAAGTTCTGCGCCAGATAATTCTTGTCGAACTCCGACAGCGCGCCGACGATGCCGAAGTCCAGCGCGATATAGCGGCCGAAGGACTCCGGCTGCACCGACACCAGGATGTTGCCCGGGTGCATGTCGGCATGGAAGAAGCCATCGCGGAACACCTGGGTGAAGAAGATCTCGACGCCCTCCTCCGCCAACTGGTGCATGTCCACGCCCGCGGCCTTCAGCGATTCGGTGCGCGAGATCGGGATGCCGTGCATGCGCTCCATCACGAACACCGAGCTGCTGCACCAGTCCCAGAACACCTCGGGCACCAGCAGCAGGCTGGTGTCGGCAAAGTTGCGGCGCAGCTGGCTGGCGTTGGCCGCCTCGATCATCAGGTCGAGTTCGTCGTGCAGGTATTTGTCAAACTCGGCCACCACCTCGCGCGGCTTCAGGCGCTTGCCGTCGGCCCAGAAGCGCTCCATCCAGGTGGCCATGTCGCGCATCAGCGCCAGGTCGCTGTCGATCACCGGCAGCATGCCCGGGCGCAGCACCTTCACCGCGACCTCGCGGCCGTGGTTGGGGCCGCCCTTGAGCGTGGCGAAGTGGACCTGCGCGATCGAGGCGCTGGCCACCGGCTGGTGCTCGAAGGTCTCGAACAGCTGGGCAATCGGCCGCCCCAGCGAGCGCTCGATGATCCTGACCGCCACCGCCGAGTCGAACGGCGGCACCTGGTCCTGCAGCTTCGCCAGCTCGTCGGCGATGTCGGGCGGCATCAGGTCGCGCCGCGTCGACAGGACCTGGCCGAACTTGACGAAGATCGGTCCCAGCGCCGTCAGTGCCAGCCGCAGGCGCTCGCCGCGCGGCATGTCGAGCTTGCGCCCGATGGTGATGACGCGCACCAGGAAACGGATCTTGCGGTTGCTGAAGCCGGACAGCACCAGCTCGTCCAGGCCGTAGTAAAGGATGACGAAGAGGATCTTGCCAAGGCGCAGGAGGCGGGTCATTCGGGAGTCTTTTCGGGGCCGGGGCAGGCAGTCAGGGTAGCGGTTGGCATGGGGTGGACGCGGGCGGGGCCCGGACTCAGCGGTGCGGCGACGGCAGCTGGCCGGGCGCGGCGGCGCTGGCGGCCGCGTTGACGCGCTCGAGCTTTTCCAGCCGCTTCTCCAGCCGGGCGAGGCTGTCGCGCAGTTGGCCCACGTCGGCGCCGAAGGCGTCCAGCGCCGCGTGGCGCACCAGCGTCGGCTGCTCGTCCAGCAGGTAATCGGTGAAGTTGTCGACCAGCGCACGGCCGATGCGCGTAGCCTGTTCGTGGACCTGGCGCGCGCCGCCGACCACGCGCTGCGCCACGCTGTCGCTGAGCGGCCCGCCCAGGATGCCGCGCAGCGCGAGGGACAGGTCTTCCTCGGCATCCCAGCGCAGGTTGCGCGCCAGCGCCGAGACGGTGTTGGCCAGCTCGGCATCGCCCTCGATGCGCACATGGCGCATGGCCGCGGCCTGGCCGCCTTCGGCGACATCGGCGGCAACCAGGGGCCACTGCTGCAGCGGCACGCGCAGCGTCACCGCGGGATCCTCCGCTTCCGGCGCCTGCTCGGTGCCGCCGTGTGCGGTCACCTTCAGCGACAGGACGAAGGCGGCGGCATCGAAACGGATCACGCGCCCGGCAAATGGCGCGAGCTGGTTACGGGCCCATGGCTCCTGCTCGAGCAGGTGGTTCAGAGCCGAGATCGCGGGAGTGGCCAGGGCGGAAGGCAGAGTGTTCATGGCAGCGCGGGTTGGCTGGCGGTGAGGCATCCGGCGAGGTTGCACGCCGGGCGCCCAAAAACAAAAAAGGCCCACGTTTTCACGTGGGCCTCCATTCTAAGCTACTCCCCCGGGCGCATCACTCGCCACGGAGGCGCGGCATCACGACTCCTGCTGGATGCCGGCGAGCAGCCAGCCGCCGGTGCCGGTCGCCGGCTTGGCCAGGTTCCAGACCTCGGCGAACGGCTGCGCCGCCTCGCCGGCCTTCTCTCGGATCATGCCGGAGAAGCGAACGCTGGCGATATGCTGGGCCGGCGTCGACTCGATGCCGAGCAACTGGCCTTCCAGCGTGACCACGTCGGTCTTGTTGACCTCGGCGCCGCGCTCGGACAGGTCCATCTTGATCTCGGCGAACATTTCCGGCGTGGTGAATTCGCGGATGTCGTCGAGGTTGCCGGCGTCCCAGGCTGCCTGCAGGCGCACAAAGTGGACCTTGGCGTTGCGCAGGAAGTTTTCGGTATCGAAATCGGCCGGCACGCCCCAGGGCTGCTGGGCCACGGCACCCGCCGCGACCGGCGCGGCTGCGGCGCCCTGCATCATCGGGGTGGCTGCCGGCGTGCTCTCCGGCGTGCTCAGCGGCTGGCGCAGCATCGGCTCGGCGCTGCGGCCCATGCCGCCGGCATTGCCGGCACCTGCCGCGCCTGCATACGCCGGCTGCTGGCTGCGCTGGCTGCCACCGCGGAACTTGCGGATCAGCCACATCACCGCGAAGGCGACGATCGCGATCAGGATCAGGTTGGACAGGAAGCTCAGCGCCGCGCCGCCCAGGCCCAAGTGCGACAGCAGCCAGCCGATACCCAGGCCGGCGGCGATGCCGCCCAGGATGCCGCCCCAGTTACGCTTGGGCGCCGCGGCCGCTGCCGCGCCGGCAGCCCCGGCCGTGGCCGGTGCCGCCTGCTGTGCAGGTTGCTGCGCTTGCTGCGTGGGCGAGGTGGGCTGCGTCTGCTGGCGCTGCGTCACCGATTCAGACTGCTTGCCAATGCTGCGCGAGCCGCCCATGCGCTTGGCCTCGGCGTCGAACGCCATCCCGAAGGCTAGCGCCGTGACCAGCGACCCCACCAGGAATTTTCCACGAATTGACGACATATGCTGTTATCCCCTGTCAGATTCACCCATATTTGGGCGAGCATGGCAATTTCAAGTATTCTTAATACTTCCGCCCGACGTGGAGCGCCACCACTCCGGCCGTCAGATTGAAGTATTCGACATTCTCCAGGCCCGCATGTTCCATTAAGCGTACAAGTGAAACCTGGTCTGGATGCATTCTGATCGATTCCGCGAGATAGCGATAGCTGGGAGCGTCCCCTGCCACGCGCTCGCCCAGCCAGGGCAGTACCTTGAAAGAATAGACGTCGTACGCCTTCTCCAGGGGTTTCCACACCTTGGAGAACTCCAGCACCATGACCTTGCCGCCCGGCTTGACCACGCGGCGCATCTCGGCCAGCGCGGCCTCCTTGTGCGTCATGTTGCGCAGGCCGAAGGCCACCGTGACCAGGTCGAAGTAGTTGTCGGGGAACGGGATCTTCTCGGCGTCGCACAGCGCCACCGGCGTGATGATGCCCTTGTTCAGCAGCCGGTCGCGCCCGACGCGCAGCATCGACTCGTTGATGTCGGTCAGCCAGACCTGGCCGGTCGGGCCGGCCTGCTTCGCGAACGCCTTGGCCAGGTCGCCGGTGCCACCGGCGATATCCAGCACCTTGTGGCCGGGCCGCACATTGGCCTGGGCGATGGTAAACATCTTCCACAGCCGGTGCATGCCGCCCGACATCAGGTCGTTCATGACGTCATACTTGCTCGCCACCGAATGGAACACGCCGGCGACCTTGCCGGCTTTTTCCGTTTCGTCGACTTTCTCAAACCCGAAGTGGGTTTCACTCATTTCTCAGACTCCAGGGTGGTCGGGGGCGGCTCAATGGTGGTGGCCGCAACCGTGGCCGCCGGCCGCGCCGGCGCCAGGCATGGGGGTATCGCGATCGACGCCGGCTGCTTCCAGCCGCTTCAGGTAGTCCTGCCACAGCGCGTCCTGCTGGTCGCCCAGCCGGTACAGCAATTCCCACGAATAGATGCCGGTGTCGTGGCCGTCGGTGAAGCGGATCTGGATGGCGTAGTTGCCCACCGGCTCGACGGCACCGATGCCGACGTCGCGCTTGCCGGTCTGCAGGATTTCCTGCCCGGGGCCATGGCCCTGCACTTCCGCAGATGGCGAATACACGCGCAGCAGCTCGAACGGCAGGCGGAAGCTGCGGCCATTGTCGAAGCCGACCTCCAGCACGCGTGATTGCGTATGGACGGTCAGTGCGGTGGGATGGGGAGTGTCTTTTTCCAGGCCAGCCATGATGATCGCGGCCCCGTCACGGGCGCTCTGTAGGGGGAAATCCGGCGCGGCGGCATGAGCGAGCGGCGCCCCAGGCGCCGCCTCGCGCCGCATCACGCTTCGCTTACGACCCGATAGCTTACCCCAGGCTCGCCGGCTTGCGCAGCCCGCGCGGCCTCCCCATCCTGCGGCACATAGCGCAGGCGCCGGCCATGGAAGGCCGCCACCGTGCTGCGGTGCGCAATACTGACGATGGCTGCGTCCGGCAGCGACTCGACGATCAATCGGTACATCGCGCCTTCGGTGTCCTCGTCGAGCGCGCTGGTGGCCTCGTCCAGGAACAGATAGTCGGGCTTCTGCAGCAGCGCGCGCGCGAACGCCAGCCGCTGCTGCTCGCCCGGAGACAGCCGCAGCGACCAGTTGTCGAACACGTCGAGCTGGTCCGTCAACGCGGCCAGCCGCGCCTGGCGCAGCGCCGCCTGCAGGGATTCCGAGCTGTGCTCGGTGCCGGCATCCGGGTAAGCCAGCGCGTCGGCAAGGGTGCCGATCGGCAGGTAGCTGCGCTGCGGCAGGAACAGCATGCGCTTGCCCGCGGGCATGGTCACGGTGCCGCTGCCATACGGCCAGATCCCGGCGAGCGCGCGGAACAGCACGCTCTTGCCACAGCCGGACGGGCCGCTGACGAGCCAGCGCTCTCCCGGCGCGACCGACAGCGAAAACGGCGCCACCAGCGGGCGCTGGCCGACGGCGCTGCCGCGCGCGGCGCGTACCGGCAGCGCCAGCGCGAGGCCGTCGATCACGATGCCTTGCTCCGCCTTGCCGGTATGCTCGACCTCGACGTCGCGCGTGCCGCCGGGGGCCAGGTCCTGGCGTTCGGCCACGCGGATGGCCTCCTGGAAATCGATCAGTCGGTTGGCCGCGGCCTTCCAGCCCACCAGCGTGGCATAGCTGTCGACGAACCACGACAGCGCCCCCTGCACCTGCCCGAACGCGGAGCTGGTCTGCATCAGCCCGCCCAGCGTCATCTTGCCGGCGAAGTAACGCGGCGCCGCCACCAGGATCGGGAAGATGATGGCGAACTGCGCATAGCCGGAACTGACGAAGGTCAGCCGCCGCGTATAGCGCATCAGCTGGTTCCAGTTGGCGCGGATGCGGTCGAAGCGCGCGCGCAGGCCGGCCTGCTCGGTCGGCTCGCCGCGGTACAGCGCCACCGGCTCGCTGTTCTCGCGCAGGCGCACCAGCGTGAAACGGAAATCCGCTTCGTACTGTTCCTGCTGGAAGTTCAGCCCGATCAGCGGGCGCCCTACCAGATGCGCCACCAGCGAGCCGATCACCGCATAGCCGGCCGCGAACCAGACCATGTAGCCGGGGATGGTCCATTCCCTGCCGCCCAGCGCAAAGCTGATCGGCCCCGACACCGCCCACAGGATGCCGACGAAGGACAGCAGCGTCACCACCGAGTTGAGCAGCCCCAGCGACAGCGACAGCGCGCCGTCGGTGAACAGGCGCAGGTCGTCGGCAATCCGCTGGTCGGGGTTGTCGGTGGCGCGGGTCTGTTCGATGCGGTAGTAGGCCTGGTGCCCAAGCCAGTGGCCCATGAAGCGGCCCGTCATCCAGGTACGCCAGCGCATCTGCAGCATCATGGTGTAGTACTGGCGCGAGATCGCCGCCACGATGAAGAATGCCGCTATCCACGAGAAGCGCAGCAGCAGCACCTTGAACGAGGCGTAGTCGCGCTGCTCCAGCGCGTTGTAGAACACGCGGTTCCACTCGTTGAGCAGCACGTTGATATAGACGATGCCCAGGTTGAGCACGACCACCAGCGCGAGCAGGCCGAGGCCGGCGATGCGGTCGTCGGATTTCCAGTAGGGCTTGATCAGCGCCCAGGTCGCGGCCATGCGCAGCCGGCTCTGGATCTTGAGGGCCTTGGCGGGAACGGCCGGGCCCGGTACGGTGACGGAAGTGGGGGTCGAGGACATAGCGGCAGCTTTCTGGCCCGCCAGCGGGATGCGTGGCCGGGCTTGTTGTTCTCGTGCCGCGGCGCGCGGGCGCGACCGCGGCGGCAACAGCATTCAGACGGTTACGGGCCGGCGCGGGTTCCGCGCCCCCCTTCAGGCGTCGTCAGCTTCGATCAGCGAAAGTGCCGTGCGCAGCGCCGGCAGCCGGCCGGCCAGCTCCTGCATACGCACGCTGTCCGCCGCGCGCTGCGGCGCCGCCCAGATTGCCTCGGGGAAATGCGTGTCCCAGCGGTAGCGCGGGATGATGTGCCAGTGCAGGTGCGGCACCATGTTGCCGAACGCCGCCAGGTTGACCTTGTCGGGCGCCATCACCTCGCGCACCACGCGCTCCACGCGCGCCACCAGCCGCATCAGCCAGGCCTGGTCGGCCTCGTCCAGGTCGGTCAGCTCGGCCACGTGGTCGTTCCAGACGATGCGGCAGAAACCGGGAAAGCGGTCATGCTCGACCAGGATCAGGCGGGCGCGGTCGCCCATCCAGATGAGTTCGCCGCCGTCGGTTTCGCAAAGGGGGCAGTTGGGACTCTTGATCATGCGGCGCGCTACCTTTCACGCTGAGTGTTGTCTCCCCTCTCCCGCCTGCGGGAGAGGGGTTGGGGGAGAGGGGAGCAAACCAGCAGGAAGAGTCAGCGGGTCTTACACCAGCACCCGCTCGATGCCACCCGCGTTGGCCTTCGCCACGTACTCAGGCATCCAGTTCTCGCCCAGCAGGTGCTTCGCCATCTCGATCACGATGTAATCCGCCTGCACCGACGCATCTTCCTTGTAGCGCGACAGGCCCTGCAGGCACGACGGGCAGCTGGTCAGGATCTTGACGTCACCGGTGAAACCGTCGGCACGCAGCTTGTCGGCGCCCCTGGTCATTTCCTCTTCCTTGCGGAAGCGGACCTGCGTCGAAATGTCAGGACGCGTCACCGCCAGCGTGCCCGACTCGCCGCAGCAGCGCTCGTTCTTCTCGATCTTGCCCAGCCCGGGGTTGCCGCCCATCAGGTCGTTGACCAGCCTGGTCGGATCCATGGTCTTGATCGGCGTGTGGCAGGGGTCGTGGTACATGTAGCGCGTACCGGTCACGCCCTCCAGCTTGACGCCCTTCTCGAGCAGGTACTCGTGGATGTCGATGATGCGGCAGCCGGGGAAGATCTTCTCGAATTCGTACCCGGCGAGCTGGTCGTAGCAGGTGCCGCAGCTGACCACCACGGTCTTGATGTCGAGGTAGTTCAGCGTGTTGGCCACGCGGTGGAACAGCACGCGGTTGTCGGTGACGATCTTCTCGGCCTTGTCGTACTGGCCGCTGCCGCGCTGCGGATAGCCGCAGCACAGGTAGCCCGGCGGCAGCACGGTCTGCACGCCGACGTGCCACAGCATCGCCTGCGTGGCCAGCCCCACTTGCGAGAACAGCCGCTCCGAGCCGCAGCCCGGGAAGTAGAACACCGCTTCCGATTCCGGCGTGGTCGCCTTCGGGTCGCGGATGATCGGCACGATCTCGTTGTCTTCGATGTCGAGCAGCGCGCGCGCGGTCTTCTTGGGCAGGTTGCCCGGCATCTTCTTGTTGATGAAGTGGATCACCTGCTCGCGCACCGGCGGCTTGCCCACGGTCGCGGGCGGGTGCGCGGTCTGCTTCTTCGCCAGCTTCTTCAGCACCTCGTTGCCCAGGCGCTGCGCCTTGTAGCCCCAGTCGATCATGACCTTGCGGGTCAGGTTGATGGTCTCGGGGTTGGTCGCATTGAGGAAGAACATCGACGCCGCGGTGCCGGGGTTGAACTTCTTCTGCCCCATCTTGCGCAGCAGGTTGCGCATGTTCATCGACACGTCGCCGAAGTCGATCTTGACCGGGCACGGCGTCACGCACTTGTGGCAAACGGTGCAGTGGTCGGCCACGTCGGAGAACTCGTCCCAGTGCTTGACCGAGATGCCGCGGCGGGTCTGCTCTTCGTACAGGAAGGCCTCGACCAGCAGCGAGGTCGCCAGGATCTTGTTGCGCGGGCTGTACAGCAGGTTGGCGCGCGGCACGTGCGTGGCGCACACCGGCTTGCACTTGCCGCAGCGCAGGCAATCCTTGACGCTTTCGGCAATGGCGCCGATGTCGCTCTGCTGCATGATCAGCGACTCATGCCCCATCAGGCCGAACGACGGCGTGTAGGCATTGCGCAGGTCGGCGCCCGGCAGCAGCTTGCCCTTGTTGAAGCGGCCCTGCGGGTCGACCTTCTGCTTGTAGGCGCGGAAGTCGCCGATCTCTTCCTCGGTCAGGAACTCAAGCTTGGTGATGCCGATGCCGTGCTCGCCCGAGATCACGCCGTCCAGCGAACGCGCCAGGTCCATGATGCGGGCCACCGCGCGGTGCGCGTCCTGCAGCATGTCGTAGTCGTCGGAGTTGACCGGGATGTTGGTGTGCACGTTGCCGTCGCCGGCGTGCATGTGCAGCGCCACGAAGACGCGGCCGCGCAGCACCTGCTTGTGGATCTTCTGGGCTTCGTCCAGGATCGGCTTGAACTCGCCGCCGTTGAAGATCTTGCGCAGCTCGGCGCGGATCTCGTTCTTCCACGACACGCGGATGGTGCGATCCTGCAGCAGGTGGAACACGCTGGCGTCCGGCTGCAGGTGCAGCCGCGCTTCGAATTCCTGGCCCAGCAGGCCCAGCCCGTGCCCGATCAGCGAGGCCTTGGCCTGCGCCAGCGGCGTGTCGAGGTGGTCTTGCAGATAGCGCCAGCGCGCGCGGATCTCGCGCAGCAGCGTCAGCGCGTGCTGCACGCGGTCTTCCAGCAGCTCGGCGCTGGGGATTTCGTTGGCGTCGTCGCTGCGGCCCAGCGGCAGGTTGCCGCGCGCGAAGAACGCTTCCAGCGCATCGACCAGCTGCAGCTTGCTCTTGATCGACAGCTCGATATTGATGCGCTCGATGCCGTCGGTGTACTCGCCCATGCGGTTCAGCGGGATCACCACGTCTTCATTGATCTTGAAGGCGTTGGTGTGCTTCGCGATCGCGGCGGTGCGCGAACGGTCGAGCCAGAACTTCTTGCGGGCCTCGGGGCTGACGGCGATAAAGCCTTCGCCGCTCTTGCCGTTGGCCATGCGGATCACTTCCGAGGTGGCGCGCGCCACGGCGTCTTCATCGTCGCCGACGATATCGCCGATCAGCACCATCTTCGGGAAGGCGTTGCGCTTGCTCTTGGTGGCATAGCCGACCGCGCGCAGGTAGCGCTCGTCCAGGTGCTCCAGGCCGGCGAGGATGGCGCCGCCGGGCTTTTTGGTCTCCGCATCGAGGAAGTCCTTGATCTCGACGATGCTGGGGATGGCGTCGCGCGCCTGGCCGAAGAACTCCAGGCACACGGTGCGGATGAACTTCGGCATGCGGTGCAGGATCCAGCGCGCGCTGGTGATGATGCCGTCGCAGCCTTCCTTCTGCACGCCGGGCAGCCCGGCCAGGAACTTGTCGGTGACGTCCTTGCCCAGGCCTTCCTTGCGGAACTTGCGGCCTTCGATGGCGAGCGTCTCGGTGCGCAGCACCTTCTCGCCCGGGGCGCGGTTGCCGTCCGACCATTTCAGCTCGAAGGTGGCCACCGGCACGTCGTGGATCTTGCCCAGGTTGTGGTCCATCCGGCTGACTTCCAGCCAGTTGCCTTCCGGGTCCACCATGCGCCACCAGGCCAGGTTGTCGAGCGCGGTGCCCCACAGCACGGCCTTCTTGCCGCCGGCGTTCATGGCCACGTTGCCGCCGATGCACGAAGCGTCGATCGAAGTCGGGTCGACCGCGAACACCAGGCCAGCCTTGTCGGCTGCATCGGCGACGCGGCGCGTCACCACGCCGGCGCCGGAGAAGATGGTCGCGACCTTGTGTGACACGCCCGGCAGGTCGGTCTGCTCGACCGGCCCCAGCTGCTCCAGCTTCTCGGTATTGATCACCGCGCTCATCGGCGTCAGCGGCACGGCGCCGCCGGTATAGCCGGTGCCGCCCCCGCGCGGGATGATGGTCAGGCCGAGTTCGAAGCAGCCCTTGACCAAGCCGGCGATCTCTTCCTCGGTATCCGGGGTCAGCACCACGAACGGATATTCCACCCGCCAGTCGGTGGCGTCGGTCACGTGCGACACGCGCGACAGGCCATCGAACTTGATGTTGTCCTTCTGCGTAACGCGGCCCAGCACGCGCTGCGCGCGCTTGCGCAGGTCGTAGGCGGCGGCGAATTCGTTCTTGAAGTCCTCGATCGCCTGCTTGGCGAAGGCGACCAGCTGCTCCACGCGGTGCGAACGGTCCTCGGCGGCGGGCTCGGCGTGCTCGGCACGGTCGGCGGCGCGGCGCTTCTCGATCTCGTTCAGGCGGTGGTGCAGCGCGCTGACCAGCATCTGGCGGCGCTTGGGATTTTCCAGCAGGTCGTCCTGCAGGTAGGGATTGCGGCGAACCACCCAGATATCGCCCAGCACCTCGTACAGCATGCGCGCGGAGCGGCCGGTGCGGCGCTCGCTGCGCAACTCGTCCAGGATGCGCCAGGCTTCCTCGCCCAGCAGCCGGATGACAATCTCGCGGTCCGAGAAGGACGTGTAGTTATAAGGAATTTCACGCAGGCGCGGCGGGGCGTCCTGCGCGGCGAGCTTGGCGTCGAGCACGAGTGGGGCGTTCATGGAGGGGACCGCTTCCTGCTGCGCACGGGGACAGTGCGCGAATCGTTCATTAAAGTGCGATTGTACTGCAAGGCCCGGTTTCGCCGCACCGCAACAAAGCGGAATCCTTGTCGGAACAAGGGATTAGGCGTGACCCGGCGGCGATGACATCACCCAAAACAAGGTCTATAGCGCACTTTTATCAGAAGAAAGACTTGACCGTTTGCGCAATGTTCTGCCAAAAACTGTCCGGGATCCATAGCAAGCTGGCCGTCATCGCCAGGTAGCGCAGGAACTTGCCAATCGCCATCCAGGCCAGGCTCGGCCAGAACGACAGCCGCAGCCAGCCGGCCAGCGTGCACAATGGATCACCGATGCCCGGCAACCACGAGAGCAGCAGCGTGGGCGGACCCAGCCGGCGCATCCAGCGGAAATACCTGGCGTCGAGCTTGGGCTTGGGCGGCTTGCGTGCGTGCTCGCGGTGCTGTTCATGCTCCAGCTCGTGCTCGCGCGCCCGGCGCCGCAGGTGGTAGCGCACCAGCGCCAGCTTGGCCGCATAGCCCAGCCACCAGTCGATCGCGCCGCCCACGGTATTGCCGGCGGTGGCCACCAGGATCGCCGGCCAGAACATCTCGGGATTGAGCTTGACGTAGCCGAACACGGCCGGCTCCGAGCCCAGCGGCAGCAGCGTGGCCGACACCAGGCTGACCACGAAGATCGCGGGCAGGCCCACCTTGGGCAAGGCGACGGTTTGAAACAGCCAGTCGAAGAAGGCTTCCATGTCGGGGCAGGCAGGAGGGCCGGGCCATTCTAGCAGCGGCCCGGTCAGTCCGAAGCGAGGCGCCCTACCCCGGTTGGGGCGCGGGCAAACCTCATGGCACCTGTCAGGGATTTGTGATTAACTGTTAGAGCCTGTCGCGGCCAAACGTTCGCCGGCCGTGCCAATGCGCCGGCCCCAGCGTTCGCTGGCGCACCTGGAGCAGTTGCAGCAGCAGCACCAATATCACGAATTAGCCGTCCTATAGCCGTCCTGAGCGGCAATACCAAGCGGCAGTACCGCGTCGTGGCCAGTCCCGCGCAGTTGCTTTCGGGATCTGGGAATTGGTCATGCGCGTCCACCCCACATGGAGACAAGCATGGCGATTCCGATCCGCCTGACGGTCAACGGCAAGCCCGTTGACGCGCAGGTAGAACCCAACACCCTTCTGGTCCAGTTCCTGCGCGAACAGCTGCGCCTGACCGGCACGCACGTTGGCTGCGACACCGCGCAGTGCGGCGCCTGCACGGTCCATATGGATGGCAGGGCGGTCAAGTCGTGCAACATCCTGGCGCTGCAGGCGGACGGCGCCACCGTGACCACCATCGAAGGGCTGGCAGGCGACAAGCCTGGCAATGGCCTGCACCCGATGCAGGAAGCCTTCCGCGAATGCCACGGGCTGCAATGCGGCTTCTGCACGCCGGGCATGGTGATGAGCGCGACCGCGCTGGTCCGGGAACATCCCGGCGCCGACGCCGCCACCATCCGCGCGCACCTGGAAGGCAACCTGTGCCGCTGCACCGGCTACCACAACATCGTGCGTGCGGTGCAGCAGGGCCAGGCGGCCATGCAGGGCACGGCCGCCAGCGCGGAATAAGGGGAGACGCCATGAACGCACCCGACACACACGACACCCCCGGGCGCCTGGTGGGCGCACCGGTCAAGCGCAAGGAAGACTACCGCTACCTGACGGGCAACGGCCAGTACACCGACGACATCGTGCTGCCGCAGCAGAGCTACGCGTATTTCCTGCGCTCGCCGTATGCGCATGCGCGCATCCGTTCGATCGACAAGACCGAGGCGCTGAACGCGCCCGGCGTGATCGCCGTTCTGACCGGCGACGACCTCGCCGCCGACAAGGTCGGCGGCCTGCCCTGCGGCTGGCTGATCCACAGCATCGACGGCTCGCCGATGAAAGAGCCGCCGCATCCGGTCATTGCCCAGGGCAAGGTGCGCCACGTGGGCGACCAGGTGGCGCTGGTGATCGCCGAGACGCTGCTGCAGGCACGCGACGCAGCCGAGAAGATCGACGTCGACTACGAAGAGCTGCCCGCCGTGGTCCGCGCCGCGGATGCGGCGTCGGCTTCGACGCTGGTGCACGACGACGTGCCGGCCAACACGTGCTACACCTGGGGCCACGGCGACAAGGCCGCCACCGACGCCGCCTTTGCCAAGGCCGCGCACGTGACCACGCTGGAGATCGTCAACAACCGGCTCATCCCCAACGCGATCGAGCCGCGCGCGGTCAACGCCAGCTATACGCGCCAGGACGACAGCTACACCGTCTACGTTGCCAACCAGAACCCGCACGTCGAACGCCTGCTGATGGGCGCGTTCGTGCTGGGGCTGCCGGAATCGCGGCTGCGCATCATCGCGCCCGACGTGGGCGGCGGCTTCGGTTCCAAGATCTTCCTGTATCCGGAAGACGTGGCGCTGACGTGGGCATCGAAGAAGGTCGGCCGCCCGGTCAAGTGGACCGCCGACCGTAGCGAGTCCTTCCTGACCGACGCGCACGGCCGCGACCACGTGACCAAGGCCGAGCTGGCGCTCGATGCCGACGGCAAGTTCCTGGCGATGCGCGTGCATACGGTCGCCAACATGGGCGCGTACCTGTCGACCTTCGCCAGCAGCGTGCCGACCATCCTGTACGCGACGCTGCTGGCCGGCCAGTACTCCACGCCGGCGATCTATGCGGAGGTCAAGGCGGTGTTCACCAACACCGCGCCGGTCGATGCCTACCGCGGCGCGGGACGGCCCGAAGCGACCTTCGTGGTCGAAAGGCTGGTCGAAACCGCCGCGCACGAGCTGAAGACGGATCCGGCCGAACTGCGCCGCAAGAACTTCATCCGGCAGTTCCCGTATGCCACCCCGGTGGGGCTGACCTACGATACCGGCGACTACGAGCCCTGCCTGGCGCGCGCGCAGGAACTGGCCGACGTCAAGGGATTCCCGGCACGGCGCGATGAAGCGAAGCAGCGCGGCAAGCTGCGTGGCCTCGGCTATTCCTGCTACATCGAAGCGTGCGGTCTCGCACCTTCCAACATCGCCGGAGCACTCGGCGCACGCGCGGGGCTGTTCGAAGTCGGCGAGATCCGCGTGCATCCGACCGGCACGGTGACGGTCTTCACCGGCTCGCACAGCCACGGCCAGGGGCACGAGACCACCTTCGCGCAAGTGGTGGCCGACCGCCTGGGGCTGCAGCTCGACCAGGTCGAGATCGTGCACGGCGACACCGGGCGCGTGCCGTTCGGCATGGGCACCTACGGCTCGCGCTCGCTGGCGGTGGGCGGCTCGGCCATCGTCAAGGCGCTCGACAAGATCGAGGCCAAGGCCAAGAAGATCGCCGCGCACCTGCTGGAGGCGTCGGACAACGACATCGAGTTCAGCAACGGCGTGTTCCGCGTGGCGGGCACGGACCGGACCAAGACCTTCGGCGAGGTCGCGCTGAGCGCCTACGTGCCGCACAACTACCCGCTCGACAAGCTGGAACCGGGCCTGAACGAAAACGCGTTCTACGACCCGACCAACTTCACCTACCCGTCCGGCGCCTATGTATGCGAGGTCGAAGTCGATCCCGACACGGGCGAGTCGCAGGTGGTCAAGTTCACCGCGGTGGATGACTTCGGCAACATCATCAACCCGATGATCGTCGAAGGCCAGGTGCATGGCGGCATCGGCCAGGGGCTGGGCCAGGCCATGCTGGAGCAGTGCGTGTACGACGACAGCGGCCAGTTGCTGACCGGCTCGTACATGGACTACGCCATGCCGCGCGCGGGCGACCTGCCCGACTTCACCGTCGAGACCGCCAGCGGCACACCGTGCACGCACAACCCGCTGGGCGTGAAGGGCTGCGGCGAGGCCGGCGCGATCGGCTCGCCGCCGGCGTTTATCAACGCCCTGATCGACGCGCTGTCGCCGCTGGGCGTGAAGGATGTGCAGATGCCCGCCACGCCGCATCGCGTATGGCAGGCGATCCAGGCCGCGCGCCCCTGACCCGCACCGCAAAGGAAACCGACATGTACGCATTCAACTTTGAACGCGCCGCGGATGCCAAGGCGGCGGTGGCCAGGCTCAAGGCCGATCCCGATGCCAAGTTCCTTGCCGGCGGCCAGAGCCTGCTGGCGGCGATGAAGCTGCGGCTGGCATCGCCTTCGACGCTGGTCGACGTGGCGCGCATCCCCGGCATGGCCGAGATTCGCGTCGATGGCAAAGAGATCGTCATCGGCGCCGCCGCGCGCCATGCCGACGTGGCCGAGAACGCCGAGGTGCGCCAGCGCATCCCGGCGCTGGCGGCGCTGGCCGGCGGCATCGGCGACAGGCAGGTGCGCGCGATGGGAACCATCGGCGGCGCGCTGGCGAATGATGATCCGGCGGCCTGCTATCCGGCGGCGGTGCTGGGGCTGGGCGCCACCGTGGTCACGGACCGGCGCAGCATCGCGGCGGATGACTTTTTCAAGGGGCTGTATGAGACCGCGCTGGAGCCGGATGAGCTGATTACCGCGGTGCGCTTTCCGATTCCCGACCAGGCGGCGTATGTGAAATTCCACAATCCGGCGTCGCGGTTTGCGCTGGTGGGGGTGATGGTGGCGCGCTTCGGGAGTACGGTGCGCGTGGCGGTCACCGGGGCTGCCGACAGCGTGTTCCGGTGCCAGCCGCTGGAGCAGGCGCTTTCCGCCAACTTCAGCGCGCAGGCGGCGCGTGGGGTGAAGGTCGATGCGGGGCAGCTGAATACCGACCTGCATGCGTCGGCGGAGTACCGGGCGCATCTGATTCCGGTGCTGGCGGCCAGGGCGGTGGAAGCGGCCGGGAAAGGCTAGTGGCGCTTCGCCGCTCCCGTTGTGGTCTCCCCTCTCCCGCAGGCGGGAGAGGGGAGCAAACCGCTGGCGTGCGAGACGCGTCGGCAATATAGATCGCCCCATGCTCCCCACCTCCATCGACGACACCCTCGCCCTACTCGAACGCCAGCAATACTTCGCCGACCGCGAAACCGCCACGGTGCTCTACCTTGCCCTGCGCATGCAGCGCCCGCTGTTCCTCGAAGGCGAGCCCGGCGTCGGCAAGACCGCGCTGGCGCAGGCGATGGCAGGCGTGCTCGGCACGCGGCTGCTGCGGCTGCAGTGCTATGAAGGACTCGACGCCGCCAGCGCGCTGTATGAATGGGACTACCCCCGCCAGATCATGGCGCTGCGCCTGGCCGAAGCCCGTGGCGAGCGGCCCGAGGCGCAATCGCTGTACCACGACGACTACCTGCTCAAGCGCCCGCTGCTGGAGTCGCTGCTGCCCGATCCCGCCGCACCGGGCGTGCCGCGCGTGCTGCTGATCGACGAGATCGACCGCGCCGACGAACCGTTCGAGGCCTTCCTGCTTGAGGTGCTGTCCGAATTCCAGGTTTCGATTCCCGAAATCGGCGTGATCCGCGCCGAGCGGCCGCCGCTGATCGTGATCACCTCCAACCGCACGCGCGAGGTCCATGACGCGCTCAAGCGCCGTTGCCTGTACCAGTGGGTGGGCTATCCGGAGCGCGACCGCGAACTGCAGATCGTCGCCGCGCGCGCACCCGAGGCCGCCGCGGCGCTGCAGGCGCAGGCGATCGACTTCGTGCACCGGCTGCGCGGCATCGACCTGTTCAAGGCGCCCGGCATCGCCGAAGCCATCGACTGGTGCCGCGCGCTGGCGGCGCTGGGCGTGACCGAGCTCGACCCGCAATCGGTGCGCGACACGCTGGGCGTGCTGCTCAAGTACCAGGACGACCTGGCGCGCGTCGACGGCCCCACCGTGGCGGAACTGCTGGCGGGCGCCGCGCCGGGAGGCTGAACCGTGCCCGTGCTGCACCCCGCGGCGCGCAGCGGCGGTCCGCAAGCAGGACTGCCGCTGCTGGCGCGCAACGTCACCCACTTCATGCGGCTGCTGCGCGACGGCGGCTTCGCCCTGTCGCCGGCACACGCTGTCGATGCACTGACCGCGCTGCGCCTGGTCGACATCGGCCGGCGCGACGACGTGCGCGCCGCGCTGGCGGCACTGGTGCTGTCCGGCCCCGACCAGCGGCCGCTGTTCGACGCCGCCTTCGACCTGTTCTGGCGCGACCCCGACTGGGAAGGCAAGCTGCGCGCGCTGCTGCTGCCGCGCGTCGACGCGGGGGCGCCGCCGCCCAGGCGCAGCAACCGCCTTGCCGATGCGCTGGCCGCGCGCCGGCCGGAAATGCCATCACGCCCGGCGCAGACCGAGGCGGAACGCATCCACGTGCCGCTGACCTTCTCCGACCAGGAACGCCTGGCGCAGCGCGACTTCGAAACCCTGACCGCGCAGGAATGGCGTGCGCTGCAGCACCTGGTACGCACCCGGCGCACGCGCCTTGCACTGCAGCGCACGCGCCGGCTGCGCGCCGCCACCTGCGGCACGCACGCCGACCTGCGCGCCAGCGCGCGGCTGGCGGTGCGCCAGCACGGAGAATGGCTGCGCTGGAAATTCCGCAAGCACGCCGAGCGCAAGCCGCCGTTGGTGCTGCTGCTCGACATATCCGGCTCGATGAGCCAGTACTCGCGCGCGGTGCTGTACTTCTGCCATGCGCTGATGCAGTCGCGCGAGCGGCTGTCGGTGTTCCTGTTCGGCACCCGGCTGACCAACATCACCCGCTCGCTGCGCGAACGCGACCCCGACGAAGCCGTCGCCGTGATCACCGCCCAGGTGCGCGACTGGGCCGGCGGCACCCGCATCGGCGCCGCGCTGGCGAGCTTCAACCGCCACTGGGCGCGCCGCACACTGTCCGGGCGCGCCACCGTGCTGCTGGTTACCGACGGGCTCGACCACGAGCATATCGACCTGCTCGGCGACGAAATGGCTCGCTTGCGCCGCTTTGCGCACCGCATCGTCTGGCTCAACCCGCTGCTGCGCTACCCTGGATTCACGCCGCAGGCGCGCGGCGTGCAGGCGATCCTGCCGCATGTCGACGCGCTGCGTCCGGCGCACAACCTGGATAGCCTGCTGGCGCTCGAATCCCTGCTGTCCGACCAGGGCGGCCCCGCGCGGGCCGGCGCCACCAACCCACCAAGAAAGGAAGCCCCGCCATGGAAATGAACCAGAGCCAGCGCCTGCCGATTCCCCAGCAGGTGGCATGGGAAGCGCTCAACGACACCGCGCTGCTCAAGCAATGCATCCCCGGATGTGAGAGTATCGAGCCCGACGGCGACAATGCCTACCAGGTGGCCATGATGGCCGCGGTAGGCCCGGTCAAGGCGCGCTTCAAGGGCCGCATGGCGCTGGAAGACATCCAGGCCCCGGACAGCTACACCATCCGCTTCGACGGCCAGGGTGGCGCGGCCGGATTCGGCAAGGGTACTGCCCGCGTGAAGCTGGAGCCTGACGGCGACGAGACCGTGCTGACGTACACCGTCGACGCCCATGTGGGAGGCAAGATCGCACAGATCGGCTCGCGGCTGGTGGACGCCGCAGCGCGCAAGCTGGCGGATACCTTCTTTGCGCGCTTCACCGAGGCGGTCACACCGGACACCACACAAGAAACGCCAGCGGCCGAGGGCGCCCCCGCCGCAGCCGCCGGCGAGAATGAACAGACAGAGGAACCGAAGCGGAAACGATCATGGACAGCGTGGATCTCGAAGTCCTGAAGAACAGCGTGCACTGGCAGCAACAGGGCCATCGCGTGCTGCTGGTCACGGTAGTGCGCACCTGGGGCTCGTCGCCCCGCCCCGAGGGCGCGATGCTGGCGGTGCGTGATGATGGCCTGGTGGTCGGCTCGGTCTCGGGCGGCTGCATCGAAGACGACATCATCGACCGCGTGCGCCGGCAAGGCATCACGTCGGACCAGCCCGAGGCCATCAAGTACGGCATCAGCGCCGAGGAAGCCCACCGGTTCGGGCTGCCCTGCGGCGGCACCATCGAACTGGTCGCCGAGCCGCTCAAGCCGTCCAGCGGCATCGCCGAATTGCTCGATGCCATGGAAAACGGCCGGCTGGTCGCGCGCACGCTCGACATGGCTACGGGTGTGGCCACGCTGGGGCCGGCCAGTGCCACCGACGGGCTGGTCTTCGACGGCAAGACGCTGCTGACCATCCACGGCCCGCGCTACCGCATGCTGGTGATCGGCGCGGGGCAGTTGTCCAAGTACCTGTGCCAGATCGCAGTCGGGCTGGGCTTTCAGGTCACCGTGTGCGATCCGCGCGAGGAATACACGGAAACCTGGGACATCCCCGGCGTGACCATGGTGCGCACCATGCCGGACGACACCGTGATGGACATGAAGCTGGACGAGCGCTGCGCGGTGATTGCGCTGACGCACGATCCCAAGCTGGATGACCTGGCGCTGATGGAAGCGCTGCGCACCAGCGCCTTCTATGTGGGCGCGCTGGGTTCGCGCCGCAACAACCAGGCGCGGCGCGAGCGGCTGAAGGAATTCGATCTGACCGAGTTGCAGCTGGCGCGGCTGCATGGGCCGGTTGGCATCTATATTGGCAGCCGTACGCCGCCGGAAATCGCCATCTCGATTCTGGCCGAAGTGGTTGCGGCCAAGAACCATGTGTCGCTGCCGGACATCCTGCAGGTGGAAGGCGCCAAGGCCGCGCGCGAGATGGCTGCCAGCACCGGCAGCAGCTGCGATGTTTCCCCTGGTCCGTCGACCTGACGCGTGATAGCCGAGTGCCCGCCATGACTGCCGCTCCCAATGCTCCCTTGCTTCGCACCGACCTGCCTACCGGGATTTTGCTGGCGGCGGGTTTTGGCCGGCGGTTTGATGCTGCCGGCAAGCGGAACAAGTTGCTTGAAGTGTTGCCCGGCGGGCGCACTGTCGCCTGGCGCAGTGCGCGTACGTTGGCGGCGGCGTTGCCGGATTCGGTTGCGGTGATTCGGCCGGGAAATCCGGCATTGGCGGAAGAACTCAGGCGCGGGGGGTGCCGCGTGCTCGAATCGGCCGACGCCGAGCAGGGCATGGGCGCCGCGCTGCGCGCGGCGGTGGCGGCGACGCCTGATGCGCGGGGATGGGTGGTTGCGCTTGCTGACATGCCCTGGCTGCCGATGGAACTGGTACGGGCGGTGGCGCTGACGATCACCACCCCTGAAACGATTGCCGCGCCATGGCGCAATGGCCAGCGCGGGCATCCCGTGGGCTTCGGTGCTGCCTGGCGGGACGACCTGCTGAAGCTCGATGGGGATGAAGGGGCGCGGGGATTTCTTCAGGGGAAGCCGGTGACGCGGATATTGACTGAGGATGAGGGAGCGTTTCGGGATATTGATACGCCGGGGGATTTGGGGTGATTTTTTCCCTGCGGGCCGGCATCAGGTGGATATTTGATATCCACCTGATGCCAGCCGCAAGGCACTATCAGAATAAACACCCTACCCCACCAACTCCCCAATCCACCCAAGTTACTGTAAGCATCAACAAGCCTTATAAGCAGCATGTCGATGAGGCTTTGGGCGAGGCGGACGAGGTTTGTTGCGATCCGGTCGCACGCGATGGGCACGTGTTGCGATCAAAGCCAAGGTCTCATTCAGGGCAGCCTTGGCCCAGCGCAAGCCGAGCAGCGCCGCTGACAGGACAGGTTTGAGAGCCGTGATGGCGAAGGTTCGGTTGATACGACGGTCCGAGTCAATCTCATGTTCCTGCGCGGCGCTAAGGCAGCATAGGGCGTGCAAGTTGTCGCTGAGGATTTTGGCGCCGAAG
>NZ_AUFE01000034.1 GCF_000426345.1 Cupriavidus phytohabitans | reverse complement strand
TTCGCCCGCGGCGGCGATCAGGCGGTCCAGCTCGGCGTCGCCGAAGATCTTCCACCATTCGCCGCGATGCTGGCCTTCGGCCGGCGTCGCGGTCTTCCATTGCGCGCCTTCGGCCTGCGCGGCCTCGGCTTCCTTGTAGGCCGGCACCGTGGCGGTCTCCGGCACCTTGTAGGTCGGCGCCAGCGAGCAGCCGGCCAGGATCAGCGCGGCGGCCAGCGTGGCGATGCGGGGCAACTGCCTTGTGATGTGGGCAATCATTTTGGGATTTCCTTGACTGTTCTGTGCTCTGGCGGGTTCAACGCCACCGAGGTAGCTCCCCTCTCCCAGAGGGAGAGGGAGCAAACACGCGCTATTCAGCGGACGCCATCGCCTGGTGTTCCACCGACGCCGACGCCTTGCGCCGCTGCCCCCGCGTCGCCAGCAAGCGCAACGCCACATAGAACACCGGCGTCAGGAACAGCCCGAAGAAAGTCACGCCGAGCATGCCCGCGAACACCGCCACACCCATGGCCTGTCGCATCTCCGCGCCGGCACCGCTGGACACCACCAGCGGCACCACGCCCATGATGAAAGCGAACGACGTCATCAGGATCGGACGCAGCCGCAGGCGGCTGGCCTCGATCGCAGCCTCGACCACGGTGCGGCCGTGATGCTCCAGCTCGCGCGCGAACTCCACGATCAGGATCGCGTTCTTCGCGGACAACCCGACCAGCACGATGAAACCGATCTGCGTGAAGATGTTATTGTCGCCCTGCGTCAGCCATACGCCCGTCATGGCGGCCAGCAGGCTCGTCGGCACGATCAGGATCACGGCCAGCGGCAGCGTCAGGCTTTCATACTGGGCGGCCAGCACCAGGAACACCAGCAGTACGCACAACGGGAAGATCCACACACCCGCATTACCGGCCAGGATGTCCTGGTAGGTCAGCTCGGTCCATTCGAAGCCGATGCCCTTCGGCAGGGTTTCGGCAGCGATGCGCTCGGCGGCGGCCTGTGCCTGGCCCGACGAGAAGCCCGGCGCCGGGCCGCCGTTCAGGTCGGCGGCCGTGAAGCCGTTGTAGCGGATCACGCTATCCGGGCCAAAGCCCTGCCTGACCTGCACCAGCGACGACAGGGGCACCATCTCGCCGCTGGCGCTGCGCGCCTTCAGCTGCAGGATGTCCTCGGCATGCTGGCGGTACTGCGCATCCGCCTGCACCTTGACCTGGTAGGTCCGGCCGAACTTGTTGAAGTCGTTGACGTAGGCCGAACCCAGGTAGGTCTGCAGCGTATCGAACACATCGGTCACCGGCACGCCGAGCTGCTTGGCCTTGGTACGGTCGAGCTGCACGTCAAGCTGCGGCACGTTCACCTGGTAGTTGCTGAAGATGCCGGCGAGCTCGGGCGTGGCGCGCGCCTTCGCCATGAAGGCGTTGGTCGCATTGAACAACTCGTCGTAGCCGAGCGCGGCGCGGTCCTCGATCATCAGCTTGAAACCGCCGATCGTGCCCAGCCCCTGCACCGGCGGCGGCGGGAACACGGCAATGAACGCGTCCTGGATCGCGGCATACTCCTTGTTCAGGTCCGCGGCAATGGCCTTGCCCGACAGCTCCTTGCCCTTGCGCTTCTCGAACGGGTCCAGCGTGACAAAGACGATGCCGGCGCTCGGGCTGTTGGTGAAGCCGTTGATCGACAGGCCCGGATAGGCAACGGCCGATTCCACGCCCGGGTGCTTGAGCGCGATCTCCGACATGCGGCGCGTCACGTCCTCGGTGCGGTCCAGCGTGGCGCCGTCCGGCAACTTGGCGAAGCTGACCAGGTACTGCTTGTCCTGCGCCGGCACGAAGCCCTTGGGAACCAGCTGGAACACGCCCCAGGCAGCCACCAGCATCACGGCGTAGACGCCAAATACCGAGCCCTTGCGGCGGATCACACCCTTCACGCCACGGCCATAGCTTTCGGAGCTGCGGCCGAAGAAGCGATTGAAGCGGACGAAGAACTTGCCGAAGACCTTGTCCATGCCACGCGTCAGCCAGTCCTTGGGCGCGTCATGGCGCTTCAGCAGCAAGGCCGACAGCGCGGGCGACAACGTCAGCGAGTTGAAGGCCGAAATGATGGTCGAGATCGAGATCGTCAACGCGAACTGCTTGTAGAACTGGCCGGTCAGTCCTGTCATGAACGCCAGCGGCACGAACACGGCGATCAGCGTCAGCGCGATGGCGATGATGGGACCACTGACTTCACGCATGGCCTTGTAGGTGGCTTCCTTCGGCGACAGCCCTTCCTCGATGTTCCGCTCGACGTTCTCCACCACCACGATCGCATCGTCCACCACGATGCCGATCGCCAGCACCAGCCCGAACAGGCTCAGCGCGTTGATCGAGAAGCCGAACGCATGCATCAGGCCGAAGGTACCGACGATCGACACCGGCACCGCCAGCAGCGGGATGATCGATGCGCGCCAGGTCTGCAGGAACAGGATCACCACCAGCACCACCAGCAAGATCGCCTCGAACAGCGTGTGGACCACCGCATCGATGCTGTGG
The DNA here is from genome assembly GCF_000426345.1 of Cupriavidus phytohabitans. Lineage (GTDB taxonomy): Bacteria > Pseudomonadota > Gammaproteobacteria > Burkholderiales > Burkholderiaceae > Cupriavidus. Next base: position 71,634 of record NZ_AUFE01000034.1, on the reverse strand, counting down.
CGCACAAACTGAGTGGGGTCGTAGACGATGCTGTAGGCCACACCTTCCGGCATGTTCTGCTTCAGCTCTTCCATGGTCTTGCGCACCTCGTTCGAGATCTCGATCGCGTTCGCTCCCGGCGACTGGAAGATGAGCAATGACAAAGCGGATTTGTTGTCCAGCTGCGAACGCAGCGCATATTCCGACGCACCCAGTTCGATTCGCGCAATGTCCTTCAGGTACGTGACCACACCGTCGGGCGAAGTCTTGACGATGATGTCGCCGAACTCCTCCACCGTCTGCAGCCGACCCTGCGCATTCACCGACAGCTGCAGGTCGGTGCCCGGCAGCGCCGGCGACTGGCCGAGCACGCCTGCCGCCACCTGCACGTTCTGCTCGCGGATGGCGCGCACCACGTCTGACGCGGCGAGCCCGCGCTCGGCGATCTTCTCCGGATTCAGCCACACGCGCATCGAGTAGTCCCCCGCGCCGAACAACCGCACCTGGCCCACGCCCTGGATCCGCGCGATGCGGTCCTTCACGTTGATCAGCGCGTAGTTGCGCAGGTAGGTCGTGTCATAGCGGTCGTTGGGCGAGACCAGGTGGACCACCATGGTCAGGTCGGGCGAGCTCTTGACCGTGGTGATGCCCAGGCGGCGCACGTCTTCCGGCAGGCGCGGCTCGGCCTGCGAGACACGGTTCTGCACGAGTTGCTGGGCCTTGTCCGGGTCGGTGCCCAGCTTGAAGGTCACCGTCAGCGTCAGCGTGCCGTCGGTATTGGCCTGCGAGTTCATGTAGAGCATGTCCTCGACGCCGTTGATCTGCTCTTCCAGCGGCGTGGCCACGGTCTCGGCGATCACCTTGGGGTTGGCGCCAGGAAATTGCGCGCGCACCACCACCGACGGCGGCACCACTTCCGGGTACTCCGAGACCGGCAGATTGAACATCGAGATGGCGCCGACCAGGAAGATCAGCACCGACAGCACGCCCGCGAAGATGGGGCGGTCGACAAAGAATTTAGAGAAATTCATCTTGGTCTCGGCAAAAGCAGTTCCCGCTGGCGGTCCGCCAAGGCGGAGGCCATGTGCAACCTCAGGGGAGAATTCCAGTTCGGGCTGTGGCGGAGGGCGGGACTCAGCTCACCCTGGCGTTGCCGGCCTCGCCGGCCTTCCCGTCAGCCTCGGCCTGCTTCCGGTCGGTCGAGCTGCCACGCGACTCCAGTTCGCTGCGGTAGGCCATCGCCACCGGCTTGGGGGTCACGGTGTCGCCGGGGCGCACGCGCGTCAGGCCGTTCACGACGATGTTCTCGCCCGGCTGCAGGCCGTTGCGGATCACGCGCAGCCCTTCGTAGGTCGGCCCCAGTTCGACTTCGCGGTACGCAAGCTTGTTGGCCTTGTCCACCAGCAGCACGAACTTCTTGCCCTGGTCGGTGCCGATGGCGCGGTCATTGACCAGCGCGGCGGGATACGGCGAGCCGCCGCCGAGCTTGACCTTCGCGTACAGGCCGGGCAGCAGGCGGCTGTCCTCGTTGTCGAAGACCGCGCGCACGCGGATGGTGCCGCTGCGCGTGTCGAGCCGGTTGTCGATCGAATGAATCCGGCCCTTGTGCGGATTGCCAGTCTCGTTGGCCAGGCCCAGGAATACCGGCAGGTCGCTCTTGCCGCCGCCAGCGCTCGGCGCCGTGTAGCGCAGGTAGCTCTGCTCGTCGACATCGAAGCTCGCGTACACCGGCGACACCGATACCACCGTGGTCAGCGGCGGCGATGCCGCACCGGCCGCCACGAGGTTGCCCACCGTGATCTCCGCACGCGACACCCGGCCCGTGACCGGTGCAACGATGCGCGTGTAACCCAGGTTCAGCTTCGCCACCTCCAGTGCAGCCTGCGCACCACGGACGTCGGCCGACAACTCGCTGGCCGCGTTGATGCGCTCGTCGAACTCGCGGCGCGAGATCGCGTTGTCGTCGAGCAGGCGCTGGGCGCGCGCCTTTTCGGTCTGCGCATGCGACGCACGTACCTGCGCCGCCGCCAGCGCCGCCCCGGCGCGCGCCACTTCGGCCGCATACGGGCGCGGATCAATCGTAAACAGTAAGTCACCCTTCATCACGATCGAGCCGTCGCGGAAATGCACCGTTTCGATCGTGCCGGACACACGCGGACGGATCTCCACACGGTCCACGGCCTCGATGCGGCCCGAGAATTCATCCCATTCGGTGATGGTCTTGCCCACCACTGCCGCCACCTCAACCGCCGGGGCGGGCGGCGGCGTGGCAGCCTGTGCGTCCCCGCCGTGCCGGGGACGCAGTACCGAAGCTGCCACGCCGGCCCCCAGGATCGCCACGAGGGCAGCGGCGAGCAGCGTTTGTCGAGACTTGCGATTCATCCTTCTTCACTCCATGCATCGTTGAGACTCTCGAGTCGATGCGCCCTTCCCTCAATCCAGCCTCAAGCTGGAGGTCGCAGGTGCGCTAGTGGCCATGAAGGCTCCGATCGCAATTTCAGCGTATCGGAACATTCAGTCCCCGGCCCTTAGCCCAGTGCCGCGCACCCTGGCATATCGGTGGCACCCGAACGGCACCATAACTACGATCTTAATCGTCGTAGTTACAAGACGCAAGGAATTTGTGGTGGAGCAACGCTGTGCACCTCCATGTGCAGCAGTGGGATCTTGTCGCTGGCCGATGCCAACAGCCTGCGCAACTGTCTGCGGCAGACCAGGGCCCGTGCGTGCGTCCAGCCCATCACGCCGGACCTAGCCAGCACTTTCAAGACGTGGATCCGGGCAGTACGTTTCGACGGGGCCCTGGTGTTATGGCCGGGGCCTTCACCAATGAGGCAGTCTGATGCGGCGCGACGTTTGGGGACGGGTGAACGGAACGCTCACTGACGGAAACAGCCATTCACTGCAGGCGCGGTCCATGGCTGTTGCGGGTCGGGGTTCGGAAGACTGCGCGGTTCCTTGCGCATGGGTTGTATCCGGGCTAAGTTGGAATTGCCGTCATGCGCCGGCGGGGGCAGATATGGTGCGATTGGCACTTCTACCGAGGTTGCTGGCCTTTGCGGCCATGCTGTTCGGAACAGCACTACTTGCCCAGCAGAGGCCATCGATGCCGCTCATACTGACATCCCCCGCGTTTGCCCAAGGCGGGGAGATTCCCACCGTGCACACGTGCGAAGGCGCCGATGTGTCACCTCCCCTGGCGTGGTCAGGCTTGCCACCCTCCACTGCCAGCCTGGTCTTGGTTGTCGATGATCCGGATGCGCCGGACCCGGCGTCACCGCAAATGACATGGGTCCATTGGCTCGTGTACAACCTGCCTCCTCAGCCCGGCTCGCTTGCGCAAGGTATGAGCCGGCATAGCTTGCCGCCCGGCGCTCGCGAAGGTTTCAACGACTGGCACCGCGCCGATTACGGCGGGCCGTGCCCTCCGGTTGGCCGGCACCGGTATTTCCACAAGCTATATGCCTTGGACGTCGTGCTGCCGGATCTCGGCAAGCCGGACAAGGCGGCGCTGGAACAGGCCATGCAGGGGCACATACTGGCCCATGCCGAACTCATCGGGACCTACCAGAAGCACGCGCGCTGACGTAGTCGTGCACCCGGCCCCGGCAGAGGCAGTGCGAAGGCACCGGTCTGCTCGCCGGCCGCGTACGGAAATATCAACGAAGGGGGCCGCCTTGGCGGCCTCGCCCGACTCGCGCGAACGCGACAGGATTGCCTGAGCTTCATCGGCCAAGAAGGGCACCTGGTTCAAGTCCATGCCCGTTCTCGCGCGCTCATATGTCCAAAACCAGCTCCGCGCACTTCGCTCGAGAGACGCAGATCAAGATCGACTTGTTTGCGATGCGCTCGTCTTCGCTCAACACGTAGTCGCGATGATCGGCCACGCCGGAAGCCAGCGGGACTTCGCAGCTTCGACACAACCCCTCGCGGCAGGAAGACGGAAGGCACACGCCGTTCGCCTCAAGTACCTCAAGAATGCTGGCACCTTGCGGGACCGTGAATCGTGCCCCATGCCTGAGCAGACGCACCTGAAACGCGTGGGGTTCGGCGGTCACTTGCGAACCGGCGCTGAACCGTTCGACATGCACGGCAAGAGGATCGATGCCGAGCGTCTGCGCGTGACCGCACACTGCATCCATCATGGCACCAGGCCCGCAGGTGTAGACATGCCAGCCCGATGGCATCTGCCGCAACGCCGCCTCGAAGTCGGCCCGGCCGTCATGTTCGTCATCGGCATGCAACACGATCCGATCCGCAAATGGCGCGAGCTGCTCAAGATACCCGGCATGGCGCCGCGAGCGCGCACAATACAGCAGACTCCATGTGGACGGCCCTTTGGGCCGCGCGCGATCGAACTTCGGCAACGGGTCGGTCAGCGACCCTCAGCCTTCTGTTCGTCTATGCAAACAACTTCCGCATGCGTGTACGCAGAGCACCCAGGACAAAGTCGGCCCGCTCAACAACGGTGGCCTTCGGTACGATGCAGACATCGTAGCCAAGCGCCGGATACGCTTCAAGAAGCCGCGAGTACTCCGCCATGGCGTCGGCCAGGCCATGCCGCCGCTCTGAGTCCTGGTTGTAGATCTCCGGCCAAGGTGGTACCAGGAAGGCGAGTTGGTGATAGTGCTGCGCCTCGCCTGCAAGCGCCTTCAGCAGCGGTTCACCTGTGACATGCTGAAGCGCGGCCATCGCATCGACTAGCCCTCGGTCCAGGAAAATCCATTTATCGGATGGGCTTGCGGCCTTCAGGTCGCGCCTAGCCAGTTCAATCACACGATGCAGGAACGCCGTCATATCGATCCAAGGCAGTGCCCCTCCCCCGCTGCGCGTTTGATCCGCCACGATGCGGCGGCCGGGCTCTTCTACCACCGGATAGCCACGTCGTCCAAGCTCCGCCAGCAGCGTGGATTTGCCACCGCCCGAACAGCCGGAAATGACAATAAGTCGATTCATCTTTCATCCTCTATAAAACGGGCGCCGCCATGTTGTGCCGGCGCTTGGCGGCGGCTCTTGGACGAAAGCATTGACCTCGTTGATCAGAGGTACCCTGGCTCAAAGGGCTCAAAGGGCTCAAAGGGCTCAAGGGCGGCCGTCGTCAAAGCCAGCAAAGCGTATATCGGGCGCGTCGGCATTATGCCGCGACGGCACCACCCTGCCGAAACGCACGGAACGCGCCTTTAGCGCGGCGGTGTCGGCCACAGAGGCGTGGTGCGCGCGGCCGGCGGCATCACGCCACTCGACGCGGCTCACATCGGCGTTGTCTTCGGCGACATACATCGAGCGCAACATCGCGAAGCCTGACATGCCCCCCGCCGCGGACACGTTGGAGTGTCGATAGCCAGGCTTGAATTTCACATCGAGTGCGGTGCGCTCGCGGCTCACTTCGATCAGTTTCACGCTGGCCTCGCCGCCTGCGACGAAGCGCAGCCGAATGGTTCGCCCTTTGGGGTCGATATCGATATCTGCGATCTCTACGATGGGTCTGCCAGCCTCCGTGATCGGGCCGATCAGAAACGATGAGCCGTATGAATTCCTGCTAGCGGGTGTTGCCGGCAATGGCTTGGCCCGCCAGTATCCGTCAGGGGGATACAACACCAGCACCTGCGTCTCGCGCAATTTGCCAGCATGCGGGTGCTTCACGTAGAACTGCAGCAGATGGAAGTCGTCATACACGCTGCCCCAAACCGCCACTGGCACGGACCGTGGCCGCCAGAACGTCTCGTAGGTATTGCCTTCGATGGCGAAATCAGGCCCGTCGTAGATTCGCACCTTACGTGGCGTGAAGCGACGACCCGGATCCGTGCGGGGCGAATTTTCGTCGAAATCGCAGTTGGAGAAGTCCGCCGGCGGAAAGCGGGATCCGCGAAGCTTGCTGAGATATGGCGGATGTAGCGCCTCTACGCGGAAGCGCTGGATTGCCGGCGAACTCATGACGAACGAGACATTGTCCTCCTCGGTGCATTGGGTCGGTGTGGTGAAGTTGCGTACCTCGACGATCACCGGCGCGGCACTTGCTGATCGGACTGCGCCAAGCGTAAACGCATGGAATGTCGCGATTATGGCGGCGAGCGCCGAGAAGCGTAGGGTTGTCATGACAGGGTGCCAGCGGCCGGCCACATCAAGAGCGGGTGTAGAAGAGCGGGTGTAGATCAGCCGGTGGCGCCTGCACCCTTTGGGCTATCGATCTTGCTGTCGATTCTTCGCTCGAGTTTCAGATAGGATAGGCGCTGCGGCGTCCAGGCTGTCGGCGCTTTCCGTTGACAACACTTGACAACACTTTGCCTGCCCACCCCGCGGAGCGACGAAGCACCATTTGTTTATCGGCTGCGCTGCCCTACCCCGCCGAGCGCTGCAAGCGCATCGATACCGAAAAGCTGTCGGCGGGGTGCACGGTCACCGAGACTTCGAACGTCTCGCCAGCGGCGTCCAGGTAGCGCCGCACGATCTTCAACGCGGCCGCGCCCGCTTCCAGTTTGAGCGCTTCGGCGATGCGCCGGTCGCCGATGGCGAATGCGCGCACATCCTGGTGGATCTCCGCGATCTGCCGGTCATAGCGTGACTCGATCAGCGCGCTGACCAGCGTGTCCGGCGACGCGCGCACCAGTTCGCCGAGCTCGGCATAGGCCGGATCCACGTAGACGTCGGTCCAGGCCATCGGCGTGCCGTCCTTGCCGCCATCCATCCGCAGGCTGGAAATCCGCAGCCAGCGCGCGCCTGGCTCGCAGCCGATTTCGGCCGCCACCTCTGCCGTCACCGCCACTTCCTCCACCGACTGCACCACGCGCAGGTGCTCGGCGCCGAACTGCACCAGGTCGTCCACCGACGCCAGCGAGGGCCGGAACACCGGCCGCGGCCGCGCCGATTCCACGCGCGTGCCCACGTTCTTGCGCCGCGACACCAGCCCCAGCTGCTGCAGTTCCTGCAGCACCGCGCGGATGGTGTAGCGGCTGGCCTGGTACTGCTCGCACAGCTCGAATTCGGTGGGCAGCAGCGAGCCGACCGCGTAGCGGCCGGTCGTGATGCCCTCGATAAGTTGCCTGCTGATCTCTGCCGGATTGGTTTTGCTCATGACTGCCCGCCCGCGGCCTCGTCGGACGCGGGTTTACCCTCCTTTTCTAAATATGTTCGAACATATTTAATGCCGCATATGTTCGAACATATTAATGAACTGCCCTCTTCCCCTCAAGGTAGCAACATGACCCTGTTCCCGGCCCCAAATGCCCCGACTGCCAGCACCGTCGTTGACTCGATCCTGTTCCGCGATGCCTTCGGCACCGCCGGCATGCGCCAGATTTTCTCCGATGTGGCCCTGATCCAGCGCTATATCGATGTCGAGGTCGGACTCGCCAAAGCCGAGGCCAAGGTAGGTGTCATCCCCGCGGAAGCGGCCGAGGTCATTGCCCGCGAGTCGCGCCTGGAGCGCATCGACTTCGACCACATGCGCGCGGAAACCGACATTGTCGGCTATCCGATCCTGCCCCTGGTACACCAGCTGGTGGCAATGTGCGGCGAGGCCGGACGCTACGTGCACTGGGGCGCCACCACGCAGGACATCATGGACACCGCGGTCGCGCTGCAGGTGCGTGACGCGCTTGACAGCATCGACGCCGATATCCGCGCGCTGCGCGGCATCCTGGCCGGCCTCGCGGTCAGGCACCGCGACACGCCGATGGCGGGCCGCACCCACCTGCAGCAGGCGCTGCCGGTGACCTTCGGCTACAAGGCGGCGATCTGGCTGGCCATGTTCGACCGCCACCAGCAGCGCCTGGCCGAACTGCGGCCGCGCGTGGCCGTGGTCGAGTTCGCCGGCGCGGCCGGCACGCTGGCGTCGCTGGGCGGAGAAGGCGACAGCAAGGAAGGCGGCAACAAGGGTTTCGCGGTGCAGGAAGCCCTGGCGCAAGAACTGGGGCTGGGCGTGCCGGCCACCACCTGGCACGTGGCACGCGACGGCTTTGCCGAAGCGGTCAACCTGCTCGCGCTCATCACCGGCTCGCTGGGCAAGATCGCGCTCGACATCATGATCATGGCGTCGACCGAGTTCGCCGAGGTGTACGAACCCTTCGTCAAGGGCCGCGGCGCCAGCAGCACCATGCCGCAGAAGCGCAACCCGATTTCCAGCGAGCTGATGCTGGCCGCTTCCAAGGCGGTGCGCCAGCACGCCGGCCTGATGGTCGACGCAATGGTGCAGGACTTCGAGCGCGCCACCGGGCCGTGGCATGCGGAATGGATCGCCATCCCGGAGAGCTTCATCCTGACCGCCGGCGCACTGCACCAGGCAAAGTTTGCGCTGGGCGGCCTGATCGTCGACGAAGCGCGCATGAAGCACAACCTCGGCATCTCCAACGGCCTGATCGTGGCCGAGGCCGTGATGATGGGGATGGCCCCGCATATCGGCCGCCAGCAGGCGCACGACGTGGTCTACGACGCCTGCCGCACGGTCAACGAGCACGGCGGCACGCTGGCCGACGCGCTGGCCGCGTTGCCGGCCGTCACGCAGCATTTCGACCGCGCCGCCATCGACCGGATGACCGATCCGGCCAATTACCTCGGCCTCGCGCCGCAGATGGTCGACCGCGCTGTCGCGCTGTCCCGAGAGCAATCCGCGGCCTGAGGCAGCAGGCTCACACATCATCATTTCAAACCAGGGAGACAACCCATGAACCCCATCCGCAAAGTGGCCGCGTGCGCGGCGCTGGCACTCGCCACGGCCGTGGCCGCATCCCCTGCCGTGGCACAGGCCTGGCCGGGCAAGCCGATCACCTGGATCGTCCCGTTCGCCGCCGGCGGCCCCACCGACGCGCTGGCGCGCACCATCGCCGAGCGGGTCGCGCGCGAGGTCGGCCAGTCGATCATCATCGACAATTCGCCCGGCGCCGGCGGCACCGTCGGCACGGCCAAGGCCGCGCGTGCGCCGGCTGACGGCTACACCATGCTGGTCGGGCACATGGGCTACATGGGCGCCGCGCCCGCGCTGTACAAGAAGCTGTCTTACGACCCGGTCAAGGACTTCGCGCCGGTGTTCCGCTTCCCGGATACGCCGATGGTCCTGATGGTGCGCAAGGACCATCCCGCGAAGAACGTGCGCGACCTGGTCGAGTTCGGCAAGAAGAACCCGGGCAAGCTCAACCTGAGCAATGCCGGCGTGGGTTCCACCTCGCACCTGGTGGCGGCGCTGTTCGCCTCGTCGGCGGGCATGCAGGTATCGCTGGTGCCGTACAAAGGGGCCGGCCCGGCGCTGATCGACGTGATCGGCGGGCAGGTGGATGGCATGTTCGACCAGACCAATACGGCGCTGCCACAGATCACCGAATCCAAGGTGCGGCCGCTGGCGGTGACCTCGGCAACCCGCGTGGCGCAGCTCAAGGACGTGCCCACGCTGGCCGAATCGGGACTGCCCGGCTTCGAGGCCAGCACCTGGTACGGCATCTACGCGCCCAGGGGCACGCCGCAGGCCGTCATCGACAAGATGCAGCAGGCCTACCTGAAGGTCATGGCCGACAAGGCCTTCACCGGCAAGATGTCGGCGCAGGCGATCCAGCTGCTGCCGCCTGAGCAGTACACCGCCAGCGCGCTCGGCAAGCACACCCAGGCAGAGATCACGCGCTGGAAGGCAGTGGCGGCCAAGGCCAATATCTCACTGGACTGAGCGCCATGACGGCATACCGCGTAGAGAACGACGCCTTCGGGCCGGTCGACATCCCCGCCGACCGCTACTGGGGCGCCCAGACGCAGCGGGCGCTGGCGATCTTTGAAGTCGGCGAAGAGCGCTTTCCCGACTGCCTGCTCCATGCCTTCGGCGTCCACAAGATGGCGGCGGCCCGGGCCAACCTGCGTTGCGGCGTGCTCGACGCCGCCATCGCCGAGGCAATCGTCGCCGCCGCCGACGAGCTGCGCCGCGGCCGCTTCGACAGCCATTTCCCGCTGACGATCTGGCAGACCGGCTCGGGCACGCAGACCAACATGAACGCCAACGAGGTCATCGCCAACCGCGCCAACGAGCGGCTTGGCCAGCCGCTGGGCACGCGCGCGCCGGTGCACCCGAACGACCATGTCAACGCGTCGCAGTCTTCCAACGACAGCTTCCCGACGGTCATGCACCTGAGCGCGGTGCTGGAGCTCGAAGACCGGTTGCTGCCCGCCCTGGCGCTGCTGCGCGACGCCCTGCGCGAGCGCGCCCGGGCCTTTGCCGATGTGCTCAAAATCGCGCGCACGCACCTGATGGATGCCGTGCCCATGACCATGGGGCAGGCGTTCGACGGCTTTGCCGCGCAGCTCGACAACGCCATCGGGCGCGTGCGCGGCACCCTGCCGCGCCTGCTGGTGCTGCCGCAGGGCGGTACCGCGGCCGGCACCGGCCTGAACGCGCCGGCGGGCTTCGCCGAGGCCTTTTGCGAGGAAGCCAGCCAGCTGACCGGCCAGGCCTTCCGCGCCAATCCCTGCAAGGTCGAGGGCATGGCCGCGCACGATGCACTGGTCGAGCTCTCGGGCGTGCTCAACGTGGTTGCCGTCTCCTTCACCAAGATCGCCAACGACCTGCGCTGGCTGGGCTCGGGCCCGCGCTGCGGGCTGGGCGAGCTGGTGCTGCCGGACGATGGCCTGACCTCGTCGATCATGCCCGGCAAGCGCAATCCGACCATCGCCGAGGTCGTGGCGCAGGCCGCCATGCAGGTGGCCGGCAACCACGTCACCGTGACCATGGCGGGCGCCTCCGGCAGCTTCGAGCTGAACGTGGCCAAGCCGGTGCTGATCTACAACGTGCTGCAGTCGATACGCGTGATGGCGGACGGCGCACGCGTCTTCGCACTGCGGCTGGTGCAGGGGCTGGCGGTCAACCCCGAACGGCTGGCGCGCAACCTGGACAACCCGCTGCTGGCGGTCACCGCGCTCAACCCGGTGCTGGGCTATGACCGGGCGGCGCAGATCACCAGGCACGCGCTGGCGCAAGGCATCTCGCCGCGGGAAGCGGCGATCGCGCTGGGATTGCTGAGCGGCGAGGCGTTCGACCGCCTGGTGGATCCGATGCGGCTGGCCAAGGGGCAACCGTAGTCCTGCAGGCGCACGGCGTCAGCGGGCGGGCGCGCGTCCCCCGCTGTCAGACCACCGGCAGCTTGAGCACCTGCTCCGTCGTCAGCACGTCCCCGAACGTGTCTTCGATACTCGCCAGCGCAGCCTGGTGCAGGTCACGATGCCGCACCACGCCGCCGGGCCGGTCCAGGTCGCGCGTCGCGCAGGCGTCTTCCGCCACGATCACGCCATAGCCCAGCGGCACCGCATCGCGCGCGGCGCCCGCGACGCAGGCGTGCGTCATCAGCCCGGTGATGACCAGCGTCTTGATGCCGGCGGCCTTGAGGCGCTGGTCCAGGTCGGTGGTGGGAAACACGCTTACCGAAGTCTTCCGCACCACCGTGTGGTGGCCCGCGGGACGCAGGTCCTGGTGGAACTCCGCGCTGGCGCCCTGCTCCGCAAAGACGGGGCTGTCCGCCGGCGCCAGGTGCTGGACGTGGAAGACGGGAATGCCGGCGGCGTCCGCATGCGCGACCAGGCGCCGGGCGTTGCCGAGCGCGGCCGCGCCGTCCGGGATCGGCAGCATGCCGTCGAAGTACTCGTTCTGGAAATCGATCACCAGCAGCGCCGTGCTGGCGGCTGCGATCGCGGTCGGGGCGCTGGCGCCGGCCAGGGTGCGGATCGTCGGGTGTGTCATCGTTGTCCTCGTCGTGATGGGAAGGAGAGCGTGCTTGCCTGGCGGGACAGCCGCCGCGGCCACATCGCTGCACGCAGTTTCCAACGACCGCCGCCGCCCCGAAAGCGTCCCGATGGACAACATCCGCTAGAATCGGGCCAACTTCAGACGCCCCTGCTTGCGAGGAAGCGATGCACACTGTCGCCGTGATTGCCTTCGAAGGCATCAGCCCGTTCCACCTGTCGGTGCCCTGCATCGTGTTCGGCGACGATCTCGCCATGCTGGGCGTGCCGCGCTACCGGCTGCTGATCTGTGGCGAGCAGACCGGCCTGATCCGGACCATGTCGGGCTTCCGCATCGAGGTCGAGCACGACCTGTCCGCGCTCGAACAGGCCGATACCGTGATCATGCCGGCCTGGCGCGACCCCGCGGAACGTCCGTCACCGGCCTTGCTGGCGGCGCTGCAGGCCGCCAGCGCCCGCGGCGCGCGCATCGCCGGGCTGTGCCTGGGCACCTTCGTGGTCGCCGAGGCCGGCCTGCTCGACGGCCGGCCGGCGGCCACCCACTGGGTCTGGGCCGATGACTTTGCCGCGCGCTATCCCAGGGTCCGGCTCGATCGCCGTTCGCTCTACATCGACGATGGCAGCATCCTGACCTCGGCCGGCACCGCCGCCGCGCTGGACTGCTGCCTGCACCTGGTGCGCCGCGACCATGGCGCGGACGTCGCGAACCGCGTGGCGCGCCGCATGGTGGTGGCGCCGCACCGGCATGGCGGGCAGGCGCAGTACATCGAGCAGCCGCTGCCGCAGACCGCGGGTGCCGACAAGCTGAGCACCACGCTCGACTGGGCCATCGAGCACCTGGAACAGCCGCTGACGCTGGACCTGCTGGCCGACAAGGCAGGCATGAGCCGGCGCAATTTCACCCGGCGCTTCAAGGCCAAGACCGGCACCACGGTGACGCAGTGGCTGCTGAACCACCGGCTCACCGCGGCGCAGCGGCTGCTGGAGACCACCGGCAAGAGCGTCGACGTGATCGCCGGCCTGGTCGGGTTCGGCTCGGCGGTTTCGTTGCGCCAGCACTTTGCCCAGACTTTTGCCATTTCGCCATCCGCCTACCGCAAGCAGTTCGGCACCACGGCGCCGCCAGGCCGTGCCGCTGCATAAGTTGTCATGAACCGCTTTTTCCGCTCCCGCTTTATGCACTGCTGCATCGGCGCCGTTGCCCTTGCGCTCGCCGGCGCAGCCCATGCCGCCACCGATATCGACTGCGACCCGTCAACTGCGCCGGCCGGCCGCGTGCCATCGCAGCGGCTGATCTGCGAGTCGGCGCTGTTTTCGATGGGCTACCAGCGCATCCATGCCGACCAGCAGCGGCAGCTCAAGGCCGGCACGATCACCGAGGCGGACATCTCCGCGTTCCGCAGGAAGCGCGACAGCTGCGCGACCGCGGCTTGCCTCGATGCCGTGTTCCGGGAATGGCGGACGTTCGCCGCGCAAGCCGGCGGCAAGCGCTGAATGCCGGGGGCGGCGGCCTGGCAGCGCCGGCTCATACCGGGATCCGCATTCCGCGCGCACCGGTCAGCCAGATACCCGGCTGACGACCATGCAGGTTGCCGTCGCGGTGGCGACCGCCCGGCCGTCCTGCAGCAGCTCCGCCGCGACGTGGCAGACGTTCCTGCCGCGTCGCTCCAGCCTGGCGCGTCCGAGCAGCACGCCGGTCCTGGCCGGCCGCAGGAAGGAGAGGTTGAGGTTCAGCGTTGCGCAGAATTCCTCCTCGCCCAGCGTGGCCGTCACCAACATGGCAGTCACGTCGTCGAGCATCGCTCCCAGCATGCCGCCCTGGACCTGGCCGGCCGGGTTCAGGAAAGCCGGCGTGGCGTGATAGGCGGATTCCAGGGTTCCCGCCTGCAGGTCAACCGCGCCGATGCTGCCGCCAAGCAATTCACAGATGGGCGGCGGCGGCACCTGTCCGCGCTGCATCCTGGCGAAGTAGTTGTCCGAGGCCATATCAACCGACGTCATCGACGATGTCATTCCCGATCCTCTCTTCTCAGCAGCCGCGAAAGCGCGGTGCGCGCTTTTCCAGCCAGGCCTGCGAGCCTTCGCGCAGGTCTTCGGACGCCTCGGCGCGCGCAATATCGGCGGCAATCTCCGCCGGGTCGAGCGTGCCGGCCGCGATCCGGTTCAGGTATTTCTTCATGCCCAGCAGGGCCAGCGGCGCCATGCCGGCCAGCTTTTCGCTCAGCGCAGCGGCCTGCGCCCGCAGCGCCTGCGGATCGGCGGCCAGGTGGTCGAGGAAGCCGCATGCCTGCAGTTGCGCCGCATCGAGTTTGTCGACAGCCAGCAGCACGCGCTTGGCGGTGGCCAGGCCCAGCCGCGCCACATAGCGCTCGAGCCCGCCGCGGTAGAACAGCAGCCCCAGCCGCGCCGCCGGCACGAACATGTCGACGCCCTGCGCGCCCAGCCGGAAATCGCAGGCCAGCGCGAGATCGGACGCGCCGCCGTAGAGTCCGCCCTGGATCACCGCGATGGTGACGGGCCGCGCCGCTTCGAGCGCGTTGGCGAGCGCTTCGAAGCGCTCGCCGGCATCGCTGCCGCCTGCCTTGCCGATATTGAAGCCGCTGCAAAAATGCTTGCCCTGTGCCTCGATCCGCAGCACCAGCACTTCGTCGCGGGCATTGACGGCGGCGATGTGCTCGCGCATCAGGTCGAGGTCTTCCGGCTCGAGGCGGTTCGCAACCTCGGGCCGGCGCAGCGTGATGACCGCCACCGCACCGTCGATAACGAGGGCGGGCGGCTGCCCCGGCGCGCTCGCCTTGTTCATGCCATCAGTGGAAGCCATAGATCTGCATGGTCGATTCGCCCGCGCGCACGCGGCCGAGAATCGCCGCTTCGGCGGCTTCGCGCTGCTGCGCGCGCGCCACCACGTCGGCCGCGCTCCGCCGCGGCACCACCACCACGCCGTCCGCGTCGCCCACGATCAGGTCGCCGGCTTCCACGCGGGTTTCGCCGAACAGCACCGGCTCGTTGAGCCAGCCGATGGCGCCATAGTCCTTGCCCGTGCCGCGTATGCACAGGCCGCGCGCAAAGACGGGGAAGCCGATCTCGTCGAGCAGCACGCCATCGCGCACGCAGCCGTCGATCACCAGCCCCGCCAGGCCCTTCACCTTGGCGGCGGTGGTCATGATCTCGCCCCAATAGCCATGCTCGTAGGCACCGCCGACATGGACCACCAGCACATCGCCAGGACGCGCGGCTTCGATGGCGCGATGCAGCCACAGGTTGTCGCCGCCGGGCGAGTGCACGGTCAGCGCCGGCCCGCACAGGCGGAAGCGGGACGCCACCGGCTTGATCCCCGGCGGCAGCACGCCGATCTTGCCGCCGGCCTCGTGCAGCGTAGCGGTTGGCAGCGTTGCAGCGGCCGCGGCGACCTCCGCCGGCACGCGCTCGAAATCAGCACGCGTGGTGCTGGCTGCGTCATGTTCCTTCATGCTCATGCCCCCTTCGTCTGCAGCTGGTGATAGCGGAACTGGCGGCGCGCCTCGTCCAGCCGCATGCCGCCGCGCACGGCTTCGCGGATCGCGTTCTCGGCGTGCTCGACGGCCTCGGCCGTGTCCAGCACCGCCGCTTCATGCTCGCGCGGGATCACCACCACGCCGTCGGCATCGCCGCGCACGATATCGCCGGGCTGCACGCGCGCGTCGCCGATATTGACGGGGATATTGGTGGCTTCCACCTGCACGCGGTCCTTGCCGGTGCGCATCCAGTGGTCCTTGCTGAAGACCGGGTAGCCGAGCTGGCGGCACAGCGCCACGTCGCGGCACACGCCGTCGATCACGGTGCCGGCGATGCCGCGGCGGTGCGCGATCTCGGTGAGGATGTCGCCCCACACGGTGGCGTTGTCGCGCCCGCCGTTGTCAAGCACCAGCACGCTGCCCGGCGGCACGTCGTCGATGTAGTCGCCCACCGTGCCCGGCGGGTTGGCGGCCGGGCCATACAGCAGCGTCCAGGCGCGCCCCGCCATGGCGAAGCTGTCGCCGCGCGGCTTGATGCGGTAGCACTGCCCGGCGATGCCGAGCTTGTCGAGCGCGTCGCTCAGGGTGGCGGTATCGAGCCGCGCCGCGCGGCCCACGTTGATGTCCGTTGATTCGCTCATGGTCTTCAGTCCTTCAGCATGTGTTCGTAGTTGCCGCCCATCACCTGCCCGATCGGCGTGCCGGCCAGGATGGCCTTCGACATCGCGGACTCCTTGAGGACGATGGCCTCGGCGGTGTCGAGCACGCGCTCGATATCGCGCGCCGCGATGAAGATCACCGCGCTGCGGTCGGCAAGCACGTAATCGCCGCCGGCCACGGTCACGTCCGCGATCTCGACCGGTA
Organism: Cupriavidus phytohabitans; assembly: GCF_000426345.1. Classification (GTDB taxonomy): domain Bacteria; phylum Pseudomonadota; class Gammaproteobacteria; order Burkholderiales; family Burkholderiaceae; genus Cupriavidus. Next base: position 55,591 of record NZ_AUFE01000034.1, on the reverse strand, counting down.
CGTTGGTGCCCTTCTCCACCACGCGGCCACGTGCGGTGAAGGACGTCAGGCCCCGGCTGAACACCGGGAAGTCGAACGCAATGGCCTCGTCGATATCGCGCACCGGGCCGTCGGCGACCACGCCGGCCACGCCGCGCACCTTGGCGCCCAGCGACAGCAGGCCGCCCCAGCTGCCGGCTTCGACGCCGCTGCGCTGCTCGACCACGATGATGTGGTCGGGGCCGGCTGCTTCGATGGCGGTGCAGCCCAGGTGCCGCGCCGGGCCCGCCGGCGGCGCGCCGGTGCCGAGCTTGACGGTGATGGCGCGCCCGGCAACGCGGCCGGCGCCGCTGCGCTGCGGCAGGCCCGTGACCACGCCGGGCAGTTGCAGCTTGTCGAGCGCGTCCGAGACGGCGCAGCAATCGAGCCGGCGCAGGCGCTGTACGTAGGAGTCAGGTTGGGTCATGGTCTCGTCTTGCCTTGTCTTGTCTTGTCTTGTATTGCGGGATGCGGTACGCCTCAGACCAGCGTGCGCCAGGCGGCAAAGCACAGCCCGGTGCCGGTCAGCGCGGGGGTTCGGTAGCCCGGCACGTAGCTGACCCATTCCAGGTCCAGCTCGCGCACCGCTTCCACCGCGATCAGCCAGTTGCGGATCTCGGAGCTGCCGGCCTGCAGCTGCTTCGGATCGAGCGACGCCAGGAAGGCGGTGTCCTTGTTGCGGATCGCGGCGATGATGGCTTCGTCCAGCGCTTCATCGACCACGAAGTGGCTCAGGCCACCGGAGGCCAGCACGCCCACGCGCAGGTCTTCCGGATAGCCCGCGATCAGCTCGCGCAGCGCGGCGCCGAGCTGGATGCAGCGCCGCGGCGTGGGCTGGTTGGGCGGGTCGAAGGTGTTGACGATCACCGGCACTATCGGCACCACGGGCAGGTCGATGTCCTGCAGGTAGCGGCGGTGGATGAACGAGAACGCATGGCCCTCGAACTGCCCGCGCTCCAGGCCGTCCATGGCGGTGATGTCGAAATCGCGGTCGCACAGCGCGCGGATCAGCCAGCGCGCCAGCGGCGCATGCACGGGGTAGTCGCGGTCGGCCTCCGGCTCCTGGCGCGCCATGCGGGCCTTCTTGTACCAGCCGTCGTTCGCGCCCGTGTCGCGCTTGGCGTTGCGGATGGTGTCGCCGTAGTAGATCGCGAAGGCCGGGTTGTTGGTGGTACGGAACAGCTCGGTCTGGTCGTCCCCCACCACCAGCAGCACGTCCAGCCGCGCGGCGCGGATGCGCGCGCGCAGCTCGTCCATGGCGGCCTCGGCACGGTCGTAGCGTTCGCCCATGCGGTCGGGCGTGACCATGGCCTCGGCCTCGGCCGGCGCCGCGGCAAGCAGCTTCTCGTAGGTGGTGGGCTCGCCTGCGCGGTCAAAGTAATACGGGTTCTTGGGATCGACCTGCGGGAAGCCGTATTGCCAGTCCTCGCGCTGGGCGGCCAGCATGATGCTGTGGGAAGAGCCGAATGCGGCAACGATCTTTGCCATGGGAATGTCCTTCGATCAAACGATGTATGCCGCGCGCAGTTCGGCGATGCGCGCCGCGCTGTAGCCAAGCTCCGCGAGGATGGTGTCGGTATCGCCGCCCTGCTCGGGCGCCATGCGCGGCGGCGCTTCGCGCGGATAGCGCGACAGGCGCATGGGCTGGCCCACCAGCGAGACGTCGCCGAGTTCCGCATGCCGCATCGGCCATGCCATGCCCAGGTGGCGCACTTGCGCGTCGGCGAATACCTGGTCGATGCTGTGGATCGGCCCGCACGGCACGCCGGCCTTGAGCAGGCGCTCGGTCCACTCCGCGGTGGTACGCCCGCGCAGCGCGGCCTCGATCGCCGCATTGACCGCGTCGCGGTTGCGCACGCGTTCCGGGTCCGAGCCCATGCCCGGCTCATCGACGAGATGCGGCACTTCGAGTGCCTCGCACAGCCGCTTCCACATGGTCTGGCCGATCGCGGCGATATTGAGGTAGCCGTCCTGCGTGGCGAACACGCCCGTGGGCACGGTAAGCGGATGCTCGTTGCCGCTCTGCGCCGGCACCTTGCCGTCGATCAGCCATTGCGCGGCCTGGAAGTCCAGCATGGCGATCTGCGCTTCCAGCAGCGAGGTCTGCACCCACTGCCCCTGGCCCGAAGCTTCGCGTTCGAGCAGCGCGGTCAGGATGCCCATGGCGCAGAAATGCCCGGCGCACAGGTCGGCAATGGGGATGCCCACCCGCATCGGCCCTTCGCCCGGCTTGCCGGTCACGCTCATCAGGCCGCCCATGCCCTGGGCGATGGAATCGAAGCCGGGCCAGCCCGCATAGGGACCGTCCTGGCCGAAGCCGGAGATGCTGGCGTAGACCAGGCGCGGATTGATCTCGCGCAGCGCATCGGGGCCGATGCCAAGGCGATGCTTCACGTCCGGCCGGTAGTTCTCGATGAAGACATCGGCGCGCCTGACCAGGTCATGCAGGATCGCCACGCCCTGCGGCGACTTCATGTTGAGCGTCAGGCTTTCCTTGTTGCGATGCAGGTTCTCGTAGTCGGCACGGTTGTGGTCGCGCCCGCCGATCATGTCGTCGCCGCCGGCTGCGCCGGGCGGGATCTCCAGCTTGATCACGCGCGCGCCCATGTCGGCGAACAGCCGCACCGCGGTAGGGCCGGCCCGCACGCGCGAGGCGTCGATCACGGTGAAGCGCGACAAAGGTCCGTGGCGCTTCGGTTCCGACTGGCGCGGGTTGGTTGCGTTGTCTTCCATCTTCAACTCTCTCAGGTCATGCCGGCGTGAACATGGGCACCGCGTAGCCGCCGTCGCTGGGCTTGAACACCACCCGCACGCGCTGGCCGATGGCCACCTCGCGCGGATCGCAGTCCACCAGATTGCTCATCATGGTCACGCCCTCGTCCAGCTGGATGAAGGCCAGCGTGTAGGCCGCCTCGGCCCGCCCCATGGTGCTGTGCGAATAGACCGTGCCCCGGCCGCTGGCCTCGCGCCATTCGGTGCGCAGGGACTGGCAGTGCGGACAGATGTCGCGCGGGTAGTGATGTGCCTCGCCGCAGTCCAGGCAGAACTTGACCAGCAGGCGGCCCTGGCCGGCGGCCTCCCAGAATGGGAGGCTTTCCGGCAGCGTGCGCGGCGCGGGGATCTTGCGCGCGGCGGTGTTGGTGGTGCTGGTGGTAGTAGTGGTGCTCATGGTTTCAAACCCTTTCCAGGATGAGCGTGGCCGCGGTATGGCGCGAGGCGAGCGCGCCGCCGATGCCGCTGGCCAGCGCCAGGTCGCAGTCCTTGACCTGCACGGCGGGATGCGCTTCGCCGCGCAGCTGGCGGACGGCCTCGATCACCTTGGTGACGCCGCCGCGATTGGCCGGGTGGTTGTTGCACAGCCCGCCGCCGTCGGTGTTGAAGGGCAGCTTGCCCACGCCGGAGATCAGGCCGCCGTCGGCGACGAATTTCCCGCCCTCTCCCTTCTTGCAGAAGCCGAGGTCTTCCAGCTGCATCAGCACGGTGATGGTGAAGCTGTCGTAGAGCGACGCGTACTTGATGTCGGCTGGCGTCACCCCGGCTTCGGCGAATGCCGCGGGGCCCGACCACGCCGTCGCGGACCAGGTCAGGTCGATCTTGCCGCCCATGGCGTGCTTGGGCGCCTCGCCGGTGCCCTTCACCTTGACCAGCGGGCGCCTGAGCTGCCGGGCAATCTCGGGACGCGCCACGATCAGGGCACCGCCGCCGTCGCTCATCACGCAGCAGTCGAGCCGGTGCAGAGGATCGGAGACCATGGGCGAATTCACCACGTCTTCGACCGTCACCACATTGCGCAGCATCGCGTGCGGGTTGTGCTGGGCGTGGTGCGAGGCGGCGACCTTGATCCACGCCAGCTGCTCGCTGGTGGTGCCGAACTCGTGCATGTGGCGCCGTGCCACCAGCCCATACAGGTTCTGCGTGGCCGGACCGAACGGCAGCTCGAACGCCAGCTCGGGCGCGTCCGGGTCCGGCGCCTTGAGCGAGAGCGCCGCGCCCGCCGCGCGGGGACGCCCGGCCAGCGTGATCAGCGCCACGTTGCAGCGGCCCGCGGCAATCGCCTCGGCGGCGTGGGCCACGTGCAGGATCGGCGCCGAGCCGCCGCATTCGGTGGAATCGACGTGCCGCGGGCGCAGGCCGAGGTATTCGACGATGGTGGTGGTGCCGAGGCCGGGTGCGTCGCCGGCGCAGAAGTAGCCGTCGATGTCGCTTGCCGAGAGGCCGGCATCGGCCAGCGCCCCGAGGGCGACGTCGGCGTGCAGGCGGGCCACGGAAAGATCGTCGGCCTTGCGGGTGGGGTGCTCGTAGGCCCCCACGATGTATGCGGATCCGTTCAGAGTCATAGCGGGATGGATGGAGGGGTCACTGTTCTGGCTTGAAGCCGCTGGCCTTGATGACGGGGCCCCAGTAGGCCAGCTCTTTGCGCTGCAGGCGGTCCAGGTCCGCGGCGTCGCGGTAGTCCGGCTGCAGCACCGCCTTTTCTTCCAGCATGCTGCGCACGTCGGGCATGGCCAGCACCTTGCCGAGCGCTGCCTGCATGCGTTCGAGTTCGGCCCTGGGCGTCTTCGCCGGCGCCCAGACGCCGGTCCAGGCTTCGCCGGAATCCACCTTGACGCCCTGCTCGGCCACCGTGGGCACATCGGGCAGCAGCGGCGAGCGCCTGGCGCTGAACACGCCGATGATGCGCACCTTGCCGCCGCGCGCGTGCGGCAGGATGTCGCCGGCGGTCATCACCGCGGCGGCGAGCTGGCCGCCGATCAGGTCTGTCGCCAGCGGCCCGTTGCCCTTGTACGGCACCACGTTGAGCGGCACGCCGGCTGCCTTGCCGAACTGCAGCCCGGTAAAGTGCGTCTGGCCGCCAAGGCCGGCGCTGCCGAACACGGCCTCCTTGGGGTGGGCCTTGAGCCAGGCCACGTATTCCTTGACGTTGCTCACGCCGGTCTGGCTGCTCACCACCAGCGCCAGCGGGTAGGAAATCACCACGGCGACGGGGCTCAGGTCGGTCAGCAGGTCGTACTTGAGCGTTGCCGGCGGATAGAGCAGCGTCGGGAAGATCGCGGTGGCATTCGGCGCCACCATGTAGGTCAGTCCATCGGGGGCGCTGTGCTTGAGCATGCCGGTGGCGATGCGCCCGCCCGCGCCAGGCTTGTTGTCGACGATCACCACCTGGCCGAGCACGCCTTGCAGCTTGTCGGCCAGCACGCGGGCAACGGTATCGGTGGAGCCGCCCGGCGGAAAGCCAACCAGCAGCCGGATCGGCTGCTTGTCCTGGGCGTGGGCCGCCAGCGTAAAGCCCAGCGCCAGCGCGCAGCACACCGTCCTGAGGGTCTTGAAAATGGCCATGCGTTGTCTCCTTTTATCTTTATGGATGCGCGGTCCGCGCGGCTATGCTTGTCCGCCGAAGCGGCGCAGGTGGTGCGAGACGTCGCCGAACAGCTGGTTGATCACCATCAGCCGCTTGGCGTAGTGCCCCACGCGGCATTCGTCGGTCATGCCCATGGCACCGTGCATCTGGATGGCCCATTGCCCGAGCTGGCGGCCAGCCTGGCCGGCCAGCACCTTGGCCGCGGATACCAGCCGGCGGCGTTGCGCCGGCTCGCCTTCCAGCACCGCCACCGCGGCCGCGCAGGCCATCGACTTGCACTGCTCCAGCGCGATCAGCATGTCGGCGATGCGGTGCTGCAGCACCTGGAACTTGGCCAGCGTGGTACCGAACTGCTTGCGGGTCTTGAGCTGTTCGGCGGTCAGGTCGATCAGCACCTCCAGCGCGCCCACCGCCTCCGCGCACAGCATGGCGCTGGCGCGGTCGGTGGCGGCTTCGACCAGCGGCAGCGCGGCGCCGGCCTCTCCCACCAGGGCATCGGCCGCTACGCGCACGCCACGCAGCGTGAGGTGCGCGGCGCGGCGCCCGTCGAGCGTGCTGAATTCCTTCAGCGAAAGGCCGGACGCGCCCGCCTCGACCAGAAAGAGCGAGAGGCCGGAATCGTCGTCGGCATCGCCGGCGGTACGCGCGACAACCAGGAACACGTCCGCGCTGCCGGCCTCCAGCACCAGGGTCTTGGTGCCGTCCAGCACCCAGCCCGCGCCATCGCGCCGCGCCAGCGTGGCGACGCGGGACAGGTCGTAGCGCGCATCGGCTTCACTGCATGCCAGCGCCATGCGCGCTTTTCCGGCAGCCAGCGCCGGCAGCCAGCGTTGGCGCTGGGCCTGGCTGCCGGACTCGTCCAGCAACTGGCCGGCCAGCACCACGCTGGAGAGCCAGCCCGCGCCACCAAGCGCGCGGCCGAGTTCCTGCGCCACCAGCATCATCTCCACGGGGCCCTGTGCACTGCCGCCGACATCGTCGGCCAGCGGCAGCCCGAGCAGGCCCAGATCGGCCATGCCGGCCCAGCGCGTGGCGGCCAGTCCGGCCGGCTCGGCCTCGCCGCGCCGGTGGGCGGGATACTCGCCGTCGCAGAATCGGCGCACCGCATCGCGCAGCGCCAGGTGTTCGTCGCTAAGAGAAAAATCCATGGTCGGGTACGGTGTCAGGCCGAAAGGAAGGCCTTGCTGATCAGGTTGCGCTGCACTTCATTGACGCCGCCGTAGATCGACAGCTTGCGCGCATCGAGGTAGTTGGCCGCCAGCGCGGCGAGCTCCGGCGGACTGGCTGCGTCAGCGCCATCGCCGCCATCACCGCCCTCGCCCAGCAGCGCGCCTTCGTCGAACGGCACCGCATGCGGGCCGGCGATCTCCACCAGCAGCTCATAGATGGCCTGGCGCAATTCGGTGCCGCGCACCTTCAGCATCGAGGCCTCGACGGCCGGCACGCGGCTTTGCTGGTTCGGGCTCAGCAGGCGCAGCGCGGTGAATTCCAGCGCCAGCAGCTCGATCTCGAACTGCGCGAGGCGCGCTTGCAGCACCGCGTCGTGCTCAAGTCCCTGCTGCACGGCCAGCGTGCGTGCCCGCTCAAGCTGCTGCTTGCACGACCCGATGCCGGCGATGCCGGTGCGCTCATGGCCGAGCAGGTACTTGCCGTAGGACCAGCCCTTGTGCAACTCGCCGACCAGGTTCCCGACCGGCACGCGCACGTTGTCCAGGTAGCACTCGTTCAGGTCGGTGCCGCCTTCGAGCATGCGGATCGGGCGCACATCCACGCCGGGCGATTTCATGTCGATCAGCAGGAAGGAGATGCCCTCCTGCGGCTTGGCGGCATCCGGATCGGTGCGCACCAGCGCGAACATCATCGAGCACCAGTGCGCGTAGGAGGTCCACACCTTGTGACCGTTCACGACGAAATGCTTGCCGTCGGGCTCCAGCACGGCGGTCGTGCGCACCGCGGCCAGGTCCGAACCGGCGCCCGGCTCGGAAAACCCCTGCGCCCACCAGGTGTTGCTTTGCCGGATGTCAGGCAGGTACCTGGCCTTTTGCTCGGGCGTGCCGAAGGCAATCAGCACCGGTCCCAGCATCTGGATACCGCTGGCGATGATGCGCGGCGCGCCGCCGAGCATGGTCTCTTCATCGAAGAGATAGCGCTGCACGTGGGTCCAGCCCGGGCCGCCGTGCTCGACCGGCCAGCCCGGCGTCAGCCAGCCGCGCGCTTCCAGGATGCGGAACCAGGTCACGTAGTCGGCATGTTCGAGCCGCAGGCCGAGTTCGACCTTGCGCTTGATGCCGGCAGGCAGGTGCTCCTTCACGAAGGCGCGCACTTCCTGGCGAAAGGCCTCTTCTGCGGGGGAAAAAGTCAGTCTCATGGTGCTTGCCTCATGCCTGCGGCTTCAGGAGGACCGCCTGCGGCTGCAGGACGACCAGCGCATCCAGCGCCAGCACGCGATCGGGATAGGCCACCAGCGGATTGATGTCGATCTCCGCAATCTCGGGATTGGCCCGCATCTGCTCGCCGATCAGCGCAACCACCCTGGCAATGGCCGCGGTGTCGACCGCCTTCAGCCGGCCAAGTTCCTGCAGGATGTCGGCCTCCGCGAGGTCGGCCGGCAGCAGGCGCACGTCCTTCAGCGCCTCGATCCAGATCCCGCCCAGGCCCACCAGTACCACCGGCCCCCAGTCGGCATCGCGCCGCGCGCCGACCACCAGCTCGAGCCCGCGCGGGCCCATGGCCTCGACCAGCACGCCATCCAGGCGCAGGCCGGGACGGTGCTTGCCGATGTTTTCGTGCAGCTGCTGCCAGCCGGCACGCAAGGCCGCCTCGTCCGCCAGTCCGACGATCACGCCGCCGACGTCGCTCTTGTGCGGCAGCTCGCTGGCCTGCGCCTTGATCACCACCGGATAGCCGATGCGCGCGGCCACCGCGACGGCTTCATCGGCGCTGGCGGCGAGGCCACCCTGCGGCACCGGCAGTCCGGCGCCGGCCAGCCAGGCCTTGCCCTGGTACTCGGCAAACACACCCGACGGCGGCACTGGGCCGGGCAGCTGCAGCGCGCGTGGCGCACCCTGCGTGGCACGGTCCGCACGCTGCAGCGCCTCGCCGTAGGCGGCCACCCGCGCCAGCGCGCGCAGCGCGCGGTCTGGCGAACGGAAGAACGGCACGCCGCTGGCGCGGATCGCCTCCACGAAGAACGGTTCGATCGGTCCGCTGTCGCCGGTCACCACCAGCACCGCCGGCTTGTCCGCGCGGGCCAGCGCCGGCACGATGTGCTCGGCCTTGTCGCGCTGGGCCACCTGCGGGCCGGCCGGAATGCTCAGCACGATGCTGCCGACGTTGGGATCGGCCAGCATGGTAAGCAGGATGTCGCCGATCAGGCCGGGCTGGCGTACGCCGATGGTGGTGTAGTCCAGTGGATTCTCGGCGACGGCGTAGCCCGGCAGCATCCCGGTAAGGCGCTGCGTGGTCGGCGCGGTCAGCGCGGGCAGGTCCAGGCCGAGGCCGTCGCAGAAGTCGAGCGCGATGTTCTTCATCGCGCCCGATCCGGTCATAAAGGCCGGCCCGCCGCTGGGCGGGACCGGAAAACGCAGCAGGATCGCTGCCGTGTCGAACAGTTCGTCGAGCGAGTCGACCAGCACCACCGCCTCGCGCGCCAGCAGCACCGACGCCGTGGCGTGGTCGCCGGCCAGCGCGCCGGTATGCGACTGCGCCGCCTCGCGCGCCCGGGCGCTGCGGCCCGGCATCAGCATCACCACGGGCTTGCCGGCGGCGCGGGCTGCGCGCGCCAGTTGCAGGAACAGGCCCGGCCTGCGCACCTGCTCGGCGTAGACCGCGATGACGCGCGTCTGCGGATCGGCGATGTAATACGACAGCACATCCTCGATGCCGACCGACGCCTCGTTGCCCGTGGATACCGTGGCCGTCATCGGCAGCCCGCGGCCGATAAAGGCATCGCGCAGGTTGGCCGCCATGGCGCCGCTCTGCGCCACCACGCCGATGCCGGGCCGGCCGCCGCAGGGATACGGCTGCACCGGCTCGAAGGTGACCGGCACGCCGGCCTCGAAGTTGGTGAAGCCCATGCAGTTGGGGCCCAGCAGCACGACGCCGGCCGTACGCGCGGCGGCAGCCAGCTCCTCCTGCTTCGCGCGGCCTTCGTCGCCGGTCTCGGCATAGCCCGAGGCAAACAACACCGCCGCGCTGGCACGGCGGGCGGCCAGCGTGCGCACCGCATCCAGCACGCCGGCCTCGGGAATGGCCAGCACGGCCAGGTCGATGCCCTCCGGCAGTTCATCCACGGTCTTCACGCAGGCGCGGCCGTTGATCTCGGTGCTGCTGCGGCTGACCAGGTGGATGGCGCCGGCATAGCCGAAGCGCTCCAGGTTATCGAGCACGAAGCCGCCGAACGACCTCGGGTCCGCCGAGGCGCCGACGATGGCGATCGAACGCGGCTTCAGGATGCGATCCACCGGCACCAGCTCGGATGCAGGGACGGGAGTGGGACTGTTCATGGAATTGCAGCTTCCTGTTGGATGTTGCGGCCCGGGCCGTGCAGGCCCCACGCAGCCGTGGTTGGTTCGTGAATCAGGTTCGTTGAGTTCATTCTGGCATACCAGAATACCAATTTCAACACACCACATAAAATTCTTGGCATTCTTTGGTTGGTGTTTTCCCTAGGCGAAGATTGCCGGCCCGCGGACGGCGCGGCGCCGAAGACACAGCACGCCGGGCCTCTCCCGCAGCAACAGATTAGGACGCCTTTTCCGCGCCAGCAAAGGCATTGGCGGCGATGCCGCGCCGCCACGGCAGGTGGTGGAGGCGGCGCGGGCGCCCGCCGGCGGGCATGGCGCCAGGGCGTTGCCAGCGGCGTATCGGGCCCACCGAAGCAGAATGCCTGAAATCTTTATTTGCATACCACAAATCATGTGTTGTATATTTTTTCGCAACGAGACTTGCTTTGCGCCGACCGGCAGAAACACCAATGACTTCGCACGCACTCCACCCACACTTGCCCGCCCCGGCGGCAGGCCATGGCACCGCCGCCGCTGATGCGCCGGCGCGTGCCGGCCTGGCCAACGACATCCGGGCCACGCTCGAGGACGAAATCGAGAAGGGTGTGCTGCCGCCGGGCGCGCTGCTGGACGAGCGCGCACTGGCCGACCGCTTCGGCGTGTCGCGCACGCCGGTGCGCGAGGCGCTGCAGCAACTGGCCGCGCGCGAGCTGGTATGCATGTCGCCGCGCCAGGGCGCCACGGTGGCGCGGATGTCGATCGCCAAGGTGCGGGCGATGCTCGAATACGTGGGAGAACTGGAATCGCTGAGCGCCAGGCTGGCCGCGCGGCGCATCGACGGAACCGTGCAGGCGGCCCTCGACGAAGGCCTGCGCTGCTGCCAGGCGGCCGCCGACAGCGGCGACGCCGCCGGATACGCGGCCGCCAACGTGGTGTTCCACGAGGCCATCTATGCCGGCAGCCGCAATGACTACCTGGCCGACCACATCCGCCACGCGCGCCGGCGCCTGCAGCGCTATCGCACGCGCGACTTCATCAGCCCGGCGCAGATCGCCAGGTCGCTGCACGACCACCAGCAGATCGCCCGCGCCATCCAGGCCGGCGACGAGGCACAGGCCGGCAAGGCCATGCTGCTGCACGTGCCGGCCGGCACCACCGGCTTTTCCGAATTCCTGGCCACCGTTCCCCGCCATTTCTTCGACGGCGACCACGGCGCCGAAATCTCCTGACAGAGGACTCCATGACCCGTCCGCTCCGCTCACTCGATGTTCCCGGCCTCGCGCACAAGGCTCCGATCCCGGTCGGCGCGCGCGTTGGCAACCTGATCTGCACGTCGGCGATCGCCGGCAAGGACGCACGCAGCGGCGAGCTGCCGCCTGATGCCACCGCGCAGGCCGCGCTCGCCTTCCACAACCTGCAGTGCGTGCTCGATGCCGGCGGTGCCTCGCTTGGCGATGTGCTCAAGCTCACCGTGTACGTGAAGGACGACAGCGTGCGCGATGCCATCAACGGCGAATGGCTGCGCCGCTTCCCGGACCCGCGCGATCGCCCCGCGCGGCACATCGTCGTGCACGACCTCCAGCACGGCATGTTGCTGCAACTCGAATGCCTGGCCGTGGTGGCCAGCGATACCCAAGGCTGAAACCCATGATCATCGATTCCCACGCCCACATCGTCATGCCCCCCGAGAGCTTCCGCTACATGGCGGAACTGGTCGGCGGCCGCGCCAATCCCTCGACCACGCCGCGCATCCCAGATGAATCGGTGCGCAAGGTGGCCGAGGAACTGGTGCGCAGCATGGACAACGTCGGCACCGACGTGCAGTTCATTTCCCCGCGCCCCTACCTGCAGATGCACTCGGTCAAGCCCGGCCGCGTCACGGAACTGTGGTCGCGCCATTGCAACGACCTGATCGCGCGCTTTGTCGAGTTGTTCCCCGACCGCTTCCGTGGCGTGGCGGGCCTGCCCCAGTACATGGATGAATCGCCGGCGCTGCGCGCGGTGCCCGAGCTGGAACGCTGCGTCAAGGAACTGGGCTTTGTCGGCTGCCTGATCAATCCGGATCCCACCGAAGGCGAAGGCCCGACCCCGCCTGGGCTGGGTGACCCGTTCTGGTATCCGCTCTACGACGCCATGACGCGCCTGGACGTGCCGGGCCTGATCCACTCCGCGGGCAGCTGCAGCGCGCGCGAGTCGTACACGCTGAAGTTCATCAACGAGGAAAGCATCGCCATCGTCTCGCTGCTGGGCGCCAAGGTGTTCGACAAGTACCCGGACCTGAAGATCGTGGTGGCGCACGGCGGCGGCGCGATTCCCTACCAGATGGGCCGCTTCCGCGCGTGGAACGTGCGCAAGGGCGAAGCCACCAGCTTCGACGACCAGCTCAGGCACCTGTACTTCGACACCTGCAACTACTCGCGCGAGGCAATCGAGCTGCTGCTCAAGGTGGCCGGCACCGACAACGTGCTGTTCGGCACCGAGAAGCCCGGCACGGGCAGCGCGCGCGACCCGGTCTCGGGCCGCGATTTCGACGACATGAAGCCGGTGATCGAAAGCATCGACTGGCTGACCGAGGAACAGCGCCGCAACATCTTCGAGTGCAACTGCACCCGTCTCTACTCGCGCGCCTTCCGCAAGGACGAGGAGTGCTGACATGGCAATGACCCGCGAAGACAACGACCTGCTCACCCGCGTCGAAGGCGGCGCGCCGATGGGCGAAATGATCCGCCAGCACTACTGGCGGCCGGCGGTGCCGTCGGCCAGGCTGGTGGCGGACGGCGCGCCGGTGCGCGTGCGCCTGCTGGGCAGCAACTACGCGGCCTTCCGCGCGACCGACGGCAGCGTGGGCGTGGTCGACGAACTGTGCCCGCACCGCAAGACCTCGCTGCTGATGGGCCGCAACGAAGACAACGGCCTGCGCTGCATCTTCCACGGCTGGAAGCTCAACACCCGCGGCGAGGTGGTGGAGGCGCCCAACCACACCGGCGAGCAGGCGCAGTTCTGCAAGCATGTGCGCGTCAACCGCTATGCGGTGGAGGAGCGCGGCGGCATCGTCTGGGTGTGGCTGGGCAAGGGCGAGCAAGCACCGAAGTTCCCCGACCTGCCTTTCACCAGCCTGCCGGAAGACCAGCGCTCGGTCACCAGCCAGGAAGTGCCGACCAACTGGGTGCAGGGCGTGGAAGCCTCGATGGATTCCTCGCACGTCGGCGTGCTGCACGAGTCCACCACGCAGATCACCGCCGGCTCCGGCAACGAGCGCCTGCACATGACGCAGGCCCTGGCGCCACGGCTGGAGTTCGAAGACCGGCCCTACGGCTACCGTTACGCTGCCATCCGCCCCCTGGCCGACGACAAGGTCTATGCCCGCGTCAACAATTTCGTGATGCCGTGGTACGGCATCATTTGCGCCCCCGACGCCAAGGGCCCCGGCACGGTGTTCTTCTCGACGCCGGTCGACGACGTCACGCACCGCGCCTGGTTCGTCCATTTCAACCCGCACCGGCCGCTGGGCATGACGGTGATGTCGGCCACGCCGGACGTGTGGAACTTCCCGCCGCTGCCGCCGGGCGGCCCCGACAACAACTGGGGCCAGAACCGCGACCTGATGCGCCGCGGCCACGCCACCGGTTTTCCGCAGCACCTGGGGACCGAAGACTTCGCCATGTTCCTGGGGCAGGGCCCGATCGCCGACCGGACCACCGAACAGCTGTGCTCGGCCGACGGCGCCGTGCTGCGCGTGCGCCAGGCGCTGCTGAAGTCGGTGCGCGAGTTCATGGCCGGCAAGACCCCCACGCTGGCGGACAACCCCGAGCTCGACTACACGCAAGCGGTATCGGTCGGCGGGGTGCTGCCCGCCGGCACCGACTGGCGCGTGCTGACCCAGGCGCGCTGAAACGCACACGCCTACGACAAGCACTACGACAAAGAGAAACGGAGACAAGCATGACAAGCATGCGCCGACGCCGGCTGTTGCTGGCGGCCTGTGCCGCCATCGCCGCCCCGGCCGCCCCGGCCGCCCCCGCGGCGTACGCCGGCATGCAGGGCAAACCGGTGATCCGCATCCTGCTCGGGCTGCCGCCCGGCGGCGGCACCGACGCGATCGCCCGCTACTTCGCCGACCGGCTGCCCGCACTGCTGGACCAGCCGGTCATCATCGAAAGCCATGTCGGCGTGGGCGGCCGCATCGCGGCCGATGTGCTGATGGCGGCCAAACCCGATGGCCTGACCTATATGATCGCCCCCAACGCGACGCCGACCTTCCAGACCCTGGTGTTCGGCAAGCAGCTCAAATGGGACCTGTGGCGCGACTTCGCGCCGGTGGCCGGGCTGGTGTCGTACCCGCTGGGCATGGCCGTGCGCCCGGATACCGGCAAGAACGCGCAGGAGTTCATCCGCTGGGCCAAAAGCCATCCGGCGGAAGCCACCTTCGGCACGCCCGGACTGGGCGGGCAGAACCATTTCCTCGGCATGCAGTTCGCGCGGGCGGCCGGTATCGCGCTGACCGCGGCGCCCTACAAGGGCACCCCGCCGATGATCACCGACCTGGTGGGCGGCCATGTGCCGGCGGCCGTCACGCTGCTGGACGACATGATGAAGTACCACCGCAGCGGCAAGGTCCGCGTGATCGGCATCTTCAGTCCCAAACGCTCGCCGCTGGCCCCCGAGATCCCGACCATGGCCGAGCAAGGCGTGAACATGCCGTTCGCCGAAGGCTGGACCGCGATGTGGGCACCCGCCCGCACGCCGCCGGCCGAACTCGAGCGCATGCAGCAGGCCCTGCGCAAGATCCTGTCCGCACCCGAGACCGGGACCTTCCTGATGCAGCGCCTGTCGGTCGTGCCCGACTTCCTCGACGCCGCGGACATGGCCCGCCGCCAGCGCGCAGAGCTGGCGGCGTGGGAACCCATCATCAGGTCGTCCGGCTTCCGCCCGGAATGACAACGCCCCGGCAGGAAGAACCCCGCCCGACAGCAAGAACCGAAGGAAGCACCATGAGCATTTCCGAAACACTGCAGGTCAGGGTCAAGTCCATGGCCTGGGAGGCCGACGGCATTCTCAGCTACGAGTTGTGGCCCGAGCCGCCGCGCAAGACGCTGCCGCCGTTCTCGGCCGGCTCCCATATCGACGTGCACCTGCCCAACGGCCTGATCCGCAACTACTCGCTGCTCAACGCGCCGCACGAGCGGCACCGCTACGTGATCGGCGTAAACAAGGATCCGGACAGCCGCGGCGGCTCGCGCTACCTGCACGAGGTGCTGCGCCCGGGCGACACGCTGGCGATCAGCGCGCCACGCAACAACTTCCCGCTCGATGAGTCGGCCGCGCTGAGCGTGTTTATCGCGGGCGGCATCGGCATTACGCCGATCCTCGGCATGATCCGCCGCCTGCAGGCGCTCGGCCGGCACTGGCAGCTGCACTACGCGGCACGCACGCGCCGCAATGCCGGCTTCCTCGACGCTGTGCAGGCGCTGCGCGATGAAGCCAGCGCCGAAGTCCAGCTGTGCTTCGACCGCGAGCCCGGCGGACGCATGCTGGACATCGCCGGCATCGTCCGCGCGCTGCCGGCCAGCGCCCACGTCTACTGCTGCGGCCCGCTGCCGATGCTGGAGGCGTTCGAGCAGGCCACTGCCGGCCTGCCCCCCGGGCAGGTCCACCGCGAGTATTTCGCGGCGCGCGAGAGCGCCGCCACCGAGGGCGGCTTCACCGTCGAGCTGGCCCGCAGCGGCCGCAGCGTCGAAGTGCAGGCGGGCCAGACCATCCTGGACTGCCTGCTCGGCCAGGGGATCGAGCCGCCGTATTCGTGCCAGGAAGGCATCTGCGGCACCTGCGAGGTGCGCGTGCTCGACGGCGTGCCGGACCATCGCGACCTGGTGCTCAGCGAAGCGGACAAGGCCACGAACCAACGCATGATGATCTGCTGCTCCGGCGCCAGGAGCCGCAAGCTCGTGCTGGACCTGTGACTGCCCCACCCACCGATCGAATGAACGAACGAGCGATATCCGCTCCTGCCAACTGGAAACCCCATCATGAGCACTGAACTGGTTACCTATGAACTCGACGGACCGGTCGCGCTGATCGGCCTGAACCGCCCGGACAAGCGCAACGCCATCAACGAAGACGTGGTGTGGGCGCTGCGCGACGCCGTGGTGCGCGCCGGCGAAGAAGCCAGCGTCGGCGTGCTGTTCGGCCATGGCAGCAACTTCTGCGCGGGCCTGGACCTGAAGGAAGCGCTGGCGCGCGCTGCAGGCGCCGCGCCGCGGCCACGCAAGCGCCAGCGGCATTCCTGGCACACCGTGTTCGACATCATCGCGCGCGGTCCCATCCCCTTCGTCGCCGCGCTGCACGGCGCGGTGGTCGGCGGCGGACTGGAACTGGCCACCGCGGCGCATGTGCGCGTGGCGGACGAATCCGCCTTCTTCGGCCTGCCCGAAGGCCAGCGCGGCATCTTTGTCGGCGGCGGCGGCACGGTGCGCGTGCAGCGTGTGGTGGGCTACACCGTGATGGCCGACATGATGCTGACCGGCCGCCTGCTGTCGGCAGCCGAGGGCGAGCGCGAGCATATCGTGCGCTACGTCGTGCCGGCCGGGCAGGCGCTGGACAAGGCCCGCGAGCTGGCCGCGAAGATCGCCCGCAATACGCCCGACACCAACTGGCGCATCACCAATGTGCTGCCGCGCATCAACGACCTGTCGCATGACGACGGCCTGTTCATGGAGTACCTGAACTCGAACATGGAACGTTCCCCCGAAACCGCCGAGCGGCTGCGCGAATTCGTCGAAGGACGCGCCCAGCCGCTGGTCTCCCCGGCAGGCAAACAGGACTAAGGCCATGACAAACCCCACTTCTACCCTTGCCGGCAACGCCGTGAGCCAGCCGGAACGCGACGCCGCGCAGGCGCACATCCGCATGGCGCAGGCCGAAGCCGCCAGGATTCCCGACATTCCGGCGGAGTTGCCGCTGCGCCCGGTGGAACACGTGGCCGTGATCGGCGCCGGCACCATGGGCGGCGGCATCGCGATGGCGCTCGCCAATGCCGGCATCCCGGTGACCGTGATCGATGCCGAGGCGGCCGCGCTGGACCGTGGCCTGCAGCGCGTGCGCGACAACTATGCGGGCAGCGTGGCGCGCGGCCGGCTGCAGCAGGCGCAGATGGACGAGCGCCTGGCGCTGATCCGCGGCTCGGTCGATCTCGCCGACGTGGCGCAGGCCGACCTGATCGTGGAAGCCGTGTTCGAAGACATGGCGCTCAAGCAGGAGATCTTCCGCAAGCTCGATGCGCTGGCCCGGCCCGGCGCGATCCTGGCCACCAATACCTCGGGGCTGGATGTGGACGCCATCGCCGCGGTCACGCAGCGGCCGCAGGATGTGGTCGGCGCGCATTTCTTCAGTCCCGCCCATGTCATGCGGCTGCTTGAGGTCGTGCGCGCGGAGCGGACCGCGCCGGACGTGATCGCGACGCTGATGGACCTCGGACGGCGCCTGGGCAAGGTCTCGGTGCTCGCGCGCGTCTATCCGGGTTTCATCGGCAACGCGCTGTTCCGCAACTACACGCGCGAGGCGCATTTCCTGCTGGAGGAAGGCGCGCTGCCGCACGAGGTCGACCAGGCACTGACACGCTTCGGCTATGCGATGGGGATCTTCGCCGTGCACGACATGGCGGGCAACGACGTGGGTTACCAGACCCGCAAGGCACAGGTGGCGACGCGCCCCACCGACCGGCGCTGGAACGACCTCATCCTGAAGCTGACCGAGATGGGGCGCCTGGGCCAGAAGTCCGGTGCTGGCTGGTATCGCTACGAACAGGGCAGCCGCACGCCGCAGCGCGATCCGGTGGTCGAGCAGTTCATCGTCGACGAATCCGCCAGGCTGGGCATCGAGCGCCAGCCGGTCGACGAGGAAGAGATCCTCAAGCGCTGCCTGTACGGCATGATCAACGAAGGCGCGAAGCTGCTCGAACAGGGCATTGCGCTGCGCGCGAGCGATATCGACATCGTGTACGTGACCGGCTACGGCTTCCCGGCGCACCGCGGCGGACCGATGTATCTGGCGGACCAGCTGGGCCTGGCCAACGTCTGCGCGGACATCGAGCGTTTCCACGCCCGCCATGGCTACTGGTGGACCCCGTCCGCGCTGCTGCAGCGCCTGGCACGCGAAAGCCGCCGCTTCGCCGACCTCGAGCCTGGCATCGTGCCTGCCTGAGTTTTCCACCCCTCGCCACGCAAGAAAAGCAGTCGCCCGAAGGATCGGCAGCCCGGCCGGGCTGCGCCTCGGGCGCGGGTTCGTGCCGCCAGAACACTCCGTTTCCAGCCCTTTCGTTCACGCCGTTCACGCCATTCACGCCATTCGCGCCATTCGCGCAATGGCATCCCGATGCAGCGGCGGGATCAGCCGCGCAATCCGTTCATCCTGGAGGAGAAAATCAATGAAAAAACGCACCATCGGCATCGGTGCGCCCTGGCCGGCCTGGCCGGCACGGCGCAGGCTTCGGTCACGCTGTACGGCGTGGTAGATGCCAATATCGAGTACAGCAACAACAACCTGGCGACGGGGCAGCCGGACGGCAAGTCGAAGGTGGCGCTCAGTTCAGGCGGCCTGTCGCCGAGCCGATGGGGCCTGCGCGGGGTGGAAGACCTGGGCGGCGGCAAGCAGGCGATCTTCGCGCTGGAAAGCGGCTTCAGCGTCGACACCGGCATTTCCACGCAGGGCGGCCGGCTGTTCGGGCGCCAGGCCTGGGTCGGTCTGGCGGCGGGCCAGCACAAGCTGACCTTCGGCCGGCAATACTCGTCGCTGTTCCTGACCATGGCCAACTACTCGCCCACCGCGTACGCGACCCTGTACGAACCGGTGACCACCATCGCCGGCATGGGGCTGCGCCAGGACAACATGGTGAAGTACCAGGGCGACTTCGGCCCGCTGTCCACCCAACTGCACTGGAGCTTCGGGGAGCAGCCAGGCTCGATGACGGGTTCCGCCGGCTACGGTGCCGGCGTGGACTACCGCATCGGAGCGTTCGGCATCGCGGCGGCCTATGACAATGTGAACAGCCCGAAGGTGGCGGGCGACTACCAGCGGAACCAGAAGGCCGCGCTGGGCCTGCGCTACAAGATCACGCCGCAGTTGCTGGCCCAGGCCGCATACCGCTACGGCAAGAACGATGTCGCGACGCCAGGCGCCATCGGGCGCGACGACCTCTGGTGGTTCGCCCTCAACTACCAGGCCACCCCGGCGCTGCAGCTGACCGGCGCGGTCTACTACGACAAGCTCAGGTCGGTCTATGGCGCCGCGGGTAGCGCCCCGACCGATCCGGCCAACCCGTGGCAGGTCACGATGATCGCCGACTACAGCTTGTCCAAGCGCACCGATGTCTATCTCAGTGCAGCCTTCACCAGGAACGCGGCCCTCAACTTCGAGAACTTCAACGGGGCCACGGCGGCCTACCGGATCGCGCCCAACGAGGACAGCCAGTTTGGCGTCGCGGTCGGCATGCGGCACCGCTTCTGAGCGCCGGCGGGACGCGTCATTCAGGCCGTGCTGACGCGGCCTGGCGTGCGCCGGGCCCGCGGCCTGGCTTCGCCCTCTTCTTCCGTCCCGGTCCGCCGGGCCCGCTTGCCGGTGGCGGGCGCAAGGCCGGCGGCCGGTCCGCTGTCGGTTTCGAGGTAGCTCATCGGCAGCGTCGACAGGAACTCCGAGAACCCGGTGGTTCCCACCGGCGCATGCTCCAGCATCGCCGCATGCGCCGCGGCCTCGTCGCCACTCAGGATCGCATCGGCCAGGCGCTGGTGGTCCGCCAGCGCGCGCTGGCGCTGGCCCTGGGTCAGGAAGATCTTGGGCCGGTAGCGCTGCATCAGCCGGCGGATGCCCTGGATCTGCTCGACCAGGTATTCGTTGTGGCTGCCGGCATAGACCAGGTCGTGAAAGCCGGCATTGGCCTCGGCGAACTTCTTGCCATCCTCCTGGACGAACGCTTCGGCGCACTGCTGCATGCTGGCCTTGAGCCGGAGGCGCTGCTCGTCGTCCATGCGCCGCGCGGCGAGCTTGGCGGCAACCGCTTCCAGTTCACCAAGCAGTTCCAGCGTCTCCCGCAACTGAGTGATCGACATGCGCGAGACAAAGACCCCTACGCGCGGGGCGATGCGCACGAGATTCTGCACGGCCAGTTGCTGCAGCGCCTCCCGCACCGGCGTGCGCGATACGCCGAAGCGCTCTGCCAGGCTGCGCTCGTCCAGCGGCGTGCCGGGAGGCAATGCGCCGCTTTCGATCTCGGCCTCGATGGCCGCGCGGATCTCGGCGGCCATGCTTTGCTTCTGCGGTTGGGTCATGGCGGATCTTTGGTATGGGTGGCCCGGCAAGGGCCGGAAATTGCCTTGAAGTATACCAAATGGACCCGCTGGCATTCCAGCCGCGCCACGGCGCCAGGGGCCGTGCCGGCTTCCCATTCCCACTCCGTGCGCGCGGCGGCGGGACTCAGAAGTTCGTCTCGATCGCCATCCTGGCGCCGTCCGGCACCTGGTTCGGAATAACCCGGTGGGCAAGGATCGCATAGTCCCGGGCAGCCGCCACCGACGCGGGATTTACCAGCCGCTTCGGGCCGCCCAGCCAGGCGAAATGGTCCGTACCGTCGTCGCTGCTGAACCAGGCAAAGTCGCCGATGCGGTCCAGGCCGCGTTTCACCATCTTCAGCAGCGCCAGGGCTTCTTCGGAAACACCCAGGTGCCGTCCGGTGTCATGGATGACCGTGGCCAGGTTGCGAAGCTTGTTGGTCGGGGTCCCTTCCCCGTTCTCCTGGTCAGGCACCAGTTCGACAACCAGAATTCCCTTGTGCGCGGTGATGCGTGCTTGATGCATGGCTTCTCCCAACGGATGAATGTCCCCTGTCGGCCAGATGCAATCAACAAGCAAGTTTGCTGCCAGGCCTCGCGGGATGTGCAGCGTACCCGCCTCGCATGACAGTTCCGGGTGTGCGGCGCGGGAATCGACAACCGGCCGGCTCGCCGGCCCCCCTCGCTGGCGCGCGTGTGGCGGAACAGGCGCGGTGTTGGTACCGGCCGTGCACTTCCCCCAAATCGTTGGGCCGCGGGCAACTTTGCCTGCATTGACTCGCCGCCGTCGCCGGCACAAGACAGGCACGGAACTGGTGCACGCATTGGATACCGCGGCGTGCGGGGCCGCGTTCCCGGTGAAGCCTTTCAGCCGACCTGGTAGCGCCGGATCACCTCCGGATCGGGATCGATTCCCAGCCCCGGCCCGTCCGGCACCCGGATCATCCCGTCGCGCGGCAGCACCGCCTCGCCGAGCACCGTGGCCTCCATGTCAAAGTAGCGCCATTCGATCATGGCACGCGCATCGCCCAGCGCCGCCGTGGCATGGATGCTGGCCAGCAGCCCGGGGCCGTCGTAGAAGGTGTGGACCATCACCTGCGTGTTGTGTGCCTCGGCCAGCGCGAACACCTTGCGCAGCGGGCTGATGCCGCCCATCTTGGCCGGGCTGGGCTGGATCACGTCGACCGCGCCGGCGCCGAGCATCTGGTGGAAGTCCATCAGCGTCGAGGCGTTCTCACCTGCCGCAATGGGAATGCTGCATAGCCGGCGCAACGCGGCCAGGCCGGCGTAGTTCTCCGGCGGCCACAGCGGCTCCTCGAGCCAGCGCAGCGACAGCGGCGCCAGTGCGCGCGCCATGTCGATGGCCTCGGCCAGCGACCAGGGACAGTTCACATCCAGCGTGATTTCGATATCCGGCCCGGCTGCGTCTCGCGCGGCCCGTATGACGCCGAGCTCGACTTCGTGCAGCTTGACGCTGCGGTAGCCGTCGGCGATCGCGCGCTGCATGTTGGCCGCGATGGCCGCCCGGTCGGCGTAGCGGATCAGGCTGGCATACGCCGGCAGCTGCTCTCGCCGCGTTCCGCCCAGCAGCCGGTACAGCGGCAGGCCGGCGGCCTTGCCGCAGATATCCCACAGCGCGATATCAAGCGCCGACAGCCCATACAGCACGGCGCCGCTGCGCCCGAAGACATGGAAGCGGCGCTGCAGGTCCAGGCTGAGCGCCTCGGGCTGCGTGGCATCCATGCCGATGCACGCGGGCGCCAGCAGTTCGTCGAGCGCCGCCTTGACCATCGGGATGCCGATAAAGCCGAAGGTTTCGCCCCAGCCCACGATGCCGTCGTCGGTGGTCACCCGGACCAGCAGCGAATCCGCGGCCTGCAAACCCGCCCCGCCCCACACACCGGCGGCGGAAACCCCGCCGACCGTGAACGGCACGCGCAGCACGATGGTGTCGATCGACGCAATCTGCATGGCTCGCCTCCGGCGGCCGCTGCAGTCTCCGAGGGCCGGCTGGCTGCATGGCTGGGTTCACTATAGGCAAGCGCGCGTTATCCCGCCCGCACCGCAACGGAGGACACCGGCGCGTGCAGTCAGCCCTGGTCCCCGCCGCCGACCGGCAAGACCGTACCGGTGATGTATGAGGCTTCGTATCGGATGGTGCCGCCGACATTGTTGACGAGGATGTCCAATGCGAGGCAGGCCCACAAGGTCGATATCATTCGTGACGCCGTAGACCATGCGCACCGGATGCGCGCAAGGCGCCGGCGGCAATTCATACTCTTGAAGTATCAAATCAGACGACAACGGTCTTGGACAGCGGAAAAATAGCCATCCATACTCCGATGCAACATTCAACTGCATCAGGAAGGTATGA
The DNA here is from genome assembly GCF_000426345.1 of Cupriavidus phytohabitans. Taxonomy (GTDB): domain Bacteria; phylum Pseudomonadota; class Gammaproteobacteria; order Burkholderiales; family Burkholderiaceae; genus Cupriavidus. The sequence goes on along the minus strand of NZ_AUFE01000034.1, from coordinate 33,016 downwards.
AAGTGGCAACACAATCCAGCCCCACGGCCATCGAGTCGATCGAGGCCATCCTGGTCGACCTGCCGACCATCCGCCCGCACCAGCTCGCCATGGCGACCATGCAGCGGCAGACCCTGGTGATCGTCCGCCTGCGCTGCGGCGACGGCGTGGAAGGCATCGGCGAGGCCACCACCATCGGTGGCCTGTCCTATGGCGATGAAAGCCCCGAGGGCATCAAGCTGACCATCGACACCTACCTGGCGCCGGCGTTGCTCGGGCAGGATGCCACCAACGTGCACGCGGCCATGGCACGGCTGAACAAGGTCGCGCGCGGCAACCGCTTCGCCAAGTCGGCGCTGGAAACGGCGCTGCTCGACGCGCAGGGCAAGCGCCTGGGCGTGCCGCTGTCGACGCTGCTGGGCGGCGCCGTGCGCGACACGCTGCCGGTGCTGTGGACGCTGGCCAGCGGCGATACCGCGCGCGACATCGACGAGGCCGAGCGCCTGCTGGCCGAGCGCCGCCACGACACCTTCAAGCTCAAGATTGGCCGCCGCGGCGTGCGCGAGGACGTGGCCCACGTGTCCGCGATCAAGCGCGCGCTGGGCGACCGTGCCCGCGTCACCGTCGACGTCAACCAGGCCTGGAACGAAGCGGAAGCCGCCACCGGCATTGCCATGCTCGAAGCCGCCGGCATCGACCTGATCGAGCAGCCCACGCCGCGCGAGCAGCGCACCGCGCTGGCGCGGCTGGCGGCGCGCTTTGTCGTGCCCATCATGGCCGACGAAGCCGTGTGCGGCCCCGAGGACGCGATGGAACTGGCCCGCCTCGGCGCCGCCGACGTGTTCGCGCTGAAGATCGCCAAGTCCGGCGGCATCTTCGGCATGCTGCGCACCGCCGCGGTCGGCGACGCGGCCGGCATCGCGCTGTATGGCGGCACCATGCTGGAAGGCAGCGTCGGCACCATCGCCGCCGCCCACGGCTTCGCCACGCTGCCGCAGCTGGCCTGGGGCACCGAACTGTTCGGGCCGCTGCTGCTGAAGGACGATATCGTGGTGGAGCGGCCGGTGTACCGTGACTTTGCGCTGCACCTGCCGCAAGGGCCGGGGCTGGGGATCGCGCTCGACGAAGACAAGCTGGCGCACTATCGACGCGACTGATTTTTCACCACCGGACTAAAACGAGGAGAACCCGATGCTGTATCTGGTAAGAATGGACGTGAACCTGCCGCACGACATGCCCGCCGCGCAGGCCGACGAGATCAAGGCGCGCGAGAAGGCCTACGCGCAGGACCTGCAGCGCCAGGGCAAGTGGCTGCACCTGTACCGCGTGGTCGGCGAGTATGCCAACTACAGCGTGTTCGACGTCGAGTCGAACGAGGCGCTGCACAACCTGCTGTCGGCGCTGCCGCTGTTCCCGTACATGAAGATCGCCGTCACGCCGCTGGCGCCGCATCCCTCTTCGATCCGCTGAGCGAGGCCCGCGTCATGAGCATTGCCTCCCGTGACGGGCTCCGCCTGCACTACGAACTCCAGGGCCCGGCCGGCGCGCCGGTGCTGGTCATGTCCAATTCGCTCGGCACCAACCTGTCGATGTGGGATCCGCAGATGCCGGCGCTGCTCGAGCGCTTCCGCGTGCTGCGCTACGACACGCGCGGCCATGGCGCCTCCGCCGTGCCGGCCGCGCCATTCGGCATGGCCGAGCTGGGCGCCGACGTGCTGGCGGTGATGGACCACGCCGGCATCGGGCGCGCGCACTTCTGCGGCCTGTCGATGGGCGGCATGACCGGCATCTGGCTGGCACGTCATCACCCCGAACGCTTCGGCCGCTTCGTGCTGGCCAATACCGCAGCGCTGATCGGCCCGCCTTCCGGCTGGAATACCCGCATCGAGCGCGTGCAGGCCGAAGGCATGGCGGCCATCGCCGAGAGCGTGCTGGCCCGCTGGTTCACTCCCGCCGCGCTCGCCGGCGATCCGGCGCGCCTGGCGCCGGTGTTGTCGATGCTCGCCTCGACCGATGCCGACGGCTATATCGCCAACTGCGCCGCGGTGCGCGATGCCGACCTGCGCGGCCTGCTGGCCGGCATTGAGGCGCGCGTGCTGGTGATTGCTGGTGTCCAGGATGCCGCCACCACGCCCGAACAGGGGCGCGAGCTGGCTAATGGGATTGCCAACGCCGAGTATCTCGCGCTCAATGCGGCGCATCTGTCGAACTGGGAACTGCCGGCGGAGTTTTCTGACGCGGTGATCAACTTCGTTTTACACGCCTGATGTCGGCGCCGCCTGCGCGACGCCAGGCGGTTCACACCACCATCTCCACGCCCGACGCCGGCCGGCGCTCCAGCAATGCCGCCAGCTTCCTCAGCGCCAGCGACAGCTGCGCGTGGCTGTCCACGCCGCCGAGCGAGATGCGGATGGCATTGGGCGCGCCGGGCCCGTCCCAGAACGCGTCGGAAGGCGTGACCCGCAGGTCTTCCGCCAGCGCGGCCCGGGTGAGCTGCTGCGCCGACCACTGCGCGGGCAGGCGGTGCCAGACGTGGATGGCGCTGGGCGGCAGCTGGCCGATCCCGCTCAGCCACCGGCTTGCCAGCGCGCACCGCGCCAGCGCTTCGGTGCGGATGCCGTCGAGCAGCTGCATGGCCGAGCCGTCATGGATCCATTGCGTGGCAAGTGCCGCGGTCATCGGCGCGGCCATCAGCGCGAAGGCGCGCAGCGCTGCCAGCAGGTCCTCGCCACCACTCCCCTCCGGCAACAGCACATACGCCGTGCGCAGGCCCGGCGTGAGCGCCTTGGACAGCGTCGCGACGTAGCAGGTGCGCTCGGGCGCAAAGGTGGCGAGCGGCGGCGGCGCTGACGGCGTCAGCAGCCAGTACGGGTCGTCCTCCAGCAAGGCGATATCGCAGCGATTCGCGGCGCTGGCGATCTCTGCCCGGCGCGAGGCCGGCATGGTGTGCGTCGTCGGGTTCTGCGCCGTCGGGTTGAGGTAGGCCAGCGTGGCCCCCTCGGCGCGCGCCGCGGCAAGCGCATCAGGCAGCATCCCGTCCGCGTCGCACGGCGCGATCAGGACGCGCCGGCCAAGCTGCGCCGCCGCAGCGCGGATGCCCGGGTAGGCCAGCGGCTCGGTCACGATCGCCTCGCCGGGCCGCGTGCGGCTCAGGATCACCGCGGCCAGCGCGGCCTGCGCGCCGGGGCACACCACCAGCCGCGCGGTATCGACCTGCCCGAACATCGGCGCCAGCCAGAGCGCGCCGGCCGACCGGTCCGAAGCACTGCCGCCGCCAAGCTGGTAGGTCATCAGCAGGTGCGGGTCGCTGCGCAGCAGGACCTGGTTCAGGCCACGCCGCAACAGGTCCTGGAAGTCCACGCCCGCCGGCGGCGGCGGCACGTTCATGCTCATGTCGACCACCCGCGCCAGTTCCGCGCGCGGCGCGGCGATGAAGGTGCCGAGCGCGCCCCTGGCTTCGATCAGTTGTCGCCGCCGGGCCTCGTTATAGGCGCGCGTCACCGTGGTCAGGTCGACGCCGAGGACTTTCGCCAGGCTGCGCTGCGGCGGCACGCGGTCACCCGCCATCAGCCGGCCTTCGCCGATCGCCTGCTCGATGAAATCGACGATCTGCAGGTACCGGGCCGCGCCGGATGCAGTGATCCGCAGATCCCATTGGGTAGCGATTCGGGCAGCGTTTTCGCCATCTTGTATGGATTCTGTCGCAAAAGTTTCCTCGATGTATGGCCTTTGTCTTCGACTAGCATGCCAGACATTGTCGAGGGAATCCATACAAACCCGTCTCGCACGGGGCTGACGCAGCACTTGAATCGGAGCGCGTGGCCGGATGCCTTCGGTAATCCGTAACCAAGGTGTCCGACATGCTCAAACCTACCGCCGGGCCGGCAAACAAAGATCGACAAGGCCCGCTGCCCCACCCTTCCCCCAGCCTCAGCCCAGCGCCCGCCCTGCCGCCCCGCATCGGCGCGCTGTTGCTGGCCGCCGGCCTGAGCGCCCTGCTCGGCGGCTGTAACCTCGAACTGCTCGATCCCAAGGGCAGCATCGGCGAGCAGGAGAAATCGCTGATCCTGATCGCGCTGTTCGTCATGCTGATGGTCGTCATCCCGGTGATCTTCCTGACGCTGTGGTTTGCCTGGCGCTACCGCGAAAGCAACACGCGCGCGGCCTACGCGCCCAAGTGGTCGCACTCGACCAGGATCGAGATCGTCGTGTGGGGCATCCCGTGCGTGATCGTGGCCTGCCTGGCCGTGCTGATCTGGGACTCCACGCACAAGCTCGACCCCTATCGGCCGCTCGAGTCCGAGGTCAAGCCGCTGCAGGTCGATGTCATCGCGCTGAACTGGAAATGGCTGTTCATCTACCCCGAGTACGGCGTCGCCTCGGTGAACCAGCTCGCCATCCCGGTCGGCACGCCGGTCAACTTCCGGCTGACCGCGGAATCGATGATGAATGCCTTCTTCATTCCGCAGCTTGGCAGCATGGTCTACACCATGGCGGGCATGCAGACCCGCCTGCACCTGATCGCCGACACGCCGGGCATCTATCTCGGCCAGTCCGCGGCCTACAGCGGCGCGGGCTTCTCGGACATGCATTTCAAGACACTGGCGACCTCGCGCGAGGACTTCGACGCGTGGATCGGCAAGGCCCGGGCCTCGGCACGGGCGCTTGACGCGAATACCTACCGCACGCTGGAGCAGCCCAGCAGCAAGGATCCCGTCACGCTCTACGCATCGGTGACACCGAAGCTGTTCGACCAGGTCGTCGACAAGACCATGCAGGCCAACGGCGCGATCTGCCGCGCCAACACCCCCGAATCACTGCAGGCCTTCCAACGCGTCCCGTCGGCGCTCCCCGGCCGCATGGAGCAATGACATGCTAGGAAAACTCAACCTCGAGGCGATCCCCTACCACGAGCCGATCATCATGGTGACGCTGGCCGTGGTGCTGGTGCTGGGCGCCGCGCTGCTCGGCGCGATCACGAAATTCGGCAAGTGGAAATACCTGTGGACCGAATGGATCTGCTCGGTCGACCACAAGAAGGTCGGCGTGATGTACATCATCCTGGCGCTGGTCATGCTGCTGCGCGGCTTCGCCGACGCGATCCTGATGCGCACGCAGCAGGCCGTCGCCTACGGCGATGCCGCCGGCTACCTGCCGCCGCACCACTATGACCAGATCTTCACCGCCCATGGCGTGATCATGATCTTCTACGTGGCCACGCCGCTGGTGGTGGGCCTGATGAACGTGATCGTGCCGCTGCAGATCGGCGCGCGCGACGTGGCCTTCCCGTTCGTCAATTCGCTGAGCTTCTGGCTGTCGGCCATGGGGGCGGTGCTGGTGATGCTGTCGATGTTCGTGGGCGACTTCGCCGCGACCGGCTGGGTGGCCTACCCGCCGTTGTCCGAACTCGGCTACAGCCCCACCGTCGGCGTCGACTACTACATCTGGTCATTGCAGATATCGGGGCTGGGCACCACGCTGACCGGCATCAACTTCATCGTCACGATCCTGCGCATGCGCGCACCGGGCCTGACCCTGATGAAGATGCCGGTCTTCACCTGGACCGCGCTGATCACCAACATCCTGATCGTCGCCATCTTCCCGGTGCTGACCGCCACGCTGGCCCTGCTCACCGCCGACCGCTACCTCGGCATGCACTTCTTCACCAACGAGCTGGGTGGCAACGCCATGATGTACGTGAACCTGATCTGGATCTGGGGGCACCCCGAGGTCTATGTGCTGATCCTGCCCGCGTTCGGCGCGTTCTCGGAAATCATCGCCACGTTCTCGCGCAAGCCGCTGTTCGGCTACAAGTCGATGGTGTATGCCACCTCGTCGATCGGCGTGCTGTCCTTCTTCGTCTGGCTGCATCACTTCTTCACCATGGGCTCGGGCGCCAACGTGAACGCCTTCTTCGGCATCATGACGTCGATCATCTCGATCCCCACCGGCGTGAAGCTGTTCAACTGGCTGTTCACCATGTACCGGGGCAGGATCCGCTTCCATACCTCGACCATGTGGACCATCGGCTTCATGGTGACGTTCGCGGTCGGCGGCATGACCGGCGTGCTGCTGGCGGTGCCGGGCGCGGACTTCGTGCTGCACAACAGCCTGTTCCTGGTGGCCCACTTCCATAACGTGATCATCGGCGGCGTGCTGTTCGGCTGCCTGGCGGCGATCAGTTTCTGGTTCCCCAAGGTGTTCGGCTTCAAGCTGAACGAGTTCTGGGGCAAGGTCTCGTTCTGGTGCTGGCTGGCCGGCTTCTTCCTCGCCTTCATGCCCCTCTACGTGCTGGGCTTCAAGGGCATGACGCGCCGGATGAACCACTACGCCAATGTGGACTGGCATCCCTACCTGGTGGTGGCGATGATCGGCGCCTTCGTCATCGGCGCCGGCATCCTGGCCATGATCGTGCAACTGGCCGTCAGCATCCGCGACCGCAAGCAGAACCAGGACCTGACCGGCGACCCGTGGGACGGCCGCAGCCTGGAATGGTCGACCGCATCGCCGGCGCCGTTCTATAACTTCGCGAAGGTGCCGTACATCACTTCGCTGGAACAGCACTGGGACGACAAGGAAGCCGGACGCGCATGGCGCCAGCCGGCCCACTACGAGGACATCCACATGCCACGCCCCACCGCGGCCGGCTTCCTCGTGTCGGTGTTCGGGCTGGTGTTCTGCTTCGCGCTGGTCTGGCACATGTGGCTCGTCGCCGTTGCCGGGCTGGTTGGCGCGATCGCAACCTTCGTGCTGCGCAGCTACGACCGCAACGTGGACTACTACGTCCCCGCCGCCGAAGTCGAGCGCATCGAGCGCGCCCGCTACGCCCAACTGCAGCAAGCTGCCTGACCATGATCCCGACGCTATCCCCTACCCTGCACCACCCGGGCCCGGACGCCACACACGCGACCACCCACGCCGCCGACCACGGCCATCACGATGCCGCCGCCCATACCACGCTGGGCTTCTGGCTCTACCTGATGAGCGACTGCCTGATCTTCGCGGTGCTGTTCGCCACCTTTGGCGTGCTGTCCGGCAACACCGCTGGCGGGCCCGGCGGCCAGCAACTGTTCGAGCTGCCGTTCGTGTTCGCCGAAACCATGGTGCTGCTGCTCAGCAGCTACACCTTCGGCCTGGCGATGCTGCGGCAGGACGCGAATGCCGCGCCGCGCATGATCCGCTGGCTGGCGGCCACCTTCGTGCTGGGCGCGCTCTTTGTCGCCATGGAGGTCTACGAGTTCGCCCATCTGCTGCACCAGGGCGCCGGCCCTGGCGTGAGCGCCTACCTGTCGGCCTTCTTCACGCTGGTTGGCACCCACGGCCTGCACGTCACCGCGGGCCTGTGCTGGCTGGCGGTGATGATCCACCAGGTCCGCCGCTTCGGCCTCGACGACATCGTGCGCCGCCGGCTGGCGTGCCTGAGCCTGTTCTGGCACTTCCTGGACCTGGTCTGGATCTGCGTCTTCACCTTCGTCTACCTGCGGGAGTTCGCATGAAGCCGTCCCATCTTCACTCAGTCCATCCGGGCGAGCACCCCAGCCATGGCAGCGTGCGCAGCTACACCATCGGCCTGCTGCTGTCGGTCGCGCTCACCGTGGCGTCGTTTGCCACGGTCATGACGGGCGCGCTGCAGAGCCACGCCGCGATCGCGCTGGTCGTGGGCCTGTGCGTCGCGCAGCTGCTGGTGCAGCTGGTGTACTTCCTGCACCTGGGCACCGGCCCCGGCCAGCGCGGCAACACCGCCATCTTCGCCTGCACCGGCTTCCTGATCGTCATCGTCGTCGCCGGCTCGTTGTGGGTGATGCACAACGCCGACATCAACATGATGCCGACCGACATGTCCATCGAACGGGCACGGGCAAAAGACTAGCGCCCCGGCGCAAGGAGACCTTCACCATGTATGTCTATGACGAGATCGACCAGAGGCTGGTCGACGAACGGGTCGTGCAGTTCACCGACCAGACCCGCCGCTTCCTGGACGGCGAGCTCGACGAGGAAGAATTCCGCGTGCTGCGGCTGCAGAATGGCCTGTATATCCAGCGCCATGCCCCCATGCTGCGCGTGGCCATTCCCTACGGCATGCTGGCGTCAAGGCAGCTGCGCAAGCTGGCGGAGATCGCGCGCCGCTGGGACCGCGGCTACGGCCATTTCAGCACGCGGCAGAACCTGCAGTTCAACTGGCCGCGCCTGGAAGACGCGCCTGCCATCCTCGCGGAACTCGCCACCGTGCAGATGCACGCCATCCAGACCAGCGGCAACTGCATCCGCAACACCACCACCGACCACTTCGCCGGCATCGCGCCCGACGAGCTGGTAAACCCGCTGGTGTGGTGCGAGATCGTGCGGCAATGGTCGATGCTGCACCCCGAGTTCGCCTACCTGCCGCGCAAGTTCAAGATCGCGATCAGCGGCGCCACCACCGACCGCGCCGCGGTCGGCGTGCACGACATCGGACTGCAGGCGGTGGAGCAGGACGGGCAGGTCGGCTTCCGCGTGTGGGTCGGCGGCGGCATGGGACGCACGCCCATGGTCGGCAAGCTGATCCATCCCTTCGTGGCGTGGCAGGACCTGCTGACCTACCTGCAGGCCACGCTGCGCGTCTACAACCTGCATGGCAGGCGCGACAACAAGTACAAGGCGCGCATCAAGATCCTGGTGAAAGACCTCACGCCCGAGGTTTTCCGCGAACAGGTTGCGGAGCAGTGGCAGCGCATCCGGGGAGGCCCGGATACCGTCACCGAAGACTTTGTCGCGTCGGTGTCGGCGCGCTTCACGGTGCCGCCTTATGATCCGGCCGCGGCGCACGACGCCGATGAGAGCGCGGAACTCGCCCGGACCGACCGCGCATTCCGGCTCTGGCTGCGCAGCAACGTCCATCCGCACCGCGTTCCCGGCTATGCGGCAGTGACCGCGTCGCTCAAGGCAACCGGCCCCGCACCCGGCGATATCACTGCCGGGCAGATGGACCTGATGGCCGAGCTCGCCGAGCGGCACGGCTTTGGCGAGCTGCGTGTCTCGCACGAGCAGAACCTGATCCTGGCCGACGTGCGGCGCAGCGGCCTGCCCGCGCTCTGGCGCGCGCTGGATGCCGCCGGCCTCGCCACGCCCAATGTCGGCAGGATCACCAATATCATCGCCTGCCCGGGCGGCGACTTCTGCTCGCTCGCCAATGCGGTGTCGATTCCGCTGGCGCGGGCGATCCAGGAACGTTTCGAGGATCTCGACCATGTGCACGACATCGGCGAGCTCGACCTGAACATCTCGGGCTGCATCAATTCGTGCGGGCACCACCATGTCGGCCATATCGGCATCCTTGGCGTCGACAAGGCCGGCGAGGCCTGGTACCAGGTCACCCTCGGCGGGCGGCAGAACGGCGCCGACAGCCGGGACGGCCACGCGGGCGGCGGCGCGGCGATCGGCCGCATCATCGGCCCGTCGTTCGCGCAGGAACAGGTGCCGGACGTGGTCGAGCGGCTGATCGGCACCTATCTCGCGCACCGCGACAGCGATGCCGAGCGCTTCGTCGACGTGGTCGCGCGGATCGGGCTCGAACCGTTCCAGGCGGCCGTGTACCCTGACGGAAACAAGCGCAGCGCGGCTCGCTAGCCATCATGGGTCCACGTTGAGGATGACCGATGTTTGCCCCATTCATGCCATGTACCTGCGCCAGCCCCGACGACCTGTGGTCTGCCATCGCCGGCCTCTCCGCCGGGCAACTGCATACGATCATCGATTGCGCAAGTGCCTCGCCTGAGCCGACAGCCGACCTCGATGCCTTCAGGCGGCGCATCCTCGGCGTTTTCGGCAATGTCGCAGGCTTCGCATCGGCGCCGCCGCCGGAATCGGTTCTCCGGGAAATGTGGGAAAAATACCGGGCCTGAAGGAAAACTGCGGCAAAACCGCGGGAAAACCATGGGAAAACCGCGCGTCACGGCGATGCGCGGACTCCCCGAACTCAGGCGATCCCCTTTGCCCGTGCCCTGGAACGCAGGTCGCTCACCAGCGGCCACACCAGCACGAAGATCGCCAGGCCCATGATCGTGCCGACCAGCCCGTTCGACCAGAACACATCCAGTTCGCCGGATGACACCAGCATGGTCTGCCGGAAAGCGTCTTCCGCGCGGTCGCCCAGCACCAGCGCCAGCACCATCGGCGCCAGCGGATAGTCGAGCTTCTTCAGCACATAGCCGATCACGCCGAAGACCAGCATCAGCCAGACGTCGAACAGCGCGCCGTTCACCGTGTAGGCCCCGATCGCGCAGATCACCAGGATCAGCGGTGCGATGATCGAGAAGGGAATGCGCAGGATCGCGGCAAAGAGCGGTACGGTCGACAGCACCACGATCAGGCCGACGATATTGCCCAGGTACATGCTGGCGATCAGCCCCCAGACGAACGGCCCCTGCTCGGCGAACAGCAGCGGCCCCGGCTGCAGGCCCCAGATCATCAGGCCGCCCAGCAGCACCGCCGCCGTGGCGGAGCCCGGGATGCCGAGCGCCAGCATCGGCAGCAGCGCGCTGGTGCCGGCTGCGTGCGCCGCGGTTTCAGGTGCCACCACGCCTTCAACGTTGCCCTTGCCGAACGAGTCCGGGTTCCTGGCCATGCGCTTGGCGACACCGTAGCCCATGAACGAGGCCGCGGTGGCGCCGCCCGGGGTGATGCCGAGCCAGCAGCCGATCACGGAGGAACGGATCACGGTCATCCAGTAGCGCGGCAGCTCGGCCCAGGTCTTCAGGACCACCTTCAGGTCGATGCGCGCCTGCTTGCCGCGGAACGCCACGCCCTCTTCCATCGTCATCAGGATCTCGCTGATGCCAAACAGCCCGATCACCGCGACCAGGAAGTCAAAGCCGCGCAGCAGCTCGTGCGAGCCGAAGGTCATGCGCAGCGTGCCCGATACCGTGTCCATGCCGACCGCCGCCAGGATAAAGCCCAGGCACATCGCGATCAGGATCTTCGGCTTGGACTCCTTGCCCATGCCGACGAAACTGCAGAACGTCAGCAGGTACACCGCGAAGAACTCCGGCGGCCCGAAGCGCAGCGCGAACTTCGCCACCATCGGCGCCAGGAAGGTGATCAGCAGCACCCCCGCCATCGCGCCCAGGCAGGAGCCGGTGAAGGCGGAGGTCAGGGCCTTGCCGGCCTCGCCCCGCTGGGCCATCGGATAGCCGTCGAAGGTGGTGGCCACCGACCACGCCTCGCCGGGGATATTGAAAAGGATCGAGGTGATCGCGCCGCCGAACAAGGCTCCCCAGTAGATGCAGGACAGCATGATGATGGCGGAGACCGGGTCCATCGAAAACGTCAGCGGCAGCAGGATCGCCACGCCGTTCGGGCCGCCCAGTCCGGGCAGCACGCCGACCACGATCCCGAGCAGGATGCCGGCGAACATCAGGCCGACGTTCTGCCACGACAGGGCGACCGCGAAGCCGCCCATCAATGCGTTCATTTCTTCCATCGCGCCTCCTCAGTAGCCCAGCGCAGCTTCCAGCGGCCCCTTGGGCAGCGGCACGCGGAACTGGATCTCGAAGATCCAGAACAGCAACAGGTTGATGCCGGCGCCAATCAGCAAGGCCCTGGGCCAGCCCGACTTGCCCACCCACACCATGAAGCCGACGATGAAGATCGCCGACGCCACGTAGATGCCGAGCACGCCGATCAGGCCGACATACCCCGTCAGCGGCAGCACGATCACGCTGACCTGCCGCAGTTGCTGCCAGGTCGCGAAGACCGCCTTGCCGTCGCCGCGCAGCGCCTGCATCGCCACCAGCACGCTGCAGGCCAGCACGATGATGCCGACGCGCATCGGGAAGTAGCCGGCTTCAGGCCCGTCCGGCGCCCAGCCCGCGCCAATGCTGTAGTTGCTCCAGATCACCACGATCGCGCCTGCCAGCAGGCATAGCGCGACCACAAGCTCCACGGCCTTGACCGAGAGCCCGGCGCCAGCCGGCTCTCCTTGATGCTGTGAATCCATCTCTGCCCCTTGATATCCCATCAGCCATCGGCTCCGGCGCCGGCGCCGGAGCCTTGCGAATGCGGCGCGCTTCTTCAGCGCACTCCTCAGCGCATTCGTCAGCGCGCGGCGACGAAGCCCGCCTCCTTGATGATGTCGCGGTGCGCGGCCTCGTCCTTCGCCAGGAAGTCGGCCAGCGCCTTCGCGGTCAGAAACTCGTTCTTGAGCGCGTTCCTTTCCAGGTATTCCTTCCACTCCGGCGTGGCCACGATCTTCTGCATCAGGTCGACGTAGTACTTCTGCTGCTCGGGTGTGACGCCGCCGGGCATCATGAAGACACGCAGCATCTGGTATTGCACGTCGAGCCCCAGCTCCTTGCAGGTCGGCACGTCGTTCCAGCCCTGGGCCTGCGTGACCTTGGCCTTGTAGGCCATCCGCTCCGGCGCGAACACGCACAGCGCCTTGTGTTCGCCGGCGCGCCATTGCCCGACCGATTCCGACGGATTGTTGACGTTGGCGTCGATATGCTGGCCCGACAACTGCGTCGCCGCTTCGCCGCCGCCCTTGTACGGCACGTAGATGAATTTCGCGCCGGTCTTCTTCTGGACCAGCGAGGTAATGATCTGGTCTTCCCGCTTGGAGCTGGTGCCGCCTACCTTGACCTTGCCCGCGTTCGCCTTGGAGCCGTCGACAAACTCCGGCACCGACTTGTATGGTCCGGCGGCATTGGTCCACAGCACGAACTCGTCCTGGGCAACCATGGCTACCGGAGTCAGGTCGCGCCAGCTGAACGGCAGGTGGCTGACCATCGGCACGGTATAGAGCGCCGAGGAGGCGACCAGCAGCTTGTGGGGATTCCCTTGCGACGCCTTGGTGTCCATCAGGCCCTCGGCTCCGCTGGCGCCGGCCTTGTTCAGCACGATGACCGGCTGGCTCATCAGCTTGTGTTTGGCGATGATGCCCTGGATGGCGCGCGCCATCTGGTCCGACGCGCCACCGGCGCTGAATGGCACGACGATCTCGACCGGCTTTGCCGGCTCCCACGCCCATGCATTGGCGCCGAGGCAGGCGGTGGCACAGGCCACGGCCGCGAGAGTGCTCCTGACGATCTTGCGTTGCATCCTTTGTCTCCTTTGGCTTAGGTACTCTGATTGGTACTCTGGTTGGTACTCTGGTTGGTACTCTGATCCGCTTTGGTTGCGGCTTGACTTTGTTGTCCGCGCCTGCGATGCGCCTGCTGCCTCAGCCGCCGCGGCCTCCTGCCAGCGCCATTTCCAGCACGCGCGCCACATGAAGGGCCTGCGCATCGGCGCCGTCCAGGATCTGGTGCCGGCAGCTGGTGCCGTCGGCAACCACGATGGCATCGGCGGCGCGCTTGCGCACCGCGGGCAGCAGCGACAGCTCGGCCATGGCCTTCGACGCCGCGAAGTGCTCGGCTTCGTAGCCGAAGCTGCCGGCCATGCCGCAGCACGACGATTCCACCGGCGCGACCTTCAGCCCGGGGATCCAGGCGAGCACGGCCTGTACCGGCGTAAAGGCATCGAAGGCCTTCTGGTGGCAGTGTCCGTGCACCACCGCTTCCGATGCCGGCAGGGGCTGCAACGGCAGTTCCAGCCGGCCCGCGCGCTGCTCGCGGACCAGGAATTCCTCGAACAGGAATGACAGGCTGGCCAGCTGCCGGGCCTCGTCGCCGTAGCCGTAGCCGAGGAATTCGTCGCGCAGCGACAGCAGGCAGGACGGCTCCAGCCCCACCACCGGCACGCCGCGCGCCACATAGGGACGGAACGCGTCCAGCATGCGCCGGGCCTCTTCCTTTGCCTGGTCGACCAGCCCCGCGGCCAGGAAGGTCCGGCCGCAGCACAGCGGACGCTCGCCCGCGCGGGTGTTGAAATGCACGGTATAGCCCGCCGCCTCCAGCACCGCCCGCGCGGCGCGGGCGTTCTCGGGTTCCATGTAGTTGCTGAACGTGTCGACGAACAGCAGCACCTCGCGGGTGCCCGCGGGCTTGCCGGCGTCCATGCCCGCTGTCAGGAAGGGCTTGCGGAAGCGGGGCAGCGACCGTTCCGGCGCAAACCCGAGCGCGCGCTTGACCCAGCCCGAGACCAGCGGGATGCTGTCCGCCAGCGCCAGCAGTCCCGACAGCCGGCTCGCCACCGGCGCATAGCGCGGCATGTACGCAACCAGGCGCTCGCGCAGGCTGGTGCCGTGCCGCGTGGCCCATGCATGGCGCGCCTCGATCTTCAGCCTGGCCATGTCGACGCCGGTCGGGCAGTCACGCTTGCAGCCCTTGCACGACACGCACAGGTCCAGCACCTCCTTCACCTCGGGGCTGGCCAGCCCTTCGCTGCCGAGCTGGCCGGACACGGCCAGCCGCAGGGTATTGGCGCGGCCGCGCGTGACGTGCTGCTCGTCCTTGGTCACGCGATAGCTGGGGCACATGGTGCCGGCGTCGAACTTGCGGCAGTGGCCGTTGTTGTTGCACATCTCCACCGCCGAGGCCAGTCCGTGCGTGGCCGTATCGGCGCCGGTGCCGGGCGCGGTTTCCGCGCCGGTCATCGGGTCGCGGCGGACGTTCCAGGCCGACCAGTCCAGCGCGGGCGTCAGCGGCAGTGCCGCGTAGCCGGGCGCAAAGCGGAAGTTCTCGCGCGCGTCCATCCTGGGCGGCCGCACGATCTTGTCGGGATTGAAGCGGTTGTCGGGGTCGAACAGCGCCTTGATCTCGCTGAACGCGGCATTGATGCGCGGGCCGTACTGCCATGCCACCCATTCGCCGCGGCACAGCCCGTCGCCGTGCTCGCCGGAATAGGCGCCCTTGTATTCGCGCACCAGCTCGGCCGCTTCCTCGGCAATCTCGCGCATGCGCACCGCGCCGTCGCGGCGCATGTCCAGGATCGGGCGAACATGCAGCGTGCCGACACTGGCATGGGCATACCAGGTGCCCTCGGTCTCGTGCTTGTGGAAGACCTCGGTCAGCCGGCGCGTGTACTCGGCCAGGTGTTCCAGCGGGACGGCGCAGTCCTCGATGAAGGAGACCGGCTTGCCATCGCCCTTCATGCTCATCATGATGTTGAGCCCGGCCTTGCGCACATCCCAGAGCGCCTTCTGCGCCTTCTCGTCGGGCATTCTCACCACCGAACCCGGCAGGCCCAGGTCGCCCATCAGTTCGGCCAGCTGTTCCAGCTGCGCCAGCAACGCCTGGCGGTCCTCGCCGGCGAACTCGACCAGCAGGATGGCCTGCGGATCACCGCTCAGCGCCCGCTCGACCACCGGGCGGAAGGCCGGGTTCTCCATCGACAGGTCGATCATGGTCCGGTCGACCAGTTCCACCGCGACCGGGCGCAGCCTGACGATATGCTGCGTCATGTCCATGGCCTGGTAGAACGTGGGGAAATTCACCACGCCCAGCACCTTGTGCGCCGGCAGCGGCGACAGCTTGAGCGTGACCTGCCTGCTGCAGGCCAGCGTGCCCTCGGACCCCACGAGGATGTGCGCCAGGTTGGCATGGCCATCGTCGGTATAGGCCATCGGGTTCTGGCAGTCGAACAGGTCGATGTTGTAGCCGGCCACGCGGCGCAGCACCTTCGGCATACGCTCGGCGATCTCGCCGCGCTCGCGCGTGGCGATGCGTTCCAGACCGCGCAGGATGCCTTCGGCGCGCCCCGCCGCCACCGGCTTGGCCAGCGAGCCGAAATGGCATTGGCTGCCGTCGGCCAGCACGGCATCGATAGCCAGCACGTTATGCACCATGTTGCCGTAGGCAATCGAGCGCGACCCGCACGAGTTGTTGCCGGCCATGCCGCCGATGGTGCATTGCGCGCCGGTCGACACGTCCACCGGGAACCAGAGGCCGTGCGGCCTGAGCCAGGCATTGAGGTGGTCGAGCACGATGCCCGGCTCCACCGTCACCGTGCGCGCCGCCGCGTCGAACGCCACCACGTTGTTGAGCCACTTGCTGTTGTCGATCACCAGCGCCTCGCCCACGGTCTGCCCGCACTGGCTGGTTCCCGCGCCACGCGCCAGCACCGGCACCCGCTGGTCGCGGGCGATGTCGAGCGCGCGCAGCAGGTCGGCCTGGTCGCGCGGCACGACCACGCCGATCGGCATGATCTGGTAGATCGACGCATCGGTGGCATAGCGCCCGCGGCCGGCGCGGTCGAACAGCACGTCGCCGCGCAGTTCCTTGCGCAGCAGCGCAGACAGCGGCGACACGGCGCGGTGCTGTGACGACACCAGGTGGATCGGCTTGACCAGCGTGGAGGAAGTAAAGGTATTCATGGCAAACAGCCGGCTTGTGCCAGGCTGGGCGAACGTCGGTGGATGCCTGCGTGAATCCGCAGGCAACAGGCGCCCCTGCCGATCACCCCACGTGATGGCATGGGCTTGTGGTGCGTGGATATGGCGCTGCCACGCCGGCCCGGCCTCTCCCGGCGCCGGCCTGTGCGGCTGTGTTCAGGCAGCCGCCTTCAGCATTGGCATATCGGCGTGCGACGCCAGGTAATCCATGGCCGCCGCCACACCGCTCGCTGCGACAGGAACGCCTGCCAGCTTCAGCCCCATCTCGCAGCCGGCCAGCGTTGCCATCAGCGTCAGGTCGTTGCAGTCGCCCAGATGGCCGATGCGGAACATGCGGCCGCGCATCTTGCCGAGCGCCTGGCCCAGCGACATGTCGAAGCGCTCATAGATGAGCTTGCGCACGGCATCGGCGTCCACGCCCTCCGGCATCATCACGCCGGTCAGCACGGGGCTGTACACGGCCGGGTCGGCGCACTGGATCTCCAGGCCCCATGCGCGCACGGCGCGGCGCGTGGCTTCCGCCAGGCGCTGGTGGCGGGCGAAGACATTGTCCAGCCCCTCGCCCAGGATCATGTCGAGCGCCTCGGACAGGCCGTAGAGCAGGTTGGTGTTCGGGGTATACGGCCAGTAGCCGTTCTTGTTGGCTTCGATGATTTCGGTCCAGTCCCAGAACGCGCGCGGCAGCCTCGCGCTCCGGCCGGCCGCGATCGCCTTCGGCGAGAGCGCGTTGAAGCTGATGCCGGGCGGCAGCATCAGGCCTTTCTGCGAACCCGACACCGTGACATCGACGCCCCATTCGTCATGCCGGTAGTCGGCCGAGGCCAGCCCCGAGATCGTGTCCACCAGCAGCAAAGCCGGGTGGCCGGCGGCATCGATGGCCTTGCGCACCGCGGCGATGTTCGAGGTCACGCCCGTCGACGTCTCGTTATGCACCACGCAAACCGCCTTGATCCCGTGCGCCGCGTCCTCACGCAGCCGCGCCTCGATCATGTCGGCCTGCACGCCGCGGCGCCAACCCTCGAGGCCCGGCAGGCCCAGGAACTCGGGCTTCAGCCCCAGC
This sequence comes from Cupriavidus phytohabitans, assembly GCF_000426345.1. Lineage (GTDB taxonomy): Bacteria > Pseudomonadota > Gammaproteobacteria > Burkholderiales > Burkholderiaceae > Cupriavidus. The sequence goes on along the minus strand of NZ_AUFE01000034.1, from coordinate 15,731 downwards.
GCTTCGGCCATCTTCTTCCACAACGTGGCGAAGTGGCCAGTCTCGAACATCAGCACACGGTCGCCCGGGCTCAGCGTGTTGGCCAGCGCGGCCTCCCAGGCGCCGGTACCCGACGCGGGGTAAATGATCACCGGGTGCTCGGTCTTGAAGACCTTCTTGATATCGGCCAGCACCTTTCGCCCCAGCGCGCCGAACTCGGGACCGCGGTGGTCGATGGTCGGGTAGCTCATGGCGCGCAGGATGCGATCGGGCACCGGGCTCGGGCCAGGAATCTGCAGGAAGTGGCGGCCAGCCGGATGGAAATCGAGGTGGATCATGGGATGGCGTCTCCGGGTTGAATATTGAATTTTGAATTCAATTTACTGTAGCACCGGCACCCGGCGTACCTCAAGCCGAAGTTTCGCCGCGTTAACCCTTATGTTGGCTGAGCATTCTGGCCTTGAGATACAATTGAGCCAGCCTCCGAAAGATGGAAAAATTGAATGCAAAATCCCCTCGACGCCGAAAACAGACCATCCGACCCGCTCATGCCCAGGCTGGAGCGCAAGCGCCTGCACGACGTCGTGGTCGAGCACCTGCGCCGGTTCATCGTGGAAGGCGTGCTGTCGCCGGGCATGAAGCTGAACGAGCGCGAGCTGTGCGAGACGCTCGGCATCTCGCGCACGCCGCTGCGCGAGGCGCTCAAGGTACTGGCGGCGGAAGGCCTGATCGACATCTGGCCGAACCGCGGCGCGAGTGTGTCCCGCATGAGCGAGACCGAAGTGTGGGAAATGTTCGAGCTGCTGAGCGGCCTGGAGGCCTTCGCCGGCGAACTGGCGTGCGAGCGCATGACGCCGGCGGAGTTCGCCGAGATCAAGGCGCTGCACTACTCGATGCTGGCCTGCCGCGTGCAGAAGGACCTGCCCGGCTATTACGCCCGCAACCAGGAGATCCACAACCTGATCGTGGCCGCCGCGCGCAACTCGGCGCTAAGCCAGACCTACCTCGCGCTGAACCGGCGCATCCAGGCGCTGCGCTTCCGCTCCAACTTCCAGTCGGAAAAGTGGGACCGTGCCGTCGACGAGCACGAAGGCATGATCGGCGCGCTCGAGGCGCGCGATGGCAAGAAGCTGGCCGGCATCCTGCGGCACCACTTGCTGGAGAAGCGAGAGGTCGTGATGCAGATTCATGCGGATCCGGTGCAGGCCCAGCCTGTGCAGAATGCGTGAGACCCTCGCGACGAACTGAGAGTGAAGTGCGAGCGTGACATTGCACCGCGAATGACTCGCGCAAAATGACTCACGCAAATTCGCTGCAAATGAGATCTGCACGATCTTCACTTGCACCAGGGGGATAGACAGAAAAGCAACAGCCGGCCTCCCGGTCACGCCCGACGCACTATAACTAACTGCTAACCGGGGTCCGAACGCATGCCCCTGTCCGTCGCGCAAGCGCTATCCGTCCGAACAGGAGCACCGGCATGGCCAAGCAACTCGCTATCCTGATCGATGCCTCGGGCTCGATGTTCCACAGCGCTGGCAACGGCTCCTCCAAGGACAAGATCGTCGAGGCCTCGGAATCGGTGCAGTACATCATCGATGAGATCGAGAACAAGACCTCGTCGTCCAACGAAACCTGGGCGGTTTCGTTCTGGTACTTCGCCACGCAGACCAAGGGACTGATCGGCCAGGGAAATTTTCCGGTGGGCGACACTACGATCTGGAAGAACGTGGTCAGCGCGATCGAAGACCAGCCTTCGGTGCAGGGCGCGGTCGGCAGCATGACAGATATTTTCCATGCGGTGCGGACCGTGGCCGACTTCATGGTCGCCAATCCTCCACCGCTGTTCCCCGCGGTGTACAAGAAGAAGATCGTGCTGTTCACCGACGGCAACCAGACGATCCAGCATGACGGCCTGCTGACCAAGAGCGGCTATGAATTCGAACAGGGCATCGACTTTGCCGTGCTGCTGGCAGGCAATGGCATCGCGCTCAATGCGCAGGGAATCGGCTCGGATCTGCTCAACGCGACGCTGACGGACCTGGTCGCTGAAGCCGAGCCCTTCGGCAGCACCGTAAAGACGATCAGCACCACGCCGTCGTATGCGGCGGATACCTCGGCAGCGCTGATGACGAACTCGATGAAGGTCGTCAACAACAACGGCATACTGCCGTTGCGGCCGCTGGCGTGGCCTGCCTCCAGGCTGCTGTGGGAGCAGTTCAGCCTGCCGACCCTGGCCGCGGCGGACAATGGCGAAAGGTCGCGACACCGCATCAACGAGGCGCAGTTCGAAGTCGATGTCGACGACATCTCGCAGGAACTGCTGCTGGGGCTGACGTGGCATCACCCCGGCCGCCCTTCGATCGAAGCCACCTCGCCGTCCGGCACGTCGTTTCGCCACGGAATCAACGGTGCCTTCGAGATCGGTGTGGGATGGATGACCGCGCTGCACGTTCCGTCCCCCGAATCCGGTACCTGGCGTGTGCGCGTTGCCGGCGATCCGCAGTTCCGGCCGCTGCGCATGAACCTGATGGCGCGCTCGGTCAGCCCGGAGTTCGATATCCTGCTGCGCGTCGATCCCTTTCAGCTCGATCCGCAGGACACCAGCGTCGTCACCGCGACGCCGATGTTCCGGGGCAAGCCGGCCGCCGGCAAGTTTGAAGCGGTGCTGAGCGACTTCACCGGCCGCACCTGGCCCATGCAACCGCAGCAGGACGGCGCGCTCGCTGCCAAGGCGGATTTCCCGCAGCCCGGCATCGCGCCCCTGCGCGTCGAGCTGAAGGGACTGCTGGAAGGCAAGCACAAGGTCGCGCGCATGGAGTTCACCTCGGTGCAGGTCGGACGCCCGCGCGACCCGCGCCTCACGGTCGAGCCCGCCCGCTTCTGGCCGGGCCGCCGCTACAGGGTAGCGGTAACGATCCACGATGCGGCCTTCTGTGCCGCAACCCAGATCGCCTTCGGGGCGGGCATCGAAGTCGTGCGCTTCACGGTGCTGAGCCCGCTCGAAGCCGTTGCGGAAATCTCCGTTGCCAACGACGCCTTCCCCGGTGCGCGCGAGGTGCTGACCTTCCAGCCCGACGCGGAAACGCTGGGCGGGATCGTGGTGGAAAAGCAGCCGGGAGGCGGCCACCGCCTGCTGACGGGCTTCGTCACGGCCCTGCGCTTCGATGCCCGCGGGCGGCTGCTCGCCGCAGTGCTGGACGAGCAGCGCGAGGTTCCCGTGAAGCGCCACGACGAGCGCCTGAGGCGCCTGCTGGAGAAGGCGCGCGACGATAACCTGCCGGTCTCGATTGCGCTCGACGACCATGGCGGGATCGAACACGTCACGATAGGCGAATGAGCGTCCTGCTCGACCCGGTGCCGCCGCCCGACGGCGCAGCGGTCCTCGCGCGCTTCGATGCGATCCTGGCCTGGGCGCGCCAGCATGCAAGCCGGCTCGGCTATTTTGCCGCGCTCTACCGCGGCGTCACGCTGCGCGCCCGCAGTGCTCTCGCGGCCGGGGCCTTCGAGCAGCCCGAGGCGGCCGAGCGCCTGGTGGTGCTGTTCGCCGGCCGGTACTTCGAAGCGCTGGCGGCACACCTTGGCGCAGCACCGGTGACCCGTGCATGGCAGGTTGCCTTCGATGCCGCAGGGCGCTGGAGGCCCACGGTATCGCAGCATCTGCTGCTCGGCATCAATGCGCATATCAACCTGGACCTGGGAATCGCCGCGGCCCGCACGCTGGACGAGTACCCGCTGCCCCGGACGGATTTCGATCGCGTGAATGATCTCCTGCTGCTGATGGTCGACGAGGTACAGGACCGGCTCGCCGCCGTCTGGCCGCTGCTGCGGCTGGCGGACCGGGTGGCCGGCCGCCTGGACGAAATGCTGATCGGCGCGGCGCTCGTGCAGACGCGTTCCGCGGCATGGGGTTTTGGCCAGGCATTGCGCGCCAGCAGCGGCGGCGAAAGCGGGCTGATCGAACGGCAGGACCGCCACGTGGCGGCAATTGGACAACACATCGCCGCACCCGCGATGCCGCTGGCGCTCGCGCTGGCAGGCGTGCGGATGGGCGAGTTGCGCGGCGTCGCCGGCATCATCGACTTGCTGGACCAGGAGGTGGCCCGCGCCGGCGCTGTGGTCGAGGCGAAGGTCGTGGGCCCATCGGTGGTTTAGTGCCGCGCGGGAAGCGCAGCCGGAAGCGCGGCCGGAAGCGCAGCCGGATGCGCGGCCGGAAGCAAGCGGTACAGCTCGGTGCAGGCAACGCCGTGCGGCGTGGCGCCCTCCTGCGCCTCGACCGCTTATCGCACACTGACTTCACGGAATGCGATCCGCTGCAGCCTCATGGCAAGTACCGGCTGCGGCCGCTCCGGCATAATCGATCGGCGGATTCACCGCTGGAACCCCTGCCCCAATGGCAGGAAGAAATATTGCCAAAGCAGGAGACGTAGTTGAGCATTTCGAATCGCGCGGCGCGCAGCGTCCGTCTGGTGACGCTCGCCATCACGAGTGCCGTTATCGGCCATGCGGCATTTGCGGCCGACGCCTGGCCGACCCGGCCGATCAAGGTCATCGTTCCCTATACCCCCGGCGGGTCCACCGACACGGTATCCCGGGTCGTGTTCGAGAAGGTATCGCAAAGCCTCGGCCAGCCCATCATCATCGAGAACAAGCCGGGCGCTAACAGTACGCTTGGCGTTGGCGTTGCCGCGCGCTCGGCGCCGGACGGCTATACCTTTGTCTCGGTGCTCGCGGCCTACAGCGCCAACATGTCGCTGTATTCCAAGCTGAGCTACAAGCCTTCGGACCTCGTGCCGGTGGCCGAGATGGCGGAGCTGCCGCTGTTCCTGTTCGCGAGCAAGAAGGTGCCCGCGAAGACCGTTGCCGAACTGGTCGACTATGGCAAGAAGCATCCCAATACGCTGACATTCGGCTCAAGCGGCGTGGGTAGCTCGGCGCACCTGACGGGCGAGCGGTTTGCCATGGAATCGAAGGTCAAGATGACCCATGTGCCGTATAACGGCAGCGCACCGATCCTGCCGGCGCTTGTTTCCGGCGAGGTGTCGGTGGCATTCGATCCCCTGCTGGTGCCGATGCCGCACGTGAAGTCGGGCAAGATCAATGTGCTGGCCGTCGCCTCGGCCAAGCGCTGGCCGGGCGAACCGAATATCCCGACCATGGAAGAATCGGGCTTCCCGGGCTTCGTGATGAGCTCCTGGACCGGCCTGCTGGCACCTGCCGGCACGCCCGCGCCCGTGGTTGACCGCATGGCCAGGGAAATCGCGGCGGCAACGCGCAGTCCCGACGTGGCAAAGAAGCTGACCGACCTTGGCTTCGTGCCGGCAAGCGGTTCGTCCGAGGAATTCCGCAAGGTGATCGAGCGCGACATCGCTCGCTATGGCCACATCGTCAAGGCGGGAAAGATTACCCTCGACTGAGACAGGCGCTGCGGCCTTAAGGCGAGCAAGCCCTGCCTCAAGACCGCAGCCGCACCTGCACATCGCCCCGAGGCCACCCACATTGGCTGACGGGTGGAGCGCGCGTCATCCCGGCCCGCCCGTCAGCGACGACGTGTCGTTCAGGGCCGGGCGCACGCTACACGCGGCGTTCACTCGAACCCGAATCCATAGCAGAAAGGACGCATCGAAGCGGAAACTGCAGGTACGCTGGAAAGGCTTGCAGGGTTCGCTGCAGCGGCTCGGTCACCTCCTGGCTCCGAGCTCGTTTGACGTTGCCGCCAACACTGCACACCGCGCGCCGGCGCAAAAAAAACGAGCGCCGCGTGGATGAATTCTGGCCAGGCGTGGATTTTGCTGGCCTATATTTCATCCAGAGATTTCTCCTGCTGGTCCGCTTCGTGGCAGCACGACGAATGTGCGTGGCGGCGGGGAATCCGTCTGCGCTGGAGAGTCAGATGAGCGTCGTGCCCGAGCCAAGGGTTGCCGGCACCACTTCAACCCGCAAGAAACGTCCGGGCGCCCCCACGCGCCATGTGTGGACCCGTTACTGGGCCATTGCCCGCCCCTACTGGTTTTCGCGTGAGCGATGGAAGGCGTCCGGCCTGCTGCTCCTGCTGATCCTGCTGCTGCTCGGCCAGACGCAGGCCGAAGTTTGGATCAACAAACAGACCGGCGAATTCACTTCGGCCCTGGCGGCGCAGGATGCCGACCGCTTCTGGGGCTCGATCCAGAAGTGCCTATACATCCTGCTCGGCGCCGTTCCCGTCTATTCCTCCTACTACTACCTGCGCAACAAGCTGGGCCTGCTGTGGCGACGATGGCTCACCCGCCATTACCTCGACGGGTACTTCAAGGACCGGACCTATTACAAGCTCAACGCCAACGCGGCGATCGACAATCCGGACCAGCGCATCAGCGAAGACATCAACACCTTCACCAAGCAATCGCTGTATTTCCTGTCGATCGGCATCGGCGCGCTGCTGCAGCTGATTGCCTTCAGCGCCGTGCTGTGGTCGATTTCCCAGATGCTGGTCTACTTCCTGGTGGTCTATGCCATCGCCGGGAGCTTCGTCTCGATGTACTTCTTCGGGCGCGTGCTGATCGGGTTGAACTTCTTCCAGCTCAAGCGCGAGGCGGACTTCCGCTTCAGCCTGATCCGGGTGCGGGAGAATGCCGAGTCGATCGCCTTCTACCGTGGCGAGGCGCTGGAATCGTCGCATATCAGCGGCCGCTTCGAGCAGGCCTTCCGCAACTTCGACAAGCTCATCAAGTGGCAGCTGAGCCTGAACACATTCCAGTACGGCTACGGCTTCCTGACCATCCTGCTGCCCAGCGCCATCGTCGCCTCGCATGTGCTGTCCGGGGAGATGGAGGTCGGGCGCGCGATCCAGGCCGCGGGGGCGTTCGCCGCGGTGCTGAATGCCCTGACGGTTATCGTCGACAACTTCGAAGAGCTGGCCCGCTTTGTCGCCGGCCTGGACCGGCTGGATACCTTCGCCAGCACACTGGCCGACTCGCCGGCCAAACCTGGCAAACCGGCCGAGCCGGCGCCGACGATCGAGGCGGTGCAGGACTCGCGCCTGTCGCTGCTGCACGTGACGCTGCGCACGCCGAACCTGGAACGCACGCTGGTGCGCGACCTGACGGTGTCGGCCGATCCCGGCGAAGGGCTGCTGATCGTCGGCGCCAGCGGCGGCGGCAAGAGCTCGCTGATGCGCGCCATTGCCGGACTATGGACCAGCGGCAGCGGCTGCATCATGCGCCCACGTCCGCAGGACATGCTGTTCCTGCCGCAGCACCCGTACATGGTGGTCGGCAGCCTGCGCGGCCAGCTGCTCTACCCCAACCACATCGGGCAGCACATTGCCGACGACGAGCTGATCCGGCTGTTGGAGCTGGTAAACCTTGGCAGCATCGTCGACCGCTTCGGCGGCCTCGACACCGAAGTGGACTGGGGCAAGGTGCTGTCGCTGGGCGAGCAGCAGCGGCTGACGATCGGGCGCGTGCTGCTGTCGCGGCCCCGCTATGTGATGCTCGACGAGGCCACCAGCGCGCTCGATATCGCCAACGAGGAAGGCATGTACCGGCTGCTGGCCGGCATGGACGCGACGCTGGTCAGCGTCAGCCACCGTCCGTCACTGCTCAAGTACCACCACCAGGTGCTGGAACTCGACGGCACCGGCGGCTGGAAAGTCAATCCGAGCCGGGGCTACCGTTTCTGAGGGCACGGCGCGCGCATGTTCGCATTCCGGCAAGCGCCGGCTCGCGAACCGGCCGCTGGTCGAGCGCTTGTCCGACGAACTGGTCAGGATCGCTCAGTCACCCGAGTCCAAGGCGTTCTGCGCGAACCAGTCGATGTTATCGCCGAGCGCCGCCAGTTCCCCGGCCCGTTGCCGAACGAGGACGCGCACTGGAAGCGCATCGCGCAACTGTCGAAGGAATCCTGACCGGCGGATTGCGCAAGCTCAGCGGTAGACGAGCACGGGAATCCTGCAGTGCGTGAGTACCTTTTGTGTTTCGCTGCCGACCAGCAGCCCTTCCAGCCCGCGCCGCCCGTGCGATGCCATGAAAATCACGTCACAGCCGTGCTTGGCGGCGGCATCGATGATGCCCTTGTATGGCACCGACGTGCTCATGTCGGTCTGGCAGGTCACGCCCGCCTCGGTGGCCGCGGCGACAACCTCGGCCAGCACCGCGCCGGCCCGCTCGGCCTCATGTTCCTCATACGCCTTTCGCCGCGGATGGCCGGCATCCCCTGAGGACAGGTAGGGATACTCCTCCATGCACGTATACGCCGTCAGCTTCGCACCGCCCGCCTTGACGAAATTGATCGCCGCCGCCATGGCGACCTTGGAAAGCTCCGAGCCATCAGTGGCCAGCAAGATGTGCTTGAACACGATTCCCTCCATAGGCTGCTGATTCTTGTTGCCGCGGCGAGGTGCCGCGGCAAGGTTCAGTATGGACAATAAATCGCCCCGCGGCGGAGCCCGTCTTTGAGTTCAGGCGAACTGGCGGACTCAATTCTCGATCTTGAACCCGATGTCCTTGATGAACTGTCCCCAACGCGCATGATCGGTCCGGATCTGTGCGGAAAACGCTTCTGGCGTGACCGCCTGCGCCGGCAGCACGCCGATGCCGGCCAGCCGTTTCTGGTACGCCGGGTCGGCCAGCACCTTGCGCACGGCCTCGGAGACGGCATCAACCGTTGCCTTCGGCATGCCCTTCGGTCCAAACAGGGCGAAATAGCCGCTAAGTTGCTCCATCTCCTGGAAACCCAGCTCACGGAACGTCGGCGCGCCGGGCGCCATCTCTGAGCGTTCCGGGATGGTGGTCGCCAGCACCTTGGTCTTGCCGGCCTGGTAGAGCGGCACGCCGGTGGTCAGGCCGTCGATCATCAGCGGCACCACGCCGCCCACGAGGTCCTGCGTGGCCGGCGCCGAGCCCTTGTACAGCACCGGCTCCAGGTTGGTGCCTGCCAGCCGGTTGAACAGCAGCGGGCCAAAGTGCGACGACGTGCCCGGGCCGTATGAGGCGGAATGGATCGGCTTGCCCGGGTTGGCCTTGGAATAGGCGATCAGTTCCTTCAGCGTGGAATAAGGGGCGTCCTTGTTGGCGGCGAGCAGCACCGGGGCACGGCCGAGTTCGGCCAGCGCGGTGAGGTCGGTCAGCGGGTCATAGGGCACGCGGTTGATATGCGCGCCCGAGGTGGCGGACGAACCTAGCGTCACCAGCAGCGTCTGGCCGTCGTTCCTGGCGCGGATCACGTCCTGCGTGGCGGGAATGGTGGCGCCACCCGGCTTGTTCTCCACCACCACCGACTGGCCCGCCACGCGGCCAAGATAGTCGGCAAACAGCCGCGCCACCACGTCCGTACCGCCGCCGGGCGGATACGCCACCACCAGCCGGATCGGCCGCGACGGCCACTGCTGCGCCATGGCAAACGGCGCCACGCCGGCGCTTGCGGCAAGGACTGCGGTGCCCAGGAACTGTCGACGGTCCATATCTGAAGTCTCCGCTTTAATGTTGTCGGCCGCGCTGGCGGCGGGTACTTCATATTAGGGAGTGTTGCTGCGCGGGACATGCGGGGTTTTCCAGCATGGCGCGGATCCGGATTGCTCCCGGCGGCTGGGCTGTCCGCGCGACTTCTTGCTACGCTGCTGATATAAGCCGCCGTCGTCCCTGCATGCGCTGGTATGAACGTTGCACACCACCGGCTTGGCACGGCGATAGGAGTGATCATGCAAGAGCTGGCCTTCCGCACCCTGCTGTACCGCTACTTTTTCTTCAACTGGCTGTTCCGCGACGCCAGCCGGGGAAGCCACGCCGAACGGGCCCACGCCTGGCATTTCAACAAGGCGCGTGCGCACTGGCTGCCGACATATATGCGGCGCTGGCTGTGGTGCGGGGTCTTCTTCTATGCCGTCGGCAGCGTGGTGGAAGGCGTGCTGTGCGCGCCGGTGCTGTCGGCGCTGTTCTACGTGCCGGGCGCGCTCAGCGTGCCGGTCAACGTCATCATCATGGTGCTCTGGATCGGGCTGAAGACGCTGCCCGGGCCGCTGTAAAAGGAAGCCGCACAAAAAAACCGCAGCCATCAGGCTGCGGTTTTGTTCATGCCGGAGCAGTGCGGCCTGCTCAGACCTCTTCGTACAGCGGCAGCGTCAGGAACTCGGCGAAATCCTCCGACGTCGACATCTGCTCGAAGATCTCGGCAGCGCGGTCATAGGTCTTGGTGTCGCCACCGACCAGTTCCTTCACCTTGGCGAGCTCTTCCGGGATCAGCTTGCGCACCAGCTCGGCCGTGACCTTGGTGCCGTCTTCCAGCTTGCCCTTCGGCGAACGGATCCACTGCCACACCTGCGAGCGCGAGATCTCGGCGGTGGCGGCGTCTTCCATCAGGTTGTGGATCGGCACGCAGCCGTTGCCGGCCAGCCAGGCGCCCAGGTAGTGGATGCCGACGTTGATGTTCATGCGCAGGCCGTGCTCGGTGATCGGCGTTTCCGGCTTGAAGTCGAGCAGGTCGGCGCCCTTCACTTGCACGTCCGGACGTTGCTTTTCGAACTGGTTCGGCTTGTCGCCCAGCACTGCCACGAATTCCTTCATGGCCGGCTCGACCAGGCCCGGGTGCGCCACCCAGCCGCCGTCGTAGCCGTCGGTGGCATCGCGGCGCTTGTCGCTGATGATGCCTTCCATGGCGATGGCGTTCTTCTCCGGATCGTTCTTGATCGGGATCAGCGCGCTCATGCCGCCGATGGCGGGGGCGCCGCGCGAGTGGCACGTCTTGAGCAGCAGCAGCGCGTAGGCGCGCATGAACGGCGCGGTCATGGTGACCTTGGCGCGGTCGGCCAGGCAGAAGTCCTTGTCGTTCTTGAACTTCTTGATGCACGAGAAGATGTAGTCCCAGCGGCCGGCGTTCAGGCCGGCGCTGTGCTCGCGCAGCTCATACAGGATCTCTTCCATCTCGAACGCGGCGAGGATGGTCTCGATCAGCACGGTGGCCTTGATGGTGCCTTGCGGCAGGCCGATTTCGTTCTGCGCCATCACGAAGATGTCGTTCCACAGGCGCGCTTCCAGATGGCTTTCCATCTTGGGCAGGTAGAAGAACGGGCCGGCGCCGCGGGCGATCTGTTCCTTGGCGTTGTGGAACAGGAACAGCGCGAAGTCGAAGATGCCGCCCGAGACGCGCTTGCCGTCGATGGTGACGTGCTTTTCGTCCAGGTGCCAGCCGCGCGGACGCACCTGCAGCGTGGCGATCTTGTCGTTCAGCTTGTATTGCTTGCCCTTCGATTCCAGGGTCAGCGTGCGGCGCACGGCAGCCTTCAGGTTGACCTGGCCCTGCAGCTGGTTGTGCCAGTTGGGGGTGTTGGAATCCTCGAAGTCGGTCATGTAGCTGTCAGCGCCCGAGTTGAAGGCGTTGATCACCATCTTGGCTTCGACCGGGCCGGTGATTTCCACGCGGCGGCATTCCAGCGCCTTGGGCACCGGTGCAACCTTCCAGTCGCCTTCGCGGATGCTCTTGGTTTCCGGCAGGAAATCGGGGACTTCGCCGGCGTCCAGGCGCTTGGCGCGCTCGACGCGCGCGGCCAGCAGTTCCTGACGGCGCGGCTCGAAGGCGCGGTGCAGCTTGTCTACCAGGGCCAGGGCTTCCGGCGTGAGGATATCTTCGTAGGCCGGCAGGATTTCGCCGGTAATCTTCATGCCCGCGGGCAGCGTGATAGCCATCAGTGTTCTCCTGTAAACGATAGCGATAGCTTGGTGATTGGGGCGCCCTGCTATACCGCCACGCCATGGGCGCGGACAAATTCGAGCAGGTCGTTCATGTCGTGCCCGGTGCCGGAGGGGGCTACGTCGAGCCGCTCCGCCGGGTGGCCGGCACGGTTGATCCAGAAGGTGGTGTAGCCAAACCAGGTGGCGCCGCAGGCGTCCCAGCCGTTGGACGAGACGAACAGCATCTCCTGCGCGTCCAGCCCGAAGGCCAGCGGCCCCAGTGCATAGGCAGCGGGCGCGGTCTTGTACTGGCGCACCGCATCGACCGACAGCACATGGTCGAACAGGCCGTGCATGCCGGCGCTCTTGACCGAGATATCGAGCATCTCGGCATTGCCGTTGGACAGGATGCCCAGCGGCAGTCCCGCCTTGCGCAGGCGCTTGAGCGCGCCCAGGTTTTCCGGGAATGCCGACAGGCAGGCGTATTCCTTGAGCAGCTGGGCTTCGGTGGCCTCGTCCAGCGGCAGGCCCAGGCGCTCGGCGGCGTAGCGCAGCGCGTCCACGGTGATGGCCCAGAACGGCTTGTAGTGCGCGCCGTCGTGCGCGGCCATGGTGCGGATGCGCGTGTAGTCGATCTGGCGATCGCGCCACAGCAGCGCCAGCGCCTCGCCGCGGCCCGGGAACAGCTGTTCCGCGCGCGCGGTGACGGAATACACGTCGAACAGCGTGCCATAGGCATCGAAGACGACTGCGCGGATCTTGTTCATGGGGCGCTGGCAACCTGTGTGTGCAAGGTGTGTCGGTGCCGGACCACAACTGCGTAGCCGTGTACACCGATGAATGCATCGCATTGTAGAAAGACGCTGCACTGCGGCAAAGGTGCCCCGGGTCACTTGATCTTTTACTTTTCGGCCACTAATCTTGGCTGACTAAAACGATACTCCGCACTAAAACCTTGCGCATTTGCCGCCGGCAGCACGCTGGAACGCATCGTGCGTGACCGAACCGGCACAAAAGGCGCGGGTGGGTACTACTCGGGCACTACTCGGCGAACATTTGTGGACCATTTCAAACAGCTGGAGACTTTTGTATCCGTCGCCTCGCGCGGCAGCCTGTCGGCGGCGGCGGCGGCGGAAGGCGTGGCGCCGGCCATCATCGGGCGTCGCATCGATGCGCTGGAAGAGCGGCTGGGCGTGAAGTTGCTGGTACGTACCACGCGCAAGATCAGCCTGACCTTCGAAGGTTCGGCCTTCCTGGAGGACTGCCAGCGCATCCTGAACGATTTGCACAATGCCGAGGCCAGTGTCTCGGCCGGCGGCGTCAAGGCCAGCGGCCATCTGCGCGTGACCGCGCCGGCCGGCTACGGCCGCAAGCACGTGGCGCCGCTGGTGCCGCTGTTCATCGAATCCCACCCGGACGTATCGATCACGCTGGACCTGTCCGACCGCGTGGTCGACCTGGTCAATGAAGGCTTCGACTGCGCGATCCGGCTGGGCGACCTGCCCGACTCCAGCCTGGTCTCGATCCGGCTGGCCGAGACCCGGCGCGTGGTAGTGGCCTCGCCCGACTACCTGGCCCGCGCCGGCCGCCCCGACACGCCGGACGACCTGCAGCGGCATAACTGCCTGGCCTTTGGCGCCAGCGCCAACGTGCAGCGCGGCTGGGTATTCACGCAAGACGGCCGCTCGGTGACCGTCAAGGTCGGCGGCACCATGGAATGCACCGACGGCGCGGTGCTGCACGAGTGGTGCCTGCAGGGCAACGGCCTGGCGTGGCGCTCGTGGTGGGAAGTCGGCAACGAAATTGCCAGCGGCCGGCTGGTCACGGTGCTGGACGACTTCCAGGCGCCGCCGATCGGCATCCATGCGGTGTTCCCGCAGCGCAAGCACCTGCCGCTGCGGGTGCGGCTGTTTATCGACCACCTGAAGAACACTTACGGCAACCCGGCCTACTGGCGCCGGGCGGAGCAGGCGGCATCCGTGTCGGCGGCAGCTGCGCTGGCAAGCTGACGGCCAGCGCAAGACTCCGGGGTGTGACGCTTTTGTTGCAATTGATTTAGCACAATGCCGTACTCGGCACCCTGACTACAATGGATTCAGACAGGCGCTTTCCTCCGCCCCGGCATCGCCCCACCGGCGCCGGGCGGCAGCCCTGCCCCCATCCCTGGTCAAAAAAGGAGCCCCGCATGTTCCAACACATCCTGCTACCCACCGACGGCTCGGAACTCTCCAAGAAAGCCATCAACGGCGGGCTGGAACTCGCCAAGGCCATCGGCGCGCGCGTCACGGCCTATGTCTGCCTGGAGGAGTATCCCTACACCCCGTTCAGCGAAATCGTGGTCGAGGCGCCGCAGGCCTTCAAGGACCGCATCGAGAACCAGGCCAAGCTCTACCTGAAGGAAGTCGAGAACCTGGCAACCGCGGCCGGCGTCACCTTTGACGCGGACATGTCGACCTTCGCCGTGCCCTACCTCGGCATCATCGACGCGGCCGAGCGCCATGGCTGCGACGTGATCTTCATGGCGTCGCATGGCCGGCGCGGGCTGTCCGGCCTGCTGCTCGGCAGTGAAACGCAGAAGGTGCTGACCCATACCGATATCCCGGTGATCGTGTATCGCTGACCCCGACCCGCTGCGCAGAAAGCACAACGCCCGCACCGGGCTCTCCGGTGCGGGCGTTGTCATGCCTGCTGCCAGTGGCTTACGAGATTACGAAGCCTTGCGGATCCGCTCCTCGATATGTCTGGCGCGGTCATCCGAACCCGGGTGCGACGAGAACATGCTCGACTTGCCGCCATCGAGCTTGGCCAGCTTCTGGAACGCCGTCACCAGGCCGCGCGTGCTGGCCTTGTTCCTGGTCAGCAGGTCGAAGGAGTAGTCATCGGCGGCGCTTTCCTGCGACTGCGAGAACTGCGCGTTGATCAGCTTCTCACCCAGCTCGCCCAGCTGCGACGACGACAGCGCGGCCACCGCGCCGTTGCCTGCCGACACGGCAGCGCCACGCGCGGCGGTCGCGGTGTAGGCGACCTGCATGGCCTTCCTGGTGTGGCCCAGTGCCACATGGCCCAGTTCATGGCCGAGCACGCCACGCACTTCATCGTCGGTCATCATGTCCATCAGGCCGCTGTAGACGCGCACGCAGCCATTGGCCATGGCCCAGGCGTTGACGTCCCTGGTCAGGTACACCTTGGCGTTGACGTTGGGCACGTTGCTGCCATTCAGGCCGCTCATGATCTTGGCCAGGCGCTTGCCGTAGGTGGTATTGGCCCCGGCGATCTTGTTGGTCTTGTCCGATTCGGCGCAGGCCTGGTCGGACAGGCTCTTGACGTCCGCGTCGCTCAGCGTCGCGGCCTTGGCCAGCGAGGAGCCGGCGGACACCATGCCGTCGATGTTGGTGGGCATGCCAGCGGAGCAGCCGGCCAGCAGTGCGGCCGCGATGGCGCAGGTAGTGAGAGAGAATGATGCTTTCATGATGTTGTTGTTGATAGAGGCCCGGAAAGTGCCGACAAAGGCCGGGGCACTTTATGGCATCCACTTGCTGCCTGCATCACCCAAATGCAATAAGTCGTCAGATATGACAATTTGTTGCATTTCGCACTTGCTGCTTGCCCGGACGCTCTGCGGCGCATCCACTGACTCTGCATGGAATCTTCGCCAATGTCGCCTAATCTTGTGGCAGGGCGATCAGCGAGTGGAAAACTCGCAAACAGTCGCAACGCGTTCGTTTTAGGCCGGGGCTGACGGAAGGTGGCATCATCATGCGACTTTCACTACTAACGAGGCTCTGCCTCAGACCGACGAGTAGTACGGGTGACTGCGGAGCGCTGAGGGGGTAAGGTGGCTCCGGTCGAGCCGGCTGGGACAAGCCCAGCGATGTACGAGCTCGAAGCTCAATGGGGTCCGAAGACCCCGTGGACGACCGGAGCCAGACATGACGGTACCACACAGTGTGTGCGATGTTCTACGCGACCACGTCGTGCTCGAAAGCGAGTGCATCGACCGGATGTACCTCAACGTGTACGTGCCGCAGTTGCAGCGCGTAGGCGGCGTGGTGTGGTACCTGCGCGGCCACCTCGGTCAGCGCTTTGCCTCGACGGCGACGGTGGCGCCCA
>NZ_AUFE01000033.1 GCF_000426345.1 Cupriavidus phytohabitans | reverse complement strand
CGCTGCTCAAGAAGTTGATGTTCAATCGAAAGAAGGCGGTGCATCTGATCGTGGACGGATTGCCTGCGCATAAGAAAGCCATCGTCAAGGACTACGTCGCCAGTACGGCGGGCAAACTGACCTTGCATTTCCTGCCCGGATACGCACCCGACCTCAATCCAGATGAGCTAGTTTGGAGTCACGTCAAGCGCAATGGCGCCGCCCGACGTCCTTTGCAAAAAGGCGAAAAGCTGGGCCCGCGAATTCACGAGCAGCTTGCCCAAATTGGACGCAACCCGAAGCTCGTGCGGTCGTTCTTCAGGCATCCATGTGTCCGCTATATTTCTGACTCATGAGTAAGCAGCGCCATCGCTCGCGTCCTGTCGTTGCCGGCATAGCCCAGCTCGACGCGCGGCGCCTCGCGCCAGAACACGTCGGGTGCCAGCACGGCATAGCCGTCGGCGGCGTACTGGTCAGCCACCGCGCGGATGTGTTCGTTCACGCCGAAGATTTCCTGCAGCAGCACGATGGCGGGTGCGCCGGGCTGGACGCCCGCCGGCGGCAGGCTGAGGTAGGCGTCGAAGCTGCCCGCGTCGCTGTCGACGCGGATCCATTGGCTGTCGGGAATGGCGGTCATGGCAAAGGCTCTCCGGAATGGCTCATTAGGGGTAAGCGGAATGCGCGGCGCGTGCCGCGCGCCAGCCGCAAGTTTGCCATCGCGCGCGCCGTCGTGCTGGTGCTGTCCTTTGCCGGGCAGCAAGCGCGTCAATACGCGCGCGATTGCCGGTAGCGCTTGTGCCAGTTGTCGGTATAGGCCTTCACCACCGCCGCATCGCCGCGGATCAGCATGCCGTTCTCGGCATTGCGCTCCTGCGCCGACTTGGTGAAGTTGAACGAGCCGGTGAACACCGCCTGGTCGTCAAACACCATCACCTTGTTGTGCGCGATCGCGGGCTTGTTGTCGATCACCACCGGCACGCCCGCGTGCTTGAGGTACGTCGCGCTGGTATAGCGCTCCGACTGCTGACTCTTGTCCAGGATCACGCGCACGTCCACGCCGCGCCGGTGCGCCTGCGCCACGGCCTCGGCGATCGGCGCGCTGGTGAACGAGTAAGCCTGGATCAGCAGTTGCCGGCGCGTGCTGCGGATCGCATTGACCAGCAGCGCCTGGCAGCTCGCGCCATCGGGCACGAAGCACAGCGTGTATCCGCTGCCCTGCGCGAACGCCTTGCTCGGCGCCGGGCTGGCCTCGGGCGGCTGCACCGGTTTGCCAGAGCGCGAGGGCAGGTGCTTGGCCATCGCTTCGTTGAAGGTGTCGCTTATGCTGTCGGCGATGGACTCGGTGACCTGGTCGAAGCCAGACGCCGAACGCGCATGCGCGAGCAGGCCGAACGGGCTGAACGAGGTGAAGGCCGATACGGCGGCGGCGAGGGCAAGGCCCAGTAAGGTACGGCGGAACATTCGGTAAGTCACGGCGCGGGCTGTGGTGCGCGGGACCGCAGCGTAGCAGCCGCATACGCCACTGGCAAAGGGCGATGTGTAACAGGATCTGTGCCGGCGGCACTGGCCTTGGGACTATCGGCGCATGGCGCCTATGATGGATGGAACCCCACGGGTCCGCCCGCCAAGGAGAGGGACATGTCGAACCATACTTACAAGCTGGTCGAAATCGTCGGCTCTTCGCCGGATGGCTGCGATGCGGCCATCCGCAGTGCCATCGCCAAGGCTGGCGAAACCATCAAGAACATCGACTGGTTCGAAGTGGTGGAAACGCGCGGCCATATCGAGAACGGCAAGATCGCGCATTTCCAGGTCACGCTGAAGGTCGGCTTCCGCGTGACCTGAACCCGGCGCGCTCGCGGTTTGCGCCGCGTGTCGCTGACGGAGAGCACCTGCGCCACATCGGCCAGTACATAGGGCTGGATCGTGCGCAGAGGCCGCTCTAATCCTGCGCCAGAGAAGCGGCAGGTTGGTGCCGCCGAGCTGCGTGCCGAGGTCTCTGCAGCGCAGGCAAAGGTCCGCTCAGGGCAGGCGGATCTCCTTCACGTCGAAGTGCGATTCGCCGATCAGCTCCTTGTCGTACTCGCCGACCAGCTCCACCGTGGTGTTGCCGTCGACGGGCTTCTGCGCCGGCCACGCCTTCTGCTTGATCTTTACCTTCATCTGGCCGGTGCCGTCCGAGAACAGGTAGCGCTCGTCGCCGACGCTGCTGACGATCTTGCCGCGCAGGACCGCGTGCTGGTCGTCCTTGCCATCGGCCTGCAAGGCTTTCACGGTCATGACCGGGATCGACGAGGGGCCGGTGTATTGCGCGCTTGCGCCGGCGGCGGCAAGGCTAAGGGCGAGGGCCACGGCGGTGGCGGTCGGGATGTGTTTCATGGACGTTCTCCATCAAGGTTGGGATCCGGGGGCGATGGCATGGATGATGCGCCGGCACGGCTGAACCGTCGCTGAACGGCTGTCCGGGCGCCGCGAGGATTTATCATGCTGGCTTCGCGCGCCGCATCCACCTTTCCAACGGAATCCAGATTGCGTTTCCTGCACACCGCCGACTGGCATCTCGGCCGGCTCTTCCATGCCCGCAGCCTGCTGGAAGACCAGGCCCATATCCTCGGCCAGTTCGTTGAGCTGGTCAGAGCCGAACGACCCGACGCCGTGCTGATCGCCGGCGACGTCTATGACCGCGCCGTGCCGCCACCCGAGGCCGTGGCGCTGCTCGACGACGTGCTGGGCCGCATCGTCGTCGATGCCGGCGTGCCCGTGGTGATGATCGCCGGCAACCATGACAGCGCGCTGCGGCTGGAGTTCGGCGCGCGCCTGATGCGCGCGCAGGGCCTGCACGTGGCCGGCCGCACGCTGGCCGAGGCCGCCAGCGTGACGCTGCACGACGCGCACGGCGAAGTGCGCCTCTACGCGCTGCCCTATGCCGAGCCGGCGGTCGTGCGCGACGCCATGGGCGCCGAGCTGCCCTCGCACGAAGCCGCGCTGCGCGCGCAGCTCGATGCGATCCGCGCGGTCCATCCGCCGGGCGTGCGCGCGGTGGTGGTGGGCCATGCCTTCGTGGTCGGCGGCGCGGCCAGCGAATCGGAGCGGCCGCTGTCGGTCGGCGGCAGCGGCGCCGTGGCGGCGGACCTGTTCGCCGGTATCGACCTGGTGGCGCTGGGCCACCTGCACCGGCCGCAGACGCTGGGCGGCGGCCGCATCCATTACGCCGGTTCGCTGCTCAAGTACTCGCTGTCCGAATGCGCGCACGACAAGTCGGTGTCGCGCATCGAACTGGATGCCGACGGCACCGTGTCGATCACGTCGGTGCCGCTGCAGCCGCTGCGCGACGTGCGCGTGGTGGAAGGCGAACTGGCCGCGCTGCTTGCCGCCGGCGCCGATGACCCGCGGCGCGACGACTATATCCACGCGCGCCTGACCGATGCCGGCGCGCTGCTCGATCCCATGGCCAGGCTACGCCAGGTCTACCCCAATGCGCTGGCGATCGAGCGCACGGTGCTGGCGCGCAGCGGCACGGCCTCGGAAGCGGGTCGCCAGCTGCGCCAGCTTGGCACCACCGAGCTGTTTGCCAGCTTTTTCCGCGAGGTGGCCGATGCCGAGCTCGAGCCGGGCCACCGCGAAGTGCTGGACCAGGTGCTGGCCGGCATGGCGGCGGCGGAGCGGGAGTCGGCATGAGACCGCTGCAACTGACCCTGCAGGCCTTCGGGCCATTTGCCGCGACCGAGCAGGTCGATTTCACGCGGCTCGGCGAGCAGGCCTTCTTCCTGATCCACGGCCCCACCGGCGCCGGCAAGACCACGCTGCTCGATGCGATCTGCTTCGCGCTGTATGGCGATACCTCCGGCGGCGAGCGCAGCGCGCAGGCCATGCGCAGCGCCAATGCCGCGCCGGGGCTGCGCACTGAAGTCACGCTGGAATTCAGCCTGGGCGCGCAGCGCTGGCGCGTGGTGCGCTCGCCCGCGCAGGAGCGGCCGAAGCAACGCGGCGAGGGCTGGCTGACGGAGCCCGCCAGGGCGCAGCTCGACCAGCATGACGGCAACGGCTGGGTCAGCAAGGCTGGCCAGCCGGGCAAGGTCAGCGATGCCATCCGCGAGCTGCTCGGCTTCGACAGCGCGCAGTTCCGGCAGGTCATCGTGCTGCCGCAAGGGCGCTTCCGCGAACTGCTGACCGCCAGCTCGCAGGCGCGGCAGGCGATCCTGGAGCGGTTGTTCCGCACCGAGGTCTATCGCCGGGTGGAAGAACTGCTGAAGACCCAGGCGGCGGGCATCCGCCGCGATGCCGAACGCATCGGCATCCAGCGCGACGAAGCGCTGCGGCAGGCCGGCATGGAGAGCGCGCAGGCACTCGCGGACGGCATCGCCGCGCTGCAGGCGGAAATGCATGCGCTGCAGGCGCAAGAGCAGGGCGCACGCCAGGCGCTGGCCGCTGCGCAGGCGGCGCTGGGCGCGGGGGAACAGGTGGCGGCGCGGTTGCAGGAGCGCCAGCAGGCCGAAGCCGCGCACGCTGCGTTGCTGGTACAGCAGCCCGCGATGGAGGCCGAACGCGCGCGGCTGCAGGCCGCGCAGCGGGCGGCGCGCGTCAACCCGGCGTTGCAGCAGTGGCAGCTCGCGCAGCGGGACCATGCGGCGGCCGGGACAGCGTTTGCGCAAACCGAAGCGGCCGCGGCACGTGCCGCGCGGCAAGCCGTGCAAGCCGCTGCCGCGCTGCAAGCCGAGACTGCCCGTGCCGAGCTGCGCTCGGCCGCACAGCGGCGTTGCACGGAGCTGGATGCCATGTTGCCGCGCGCGCGCCAGCTCGGCACCCTGAACGAGGCTTTCCAGTCGGCACGGCAGAAGCAGGCCGCCACCGCCGAGGCGCGCGAGCGTGCCGCGGCGAGGCTGGCAGCGAGCCAGGCCGATGCCGCGGCGGCAGAGACCGCGCTCGGGCAGGCGCGGCTTGCTGCCGCGCAGTTGCAGGGCACGCAACTGCAGCTCGCGGCGCTGCAGGAGAAGTCGCGGCAGTTCAGCCGCCACGCCCAGGCGACGCAGGCGCTTGCCAACGCCGCCGGCCAGGCAGCCGACGCCGACGCCGCGCAGCAACTGGCCGCGCGCATGCGCGAACGCCGCCGTGCCGCGCTGGCCGAGGCCGAAGCCGCGTGGCGCGCGGGCCAGGCGGCCCGGCTGGCCGCGTCGCTCGCCACCGGCGAGGCGTGTCCGGTGTGCGGCAGCAGTTCGCATCCCAACCCGGCGCAGCAGGTCGACACGCCGCTGTCCGACGAGGCGCTGGAACAGGCGCGCAGCGCCATGCTCGAGGCCGAGTCGCAGGCGGTGCGTTGCGCCGGCGCGGTACAGGCCGCGCAGGCCGCGACCACGCAGGCGCACGAGCGTGCCGACGAACTCGCGCAGTCGCTGGGCGACGTCTCGGACGAAGCCGCGCGTCAGCTGAAGGCAGACATTGCCACGCTGGAAGCCGCTCTGGCAGCAGGCCACCAGGCAGCGGCCAGCGTCGGCCAGTGCGAGGCAACCGTCGCCGCCAGCCGCACAGCGCGCGAGGCCGCTGAACTCGCCAGCCGCGACGCCGCCACCGCGGCGGAAGCGGCTTCGCAGGCGCTGGCCCAGTGCCAGGCCGAATGGCAGGTTGCCTGCGCGCAAGTCCCCGAGGATTCGCGCGATCCGGTGGTGCTGGCCGAAGCCCTGCGCCAGGCGCAGGCCGAGGCCGCCGCGCTGGAGCGCGCACTCGCCACTGCGCAGGCGGCTGAACGGCAGGCCGCAGCCGATGCCGCCGCCGCGCAGGCCGCGCTCGGCTCGGCCAGGCAGGTCCAGGCACAAGCCGCCGCGCGCCTCGCCGAAGCGGAAGACGCTCTGGCGCAAGCGTTGGGGCGGGAGGGTTTCGCCGATGCAGCGGCGCATGCCGTGGCCAGCCTGCCCGATGCCGACATGGCACGCATCGACCAGGCGCTGCGCGCCTTCGATGCGGAACTGGTTGCGGCTGCCAGGCTGCGCGAACGCGCCGAGGTCGCCGCGCAAGGACTCGGCGTGCCGGACCTGGACGGGCTGCGTGCCACCCGGCAGGCCGCCGCCGACGCGGTGGAAGCCCTGGTCCGGCAACAGGCGGATCGCGGCCGCTCGCGCGACACGCTGCAGCAATGCCAGCTGCGCCTGCAGCAGCTCGACGCGCAGGGCCGCGATATCGAAGCCCGCTATGCGGTGCTGGGCCGCCTGGCCGAGGTCGCCAACGGCAACAACCCGCGCCGCATGACCTTCCAGCGCTTCGTGCTGGCAACGCTGCTCGACGAGGTGCTGGAAGCCGCGTCGGCGCGGCTGCTGGCAATGAGCCGGGGCCGCTATGTGCTGCAGCGCGTGCGCGAGCAGGCCGACCAGCGCAGCGCGGGCGGGCTGGATATCGAAGTGTTCGACCACGACACCGGAGCGCCGCGCCCGGCCAATACGCTGTCAGGCGGCGAGGGGTTCCTGGCGTCGCTGTCGCTCGCGCTGGGCCTGGCCGACGTGGTGCAGTCGCGCGCCGGCGGCATCCAGCTCGATACGCTGTTCGTCGACGAAGGGTTCGGCACGCTGGATCCGGAAAGCCTGGACTTTGCCATCCGTACGCTGCTCGACCTGCAGCAAGCCGGCCGCTTGGTGGGGATCATTTCGCACGTGGCCGAGTTGCGCGAGCGCATCGACGTGCGTCTGGAAGTGCGGCCGGGGGTGGGCGGCAGCCGCGCCACGCTGAGCGGCGTGGCGGCTGCAACCTGAGAGCGGCCTGAGGGTACTCGCCGGCCGGATCGGCCAGCATGCCGGTCAGCCGACGAACACCTGCCGGCAGCGGATCGCCATGATCTGCGCCTCGAACGCGCGCGCGGCGGCCTGCGCCAGCCGCGCGCGGCGCGACAGCCTGGGCGCGCGTTGCCCGGAAGCGCCGCGAGTTGTGGCGGAGGCGATGCTTTCGTTGTTTTCCTGGCCCAATCCCCACGCCTGCTGCGTAACCTGCAGGATGCGCGCAAGGGCTGCGGCATGTCGCGTGGATGCATTCGGGACGGTGGCGGTGGCCATGGCGGACTCCTCTTTCTTGTCAGATGCGGGGCAGCGCGCCTGAGCCGGGTGGTCCGGGGGCTGCTGTGCGGGCGCTGCCTTCTTCTGATTCCAAGATAGCCGCCGCGACCCCGGCGCAACATCGACAGCGAACCGATTCCCCTGTCGGTTCTGTCCTACACGGGGCGCCGCCGTCACCCCGCGCGGTGATCGCCCAATGTCTGTTTGCCTGGCCGGCCGACGAGTTGACCGTCGCCCGCGCACAGGTGTAATCTGTTCATTCTGCGAATTCAAGTTCGAATGGCGAACATAGCCCGGCCAGCCCCGGCCGCATTTCGGATCGCGGCTGTGCCAGACCGCACAGTTCCAACAACACCACGCAGACTGCTGGACCGTTCAACGGGCGGCACAGGCGGCACCAACGCCGCCCGGCCGCAAACGAACATCCTTCCGGCGGGCATCTGGAGACAGTCTTTCATGCGCCGCGCCTTGCGGCCCGCTCCGGTAGCCTGCGGATCTTCCGACCTGGAACGCAAGTGATCAACAAGCTATACGACACGGTGGAAGCGGCGGTGGCCGGCATCCACGACGGCGCCACCATCCTCATTGGCGGCTTTGGCCTCGCAGGCATGCCCGCGGAACTGATCGACGCGCTGATCGAGCAAGGCGCGCGCGACCTGACCATCGTCAACAACAACGCCGGCAACGGCGACACCGGCCTGGCCGCGCTGCTGAAGGCCAGGCGCGTGCGCAAGATCATCTGCTCGTTCCCGCGCCAGTCGGACTCGTACGTGTTCGACTCGCTGTACCACGCTGGCGAGATCGAACTGGAACTGGTGCCGCAGGGCAACCTGGCCGAGCGCATCCGCGCTGCCGGTGCCGGCATCGGCGGCTTCTTTACCCGCACCGCCTACGGCACGCCGCTGGCAGAAGGCAAGGAAACCCGCATCATCGATGGCCAGGGCTACGTGTTCGAATCGCCGATCCACGCCGACTTCGCGTTGATCAAGGCCGACACCGCCGACCGTTGGGGCAACCTCACCTACCGCAAGACCGCGCGCAATTTCGGCCCGATCATGGCCATGGCCGCCAAGTGCGCCATCGTGCAGGTCAGCAAGGTGGTTGAGCTGGGCGAGATGAATCCCGAACACATCGTGACGCCGGGCCTCTTCGTCAAGCGCGTCGTCAAGGTCGCCTGAGCGCGGCAACAGGAGAAACAGCATGCAACGCCTGACCCGCGATCAGATGGCCGCCCGCGTGGCCAAAGACATTCCAGAAGGTGCCGTGGTCAACCTCGGCATCGGCCTGCCGACGCTCGTCGGCAACCACCTGCCCGCAGACAAGGAAATCCTGCTGCACAGCGAGAACGGCCTGCTCGGCATGGGCCCCGCGCCCGCTGCCGGTGAAGAAGACGGCGACCTGATCAACGCCGGCAAGCAGCCGGTGACGATCAAGCCGGGCGGCTCGTACTTCCACCACGCCGATTCGTTCGCGATGATGCGCGGCGGCCATCTCGACTTCTGTGTGCTGGGCGCGTTCCAGGTGTCGGAAAAGGGCGACCTGGCCAACTGGCACACCGGCGCACCCGGCGCCATCCCCGCGGTGGGCGGCGCGATGGACCTGGCGATCGGCGCCAAGCAGGTGTTCGTGATGATGGAGCACCAGACCAAGCAGGGCGAGAGCAAGATCGTGCCGCAGTGCACTTATCCGCTCACCGGCATCGGTTGCGTGACGCGCATCTACACTGACCTTGCCACGCTCGACGTGACCCCCGACGGCCTGGTCGCGCGCGACCTGGTAGAGGGCCTGGGCTTTGAAGAACTGCAGCGCCTGACCGGCGTGCCCCTGAAGCAGGCCTGAGCGCCGGCATCGATATCCATCACAAAGAGAGAGACACACCATGACCGAAGCCTTTATCTGCGACGCCATCCGCACGCCCATCGGCCGCTACGGCGGCAGCCTGTCCGCGGTGCGCCCGGACGACCTTGGCGCGGTGCCGCTGAAGGCGCTGATGGCCCGCAATCCCAACGTCGACTGGAAGGCCATCGACGACGTGATCTACGGCAACGCCAACCAGGCCGGCGAAGACAACCGCAACGTGGCGCGCATGTCGTCGCTGCTGGCGGGCCTGCCGCAGGACGTGCCGGGCGCCACCATCAACCGCCTGTGCGGCTCCGGCATGGACGCCACCGGCACCGCCGCGCGCGCCATCAAGGCGGGTGAAGCGCAACTGATGATCGCCGGCGGCGTGGAAAGCATGAGCCGCGCCCCGTTCGTGATGGGCAAGGCCACCAGCGCTTTCTCGCGCGATGCGCAGATCTTCGACACCACCATCGGCTGGCGCTTCATCAACCCGGCCATGCGCGCGGCGTATGGCGTGGACTCGATGCCCGAGACCGCCGAGAACGTTGCCACCGACTACAAGATCAGCCGCGAAGACCAGGACCTGATGGCGCTGCGCAGCCAGGAGAAGGCTTCGCGCGCGCAGGCCGACGGCACGCTGGCGCAGGAAATCACCGCCGTCACGATCCCACAGAAGAAGGGCGATGCAATCGTGGTCGAGCGCGACGAGCACCCCCGCGCCACCAGCATGGAAGCGCTGGCCAAGCTGCGCGGCGTGGTCCGTCCTGACGGCACCGTCACCGCCGGCAACGCCTCGGGCGTGAACGACGGCGCCTGCGCGATCCTGCTGGCGAGCGAAGCCGGCATCAAGCAACACGGCCTGACCCCGCGTGCCCGCATCGTCGGCATGGCCACCGCCGGCGTGGCGCCGCGCGTGATGGGCATCGGCCCGGCACCGGCCACGCAGAAGCTGCTCAAGCAGCTGGGCATGACGCTGGACCAGATCGACGTGATCGAGCTGAACGAAGCGTTTGCCGCACAGGGCCTGGCCGTGCTGCGCGAACTGGGCGTGGCCGACGACGACAAGCGCGTCAACCCGAACGGCGGCGCGATCGCGCTGGGCCACCCGCTCGGCATGAGCGGCGCCCGCCTGGTCACCACCGCGATGTACCAGCTGCACCGCACCGGCGGCCGCTTCGCGCTGTGCACGATGTGCATCGGCGTGGGACAGGGCATCGCCATGGTGATCGAGCGCGTTTAAGCGCAGCTAGGTAGCTCTACCGCTTGTTTGCCCCCCTCTCCCGCGAGCGGGAGAGGGGCCGGGGGTGAGGGCAGGCGCTTGCAATCGCGACGCGCTGCAAGAATGCGTTGGCAGGCGTCAGCACGGATTGCCGTGCAGTCGTTCCTGCAAACGCCCGCCCTCACCCCAACCCTCTCCCGCAAGCGGGAGAGGGAGCAAGACCGCAGTCGTTTGAAAGTGAGTCAAAGATGTCCCTCCCCGTAGCCACCCTCGTCACCGGCGGCAGTTCCGGCATCGGCCGCGCCATCTGTGAAATGCTGCTGGCCGATGGCGTGACCCAGGTGGTCAATGTCGACTACGCCGCGCCGGCGTGGTCGCATCCCAACATGACCTACTTCCAGGCCGACCTGACCGACGCCGCGGCGACCCGCGCCGCGGCGGAGCAGGTCACGTCGCGCTTTGCGGTCACGCGCCTGGTGAACAATGCCGGCGCCACCCGCCCCGGCACCGCCGACAGCGCCACCGTTGCCGACCTGGACTACGTGACGGGCCTGCACCTGCAAGCGCCGCTGTTGCTGCTGCAGGCCTGCCTGCCCGCAATGCGCGCCGCGGGCTTCGGCCGCATCGTCAACATGGCCTCGCGCGCCGCGCTGGGCAAGCCCGAGCGCGTGGTTTACTCGGCCACCAAGGCCGGCCTGATCGGCATGACCCGCACGCTGGCGATGGAACTGGGCGGAGACGGTATCACCGTCAATGCCGTGGCCCCGGGCCCGATCGCCACCGAGCTGTTCCGCAAGAGCAATCCGGAAGGCGCCGAGCAGACCAGGCGCATCCTTGCCAGCATCACCGTCAAGCGCATGGGCACGCCGGAAGACGTCGCCCGTGCCGCGCTGTTCTTCCTGTCGCCGGACAACGGCTTCGTCACCGGCCAGGTGATGTACGTGTGCGGCGGCACCACGCTGGGCGTTGCGCCGGTATAGCGCGCCCCGGCGCTCAAAGATTCGAAAAGAAGAGACGTTAACCAAGCGTCACGCATGGCGGCCCGGAGCCGGGCCGCCAACCGGATGCGCGCGAGTGCGCAGCATCCGTTCGGGAACGGCAATCACGCCATTTCAGCACAACGTCCTGCACGGGCCACAATCTCCGTCGGGACAGCTTTACCGGAGTAATACCGATGAGACACGATTCCCAGACCTCCACCACGCGCCGCCGCCTGCTTGCCGCCGGCGTGGCGCTGGCCGCCACCTTTGCCGGCTTCGCTGGTGCCGCGCACGCACAAGGCGGCTACCCGACCAAGCCGATCACGCTGATCGTGCCGTTCTCGGCCGGCGGCACCACCGACATCCTGGCCCGCATCGTCGGCCTGCAGCTGGGCAAGGCGCTCGGCCAGCCGGTGGTGATCGACAACCGTCCGGGCGCGGGCGGCAACATCGGCGCTTCGCTGGCGGCCAAGGCGCCGGGCGACGGCTACACGCTGTTCATGGGCACCATCGGCACGCACGCGATCAACCAGTCGCTGTATTCCAAGCTGCCGTATGACCCGGTCAAGGACTTCGCGCCGATCACGCGCGTGGCGATGGTGCCGAACCTGGTGGTGGTGAATCCCAAGGTGCCGGTCAATAACGTCAAGGAACTGATCGCCTACGTCAAGGCCAATCCGGACAAGCTGTCGTACGGCTCGTCGGGCAGCGGTTCGTCGATGCACCTGTCGGGCGAGTTGTTCAACTCGATGACCGGCCTGCATATCCAGCACATCCCGTACAAGGGCAGCGCCCCGGCGGTGAACGACCTGCTGGGCAACCAGATCGGCCTGATGTTCGACAACATGCCGTCGTCGTATCCGCACGTGAAGGCCGGCAAGCTGCGCGCGCTCGCGGTGACCTCGGCCAAGCGCTCGCCGGCGCTGCCGAACGTGCCGACCGTGGCCGAGTCGGGCGTGCCGGGCTATGAAGCGACTTCGTGGTTCGCGCTGTACGCCACGGGCGGCACGCCGCAGGCGATCGTCGATCGCCTGAACGCGGAAGTGGTCAAGATCCTTGCCATGCCGGAAGTGAAGAAGCAGATGGCAGACCAGGGTGCTGAACCCAACCCGGAAAAGCCGGCACAGCTGGCCGCGTTCATGAAGTCGGAAACGGCCAAGTGGGCGAAGGTTGTGAAGGCCTCGGGCGCTACGGTGGACTGAGCTTTTCGATCTGGTTTTGGCGTTGAAATGCCGGCTCGTTGGGCCGGCATTTTGCTTTGCGCATTATCCCCTCGCCGGGGCCGTCGGCTGCGCGGCGTTCTCCGATTTCGGCACACTCTGCTGTGGTGCCTTCGGCTTGACTGATTTGGGCTTTGCACCGACCAGTTCGAGCACGTTGTCACTCGCGATAATCTTCACGGGGTCGGTCGCCTTCCATTGGCTCCTCGGAATCAGCAGTTTCCACACCGCGTCCTTGCCAGAGTCACGGAAGAGCGCGACGACACCGATGTACTGCGCGTCTTCGTTCATCGGCTCACTGATGCTTGCTGTGGCGTCCGGCCTCAGCACGACATCCCTGGTGGCAAGCAAGTCGGCTTTCAGCAGTTCGAGGTCATTGGCCTGAAGCTGGTCGTAACCGAATTGCTCGAATGCCTGCGGCGTCTTCAGCTGATAGATCCGCACCACGGTCGACAACGGTCGCCCGGCGCCGTTTGTATTCAACGACGACCGGCTGGTCAGGTCGATGTTCATGGCCTTGACCTGCGTCGTGAACACCCACTTCGCCGCAGCCGCTGTGCCGTCCTTGACGGCCTGACCCATGCCGCAGCCGGCTAAAAGGGTGAAGCCCAGCGCCGCGACGCGGCTTCGCATCTGCCACCTCATTGTCTTGATCCTCCTGCGTTTTCGTTTTCGTGTTGCCGTGTTCCATTGGGCGCCGCGTGGCCCGTCCAGGTGCCCAATTGCACGCGTGTGATCGCATCATCGGTATCCACCCTGGATTCCCCCGCGTCCTGCTTCAGTTGCGAGGTCAAGCCGAGGCTGACTTCGTTCGAATTCAACGCTGGCGGCGGCATCAATGAACGCCGCACATGCATTTCCAGGTGGGCATGCGCCACATAGCCGAGGTAGAAGCGCAGCAAGCCCATCACTTCCTGGTGGATGCGTTGCCCAGGCATCAGACCGAGTACCGATTCGCGCCGGCTCGGGGTGATCACCACGCGCACGGTGTTGGTGCGGTCATGGAAGCCGCGTCCGAGCACGCAGTTTTCCCCGAGTGGCTGTCGTTCACGCGTATCCAGACGCACCCAGACAGGATGGAATTCCGTGGCCGTGATCGTGGCATCCGGTACCGCATGCTGCAGCACGCCCGTAAGGCCTTCGGCGGTACGCGTACGCTGGCTGGCGAGCCCTAGCATCGACAAGAGCTTGCGGACCGGCACCGATCGTTCGACCGGCGACTGGCCGATGCCGAGTCCCAGCAGGCTAAGCAGATAGCGCGAAACCTTGTCCTCGCCGCTGTTGCGGAAGCCCACCGGATAGCGGTACTTGCGCCCCACGCGGTAAAACTGCGTTGTGATCCGATGGTGGAACAGGTCCAGGAACGCGGCCAGCGGCTCGGCCCCGTCGCGGCGCTGGGCAATCTCGTCCACAAAGTAGGACGGCATGCGCGCATCGACGCCGTAGAGCCCCAGGAAAGTCGTCCGAAGCACCGGCGGCAAGCCTGGCTGATCTGCATCCCGCTCGACGCCATCGATCTCCCGCCCCGGAAACCCGAGTTGCCCGGACGAACGGAACCGTACCGGCTCGTCCGCGGGCGAATCGGTGGTGCCTAGCGGCGCGCGTTCCGGTGCCGCCAGCTCGATCAGCTCGCACAGCCGGAAGACATTCATTCGCGGCGCCTCGGCAAGCAGGGCGGGCAGCAGCTTGCCGGTGCCTTGGGTGGCGGTGTCGGACCGGCTCAAAACGGGGCTCCCTCACCCTTGCTATCGGGCCATTCCAGGCGCTTGCCGCTTGGCTGCGAGACGATGACCAGCCGGGTATACAGGTTCAGGGTGGCATAGAGTGCCAGGAAGCGGTTCAGCACCTCGCCGAACAACTCGACATCGCCCTCTCCGGCAAAGCGGATGCTGTCCAGGCTTACCTCGATTTCCACGCCGCGCTGCAAGCCGCCCCTCACCAGCTTCTGCAGGGGCCGGTGACGGACATCGGTAATGGCATCGATCCGGCGCCGGTTCAGTTCGCCGTCGGTCCAGTCGTAGAGTGCCAGGCTGCCACGCAGGACCTCGGCGTCGAGCAGGGACAGGTAATTTGGCGCCAGATGTGACAGGACACGCCAATGGAAACGGTCACCGGTGGGTGGGTACACCGGCAAAGTCGGCGCCGTCAGGTTGCGCACGGTGCCGATATTGGTGAAGCCGCCGCGCATGCGGCTAATGCCGGCCTCACGCAGCCCTTTCCTCGGCAGCATGCCGTTGGTGCCGGTGACCGACAGCGACAGGGTCTCTTGCGGCAGCGTGTCCTGATGCTCCCAGGCATGGCCGCCCAGCACCAGCCAGGTATCGAAGCGTCCAGAGGGCCCCCGCCGCACGCGGGTGTGGAAGTAGCGCTCGGGCATTTCGTGGCGCAGCATCCCGCCCCGGTGCCGGAAGGCGGCAAAAGGTGCGTACTCGAAGCGCTAGCCGGTCGCCGCCTCGAATCCGCGCACGGTATCGACCGAGTAGGCCTCGACGTGCTGGCCATAGTGTTCCGTGGCCCGAACCCGATACTCGGTCTCATATTGCGTGACCGTGATGGGGTCAGCCTCCAGATCGAACAGGTTGATGATCGGCGTGCAGAAAAGCCGGATGTTCTCGGCCGAAAAACGCATGTCGTCCGGAACAGGCCTGGCGAGCACGACTTCGATATCGAAGTGCTGGACATCTGCCGGGATCGCCGCCATGTCCAGCCCGACCAGATCCACGAACATGAACTTCTCGGGGAACGCAAAGTACTCCAGCAATAGCTGGTAGCCGCCAAAGGCGGTGTCGGGCTTGGGCCATAGCCGCTCGCCGGCACCGAACCCAACCGGCTCCAGGCACAGGCCAGCCATGGCCTGCGGCGTGCCGGGCCGGTCGGGTGGGTAGCCTGGAATGCGCAACTGCATGGCCAGGGGTTGCGCGGTGAGCGCCGCATAGAGCGACAACGCTACGGGGCGGTCCGCATGAAGATAGAGCCGCAGGCGTGGCACCTCCAGCTGTTCGCGACGCGCCTGGGCCTGCACCGCCAGTCGCAGGCGAATGACGGAACGGCCGTCCTCGCGCGCGTAGGCGCCAGCGTCGGTCAGGCTCAGTGGGTACAGATCGACCGGCTGGGTCGTCCGGTACACGCACTCGACGCTGCCGTCAGCTCCATGTTGGCCGCCCAGTGCAACCGGATCGGAAACGGCCTCCAGCCCCGCTGGCAGCGTCTCATGGCATTGCAGCACGCCAGCGCTCGGAATCATCTCAAGGACCGACAGCGACGGGATCATGCGCAGGTAGTGCGGCCACAGCATGCTGACGAGTCCTTCCGTCAGTTCGGGCAACTCGTCGTCGAGCTTGTGGCGCAGCCGCCCCATCAGGAAGGCAAAGCCCTCGAACAGGCGTTCGACGTGGGGATCGCGTTCGCCGATGCGGTCGATGTTGAGCATCCGCGCGCGATCGGGAAAGGCCTGGGCGAACTCCTTGCCGGCCTCGCGCAGGTAGCGCATCTCCGCCTCGTAGTAGCGCAGGATTTCGTTGTCTTGGGTGGGATGATCCATGGAATTGGGAGTTAGCTTGCCTTTCAGGCCATGGCGACGGCTCGGGCCGGGTCAATGGCGGTCAACTCTCCCACCAGGGTGTCGATACGTTGCACCATGGCGGGCTTGTCGGCGTCCTTGCGCGTCATGCGGGCCTTCAGCAGGCGCACCAGGTGTTGCTTCGCCTCGAAGGCGAGGGAGGGCTCCCAGACGGCCAGCTCATAGCGCTGGACGGCCAGGTCAAGGGCAGACAGCAGGTGCAGGGCCGTGTCGGCGCGGTCGGCCCGCTCCGCGACACGCGCCATCACCAGTTGCCGAACAAAGCGGCTGCGCTCGCCGTCCGGCACGGGCAGGCCTTGCAGCCAGGCGAACGCGGCGTCAAGGCTCTCCTGCGCGGCGAGGTCTGCTGCCTGGGCCTCCGTTTCCGCCCAGTCGGTGCTGCCGGCGGAGGCAGCCGAGACCGGCACCACAGGCTCGCCACGCTCGATGTCGCGCACGGTGGCGTGGCGGGCGATCCATTCCAGCGTGGCGTCATCCGCGAATGGCGTGCCATCGGCAAAGGCGAGCTGATCCACGCCGGGCAGGCGCTCCAGCATCAATGCGCAATCCGTTGCCAGCAGGTCGCGCACGCGCGCGTACTGGCCGCCAGCCTGGTCCTGCGCGGTGAACGCGTAGTACTGCAGATCCAGCCAGAAATGATTGGCGCCCTCGGCGAAAGCCTGCTCCACGCGGTCTAGCAACTCCGGCCACTGCTTCTGCAGTGCCAGGCGTTTGAGCTGGGCACGCAGTTCGGCGCGAGGCGCCACCAGGCGCGTCTTGCCGCTGGCTTCGTGCGGCGGAACCTCGGTCAGCGTATCCCAGCGCACACAGCGCATCAGCCTGTAGGCAGCGAGATAGCCCTCGGGCTGTTCCCGAAGGAACTGCGCCATTTGGCGGGCCCGGTCCAGCAGATCCCGCGTGGACGCCACTTCGCCGGTTGCCAATGCAGCAGATGGCTGGGATGGCCGCGGAGGCTCACCAGGCTCGCCGCCATCAGCCGCCATTGGCGATTCGACCCGGCCTTCGAATCGGCGGAACAAGGCGTCCAGCGCCGGGCGCGTGGCTTCCGGCCACTGCGCGGTATGTTCGAGGATCAGCGCCAACGCCGAGAGGGTTCGCTCCAGATGGGCGCCAGAGAGGCCGTGCACGCGCTCAAGCCGGTCTGCGAAGGTCGCGCCGGCCAGCCATTCGAGCGCGGCCTTGCGGCTTTCCGTGCGGGTGGGCAGCAACTGTTCGCCAAAGCGGTCGATCAGCGCGGACAGCATCTCGAAGCCAGCGGCCACACCTTCGGCGCCATCACGGCGCATGCGTCCGTAGACGTAGTAGACGGCCAGGCGAACATCCTTGGCGCTGACCTTGAGCAGCTGCTCCGCCGATTCGATGATCAAGGTCTCGTTGATGTCCGACAGCTTGGCGACCTCTTCCTTGATGGCGAGAAAGTCGTCGTCGTAGCCGGGGTCGTCTCCAACCGGGGCATCGGGGCGGATCGGCTGCAGCCATGGCTCCCAGCGCGCCTGCGTGGAGCGTGCAAGATCCGTGGGCGCGCGCGAGCCAAACAGCGCATTGAGGAGATGGTTGAACATGGTGGTCTTCTATTTGCGCGAAACGGGCGCCAGGCGGGTTGCCGGTTCCTTGCCCGTGAAGATCCGCGAGGGGAGCACAAATCCGCGCAGCCCCAGCAACTCCAGCGGACCCTGGCCAACTTCGGTGCGCAGTTGGTAGCTGATCGGGTACGTCATCTCGACTGGCGCGGATGCCTTCGCACCGCGGGCGTTCAGGCTGTCGGAATTGGCGAGGTTGGAGGCATCTCCTTCGGAAGCAGTCTCGCCTCTGGTCGATTTCCGCTCCCTCGTGTCGGGGCTTGCCTGCCAGGTCAGCTGGAACGTGGCGCTGTCGACCGGCACGATGCGCGCACGCTCGAGCATGCGCACCAGACCCCAGCGTCCGATGAATTCATAGTTCTTGCTGGTGCCTGCCTTATCCGTCTGCCATTGCAGGCAGGTGCCAGGATCCTGCAGGTTGTTGACCGGCCAGATCATGGACTGCCAGGACTCGCGCTGGTTGAAGTAGTGCAGCTTCTGGTTGTCCACGGTCAGCAGCGTGTCAGTCAGCCCAGGAGTGGGAATCGGCCTGAGTTCGAATCGGTATGAAGGCTCACCCTGCGCCAGCAGGTGGGCGGCAATACGCTGCAGGCTGTTGATCGCCTGGAGGAAGGCCGGATCAAAGGTCAAGGCCTGTGCGCCGTTTGCCGACGGCACCCATTGGTCGCCCTGGAGTTCGAGCACGCCGGCAAGGTTCGTTGCCAGGAAGGCGCTGATCAAGCCGCTCTGTGGCCGCAGGAAGCGCGCCAGTTCCGGCAGCGAGGCGTCATTGGCGGTATCGGCAAACGGATAGCGTCCGGCAAACGATCTGCCCCATGCCATGGCAATGCTCTCGCGCCAGGCCTCGTTCAGGCTCGCCTGGGCCGGAACCAACACCGTCTGGGTTGCTTGCGCAATGGGGCGCACGAACAGCGTCTCGCCCATGCCCGCCCACTGCGTGCCCAGGCTGGCCGCGATCAACTGCGCATAGGCCTGGGTGTCGGCCAACTCCGAGCCCTTGCCCTGGAAGAGTGCCTGCGCCATCTGCCGTGCCTGGGCATCGCCATCGCCGCTGCTGCTAATCTGCTGCAGGCGCAACCGCAGGGCCGTGGCCCGGTCCAGGAAGCGCTGCAGGCTCAGGTCGCCATTGCCTCCCGGTTGCCCCTGGCCGGCCTGGCCGACCAGCCGCAGCACCGGACCGAACGCCACGCCGAGCGGACCGGCCGGATCGGTCCTGGCGACTTCCGGCGTCTCGGTCTTCTTGCCGATCAAGTCCCTGGCCTTGTTCACCAGTGTGTCGGACAGGGAATCCTTGCGGGCACCGGCGCCGCCCTGGTACTCGAGTGACTTCATCAGCGCGATCACCGGCGACTGCCTGGCATCGGCCATCAGCTTGAGCTGGTCGACCGCGGCGGGCAGCGTCGGCGCGGGCTCCCATTGGGCGCTGTTCATGAACTGCTGCCAGTGCTCGGCGTATTCGGCAAAGTACTGCTCGGTCAAGGCGGACTGGAGATCCTTGCCGGAACCTTTATCGGCCGCTAACGGCGATGGCTTGCCGCCTGCCAGCACCCAGTCGCTGGCGACCTGCTTGCGCTTGGCGGCTTCCTCGATGGCCGCCGCCACGTAGCCCTCATAGGCCTGGCGGGTGAAGACGCCGGGCACGATGGCCGAAGCTCGCAGCAGCCCGCGCGGGTCCGTGCCGGCCGTCAGCGAGGCCAGCGTCTGGTCGGGGTACTTGCTGCCGGCACCGTCGAGGATGCCCTGATAAACCGTGTCCTGCGCGTTGCGTTCCCCGATTACCTCCACCAGCGTCTGACGCGCCCCCGCGATCAGCTCCGGGCGCGGCTCGATGCGCCAGGCCGGGTTGGCCTTCAGGTGTTCGGCGTAGAACTTGAACAGCCGCTCGGCCATGTCCTGCTTCTCGCCGGGCGTGATCCGCGCGTCGGTCGGCCAGTGCTGCGCCAACTGCTGCGCAAGGAACGGAGCGTCCGCGCGCTCGGGTTGGGCGAGCATGAGATAAGCCTTCAGGGTGTTGTGCCCCGCCAGCGCCCACTTGCTGGCTTCCTCGCTGATTCCGCCGGCTTGCAGTTGAGACAGGTCGACCAGCGCGGCTTCCAGGTCCTGAGCCGCAGGCGCGACCAGGATGTCGCGGCTGGCCTTGGCATAAGGTTTCCACAAGGCGGCCAGCACATCGGCATCGTGGTTCAGGCCGAAGCGCGTGGACAGCGGTGCGTGGTGCAGGACGCGGTACTCATAGCGTTGGATCTGCTGCTGCAGGGTATCGAGGGCCTTCAGCTGCACGGCGGCATTGGGGGCCGACTGGATGTCCCGCACCGCTTGTTGGGCCATACGGATGTCACGCCCATTCTGCAGACCCGATACCAGCATGCCTGCGATCCACAGGCCAAGGGCGACCAGCGCCAGACCAGCGCTGAGGGTTAGCGGATGCCATCCAGTCCCTCGTCCAGGCTGACGTTGTGCCGCTTGCCCCAGGTATTGCCAGAGCGGCAAGTCGGCGCCTTGGCTGGCAGGCCCATTGGCTTGTATCGGCGCAGCACAGGGGGCAAAGGCGATACCACGGATAGGCAGCCGTCGATGTGCGTCACCTGCCAGAACGGCCAACCAATCAGCCAGCGCCTTGCCCCGGCTGTCCAGCCGTTGGGAAAGTTTGCCTAGATAGCGTTCTGCGCCATTCTGGGGCAGTTGCGCCAGACTGCGGTGCGATAGCTGATACCGCAGGTCTTGCAGCGCACCCTCTATTGCAGTAGCGCTGGCTTGCCGAGGCACCTCGCAAGCAATGATTGGCGCATCCCAGGCGGATGGCGAGCTGGTCGGTCCAACTTCGAGCAAGTAAATGGGGGCGGACCAGCGCAAAGCCTCAGTGATCCGCGCCAGACGGGTCGCGACGGCTCTTGGGCCATGGTGCTCCCTGGGTGGCACTGTCTGCTCTCCCTGCATTAGCACAATCGCTTCGATTGGGCGACGGCGCCGCAGCCTGTACAGTTGCTTGAGCCAGGAAGCGTCCGGCTGACCGTCATTGCTGCACTTGCTCGACAGTAGGACCGCATCCGCGGTCACCAGCCAACCTTGTTCATTGATTTCAGGCACCAGTCGGGCAATGGCGTCGTCGTCGCCTATCAACAGGAGCCAGGGCAGACGGTACCGCCAGCGCAGGCCGTGCCGACGTTGCAACTCGAAACGTAGCGTGTCAAAGTCATTGCGTGAGTGCTGTGCAGCGGGGGGCGCTAGCAGGCTTGCCTGCGTGGTGCCAGCTAGCTCAGGCTCACGCTGACGTAGCCACATACTCAGCGCGCGCGCCGCATCCCACCAACGGCCCACGCGATCGAATGAAAAAATCACCGCAAGAACAAGGGTGCCGATAGCCAGCAAGGATAGCCAGAGACTCCGTGCGTCTGGAGTCTTGATGCCAAGCCAGTCCCCCCATATCACGATAGCGCCAGCGATCATCAGGGCTAGCACAAGGAGGGAAAGCAAATCTATCCGCAGCTTCTTCATGGCACTTAGACTTCAAATAGCAATCGGCGTCTCGCATGAATTGCGGCAGCAGCAACCATGGGATTCCACCTCCGTCAATCAAATGTCCATATAGGAGGTGTGCTGTGTGGGGACCAGGCGAGGGCTTGGGTGACACCGGCAGACACACAGGTCATCGCTTAACGCCGCTTCCCGCCCGTCAGGCCCCTGCATCGACAGGCGAGGCCCGGTACAAACAATTCTGCCCATCGTCTTGCAGACCGGACACCAAACGGGGTCACCTTCATAGGCCTGCTCTCGCCCAGCCAGAAGATCGCTCCCATCCCCTCCAGCGACAACGCCGCCGGCCGTGGTCAGATCCCCTTTCGTGATGTCGTAACGTCGTGCCATAGATCGCTCCTTGTTTTCCGTACGTCCCGCCGAGCAGCTTGCCGGAAATCTCCAGGTTCAATTGATGCAGTTCGCTTAGACTGGATCTCTTTCTACCCACCGCACAACCGCAACATCCGCGCCGTCAGGTAGGCCCGCAAAGACAATTTGACTTTGCATTGAAGCGGACGGCGCCTCAGCGGCGCAGGCAATTGCAAGCCACGGCGCAGCAGTGGCTGCATGCCCAACGGTCTGGTCAAGGTCCGTTGACTGCGTGTTCAGCCCCAGTCGTACTGCAGCCTCGCACAAGACACCAGTCTGCACCGGACCTAGCCCGGTCTGCCAACTGGCGGCAATCTCCGCTGCAGTGACTGCTCCCCATGCCAAGGCATGCGGCAAGGCACCGTTCGACTGGTCCAGCGGACCCCGTACCGGGCGAGACACGGTTGCCTCATGCACCACAGCATGCTGGCGCGCCAATTCGCCTGGCATGAGAAGGAGAGCAACGCCAGCTTCTGCCGCGCCAACGGGCGGTGTATCGCTCAGTAACGGATACAAGTGAATGGCGACAATAAGCTTTGCTTCGAGCATGCTGCCGCTAGCAACCCGATCGAGCCAGTTGTCGAGCGTAGCAAGACCGGCAGGCTCGGTTTGTTCCAGGATGCGCATCTTTCGCTGGTGCCGTTCCCGCCAGCATTCCTGCCAGAGCGCCATATATTCATGGCGAGTCAGGCGCCCGGACACCCACAGGCAAACACCAAGATTGATCCTCGAGGGTATCAGTCGGATGCGATTGGCGAGGTCGTCAAGTAGCTGCTCATACAACCACCGTGTCAGCTGGCGATGACGGGCGTCGTCGGCCTCCTTTCCGCCAGGCCGAAGCTTCACGCCAGGTACGGTCAGCCAGCGTGCCTTGATGGGATTGCCATCGCTGGCGATGGGCTCCTGAGTGGCGAGCCTCACGGCGCCGGTCTGAACAGCGGTGGCATTATTTTCCTTTCGGTCCGACGAGAATCGAAAGGCCGTGCCGACTATGGCGAGCGGGCGTGCCGCTATGGCATGGACGCGCTCGTTGTACTTTCGGATCGCCTCATTGCCCATCAGAACATCGAGTCTGCGGCCTTCGCAAATGCTGTATCTGCGCAGTACTATCCACGCAGGAATCCCTACGGGAAAGAGGATAAGGCTGGCCCAGAATTTCCACGTGTGGGTCGACAATTGTCTCGGCCAGAGCAAAACAATTGCCAATGCGACTCCCAGGGCCGTGACGACGAAAAAGGCCATCCAGACCGGTCGCGATGGCGGATCGTCGGGTTCTGGTTCCTCTTTCGGCAGAAGCGAGAAATCAACAGCCATGCCGTGCCCCGATCAGATAGGCCTCTCTCTGGTGAGCCGAAGGAAAGACTTCCTCGCACAGGTAGCGCATGGCTGCCTCGACGGACAGGGCGGGTGGCGCCGCGAAAGAGGGGCGCCAGGTCAGGATAGCGACCGGCGCAACTGCAAGTGCCTGTAGTACGCTGCGGCGTGACAGGTTCTTCATACCGACCCCGGACGCAGGCGAATGGAGTCCACCACGGCATCCCACAATTCCAGCGCCTCTTCATCGCTGGCAAAGGATTCCTTGTTGGTGAGGTAAGCGCTTTCGCTAACTCGCAGGGACACATTCAGATTGGGCTCTCCGAGCGATTCCGTCTTACCCGGCGCCTCCCACTTGAAGCCATAGGTCCGCTTGCCATCCTGCGTACCCGCCACAAGGATTTCATCGGCTTCGATCGGTCCGACCGGGCGTGCACGGTTGCGCAACTGACTGACGCCCGCAACTGCTCCCAGCAATCCGGCCAGAACGCCGCCAGCGCGTTCGCGCAGTCCGGGTTCCACCTTGTATTGAGTGTACGAAGTAATCCGGAACGAAACATCGGGTTTGCCTGCCAACTGGATTAACATGCTCCAGCTTTCCAGATTGAGATCTTTATCCACCAGGATTGCGTTATTCGCAACATAGCCAATACCTGCCGGCACTCGCCCAGGTTGAATCTCATTCCACTCGCGCGACATATCGTTGCGAACGGACAATGCGGATTGCTTTCTATCGGGATCAACATCTCCCGAGTACTTCAATGCGCTTGAACCCACCATGAAATAAGTGTCAAATCGGTACAGAATGTTCCCCGTGGGCCGGTTCCATGAGATCAGCGTCACAGAATTGTTGGCATGCGGCACTCGCTCAATGAACATACTACCGTGACTAATATGTTTGGTTGCGCGCAGCGCTTGCTCCTCTTGAGCAAGTAAGTTGCCGAGTTCGGACTGGCTCTTGATGGCAGGTAACGGTTCGAGTTTCACCTTGTTGTACGCGTATGTCTCAATCGTCTTCGCGTCCCCTGGCAGGTCCACGAGGTGGCGACCGATGGCACGCGTTCTCCATCCTTCTTTCATGCTGACTCCTTCTTGTTCTCGTGCCAATTGGCCTGTTTGGCGATCTTGATGATGGCGTACATCGTGGCGTAAAGCGCACGCTCGTCCCCATAGCTGCCCTGGTGTTCATAGCCGAACGCTGTGTTGTGCTGACCAGGATTGCCTTGTCCATGCGCAAAGCATATTGCAATACCTGCTTTACCTGGCGCCGCACCGGAGTAGCTGGGTACTGTGCCGTCACCAGGGCAATCGGGCTTGCCAACCGTCAGGTGAATGCCGCCCGATGTCCGCAATGTCCCGTTGCCATCATCAGCAACAATGGCAAGCTTGTCTGGGCTGATGGATCCAACTCCCTGTCCTTCCCAGGCGACCTCGCCCCAAGAGTTTCGGTCCTTTGCTGCCCCCAGCCCCGTATTGAGCAGTCCGCCGGTCGGGCCATTGGGATCGCGCATTCCTTGCGCACCGTAGTGAGCGTAGGTCGGATCTTTGTACCGCTGTTCGATAGATTGATGGAACTCCCGGACGCGAGCCACTGTGTCATTCAGTGTCGTTCGAGGTGAACCATCATCGGGCTTGATATCGACCGACTGGGTTTTTGGTTTCTGTCCTCCCGGATTCATCAGCCCTAGGTTTGCGTCCGGCACCAAGCCATACCACTCGGGCGAGAGATAGATTTCGCTGTATGGATCTTTGTTGCTAGGCAGTGCGTCCACTATGTCGACGCCCGTCCCTTTGTCACGCACCCGTAACCAAGGCTTCCCATCGTTGTAGTCGGCAGTTGGCAACAACTCCAGTGCGCCTGGCGCCTGCGAGACGATGGCAACAACGTCAGCAGCATTGCGCCCCAGGAATAGCTGCTCCACACTCTCGAAGCCAGAACGCATACGCTTGTACGTGGCTGGCGCCCCTGTGGCTGGCTGTACGCCGTGCGAGACGCCCATCACCTTGTCGCACTGATGAATCTCGGTTAGTGCCCGACTGACCATCCCGCCCATGGAGTGGGTGATCACAATTACCTTCTCCGCCATCGCACGAAGCGGCTTCCTGCGCCGGATGCTGCATTGATCGTTGCCTTCGCCATCAGGCGTATCCTTGACGATCACCGACTTGCCCTCGTTGTAGTAGGGCAGGATCGTTTTCTCGATCAGATCCTTGATGGCCGCGCCGGAGTCCCGGTTGCTCTCCAGCCAGTTGTAGCCGCCCGCCCAGACGTCGAACTGATAGTTGGCGGCGTGGAGGATCTCCTCGCGGGTCAGCGCCTCGCCAGCTTCGGCTCCCCATTTAGTGGGCGCATCCTCCCCAAACTCCTCTGCCCAGTTCTTCAGGTTGGCCTTGCAAATTTCGAAGTCATACTCGGCCAGCGAGTTCAGTGAATGTTGCAGCTTGCCCATGAAGGGATGGTAAGAGGAACGCATCAATGCGCCCCAACCGCGGGCGATCAGCACATTCTTCGGTAAGCCGCTCTTACCCGCATCGATGGGTCCGCTTGGGTCGACTTCGACGGTGCTCGTCACCAGATCGGCAGCTCGGTCTTTCGTATTCTTGAATACGTAGCTAAACAGCTGGCAAATGAGGTCTGCCGCTCCCCGCAGGTCTAAGTTGGGCGGTTGCCATGCGATATCCTTCCCCTCTTTCTTCCGGAGATTGGTTCCCATGATGCCGGGCAGAAAGAGGATGGGGATCACGTAGGGCTTCGCCAATACAATCTTTTCGCGCTGATCTTCTGTCGGCGTGAGAACCGTTTGGACATATTGATCGCCGTCCTTGTCGACGACGCTGTGGTAGAGAACGTGGCTTGTTTCGGCCATGGCATGGTTTGGAAGTGAGGTGATTCGCGTTAATCCAGCAGCCTGATCGTGAAGGGCTCGACAAACAGACTCTTCTGCGGCGGAATCTTTCCTGCCGAATCCGTAGTCATCTTGAGCCGGGTGCCATCTCCCCGCAGGATTTCGACACGTGCATGGGGAAGCGGCTCTCCGGTTGAAGGATTGCGTATCACGTAGGCGTCATTGAAGTTCGCGTGCTTCCATGTGTTCATCTCTTGTGCCAGGGAGCTTGGGCCCTGGCGTGCGAATGACGCGGACTTGATCGTTCGATCACCGCGGGTCCCGTCCTCGATACCCGTCGACGACATGCGAAGATATGAACCACCGCACTTGAACAGCAGCTCATCCTTGGCCTCGATGACAACGCGCCCGTTTGCACTGCTGATTGTCATCTTCTTGTCAGCCAGCAACCGCATTTCATCGCTCTGGGCCTGAATGTCGACCGGGCCTCTTGCGGCAAAGAGCTTGATGCCGAGTTTCTGGGCGAACATGGATACCAGATCGCCTGCCGCGACCGTGAATCGTTTAAGTACGCTGAAATCGGCATGCCCATGAGACGTGGCGATCAGGTTCTCAGCCGCGCTCATTTGCAGGTCGGAGCCGGATGCGAGTGCCATGCCGGCAGGGGCGCTGACGAGTATCCCAGCCTTCTTGAGCCCGATCAGGGTATCGTTAAGCAGCGTCCGCTGCCTGTCGTAGTCCGCTGCGATCGCTTGCGCCGCCTTGGCGGCCGAAGCCAACGATTCGCTTTGCTGGAGCGCTTGCTCCAACAGGCTTTGCGCGGCCTGCATGTCGAGTTGCTGGCCGCTGGCATTCGGCTGATCATCCGCCGAAATGAGGATGCCCTTGCCGCCACGCATCGCGCCATGGCCGGACGTCCGCAACTCGAACCCCTCACCACGCTTCTGCTTCTTGCTATCGACGAGGTAACCCAGGTTAAGCTGGGTCTTGCCGCCGTAGTCGGTGGACAGCTTGATACCTTCCTGCCCCTCCCAGTCCTCCATGCGCAGCTTGTTGTTCGCCTGCGTGCGGATCACGTTGCGGGAGATCCAGCGGTCCTGGCTGGTGATATGGTCGGTTTGCTGGCTGTTGTGGTGGGCGTGCGCGATATACGGCTTGTTCGGGTTGCCGTCGGTGAAGGCAATTGCCACCTCGGTGCCATCGAGCAGCGGGAAGTGGAAGCCGGTCTGCAGGCCGCCCGCGAACGGCTTGGCCAGGCGCAGCGGCACGCTCTCGCCCCCGGAGGGCCAATCGTCGAAGTCGAGGTCGAAGCGAACCGCGTAATGCCCGTCCTGCGTCAGGTAGGCATACTTGTAACGGCTCGGCGAGGTGACCCGGGCACTGAGCGTGCCGGCGATGCGCGGCCAGTTCTCTTCATCCAGCGGCAGGCGAAAGCGCCGATCCGAGGGGATCGCCTTGTAGGCGTTACGGTAGGCCGCATCGCGCGCGCCGCTGTGCGTGACCTCGGTGATGACCTGGCCGTTGGGCGCATCGGGCAAGGCCAGGTCCAGGCGCAGGATGCGCGCCGGGCGCAGCGCCAGTACGTTGCCCTCGCCTTCGTAGACGACTTGCCCGGCAATCGCCGCCTCATGGCGTAGTTGGGCCTCCCACCTGGCGCTGTCCTGGTCCAGATGGTGCGTGCCGTAGACATACGCCTGGCCGTAGGTCGTCCGGTCCTTGCGTGCGATGTTCGCTTCTGCCTTGAAGCGCTCATAGGCCTGCGCCGGGTTGCGGTCCGCGGCCAGAACGGACCCGGCTACCGTCTTCGCAATAGTCTTGATGGCGAAGACGGCCTCGACCCCCGATTCCAGCCCGGCCGTCTCCTGATACGGCGGCCGAAGTTCCGGCTGGTAGAGGTAGTGGTCGATATCGTCCGCCACCACCCAGGTTTCACCGAACTTCCCTGGCACGAAGTAGCTGTACAAACCTTCCTGCTCCATCAGCAGGCGGATGTAGTCCCAGTCGGACATCTGGTACTGGAGGCGGAACTTGTGCTGCGGGTACTGGCGGCGCGTCTTGAAGGCGAACTGGTGCCCCTTCAGGTCATGCCGGCGCAGGATGGCCTCGATGATCTGCGGCGCGGTCTTGTGCTGGTAGACGCGGCTGGCATGGGTGAGGCGCAAGCGCGCGACAAGAGGCTCCACGACTATTTCATAGGCGCAGAAGTCGCGGGTCTGTTTGGTCTTGGAGAAGCGGGTAATGCAGCCGGCAAACCGGCGAGGCTCGCCGCCGTCGGCGGGATCGATCACGAACGCCGCGTCGCGCCCAAGATAGTCGGCGCGATCCAGTTCCAAGGGATGCGTCAACTGCACGGTCACCACGTAGGGTTCGCCCAGGCATTCCGTGGCCTCGAACGACACAACCGACAGCCCGGCAGCGCTCGCTGCGGTGGGCACTTCCAGGAAGTATGACTGCCGCCCGGCCATGTTTCTGGCCAGCGCGCCACCGATTGCCTTCAGTTCATTCACCACACCAGCCATTGACTTTGCTCCGTTCTCAGCGTGATCGAACTCTCTGCATAGGCCACGGCATAAGAGCGAGGCCCACATCCAACATCCCTGCGCGCCGCACGTTACGCCGTCTTAACTAGGGCGGAAACACCCAATTCGTCGTGTTTGCAACGAATTTGAACTAATTCATAAAAATCAGATTTCTCCTAAAGACGCGCACAAGGCAGTGCTGATAGATATACCGGCAGGTCTCCGTTACCGAACTGCAGAACACAGGTGTTGGCATGACCTAAGGATTGTTTAAGGCGGATATAAAAGGAAATTGAACAATGGCTGAGAGCTTTCAGAACGAAGTGCCCAAGGCACGGGTCAACATCAAGCTGGATCTGCATACCGGCGGCGCGCAGAAGAAGGTTGAGCTTCCGCTCAAGCTGCTGGTAATGGGTGACTACAGCAATGGTCAGGACACGCGCGCCCTTGCCGAGCGCGAGAAGGTGTCGATCAGCAAGAACAACTTCAACTCGGTCCTTGCCGACTTCAATCCGAAGGCCCGGATTGCCGTCGAGAACACCTTGGCAGGTGACGGCTCGGAGTTGCCGGTCGACCTGGACTTCAAGTCCATGGACGACTTCAAGCCGGAAGTGGTGGCAGGCCGCGTACCCGAGTTGCGGGCCTTGATGGCCGCCCGCAACCTGCTGCGCGACCTCAAGTCGAACCTGCTCGATAACGCGATGTTCCGCCGCGAACTGGAAAAGATCCTCAGGGATCCGTCGCTCTCGGAGCGCTTGCGCGCCGATCTGCAGAAGATTGGCGAAAACACCCCGTCTGCCCAGTAACGAGTTTCCAGAGGATTGAATCCCATGACCAAGCAAGACATCGTGGCACGCACTCACAGTGAGGCGGAGACCGTTGTGCTGGACGCAACCGGCAAGAGCGTCTACGAATCCCTG
Organism: Cupriavidus phytohabitans; assembly: GCF_000426345.1. Lineage (GTDB taxonomy): Bacteria > Pseudomonadota > Gammaproteobacteria > Burkholderiales > Burkholderiaceae > Cupriavidus. The sequence continues at coordinate 48,961 of NZ_AUFE01000033.1, read as the reverse complement.
TGCGAGAAGATCAACCTGACCCCGGTCAGGAACGCACGTCCGGTGGAATCTTTCCAGAGCGCCGACGCGCTCTCCGATTCGTCGCTGGATGAGCGTGTCGCGCAGGCGATGAATGTGTTTCTGAAGATGATTCAGGATTCATCGCAGCAGGTGGACCGGCTCGACAAGAGCCTGCTGGATTTCCATATCGCCCATCTGGATGCGCAGATCAGCCGCCAGCTCGATGCGATCATGCACCACGAAACGTTCCAGCAGATCGAGTCGGCCTGGCGCGGGCTGAAGTTCCTGGTCGACCGCACGGACTTCCGCAAGAACGTCAAGATCGAGGTGCTGGATGTCTCCAAGGAGGCGCTGCGCCAGGATTTCGAGGACACGCCGGAAGTGATCCAGAGCGGTCTGTACCTGCATACCTATATCCAGGAATACGACACTCCAGGCGGCGAGCCGATCGGTTCCATCGTCTCCAATTACGCCTTCGACCGCAGCGCCCAGGATATTGCCCTGCTGCGCAATATCTCGAAGGTGTCGGCGGCGGCCCACATGCCGTTCATCGCCTCTGTGTCGCCGAAGTTCTTCGGCAAGGACTCGATGGAGGAAGTCGCCAGCATCCGCGACATTGGCAACTACTTCGATCGCGCCGAGTATCTGAAGTGGAAAAGCTTCCGCGATTCGGACGATGCCCGTTATATCGGCCTGACGCTGCCGCGCTTCCTCGCACGCTTGCCCTATGGGCCCGAAACGGTGCCGGTCCGCGCCTTCAATTACACCGAGGCCGTCAAGGGTCCCGACCACAACCGCTATCTGTGGGCCAACGCCTCTTTCGCCTTTGCCGCGAACATGGTGCAAAGCTTTATCAAGAACGGCTGGTGCGTGCAGATCCGTGGGCCGCAGGCTGGTGGCCTGGTAGAGGACCTGCCGATCCACCTCTATGACCTGGGCACGGGCAACCAGGCAAAGATTCCGACCGAGGTGCTGATCCCCGAAACGCGCGAATTTGAGTTCGCCAATCTGGGCTTTATCCCGCTGTCGTACTACAAGAACCATGATTTCGCCTGCTTCTTCTCGGCTCACTCGGCCCAGAAGCCGGCGCTCTATGACACCAGCGAGGCCACAGCCAACAGCCGCGTCAATGCACGCCTGCCGTACATCTTCCTGCTGTCGCGCATTGCACACTACCTGAAGCTGATCCAGCGCGAGAACATCGGCACTACCAAGGACAGGCGCCTGCTTGAGCTCGAGCTGAACACCTGGGTCAAGACGCTGGTGACCGAAATGACCGATCCGGGCGACGAGCTGCAGGCTTCCCACCCGTTGCGCGAGGCCAAGGTGACGGTCGAGGATATCGAGGACAACCCGGGCTTTTTCCGCGTCAAGCTCTTTATCGTGCCGCACTTCCAGATCGAGGGCATGGACATCAATCTGTCGCTGGTGTCGCAGATGCCAAAAGCAAAGAACTGAGCGAACTGAACCAGGTCGCCAGCACCGGCTGGATTGCCGCATGGAGGGAGAACCTCCATGCGGTGTGCATATTCGTCTCAGCAACGATGACGCGCCTATACCGCGCGGCTCTCGATCACCATGAAGATAACAAGACCGCTGTGGGCACAGGGTATTTTCATGACCCCGCAGCACTTCCAGCAGCAAGTCCTGTGGGAACGCCATACTGACGAGCTGGTCGCGCGCATCGCGTGCCCGGAGCCATGGGGGGCTATTCGTGTCGCGCTCGACCCGCAGGCGCTGTCGATCCACCGCCTGGCCGTCAGCGCCTTGACTGTCCGGCTGCCCGACGGAACGATCATCGACACGGAAACGGCGGACCGCACGCCGGCCGCTCGCGATCTGGCCGATGTGCCAGCCGGTGTGGATGCGGCAGTTGTGCTGATCGGCTTGCCGCTGCTGGACGCCCAGGGCGGCAACTGCATCGAGGACGGCGCACGGCCCGCCCGGCCACGGCGCTTCGTGCGCGAATACCTTTCCGTGGCGGACCTGCATGGCGAGGGCAGGGAAGAGATCAGCGTCGAGCGTCACGCGCTGGCGTTGCTTTTCGACTTCGAAGCGCACGGCGACTATGTGACCTGCCCGATTGGCCGGCTGGTCCGCACGCCGCAAGGGCGCTTCGAACTTGACCCGGTGTTCGTGCCGCCGTGCCTGTTCATGTCGGCAAGCGGGCGGCTCACCGAACGCATGAAGCGGCTCTCGGAAATCCTTGCCGCCAAGAGCGCGAGCCTGGCCGTGCGCCGACGGGAGCGTTCGGACCAGATCGCCGACTTCGCCGTAGCGGATGTGGCGCTCTTCTGGTTGTTGCACAGCGTGAACAGTAGCTGGCCGGAACTGGCGCGGCTGTGCGCCGCGCCGCGGCAGCACCCCGAACGGCTCTACGGTGTGCTCGCCCGCCTGGCTGGGGCGCTCCTGACCTTTTCGACCACCGAGACGCTTCAGGCCATTCCCCCGTACGACCACCGTGCGCCCGAGCCCGTGTTCGCGGAACTGGAGTCGCTCATCCGAACGCTGCTCGACACGGTGATCCCGTCGCGTGTCGTGCCTGTAGCGCTGGAGCGCGTACGGCCCACGGTCTGGGTCGGCAAGATCCTCGACGAGCGGCTGGTGGAAGGCGCCGAGTACTACCTGTCCGTCCAGACGGCCCTTCCCGCCCATGCGCTGCTTGAACAGTTGCCGCGCCTGTGCAAGGCAGGGGCACCGGACGAGGTCGAACAGATCGTCAACTCGGCGCTGCCGGGCATTCCCTTGCACACCATGTCGCGCCTGCCCGCGGCGATTCCCGTGCGGATCGAGAACCAGTACTTTGCGCTGGACAGTGCGCATCCGGCCTTCCAGCGCATGCTGGCCGCGCGCGCTTGCCAGTTCTACGTCCCGGCCTCCGTGCCGGACGTATCGCTTGAACTCTTTGCGGTATTGCCGGCATGACCACGCTTACTACCATTTTGCCGCTCGCCCTGCGCGACACGGCTCTGACCGTCACGGAACTCGCTGGCGAAGCCAGGACTGAGACCTTTGGCAAGTTCCGGGACAAGTGCCTTGAGCATTTGAACCGCCTGCGCGAAGAGTTCCGCGCGGCCGGGCATGCGCCGGCCGTGGTCGAGGATGCGGCCTACGCGCAATGTGCATTGCTGGACGAGGTCGCCCTGCGCTGCCTGCCGGAGGAGGATCGCGACGCCTGGGAACGCGAGCCCTTGCAGGTCAAGGAGTTCCAGAGCCATAACGCCGGCGAGGAACTGATTGCTCGCATCGAGCGCCGTCTGGCCGAGCCCCAGCCGGTGTTGCCCCTGCTGGCCGTCTTCTACGCCGTGTTGGGGCTTGGCTTCCAAGGCAGGTTCGCGCTGGAAGGCACCGGCGCGCGCGAGGCGCTGATGCGCGCCATTGACGAGCGCCTGGAGCGGGGCGGCGTGCACAAGAGCACGGGGCCGGTGATCGTCACCAGCGGGCAGCCACGCGGATGGCGAGGACTGTCGCCACTGGCCTGGGTGGGCACCACCCTGGTCGGTGCGGCTCTGATCTACTTTGCGCTGGGCCGGTGGCTGGCCGCGTCGATCGCCCAGCTCGGTGGCTGAAAGGGTATTCGTGACCGGCTATCCGTATCGCACGCTTTTCGGCTGGGTCGCGGCGCTCGCGCTCGCCTGGCTGGCCCTCAGCTCTCCGTGGACGAGGGCCTGGAACCTGCTGCTGGCAGGGATCGTCATCGTGCTGGCACTTGCAGCCAGCATTGTGGCGACGCGACGTGTGCATGCCCGCTGCCGGGCTTCGCGCGCCGTCCTGGAGGCCATCCACGCGTCGCTGGATGCGCTGCCGGGAGATATTCGCCGCAATACCCGGCTGGTGCTCGCCGTGGGCGAGGGTACACCAGCACTTGTGTTTGGCGAGCGACTGGTCCGAATCTCCGACAGCGCGATCTGGGTGCGCGTAGACGAGCCGACCAGGCTGGCCTACGTGGCCGATGAAATCAAGCGCTGGCGCGAGGGCCAAGGGCCCGACGCCATCGCGTGCCTGGTTGGCGCGGATCAGGCATGCGATTCCGCTACGCTCAGTACCGGACTCAGGTATTGGCGCACGGCCATCGGCGAGGCCAGCCGTGCCGTTGGCTATCCGCTGCCGGTCTGCATTGCGGTCTACGTGGAAGAAGCCGGGGGACCGCCCGACGAGTGCCCGTGGTTTGGCGTCTCTGGCGCAAGTGTGCAACTGGGCGAAGCGCTGTGCGACCAGCTGGCCGATCGCCTCGCGCAGTATCCCCGGGTTGCCGTGCCGGCTGACCGCCCCGCGCGCATGCGGCGCGCCGCCCGACTCGATGCGCTTGCCAGATGGGCGTCTGGCGCCTTGCTGCCGGCATTGCGGGAGGAGGGGCTGGACCCGGGGAGAAGCGGCCCTCCGGTTCACGTGGCGGCGTTCGGCGTGACGGCCGTGAATGGCGTCCCGGCTTCCAATTCGCTCTATGCCGGTTTCGTGACGCAACTCACCGGATTGGCGGCAGCCTTGCAGGAGAGGAGGAGGGTGTCCTACCCCTTGCCGGATCCCCTGATCCGTGGCCTTGCGCGGCAGCCGGTGCGGCGCGCCTTGCCGCGCGCGCTGGCGCATGCCTTTGCCTGGCTGGCTCTGGCCTTCTGTGCGGCCGCAGCCGCTTCGGCCTGGCAGAACCGTGCGCTGGTAGCACGCGTCATCAACGACATGGCCCGCTATCGCGCCATCGGCGCGGAGCATGACGCCGCGCGTGTCGATGCATTGCAGGCCCTCAAGCGCGATCGGGATGAACTCGAGCAGCACCAGCGCGCTGGCGTGCCACCGCGGCTCGGGCTGGGCTTCTATCGGGGAGCCGGTCTGCTTCCTCCCCTCAACGCCCTGATCGCTGCCTACCAGCCGCCGGCACCGCCGCCGTCGACCATCGAACTGAACAGCCTGTCGCTATTCAAGAGTGGCAGCGCGGTGCTCAATCCCGGCTCCAACCGTGTGTTGGTCGACGCGCTGGAGATGATCAAGGCCCACCCGGACAAGCGCGTGCTGGTGGCCGGACATACGGATACCGTTGGCAGCCCGCAAGCCAACGTCAAACTGTCCGAGTCCCGTGCAGCCTCAGTACGCGACTGGCTGGCTGACGCCTCAGGCCTGCCGCTCACTCATTTTGCGATCCAGGGCTATGGCGACACCCGTCCCAAGGCGCCCAACGACACGGATGCCGGTCGCGCGGTCAACCGCCGTGTCGAAATCACCCTTGTTCCCGACTGCCGCGACGATCGCCGCGGCAGTCAGGCAATCCCGGGCCACCCGGCCTGTTCATTCCAGTAGAAGGAGTAAGAAGACATGGCAATTCCCGCATACATGTGGATCAAGGACGATGGTGGCGCCGATATCAAGGGTTCAGTCACCGTCTCCGGGCGCGAGGGCAGCGTCGAAGTCGTCGCCTTCGACCATGCCGTCAACATCCCGACCGACTCCAACACCGGCAAGCTGACCGGTACCCGTGTGCACAAGCCGATCATGTTCTCCAAGGAAACCGACGCCTCGACGCCCTACCTGTACAAGGCCGTCACCAGCGGCCAGACCCTGAAGTCGGTGGAGATCAAGTGGTACAAGATCGACGACGCTGGCAAGGAGAAGGAGTACTTCAACACCAGGCTGGAAAACGTGAAGGTGGTTGGCGTCACGCCCAAGATGCTCGACATCAAGAATCCGGCCTACGAGAAGCACAACCACCTCGAAGACATCGAACTGCGCTACGAGAAGATCACCTGGTCGTACAAGGACGGCAACATCATCCACGCTGACAGCTGGAACGAGCGCTCGTAAGCGCCCCGTGGCCGGTGCCTGACACCGGCCCCCCCCCGATGCGTGCGGTGCCTGACACCAGGTGCCGTGCTCACTCTCTCTTTCTAGTCCCGCAGCCCTGCTCCTCGCCATGACCACCCGTGACCATTCCCAGTTCCTGCGCCGCCTGAATGAGCACTGCGCCCATGCGCTGGCCGATGCCGCCAGCCTTTGTGAAACGCGCGCCCACCGGGACATCGAGGTCGAACACTGGCTGATCAAGTTGCTGGAATTGGGCGAAGGCGACCTGCTGGCGATCCTGCGGCGCTATGAACTGGATGTCGACGCGATCTGGAACGGCCTGCTTGCGGCCGTCGAGCGTCTGCCCCACGACCTGCGCGGCAGGCCGGGATTGTCGGTGCGGCTTGGCCAATGGCTGGAAGCTGCCTGGCTCAAGGCTTCGCTTGCCAGCGGAGCGCAATCGATCCGCTCCGCGCACCTGCTGGCCGCGTTGGCCGAAACACCGAATCTGCTGCGGGCCCCGTATGCGTGGCCGCTGCTGAGCATTTCCGCAACGCAGATCGAGCGGCTGATTCCGGAGCTGGACAAGATTTCCATCGAGGCGGATGTACCCGCGGCATCACCGGCACCGGCGGATCAGCAGACGCCCGCTTCTCCATCCCCGCCGGTGGCAGTGCCAACCGTACCAACGCGCGCCATGCCAGGTCTGGCCGATACCTCCGCGCTGGCGCGGTTCACCACCGACATCACGCAGAAGGCGCGCGACGGGAGGATCGACCCCGTGTTCGGCCGCGACATCGAGATCCGGCAGATGATCGAGATTCTGGCCCGTCGCCGCAAGAACAATCCGATCCTGGTCGGCGAGCCCGGGGTGGGCAAGACGGCGCTGGTCGAAGGGCTGGCCCTCCGGATCGCGCAAGGCGATGTCCCGGCTGTCATACGGGATGTGAGTGTGCTGACGCTTGACCTTGGGCTCCTGCAGGCCGGTGCTGGCGTCAAGGGCGAGTTCGAGCAGCGCCTCAAGAACGTGATCGAGGCTGTGCAGCAAGCGCCAACGCAGATTCTGCTCTTCATCGACGAGGCGCACACGCTGATCGGCGCGGGCAACAGCGCCGGCGGCGCCGACGCCGCCAACCTGCTCAAGCCGGCGCTTGCACGAGGCGAACTGCGCACCATTGCCGCAACGACCTGGTCGGAATACAAGCAGTATTTCGAGCGCGACGCGGCGCTCGAGCGCCGCTTCCAGATGGTCAAGGTCGACGAGCCCGACGACGAAAACGCTTGCCTGATGCTGCGCGGACTGAAGGAGCGCTATGCCGGGCACCACCGGGTGCATATTACCGATGCCGCCGTCGCCGCGGCCGTACGGCTGTCACGCCGCTACCTGACAGGGCGTCAACTGCCGGACAAGGCCGTCGACCTGCTCGATACAGCCGCCGCCAGGGTGCGGATGAGCCAGGAGGCGCCGCCTGTCGCGATCTCCGCCTGCGAAGCCGAACGCGCCGCACTGCATGTCGAACGCGATGCCCTGCTCGCGGATAGGGGGGCCACCGGTACGTGTGACCGCGACAGGCTGGCTGCCATTGATGCGAGGCTGGCAGCGCTGACAATCGAGCGGGAGCAACTCGAGCGCACGTTCACGGATCAACGGCACTGCGCCGAAGCGCTAATGACCTTGCGTGCGCAGTGGACAGCCGTGTCCAATGAATCCGCGCGACGGGATCTGGAGCCATCGATCGTCGCGGCACACCAGTCGCTGACGCACCCAGGCAAGCCATCCATGATTCACGCGGAAGTCGATGAGATGGTCATCGCGCATGTCATTGCCGACTGGACCGGGGTGCCGGTCGACAGCCTGCTGTCCAATGAGCTCGCCACGCTGCTGGAGCTGGAAGCCCGCCTGGGTGGCGTCGTGGTGGGCCAGGACGAAGCGCTGGCCGCGCTTGGCAAGAGTCTGCGCGCCGCCAAGGCGGGGCTCAAGTCAGAAGACGCGCCGTTGGGGGTCTTCCTGCTGGTGGGCCCGTCCGGGGTTGGCAAGACCGAAACCGCACGCGCGTTGGCTGATCTCATGTTCGGCGGCGAGCGATCGCTCATTACCATCAACCTCTCCGAATACCGGGAGGCGCACACCGTCTCCCAGCTGAAGGGTTCGCCGCCGGGCTATGTCGGCTATGGCGAGGGCGGCATCCTGACCGAGGCGGTGCGCCAGCGGCCCTACAGCGTGGTACTGCTGGACGAGGTCGAGAAGGCGCACCGCGATGTGCTGAACCTCTTCTATCAGGTGTTTGATCGCGGCTTCATGCGCGACGGCGAAGGTCGAGTGATCGATTTCCGCAACACGGTCATCCTCATGACGTCCAACCTCGGCAGCGAACAGATTCTTGCCGCCGCGCAGACGGTCGCGGAAGCCGGCGGAGAAGTCTCCAACGGCATGCTGATGGAAGCCATCCGGCCGACGCTGGTCGATCACTTCCAGCCAGCGCTGCTGGCGCGCTTCCAGACCATCTTGTACCGGCCGCTGGCAGCCGTTGCCATGGCGACGATCGTGCGCATGAAGCTTGCAGAACTGGCCGGGCGTATCGAGCGCCGGTTCGGCGTGCCGCTGCAATACGACGACGCCCTGGTGGCCGAACTGGTGCGTGCGTGTCTGCTGCCAGATTCCGGCGCACGCAATATCGTCAGCCTGCTGGACCAACAGATCCTGCCGGTGCTCTCGCGCGAGTTGCTGGTACGCATGGGTAGCGGGCAGACCTCGAAATCAATCAAGCTCTCATACTCGGAAGCGGACGGTATCAACGTCGGGTTCGATGAGGTCACAGCGGGAGCCGGTGCGTGACACGGGGCGGCGGACCGGGCCTCTTCGAGGCCGTCACCGGATACTTCGCGAACGGCGTCGGTGTCGACGAGTTCGACGCGACCACCCAGACCTTCTTGTCGGTGCAGGACAATATCCAGCGCATCCTCAACAGCCGCCGCGGTTGCCTGGCGCACCTGCCCGACTATGGACTGGGCGACTTGTCCCGGATCTACCGGCACCTGCCTGCGTCGGCGCACACACTCAGGCGTGAGATCGAAACCACGCTGCTGAAATACGAGCCGCGCCTGAAAGCCATCGACATCGAGATCGATGAGACCGAGCCCGGCATGCTGCTCAGCTTCACAATGAGCTGTCACCTGCATCAAACCGGACTGGTGCGATTCGGCACGCACTTCACTCCTGACAGCAAGACACGCCTTACCTTGCTGCAAGCCGCGCTCGACAGTGATTAACCTGTCTCTCTGATTAAAGCGTTGTCGGGTCGTTGTGCCGGCCGCAGCCACCAGCAATCAGTCCCCTCCGAGCTGCACTCCCTTCCCCTTGCGCCTCTCCACCGCCGCCTTAACCAGCGCGGCACTCCGATAAATCCCGTGCGCAAATTTCCCATACGGCAGTGTCGCGAACAACGCCATCACGACCCCCAGGTGAACCGCCAGCAGCAACGGCATCGCGGCAGTCTCACGGCCAGCCAGCAAGCCTAATCCCGTCCCGCTGGTCAACAACAGCAACGCAATGAATCCCCGATCCATCGGCCGCTGCCGCACATCGCCATGCATGGGATGCCGCCGCAAGTTCAGCCACAGCAAGCCGGCCGGTCCGATCAACAGCCCGATACCGCCGGCAGTGCCCAACATAACGGGCAGGCTTGGCAGCGGATATGGCGCATGCCATCCCAGCAGGTAGTGGTAAGCCGTCGCCACCATCGTCGACGCAAAGCACAGCATGAAGCCATAGAAGGTGAAATGGTGAAACCGCCGCCGCGCCAGCGTAAAGCGATCGCTCGCCTCATTGCAGCCATCGCCATGCCCGCCGTCCAGATAGGTCAGCGCCAGCACGTTCTTCGCCGCCTCGGCCACGGCGGGCGCCGAGGCGGTTCCGGCCGACACATCGCGCCAGAACCGCCGTACGCCAACGCCAAGCGCGAGCACTGAAAACCCGAACACCGCACCAAACATCGCAGCCAGCGTGTTGTGGGGAAACACTGCGTAGAAATTCCCACCCGCATGCGCGCGCCACAGCGCTCCGCCGACCGTCACGGCCAGCACCAGGAACAGCGCCAGCCCGATCGCCAGCGCCACCGACACCGTCAGGCCGTTGCGCTGGTATAGCTTGCCCAGGGGCGCCGGCCACGCATATTCGCTGTACGTCTCCAGGCGCACCCTCGCCATCGCCTGCGGCACATTCACGCCGAAGTCATGCGGCGGCGCATACTGGCAAGCGTGGTAGCACGCCCCACAGTTGTGGCACAGGTTCGCCAGATAGTTGACATCGGCCTTGCCGAACTCAAGCCGCCGCGTCATCGCCGGGAACACCGCGCAAAACCCTTCGCAATAGCGGCAGGCATTGCAGATCTGCATCTGCCGCGCGACCTCGGCTTCGTTGCCGGTCAGCGGCAGCACGCGGATCACGCGGGCATTGCCGTGCCTGGCGACAGCTTGTTCGCCTGCCAGTTCCACGGCTTCGCGCGCCAGGGCTTCAAGCTTCTGCATGGATCGCTCCCGACCTGATGCCAGCCGCAAGTGCGGCTTGCGTGCCGGCAATGCGCCCGAAAGCGGTGCCGATCGACATGCCGACCCCGGCCGTATACCCCTTGCCCAGCACGTTGCCAGCCATCATTTCCCCCGCCACGAACAGATTCCCGCTCGGCTTGCCGCCGAAATGCACCTGGGCGCGCTCATTGACCTTGAGCCCCAGGTAAGTAAAGGTGATGCCCGGCCGCAGCGCGTAGCCGTAGAACGGCGCCTGGTCGAGCGGCCGTGCCCAGTGCGTCTTGGCCGGGGCCAGACCTTCGGTATGGCAATCGTCCAGCGCGGTATGGTCGAACGTGCCGGCTCGGCACGCCGCGTTGTAGTCCTGCACGGTGCGCAAGAACTGCGCCTCCGGCAGCCCGAGCTTGCGCGCGAGTTCAGGCAGCGTGTCGGCCTTCTCGCCGGGGAACACCGGCGGCATGAAGCGGCCGATGGCCTTGCTGTCGATGATCGAATAGCCGATCTGCCCCGGCTGCTGCGCTACCAGCCGGCCCCAGATCGCGTAGCGCTTGGGCCAGAAGTCCTCGCCCTCGTCATAGAAGCGCTCGCCGTCGCGGTTGACGACGATGCCCAGCGACACGCAGTCGATGCGCGTGCAGATGCCGCCGTCATACAAGGGCGCGCGCGCGTCGATGGCAACGCAGTGCGATTGCGAAGGGTCGCCGATGGCATCGGCGCCGGATTCGATCATGTGCCGCAGCAGCACGCCCTGGTTGAAGCGCGTGCCGCGGATCAGGAAGTTGTCGGCGGGCCATTCGCCGCGCTCGTTCTGGCCCCAGGCCTCGCGCAGCCATTCGCGGTTCGACTCGAAGCCGCCCGCTGCCAGCACGCAGGCCCGCGCGGTAAAGCGTTGGTCACCGCTGCGCGCGGCGACGAAGCGGTTGCCATCCATCTCGATCGCGTCGACCGGGGTTTCATAGCGGATCTGCACGCCCATCGCTTCCGCGCTGCGGTAATACGCATTGACCAGTGCCTTGCCGCCGCCCATGAAGAAGGCGTTGGTGCGGGCCACGTGCAGCGCGCCCGACAGCGGCGGCTGGAAGCGCACGCCATGCCTGCGCATCCACGGCCGGCAGGTGGACGAGGCGCGGATCACCAGCCGCGCCAGGTGCTCGTCGGTGATGCCGCCGGTGACCTTGAGCAGGTCCTGCCAGTACTCTTCTTCGGGATAGGCATCGACCAGCACGTCTTGCGGCGCGTCGTGCATGCAGCGCAGGTTGCGGGTGTGCTGGGAATTGCCGCCGCGCCAGGCGCGCGGCGCGGATTCGAGCAGCAGCACCGAGGCCCCGGCTTCGCGCGCCATCAGCGCCGCGCACAGGGCCGCGTTGCCGCCGCCAATTATTAATACATCCACCAATACGTCGACCATCGGCATTGTCTCCTTGCTGGCGCCATCTTGGCCGGCAAGGCGCGACGCCGCCATCAGGGGCGAGGCAAGGGGGCTTCAGCTTTCGTGAAGCCCCGGCGCTCAACGTCGCTCGGCGTTGAAGGGATCAGCGCGGCCGCAGGGTAGCGCCCGGCCAGCGCCCTTCGCGCACCAGCGTGGCGGCCACGTCGGCCAGCACCACGCGCGCGGCCAGCCCCGCCGGGGATAGCTCATCGTCGGACAGGCTCACCAGCAGGTTGGGGCGGGTCGCGCCGGCGTCGGCAAGCAGCACGCTGCGGTAGGCCGTGCCCTGGCTGCGCGCCAGCGCCGCGCCGGGCTGGATGGTGGCGCCCAGGCCACCCCGCACGGCATCCATCAGGATGGCCAGGCCATCGATCTCGGCCACCACCTGCGGCTCGCGCTTTGCCTGCCGGAAGCAGGCGGCGACCAGCGCGCGCAAGCCGTGTGAGCCGCTGGGCAGGATCAGCGGCAGCTTGCCCAGCGCTGCCACCGAGGTGCTTGCGCCGCGCGGCATCCCGGCCAGCCCCTCGGCGCCGATCACGAACAGGCGCTCGTCGAGCAGCGGCAGCACGCTCCAGCGCTGGGCCGGCTCCTCGCTGAACAGCACCGCCAGGTCGATCTGGCGCGCGCTCAGCATGGCGCCGAGATAGCCGGACAGGCTCTCCACCATGCGCAGCCGCACGTCGGGGTAGCGCTCGCGCATGGCCTGCATGAATGGCAGCGCCAGCACGCCTGCCGTGCTGGGCGGCAGCCCCACGCTGACGTGGCCAGACAATCGCGCCTGGCGCGCCGCGAGCGCGGCGTCGTCGATATGGCGCAGCGCCAGCTGGGCCTGGCGCCAGAAGGCAAGGCCGGCATCGGTGGCGACCACGCCGGTCGAGGTGCGCTGCAGCAGCCGCGTCGACAGCTCGCTTTCCAGCCGGCTGATCTGCTGGCTCAGCGCGGAGGTGACCACGCCCAGCTCCAGCGCCGCCTTGCCCATGCTGCCATGCTCGATCACGCTGACGAAGTAGCGCAGTTGCCTCAGTTCCATGTCGCGTCCCCGCTGCCGCAAATTGGCGGCATGGTAGCGGAAAACCCGTCGCGGTTCACGAATCCTGAAGACCCCTTAACGCCCGCCCGATGGCGCGCGCCACCGCGGCTGCGTAGAGTCGCACCACCAGAAGCGGGCGCCTGCCCGCCGTCCCATAACAACATGACTTCCCGCAAAGGAGACTGCATGCCTTCCGTTTCGCGCATCCGCCGCGGCGTGCTGGCGGCGCTGGCCGCCGGCGCCGTGCTGGCCAATCCCGCCGCCATCACCACCGCATTCGCCGCCGACAGCTGGCCGGCCAGGCCAATCACGCTGGTGGTGCCCTTCGCCAGCGGCGGCACCACCGACATCCTCGCGCGCACCGTCGGCCAGAAGCTGGGCGAGGCGCTGCAGCAGCCCGTGGTGATCGACAACCGTCCCGGCGCCGGCGGCACCATTGGCGCGGCCAACGTCGCGCGTGCGCAGCCCGACGGCTATACCTTCCTGCTCGCCACCGTGGCGCACACCATGGCGCCGGCGATCTACAAGAGCCTGCCGTACGAGTTCACGCGCGACCTCGACCCCGTGGGGCTGGTGGCGCTGACGCCCAACGTGCTGGTGGTCAACCCCGCCATCCCGGCGCGGTCGGTGCCGGAGCTGATCGCCTATATCAAGGCGCACCCCGGCAAGGTCAACTACGGCTCCGCTGGCATCGGCAGCACCGAGCACATGTCCGGCGAGCTGTTCCGCTCGCTCACCGGAACCGATATCGCACATGTGCCGTACAAGGGCGGCGCGCCGATGATGACCGACCTGATCGCCGGCCAGATCCAGATGGCGATCGAGACCAGCCCGTCGGCCTCGCAGCACGTGCGCAGCGGCAAGGTCAAGGCGCTGGCCGTCACCACCGCAAAGCGCTCCGGCGCCTATCCGGGCGTGCCGACGCTGTCCGAGAGCGGCGTCAAAGGCTATGAAGTCACCACGTGGTTCGCGCTGATGGCGCCGCGCGGCACGCCGGCGGCGATCGGGCAGCGTGTGTCGGCGGAACTCGGCAAGCTGCTGAAGGCGCCGGACGTGCAGAAGCGCTTCGAAGAGCAGGGCGTGACCGCGGGCGACATGACGCCGCCGCAGCTCGCGGCATTTATCCGCGCCGAGACCGACAAGTGGGTCAAGGTCGCGCGCGAGTCGGGGGCCAAGGCGGAATAAGCATGGAACATGCGCGTCGATGCGTGGACTTGCGCGGCGACCTGAACACCCACTGCCCGCCGGAGTCCAATGGTATGACGCCAGCCTGGACCCGGAGGCAAGCCATGCATGACCTGACCTTTGTTCACGCTGACGCCGCGCATACCGAGTGGCAGGTTGCGCTGGCCGACTGCCAGCGCCAACTGGACACGCAGGACCTGCTGCGCCAGGCGCGGCTGGACCATGCGCCGCCGCTGACGCTCGGCTGGTGCTATATCAGCGATTACTACGCGCTCGCTGCGGAGGCGATCCTCGCCGCGTTGCAGCAGAACTGGCCCGGGGTGTCGTGGGTCGGCACGGTTGGCCTCGGCGTGTCGGCGAGCGGCGTGGAATACTTCGACCAGCCGGCAATGGCGCTGCTGGCGGCGCCGTTCCCGCGCGGCAGCTTCCGGCTGTTCTCGGGGCGCCAGCCCTTGCCGGCGGCGTCATCGGGCTTTGTCCCGCATACCGCGCTCGTGCATGCCGAAGGCAGCACACCTGATGTGCAGGAGCTACTGCACGAACTGAGCGCGCGCACCGCCACCGGTTACCTGTTCGGCGGACTGAGCTCGGCACGCAACCGTACCCTGCATATTGCCGACGGCGTGTATTCCGGCGGACTGTCCGGCGTGCTGTTTGGTCCGGAAGTCGAACTCGTCTCCCGCGTCACGCAGGGCTGCCAGCCGATCGGGCCGGCACGCGCGGTGACGCGCAGCGAACACAACCTGCTGTTCGCACTGGACGGCAAGCCCGCGCTGGATTGCGTGCTGCAAGACCTGGGCGTCGAGCGCGACGCACCCGTGGAAGCGATGGCCGAAGCGTTGTCGGGAACGCTTGCGGGTTTGAACGCCGCCACCGACGATGCGCCGGTGCAGCCGGGCAGGTTCGGCTCGGATACGTTGGTGCGCCACCTGATCGGCCTGGATGTGCAGCATCGCGTTCTCGCGCTTGCCGACCAGGTCGCGCCGGGCATGCGGCTGGCGTTCTGCATGCGCAACGCCGCCGCGGCGCGCGCGGACCTGGAACGCATCGCCACGGAAATCCGCAGGGACATCGAGCAAGGCGGCGGCCACGCGCGTGGCGCGCTCTACATCAGCTGCTCAGGCCGGGGCGGGCCGCATTTCGGCGCGCCGCATGCCGAACTGCAGACTGTGCGCCGGGCGCTGGGCGACCTGCCGCTGGCGGGCTTCTTTGCGGGCGGCGAGATCGCGCGGGATCACCTCTATGGCTATACCGGCGTGCTGACGGTATTCACCAGCCATTGAACAGGCTGGCGACCGGGCAGGGACCTAGTCAGCCGATGACGGCTTCGATGCTGCGCACCTGGCGCGCAAACCAGCTGCGCAGCAAGCCGTTCGACCAGACCATCGGCAGCGAAGACGCAACCATGCGGTAGACCTCGCGGCGCGGCATCTTCGAGGCCCTGGCCGGGTCCAGCCAGTGCTCGTTGCGCACCAGCAGCAGCAAGGTTTCCATGCCGATCAGGATCGGCCACAGGCACGCCAGCCGCAGCCGGACGAAGCGCCGCGGGATGGCCAGCGTGTAGGCCATGGCTTCTTGGAAATGCGCCAGCGTCATGGCGGCCAGCGAACGCATCAGGGCATGCGCGCGCACCGAAGCGTCTGGCAGCAGCAAATCCTGCGGCGTCAGCCCATGTTGTTCCAGCAGCGACGCCGGCAAGTAGCAGCGGCCGATGCGCAGGTCCTTGCCGCAGTCGCGCAGCACATTGGTCATCTGCAGGGCCTTGCCGAAGCGGATCCCGCTGCGCAGCATGGCGCCGAGGTCGCCATTGATCGCACCCGGCACGTGCATCGCGGTCATGTGGGTCCAGAATTCGCCGACGCATCCGGCGACCATGTAGGTGTAGTGGTCCAGCGCCGCCAGGTCGGGGAGTGCCACGATGCGGCCGGCGCGCTCGTCGGGGAACGTGCGCAGGTCGAACTCCATGCCTTCGCTGAGGGTGGAGACGATCTGCCTTACCGCTTGCCGGTCAGCCGGTTCCAGCTGCGTGAGCACCGCCAGCGCGGGATCGAGCGACTCGAGCAGGATCCGCTCATCCGGGTGCTTCTGGTGGTGAGCCATCTCCGTCGCGATGCGGAGCGCCGACGCCGCGCCATCCGTGTTGCCGTTGACCTGGTCACGCAACGATAGCAGCAATGCCAGCCGCCTTTCCGGCGCGATCAGCGCGGTATCGGCAATGGTGTCCGCAGCGCGTGCGATCAGATAGGCAAGGGCTACCGGATCGCGCATGCGCGCGGGCAGCACGCGCAGCGTCAGGTAGAACGAACGCGAGACGCCTTTGAGCAGCGGACCGAGGAGAAACGCTCGGCTGGTGTCGCGCATGGGTGGTGACCTGTTCTTAAGCGGTTGGCGGAGAGATAGGCCTGGTTGGCAGCAGGCGGGCGCGGACATTGTACCTTCGACATGGATGCGAGGCGCCCACTGGAGCGGCTTGGCTGTGGCGCAGCGCTTCCCGTTAATTGATTGACCGGACGAGACAAGTTTGCGGACGAGGCTGCATGTGCTTCGGCAATGTCTGCAACCAGGCGGCGTGAAACCGGCGCTGCGTTGATCCCTTCAGATGCTAGCCTCGACATTCCTCTACCCCGATTTATCACTGTGACCTGGCCTGGCACTCATTGGGAGGCTGGTTAGATATTTTTGTTCCTCGATCAGAAGCTGAACCTTAGGATGAGATATCGATTGCGCCGTTAGCTCGCAGGTAAAAGTGGCTGGTACCAGGATCGCGCGTTCCTAGACTGAAGCTGGGCGGTGTGGAATTGCCCATTTCTCAGCTAACCAAGGAGTTCGAAATGATCGATAAACCATGCAGTACCTCCGCGACGATTGACTCGCAAACCAGCTTCGACGTCGAAGACTTTGTCTTCGAGGTCGAATGGGATTCGGGTCATGATCCGGAACGCGCCATGTGGGGAGAAGCCATCCAATGAGCGCGATGAGTGAGGCGAGGTGGAAATGGTCCACCTTGCCATTCTCGAAAGGTGGATGACATGAAATTTTTCAAAGAAAACACTTATGGCGCGGCGATATACGTAACAAAAATTCCACAAACATGGATGAGGGTAAGAAAAGAAAAAGCAGTAGAACTTGAAAGCTTGCTAGCGGCTAACGATCCGGCTTTGATGCGTTCCCTGGAAAGAATCTCGAAGACATCCAAGTTGGCGAAAAAGGAGCATCTGGCACTGTATCCGGTCGTCAAGCTTACCAACCGCTGCAACTTGACGTGCCCTCACTGCTACATAGAGGCGCCGAGCAGCATGCGCCGCGGGAAGTTCGACCTGGAATACTCCGAGGTTAAAGACTTCATTAATTACATCATCTGCCTGGGTGGTGAAATGAGCAATCCACCAAGGACGCTTCAACTATTCGGTGGTGAGCCAACCATAAACAAGGATTTCGAGAAGATTCTCGGGTACGCCAGGGAAAGAGGGCTGCTGGTCCGGGTGTCGACCAACGCGGCCAATACGAGAAAATTCCAGTCGGAAGCGTTTTCAGAGTTGTACAAGGATGGCGGTGTCGAGTGGCGCATTTCGCTAGATTCGCATATACGAGAGGTGCACGATCATTTTCGACCCAGGAGCTTTGATCAAGTCGTGTCAAATGTACGATACATGGCGAGAATGGGCGCCCTCATCTCTATCAAGGCCGTGATCGGGGTACATAATTTTCCATCTTTCGTTGATACCATTTATTTCGTGCGAAAACTGGGGGCAACACAGTTCTTATATTCACCATTGAGCATGACAGGATCGGCGGCCCGCATGAAATTGTTGAACAAGGTAACGACGAGAATGATTACTGAAAAGCTGGTGGCGGCCGTCGAGCATGATCCCAAGCTGGGCCCTTTCGTGCAATCGTCACCCCTTGCTCGTTATCTAAAGCTGATCTATACCCGGGATGCAGGGATCTTGCCTCGCGTGCAATTCCATATCAATCACGATGGCCGCATATGCCCGCAGGACAATCTTTTTGAATTTCCTGAGTACCATTTCGGGGACATCGCGACTGGCGACTATGGATTCGATAGATTATGCAAATACCAGGCGCTGCTGGAAGAACCGCCGGCATGCAAGGCATGCCCGGTCTCTCACTATTGTCCTCGCGCAGACTATGCCGATCTGGCGACAGGAGACCTCAGGTCCGCAAAGGAGTTTTCTGTTTGTGACGACATTCGCGACAATGTCTTCTACTTGATGTCACTGGGGCAGCGTGGCGCTGCATTGACGCGAACCGTCCTGGGGCTGCCAACATGACCCTTCAGCATACAGAAACGCAAGGTCTGCCCAAGGCGTTTTTGGGGCTGGCGGCAGTAGGGTTCCTCGTGCCGTGCGCCACAATTCTGCAGACCTTCACGATCACGTGGTTCCTTGCGCAACTCACGGAATTCGCGTCTCTGCTTCCGCTAGTCATAGGAGGCGGTGCAGTGGCTCGAATTTTCAGTGGCATCCCATTCAATGGCGTGGTTCAAAGAATGGGAGCACGGGTTGCCTGCATGTTCTGCCTGCTTGCAGGTACCGCAATCTTGCTGGGGACGATCGCGGTTTTGGCGCGGTTACTGCCGCTGTGGCTATTGATTCCTTCTGAGATTGGTTTGGGGACGGCGGTCACTGGTTTTTCTATTTCCCGACAGATTCTGATCAAGGATCTGCTTCATGGCGAGAGGGAGAACTTGGCCGCGGGCCTCTCACGCAGTGCGGGCTATCTGAGCAAGCTGGTCGTCCCACTGTTTGGTGGTCTGTTGCTGATTGCGTTGAAGCCCGCTTACGCGACGCTGGTGAGTTGCGGCATTCTACTGGTCAGTGCCTGGGTAATCTGGTCATTGGATATGTCGCCAGCTTCGGGTTCCGCGGACCAGAAGGCGTTGCCCTTGACGGAGCGCATCGCGGTGGCCGTTGCCTTTTACAAACGCGATCACACCCTGGTTTTCGCCCTTGGTTTTACAGCGATCCTTAATTTTGTGCTATCGCCGCTGGTCGTCATCATGCCGCTCTTTGTCGCAGCCATCGATGGGGCCAATAGCGCGTATCTCGGATTTTCGGAGTCCTGCCTGGGCGCGGGGGCCGTTGGCGGTGCGTTGAGTTATGCAAAGCTGAGGCGGTGCCATCTTCCGTCATTGGCCGTGATGACCGGTTGCGGCTTCTTGCTGATCTGTGTTTCAGCGGAGCTGCCAAGTGCCTGGCGATATCCGGGCCTTAACATTGCCTTGCTCGTGATCGGAGCCAGCGTCGCGTTTTCCGGAAGCGCGGCGGATGCGCTGCTGATGACGCGGGTACCGCGCGATTCATATGGCCGCCTGTTAGGGGTGCAAGCGTTGATCGTTGGATCTGCCTTTCCAACCGGGCTGTTTGCGGCTGGTGTGCTACTACAGCTCACTGATGCCTTTTTGGTAATTGCCGCATACAACGCGGGACTGTGCATTGCTGTGGCATTGTTACTGCATCTGAAACTAGGGAAATCGGACGTCCAGCCCAATTTGCTAAATTGATGCAACAGCATCGGCCAAACGACAAAGGCGAATCTGATGCCCTGAGCCTGTGGCTAACGCATATCTGCGTCCGTTGATTCTGCCTAGGGCGGCGCGGGCAGTCCTCCCGCACTGTCCTGGACTGGCTGGACAAGATTGAGGTGGATCATTGCGCAGGGTATCGCATGCTGGAACTGTAACGGCTTCCCGCCGTTCCCTGTACGCCATGCCTTGCTCGCCCCATGGCGTGGGGCTTGTCGGGATGGATTTCGTGGTAATGCTTATGTCGGACGGAGGTTGGCATATGGTCGTGCTGTTTCCTGCCTTCGTTGGCAAGCGCCGCACCGCGAGTTCTTTCTCGTGATTCGGTCGAAAAATCCATACTTGCCGGTTGCCATAGCAACGTCTGGACCGGCAGGCGCCACAGGCCCCGCGCTCGCAAGAGTCCTCTATGGGCGCCTGATCAGGCAGGGGCGTCTGCGTCAGCTACAACTGCTGGTTATGGTCGCCGATTGCGGCTGTATCGCCCGCGCTGCAAAGGAAGTTTGCATGAGCCAGTCAGCTGCATCACAAGCGCTCGCTCAGCTCGAGTCGGTGTTGGGTATTAGGCTATTCGAGCGCCACGCGCGTGGGATAAGGCCAACAGAGAGCGGCCGCAACTTCATTTCCCACGTGCGCGAAGTCATAGTGCGGCTTCAGCAATCCGCGGAATTTCTGGCCGCGAGCCGGCATGGCAATACGATGGCCCTGCGCATCGGCTCCATTCCCGCTGCTTCCTACGCGTTGACGGCCTCGGTACTGAGTACTTTTCATCAAGATCACCCAGAAGTCCGCATTGAATTGCAGGAGGACCGTAGCGAGCGTCTGATATCGTTGCTGAGTGCGGGCAGCCTGGATGTTGTGTTTTGCAGGATGCCGCCGCTATTGCACAAAGCGCTGCACTTCGAGCCGGTACTGGACGATGAAGTCATGATTGTCGCTTCGTCCTCGCACCCACTGCGCAAGCGATCCGCATTTCCCATTCAAGCACTTCAGGGAGCGAACTGGGTATTGCCCTCGGCCGGCGTTCACTTGCGGGACGTATTTGATAGCGTCGTGCTGAACGCATTGCCCGATGCAAAATTGCTCCCCCTTTCATCCGTGTCGCTGCCTGTGCTCGAGACTTTCCTGCAGTTGCCGGGATCAGTGGCGTTGATACCGCGCAGCATATCGGCAGGCGTGTTGGCTGGCGGGCGCGTGTGCCAACTGCAAGTAAAAATGCCGGCCGGGCTCGCCCCTCTTGGGGCAGTGCACGTTACGGAACCCGTCCCCGATCTCGTGCAGAAGCTTCTGGCAACAGCCAGGCGGGAAATTGCTGCTTGCATCCGCGCTACGCATGGGGCAGGCGCTGGATCCGCGAGTCACGCAGGAATAGCCAAGCGGGTGGAGCGATAAGCCTCCGCAGACGCCGCTCAGGACGATGCCTTGCAGAGATGGCGCTCGAACCACTGCATCGCCAGGCGGGCGACCGATTCCAGTGTGCCGGGCTCCTCGAATAAATGGGAGGCGCCGGGAACGATCACCAGCTTCTTCTGGCACTTGAGCTGGGCAAAGGCGAACTCGTTGCGTTCAATGACGCTCACATCCAGCCCGCCGATGATCAGCATGGTGGGCGCAAGCAGATTCGCCAGGGCGTCGGCGCCCGCCAGGTCGACCCTGCCGCCTCGTGAAACGATGGCGTGTATCGGGATCGGCGACTGGCTGGCGGCACGGATCGACGCCGTGGCACCGATGCTGGCGCCGAAGTAGCCCAACCGCGACGGCACGCCTGGCTGCCGCACCGCCCAGTCGGTTGCCTGTGCCAGCCGTGTGGCCAGCAGCCCGACGTCGAAGCGGATAGCCTGCACCTGGTCTTCCTCCGGCATGAGCAGGTCCATCAACAGCGTTCCCATGCCGCAGTGGTTGAGTTCGGCGGCCACATACCGATTGCGCGGGCTATGCCGGGAACTGCCGGTGCCGTGCGCAAACAATACCAGGGCGCCTGCGCCTGGCGGCACGGTGAGTATGCCTTGCAACTCCACGCCACCCGCGGGGATGACAACTTCGATGGCATCTGCACTGCTGCTGCGCATGGCCGCCCTCCGGAGGATGGGACTTCGACGCAGCCCGCGTTGCAATCGGCCCCATCGCAGTCCACTATAGGGCGAGCGTAGCGGCGAGGCCAGCCGCCCTCTGCTGGTCCGCTGACGCGCGGAATCGTCAGGCAATCCACCAGCGACCAACATCCCGATGCATCAGGAGAGGCCATGAAGACCCTGTTTCTCGTCCGCCACGCCAAGTCAAGCCGCGATGACCCGTCCTTGCCAGACCGCGAGCGTCCGCTGGACGATCTGGGGCAGCGCGATGCCCCGGAAATGGGCAAGCGCCTGGCCGAGCGCAAGGTAAAGCCGGACCTGCTCGTGTCGAGTCCGGCCGTGCGCGCGCTGGCCACGGCGCACCTGATCGCCGACGAACTCGGCTATGCCCGCAAGGACATCGCGATCGATGACCGGCTGTACGCCAGCAGTGCGGATGAGCTGCTGGCTGTCGTCCGTGCGCTCGACAAGAAGCTTGGCAGCGTGATGTTGTTCGGTCACAACCCCGAATTCACTGACTTCGCGCAGCGCCTGTCGGGCGAGATCACCGACATGCCGACCTGTGCCGTCGCCAGATTCCGTTTCGACACCAAGGCGTGGGCGGATGTCGGGGACATCACCCCGGCGAAAGTCTCGCTGGATTCGCCCAAGAAGTCGTAGTCGAAGGTCGGGCGCGGGCATTGCAGCAATATCTTGCAGCGATATCTCCGGCTTGACCATCCGGGGCGAAGCGATAAGAATTTGTGATCGCAGGCGAAAGCCTGCCTTCATGCTTCTCTGCCCGTCGTCCCAACCCATGATCCCACCAGTCAGCACCCTCCACGGCCGCCTGAAAATGCAGCACCTGCGCCTGCTGCTGGCGGTGGAGGAGCGCGGCTCGCTGCGGCAGGCGGCCGAAGCCTTGACGTTGACGCAGCCCGCCGTCAGCAAGATGTTGCAGGACATGGAAGACCTGCTGGGCGTGCCGTTGTTCGAGCGCCATGCGCGCGGGCTGCGCGCGACGCGCTTCGGGATGGCGGCCACGCGCTATGCCCGGCTGGTGTTTGCCGACATGGATGGCTTGCGCGATGAGCTGGTGGCGCTTGAGTCCGGCAAGATCGGGCGCGTGCGGGTCGGCGCGGTGATGGCGCCGACGCCGGGCCTGCTGGCAGAGGTGATCCGGCGGCTGAACCGCGATCATCCGCGGCTGGAGGTGGCGGTGCAGGTGGAGACCAGCGACCTGCTGGTGCCGCTGCTGGAGCGCGACCAGCTCGATATCGTGCTGGGCCGCGTGCCCGATGGCTGGGACAGCAGCGGCCTGGAGTTCGAGCAGCTTGGCGACGAGGGCCTGGCGATCGTGGTCGGGCCGCAGCACCCGCTGGCGCGGCGGCGCAAGCTGTCGTTCGCGGAACTGACCCGCCACCCGTGGATCATGCAGCCACGGCCCAGCCCGATGCGCGCGCTGATCGACCGCTCGTTCGAGGATGCCGGCGTGCCGGCGCCGCCGTCTACCATCGAGACCGCGGCGGTGCTGATGACCACGTCGCTGCTGGCCGACAGCGAGCTGATCGCGGTGCTGCCGGAGTCGGTAGCGGCGTATTACGGCCGCCTCGGCGCGCTGGCGGTGCTGCCGCTGCCACTGCCGCGCAAGCTGGGGCCGTACGGCATCGTCACGCGGCGCGGGCGCCCGCCGACCGCATCGATGAGCCTGCTGATCGATATGCTGCGGGCGCTGGTGCGCTAGTGGGCTAACGCTGCAGCTTGCCGTCAAGGCGCCAGAGGTGGCGCTGCTCGCTGTCGGGGCGCAGCGAAGCGGGCAGCAGGTCCGCCGGCATGTCCTGGTAGCTGACCGGCCGTACGAAGCGCGCGATCGCGAGGCTGCCGACCGAGGTCGAGCGGCCATCCGACGTGGCCGGCCAGGGGCCGCCGTGGACCATGGCGTGTCCGACTTCCACGCCGGTGCCAAAGCCATTGACCAGGATGCGGCCCGCCAGGCGCTCTAGCGCGGGCAGCAGCGTGCGCGCGGCGTCATGGTCGGCGGGGTCGATATGCAGCGCAGCGGTAAGCTGGCCCTCTAGCGCTTCGACCACGCGCCGCATTTCCGCCGTATCGCGGCAGCGCACGACCAGCGATGATGCGCCGAAGATTTCGTGGCGCAGCGTCTCGTCGGCCAGGAAAGCCTCGGCGCTGGTGCTGAACAGCGCCGCCTGCCCTTGCAGCGCACTGCCTGCCTTGCCGCGCGCCACCAGCTGTACCTGCGGATGCTGCGCGAGCGTGCCGACGCCGTTGCAGTAGGCACGCAGGATGCCGGCGGTCAGCATGCTTTGTGCGCCGATGTCCGCCAGGCTTGCCGCCGCTGCTTCCAGGAACTGGTCTAGGCCTGCGCTTTCCATCGCCAGAACCAGTCCGGGATTGGTGCAGAACTGTCCGGCGCCCAGCGTCAGCGAGCTGGCGAACGCCGTGCCAATGGCTTGCGCGCGGCTGGCCAGCGCATGGGGGAACAGCAGCACCGGATTGATGCTGCTCATCTCCGCATACACGGGAATCGGCTCCGGGCGCGCCGCGGCGATCGCCATCAGCGCCTGGCCGCCGGCGCGCGAGCCGGTGAAGCCAACCGCCTTGATGCGCCTATCCGCCACCAGCCCCTGCCCGATCTCCAGCCCGGTGTCGAAGAGGAGGGAGAAGGTGCCTTCCGGAAGATCAAGGTCGGCCACGGCCTTCTGGATGGCGCGGCCGACCAGTTCGGAGGTGCCGGGGTGTGCCGGATGCGCCTTGACGATGACGGGACAGCCCGCGGCCAGTGCGGATGCGGTATCGCCGCCGGCGACCGAGAACGCCAGCGGGAAGTTGCTGGCGCCGAATACGGCGACCGGGCCCAGCGGCATATGGCGCAGGCGCAGGTCGGGGCGCGGCAGCGGCAGGCGTTCGGGCTGGGCCTGGTCGACGCGCAACTCCAGGAAGTCGCCCTGGCGCAGCATGCCGGCGAACAGCCGCAGCTGGCCCACGGTGCGCCCGCGCTCGCCTTCGATGCGCGCGCGCGTCAGGCCCGATTCGCTGGCGCAGCGCTCGATGAGTGCGTCGCCCAGCGCCAGGATGTTGCCGGCAATGGCTTCGAGGAAATCGGCGCGCCGCGCGGGGGCGGTCTCGCGGTAGGTGTCGAAGGCTTGCCATGCCAGCGCGCAGGCTTGGTCGAGCTGTGCCGGCGTGGCGCCGCCGAACGCGGGTTCGAGCGTGGCGCCGGTGGCGGCATCGATGGCGTGCAGGGTGCCGTGGGTGCCGCGGATGGACTGGCGGCCGATCAGGAGGTTGCCGGTGAGGGTCATGGTGGAACTTGGGAAAGAGTGGTTGGTCATGGCGTTTGCAGGAGTAGTCCCATGGCGAAATGTCGCGACTTCGTGGAGGCTCCGGCCCTCACCCCGGCCCTCTCCCGCAAGCGGGAGAGGGGCCGGGGGTGAGGGCAAGCGCTTCTCGATGCGAGGCGCTGCCAAATCAATGCGCGCTTTCACCGCCCCCACCGCAACACCAGCGGATCCACTCGCCGCGCCACCTTCAGCAATCCCTCGCGCGTGGCCGGATGCATCGGCTGCAGCGGATGCCTTACCGCGTCCGACGCAATCACCCCGCCTTCCTTCATCAACACCTTGCTGGTTGCCAGCCACCCTTGCCGGTTCTCGTAGTTGATCAGCGGCAGCCACTGCTGGTAGCGCTGCGCCGCCAGCTCGGCATCGCCGGCCTGCCACGCATCCAGGATCTGGCGGATGCCGTCCGGGAAGCCCGCACCGGTCATCGCGCCGGTGGCGCCAGCTTCCAGATCTGCCATCAGCGTGATGGCCTCTTCGCCGTCCCACGGGCCGACGATGGCATCGCCGCCCAGCTCGATCAGCTCGCGCAGCTTGGCCGCGGCCTGCGGCACTTCGATCTTGAAGTACGAGACATTGGCCAGCTCGCGCGCCATGCGGGCCAGGAAGGGGGCGGACAGCGTGGTGCCGCTGACCGGCGCGTCCTGGATCATGATGGGGATGTCGATGGCTGCGGAGACCGTGGCGAAGAACTCATAGATACTGCGCTCAGGCACACGGATGGTGGCGCCGTGGTAGGGCGGCATCACCATCACCATGGCGGCGCCGGCGTCCTGCGCGGCGCGGCTGCGCTCGGCGCAGAGGCGCGAGCTGAAATGCGTGGTGGTGACGATCACCGGCACGCGGCCGTCCACATGCTCCAGCACGGTCTTCATCAGCACGCTGCGCTCGTCATCGCTCAGCACGAACTGCTCGGAGAAGTTGGCCAGGATGCAGATGCCGTGCGATCCGGCGTCGATCATGAAGTCGATGCAGCGGCGCTGGCCGTCGAGGTCGAGGCCGCCTTGGTCGTCGAAAATGGTCGGCGCGACCGGGAATACGCCGCGGTAGACGGGCGCCTGGGATCGGGTCATGGTCTCCTCCTTGCGGCTGGCACGCGGCCAGCGCGGGTTGTGAGTTGTCAATCGGGGCAGTCAATCAGGTCGGGCCAATATACGAGCATGGCAGTGGGGCTGTATATTGAAACCTTTCCATCTTGTGATCGCTTTTGCGACTCACCACGTCCCAGCATGAAATCCACCCTGGACACCCTCACCGGCCGCCTGCGCATGAAGCAGCTGCAACTGCTGATCGCGCTGGACGAGCATCGGTCACTGCACCAGGCCGCGGCCGCGATGGCAATGACCCAGTCGGCTGCCAGCAAGTCGCTGCAGGAACTGGAAGGCATGCTGGAAGCGCCGCTGTTCGAACGCTCCAAACGCGGCATGCGCCCCAACACTTTCGGCCACTGCGTGATCCGCCATGCACGGCAACTGGTGGCGGACCTGGGTGCGATGTGCGAGGAAGTGGCCGGCATCCGCGCGGGAAGCGGCGGGCGCGTTGCCGTCGGCGTGATCATGGGTGCGGTGCCGGGTGTGCTGGTGCCGGCGCTCGAGCAGTTGCGGCAGGCGCATCCGGACCTGGCGCTCGAGATCATCGAGGACACCAGCCTGCGCCTGCTCGGCCAGCTCGACGACGGCCATCTCGATCTTGTGCTCGGCCGCTCGCTGGTCAGTGACGAACCCGGCAAGTACCACTATCACCCGCTCGGCGACGAGCAGGTGTCCGTGGTGGTTGGGCATCTGCACCCCGCGCCCCGGATGCGGGCGATGGACTTCGCCGACCTTGCCGGTTATCGCTGGATCACTTACGCGGGGCACATGCCGATGCATGCGCTGCTGCAGCGCGAACTGGACCATGCCGGCGTCAGCTTCCCCGCCAATGCCATTTCCACGTCGTCGGCGCTGATCACCGTGGCGATGCTCCAGCGCGATGCCGGGCTGGTGTCGCTGCTGCCGGCCAGCGTGGCGGAGCTGTTCGTGCGCCAGAAGATGCTGCGCATCCTGCCCGTGCACCTGCAATCGCGCCAGCAGACCTTCGGCATCGTCACGCGGCGCGGCGGCGCATTGTCGGCTTCCGCGCGGCAGCTGGTGGCGATCCTGAAAGCGCAGGCGGGGAAAGTGGCCGAAGCGGTATCACCCAAGGTATAACCCCAGGTGATCGCCAGTTCAAAAAACGTCAGTAGTGGCGAATCGCTGATGCCCATATAGTCTGCTCATCCGCGCCACCAGAGCCGGACAGCAAATCGGAGACAGCGATGAAGACAAGGATTGCCGGCGCACTTGCCGGCCTGGCCACGGTGGCCGCTGCAGTGACGACCAGCGCCTGGGCGCAGGACACCCGGCCGGTGCGTCTGATGGTGGGCGCCGCGCCTGGCGGCGGCACCGATGTGATGGCGCGTATCGTCTCTGACAAGCTCGCCGCGCAGTTGAAGCAGCCGGTCGTGGTCGACAACCGCCCCGGCGCGTCCAATACCATCGCCGCGGACATCACCGCCAAGGCCGCGCCGGATGGCAACACGCTGCTGATGGGCGTGGTGACTTCGCAGGCGATCGCGCCGCACCTGCTCAAGCTGCAGTTCGACCCGCTCAAGGACCTGGCGCCGGTGGCGCTGGTGTCGTCGGTGCCCAATGTGCTGGTGGTCAACAACCAGGTACAGGCGCGCGACGTCAAGGCGCTGGTCGCCGAGATCAAGGCCAGCCCGGACAAGTTCCGCTACAGCTCGTCCGGCGTCGGCAGCACCCAGCACCTGGCCGGCGCCGCGTTTGCGCGCCAGATCCAGGGCAAGCTGCTGCACGTGCCGTACAAGAGCAGCAGCAGCGCGCTGGTCGACCTGATGGGCGGCCAGGTGGACATGAGCTTCGAAACCATGCCGTCGGTGATCAACCATATCAAGGCCGGCAAGCTGCGCGCGCTGGCGGTGACCGCGGACAAGCGCTCGGCGCTGCTGCCGAACGTGCCGACACTGGCCGAGGCTGGCGTGCCAGGCGTCCAGATGAATGCCTGGTACGGCGTCTATGCGCCGGCCGGCACGCCGCCCGCCACGCTGCAGAAGCTGGGCACCGCGCTGTCGACCGTGATCAAGGATCCCGATACCGTGCGCAAGCTGGCCGACGTGGGGGCCGTACCCGGCACGCTGACCGCTGCGCAGTTCGATGCCTTCTCGCGCGCCGAGTACGCGCGCTATGGCAAGCTGATCGCCGAGCTTGGCGTCAAGGTCGACTAGGCCCGTATCTCTAGAGAATTTCATGACATCACGTCCACGAATCGCGATGGTGCTGGGCGATCCCGCCGGCATCGGCCCTGAACTGATCGCGCGCCTGCTGGCCGACCCGGCCACCAGCGAACAGGCCGACATCCTGCTGATCGCCGACCGCGACGAATGGCGCCGCGGCATGCAGGTGGCGGGCGTCGAGCTGGCGCTGGCCGAGACCGATACCCTCGCGTTCGCGCAAGGCGCGCCGCGCCTCTACCACTGGGAACTGGACGGCAAGCCCGCGTATCCCCGCGGCGCGTCCAGCGCCGAGGGCGGCCGCTACAGCCTGGGCACGCTGTCGCTGGCGCTGGAGCTGGCGCAGTCGGGCCAGGCAGACGCGATCCTGTTCGGGCCGCTCAATAAGAGCTCGCTGCACGCCGCGGGCATGGACCACAGCGACGAGCTGCACTGGTTTGCCGAGCAACTCGGCTACCACGGAAATTTCTGCGAATTCAACGTGCTCGACGGCCTGTGGACCTCGCGTGTGACCTCACACGTGGCGCTCAAGGACGTGCCGGCGATGATCACGCCGGAACGCGTTGGCGCCGCCATTGACCTGATCGACCAGGCGCTGCGCCGCGCCGGCATGGCGAGCCCGCGCATCGCCGTGTGCGGCCTGAACCCGCACAACGGCGACAACGGTGCCTTCGGCCGCGAAGAGATCGACGTGATCGCGCCTGCCGTCGCTGCGGCGCGCAGGCGCGGTGTGAATGCCGAAGGCCCGTTCCCGGCCGACACCATCTTCCTGAAGGTGCAGGGCGGCCCGTCGCAGCGGCAGTTCGACGCCATCGTCACCATGTACCACGACCAGGGGCAGATCGGCATCAAGCTGATGGGCTTCTCGCGCGGCGTGACGGTACAGGGCGGGCTGCCGGTGCCGATCACCACGCCGGCGCATGGCACCGCGTTCGATATCACGCAGCAGGGCCGCGCCGATCCCGGCGCCACGCAGCAGGCGTTCCAGATCGCCTGCCGCATGGGTGCGCAACGGCGCGCCGCCGCACGCACCGCCGCAAGCGCCTAGCCACTCGTCCATCCATACCGGATCCAGCATGACCGCCCCCGGCGCGGCCGGGGAGCGTTCGCGCCAACGCATTGCCATCAGGAGCTGAACATGAAGATCACCAACGTCCGCGCCCGCGTCTTTGAATGGAAGGGCAAGACCGTGCCGCCGCAGGCGCACTTCTGCACCAACGCCACCGACATCCTGTTCGAGCGCGGCGACGCCATGGGCTCGTTCCGCTTTCACGGCTGGATGGTGGTCGAGATCGAGACCGACACCGGCCTGGTCGGCATCGGCAACTGCGCGCTGGCCCCGCGCGTGGCCAAGCAGATCGTCGACGAGTACCTGGCGCCGGTGGTGATCGGCCAGGATCCCTTCGACAACGAATACCTGTGGCAGAAGATGTACCGCCGCACCCACGCCTGGGGCCGCAAGGGCATCGGCATGGCGGCGATCTCGGCGGTCGATATCGCGCTGTGGGACCTGATGGGCAAGGCCGTGGGCAAGCCGGTGTTCAAGCTGCTGGGCGGGCGCACCAAGGAAAAGATCTGGTGCTACGCCTCCAAGCTCTACAACAACGACGACCGCGATGCCTTCCTGTCCGAAGCGCAGGGCTACCTGGACCAGGGCTTTACCGCGATGAAGATGCGCTTCGGCTACGGCCCCAAGGACGGCCCCGCCGGCATGCAGAAGAACATCGAGCAGGTGCGATTGCTGCGCGAGCTGGTCGGCGACGGCGTCGACATCATGCTGGAGTGCTACATGGGCTGGACGCTGGAATACGCGCGCCGCATGCTGCCGCGCCTGGCGGAGTTCAATCCCCGCTGGCTGGAAGAGCCGGTGATCGCCGACGATATCGAAGGCTATGTCGAGCTGAAGAAGGCGAGCCCGTTCCCGATCTCCGGCGGCGAGCACGAGTTCACTTCGTACGGCTTCAAGGACCTGCTGGAGCGTCGCGCCGTCGACGTGATCCAGTACGACACCAACCGCGTCGGCGGCATCACCGCGGCGCAGAAGATCAACGCGATGGCCGAGGCCTGGTCGGTGCCGGTGATCCCGCACGCGGGGCAGATGCACAACTACCACCTGACCATGGCGTCGACCGCTTCGCCGATGTCGGAGTACTTCCCGGTGCATGACGTCGAGGTCGGCAACGAGCTGTTCTACTACATCTTCAAGGGCGACCCGGCGCCGGACAACGGCTACCTGCAGCTTGACGACAACCTGCCGGGACTGGGGCTGGAGTTGAACGAGGAGTACTTCAGCCAGTTCAATATCATCGGCTGACTGGCAAACTGGCAAACTGGCTGACTGGCGCCGGCGCACTACAATCAAGAGGCATCAAGAGGCGTAGTGCCCTTGTCCTGGAGTTCGCCATGGCCAGATCCCGCCGTCTGCTGGCCGCCTGCGCGGCGCCCATGGGCCTGATGTGTGCCATCGGTGCCATCGGTGCCATCAGTGCCATCAGTGCCTTCGCCGCGCCGCCTGCCGGAACGCTGACAGTTTCCTTCCCCCATCCCGAAACCTACACCGATGCCGCCTACCGCAGCGCATACGGCAGCGACCGCGAGCGCGCGCAGGTGATGAACGATATCCGCCGCCACTTCGACGAGCTGGCGGCGCGCTACCTGCCGCAGGGCTATGCGTTGAGCATCGAGGTGCTGGATGTCGATCTCGCGGGACATTTCGAGCCATGGCGCGTGCGCGCCTATGACGTCCGTATCGTGCGCGACGTCACCTGGCCGCGCATGACGCTGCGCTACGAACTGCGCGGCAGCGACGGGGCCGTGCTCGCCAGCGGCGAGCAGCGCATCTCCGACCAGAACTTCAACATGGGCGTCAACATCTACAGCCAGAGCGACAGGCTGCGCTATGAAAAGGCGATGATGGACCGCTGGTTCGATGAGACCGTCAGGCGCCGGATCGCAGCGCGCCAGACCGGACAGGGATGATCCGACGCTGGCACTACTGGCCGTAGATGCGCAGCGCCGTCTCGCGCAGCGCATCCGCGACCAGCAGCGCGCCGGGTGACATCAGCCGGTCGGTCGGCGTGATCACGCCGAAGTCGTCCATATGGCAGGGCATGGCCATCGGCAGCACCTCCACCATGCCGAACGCCGCGTAGTACTGCGCGACATCCGCGGTCAGCACCGCGATCATGTCTGACTGCGTCACCATGCGCGTCAGGAACAGCAGCGCGGCGGTCTCCACCACATTGGTCGGCGGCGCCAGGCTGGCGCGCTGGAACATCAGCTCGAAGCGGTGGCGCAGCACCGTGCCGGCCGGCGGGATCAGCCAGGCGGCCTCGGTGGTGTCTGCCAGCGACAGGGCGGGCGCTGCCAGCATCGGGTGACCGGGCCGCACCACGGCGCAGACCGGCTCTTCCGCCATCGGCTCGTAGCGCAGCCGGCCCTTGTCGTGCTCGGGGAACAGCCGCGCGACCACCATGTCCAGCTTTTCCTGCCCGAGCCGGTCGAGCAGCACGTTGCTGTTGTCGATTTCCACCGAGACCCGCAATCCCGGATAGCTTGCCTTCACCCGCGCGATCGCCGGCGGCAGCAGCCGCACGCCGGGCGAGGTGATCGCGCCGATCGCCACATGGCCAAGCCGGCCCGCCTTCAGCGCCAGCACTTCCTCGCGCGCCTGGTTCAGGCTGCCGATCACCGCGCGCGCGTGGCGGATCATCGCGCGGCCGTAGTCCGTCGGCGCCATGCCGCGCGGCAGGCGCTCGAACAGCGGTACCGACAGCATCTCTTCCAGCTCGCGCAGCAGCTTGGAAGCGGCCGGCTGGGTCATCGCCAGCCGTTCCGCGGCGCGGTGGATGCTGCCTTCGTCGGCGACGGCCAGCAATAGCAGCAGCTGGCGCGTCTTGAGGCGGGTGTGGTTGTGCCAGGAGGGTGCCGCCGGGGCCGCAACAGCCATGGGGGAAAGGTCGGGGGCTTCCATAGGGTAAATACCAATGCCGATATCGATATCGCAAATGCCGAACTCTTCATTAGTAGCATATCGGCGAGCTGCATACACTCCGTCCGACAAAACAACAACGACCGGAGACAGCGTGGCGCCTGCCATGACGCCATGACGCCATGTCCGCCAAGCCGCTGGATCCGTCGTCCCTGCCATCACCGCTGCCTTCGCTGGCGGCTCACTGCGCAACCTGCAACAGGAACAACATGTCGGATTCCAAGGACAAGCAACGCAAGCCGCTGCGCTCGACGGCGTGGTTCGGCACCGCCGACAAGAACGGCTTCATGTATCGCAGCTGGATGAAGAACCAGGGCATCCCCGACCATGCATTCGATGGCCGCCCGGTGATCGGCATCTGCAATACGTGGTCGGAACTCACCCCCTGCAACGCGCATTTCCGCAAGCTGGCCGAGCACGTCAAGCGCGGCGTGTACGAGGCCGGCGGCTTTCCGGTGGAATTCCCGGTGTTTTCCAACGGCGAATCGAACCTGCGCCCGACCGCCATGCTGACGCGCAACCTGGCCGCGATGGACGTGGAAGAAGCGATCCGCGGCAACCCGATCGATGCGGTGGTGCTGCTGACCGGCTGCGACAAGACCACGCCGGCGCTGCTGATGGGCGCGGCAAGCTGCGACGTGCCGGCCATCGTCGTCACCGGCGGGCCGATGCTCAACGGCAAGCTCGACGGCAAGGACATCGGCTCGGGCACCGCGGTCTGGCAGCTGCATGAATCGCTGAAGGCGGGCGAGATCAACCTGCACCAGTTCCTGTCGGCCGAAGCCGGCATGTCGCGTTCGGCCGGCACCTGCAACACCATGGGCACCGCGTCGACCATGGCTTGCATGGCCGAGGCGCTGGGCACGTCGCTGCCGCATAACGCGGCGATCCCGGCGGTCGATTCGCGCCGCTACGTGCTGGCGCACATGTCCGGCATCCGCATTGTGGAGATGGCGCGCGAGGACCTGACGCTGTCGAAGATCCTGACGCGCCAGGCGTTCGAGAACGCGATCCGTGTCAATGCCGCGATCGGCGGCTCGACCAACGCCGTGATCCACCTGAAGGCGATCGCCGGGCGCATCGGCGTGCCGCTGGAGCTGGAAGACTGGAGCAACGTGGGGCGAGACACGCCGACCATCGTCGACCTGATGCCGTCGGGCCGCTTCCTGATGGAGGAGTTTTACTACGCCGGCGGCCTGCCCGCGGTGCTGCGCCGCATGGGCGAGGCCGGCCTGCTGCCGCATCCGGGCGCGCTGACCGTCAATGGCAAGGCGATCTGGGACAACGTCAGGGATGCGCCGATCACCAACGACGAAGTCATCCGCCCGCTGGACCAGCCGCTGATCCGTGACGGCAGCATCCGCATCCTGCGCGGCAACCTGTCGCCGCGCGGCGCAGTGCTCAAGCCGTCGGCGGCGACGCCCAGGCTGCTGCGCCACCGCGGCCGCGCGGTGGTGTTCGAGAACCTGGAGCACTACAAGGAGCGCATCGTCGACGAGTCGCTCGACGTCGACGAGAATTCGGTGCTCGTCCTCAAGCGCTGCGGCCCGCGCGGCTATCCCGGCATGGCCGAGGTCGGCAACATGGGCCTGCCGCCCAAGCTGCTGCGCCAGGGCATCAAGGACATGGTGCGCATTTCCGATGCGCGCATGAGCGGCACCGCGTATGGCACCGTGGTGCTGCACGTGGCGCCGGAGGCCGCGGCCGGCGGGCCGCTGGCGATTGTGCGCGACGGCGACTGGATCGAGCTGGACTGCGAGGCCGGGCGCCTGCACCTGGATATCGATCCCGCCGAGCTCGAGCGCCGCATGGCCGACGTGCAGCCGCTCCAGGCGCCCGCCGACGGCGGCTATCGCAAGCTCTACGTCAACCACGTGCTGCAGGCGGACGAGGGCTGCGACCTCGACTTCCTGGTCGGCTGCCGCGGACGCGAGGTGCCGCGCCACTCGCACTGATCCACCCGATTGCATTGAAGGCGCGCGGCCCCGGCGGCACGCGCGCGACCCCTTACAAGAACAGAGGAGACTAGCCATGCAAGGCACACAGACCGCGCCGCTGGCGCGCGCCGTCCCAGGACAGGAAACCGGCGCACAGGCGCAGGAAGAGACCCGCATCGTCGGCATGCTGGTGCGCCGGCTGATCCCGTTCCTGGCGCTGATCTACGTGGTGGCGTATATCGACCGCTCGGTGGTCGGCTTTGCCAAGCTGCACATGAACGCGGCGATCGGCATCAGCGATGCGGCCTATGGCCTGGGCGCGGGCTTGTTCTTCGTCGGCTATTTCCTGTGCGAGGTGCCGAGCAACCTGGCGCTGGAGCGCTTCGGCGCGCGCCGCTGGTTCGCCCGCATCCTGCTGACCTGGGGCGTGATCACCATGGCGATGGCGTTCACGCAGGGCGCGCACAGCTTCTACGTGCTGCGCTTCCTGCTGGGCGCGGCCGAAGCCGGCCTGTATCCGGGCATCCTGTACTTCCTGACCAAGTGGTTCCCGATGCGCCATCGCGCGCGCATCATCGGACTGCTGGTGCTGGCCCAGCCGATCGCGCTGATCATCACCGGACCGATTGCCGGCCTGGTGCTGTCGACGCAGGGGCTGTTCGGCATGTCCAACTGGCAGACGCTGTTCGTGCTGAGCGGCCTGCCGGCGGTGCTGCTGTGCCTGCCGACGCTGCGCATCCTGCCGGAATCGCCCGCCAGCGCCGCATGGCTGGCACCGGCCGACCGCGCCTGGATCGAGCGCGAACTCGCCGCCGACCAGGCTGCCTATGCGCTCAAGTCGCACGGCAATCCGCTGCAGGCGCTCAAGGACAAGCGCGTGCTGCTGCTGTCGCTGCTGTTCCTGCCGTTCCCGCTGAGCATCTACGGGCTGTCGCTGTGGCTGCCGACCATCATCAAGCAGTTTGGCGTGACCGATGCAATGACCGGCCTGCTGTCGGCCGTGCCCTACCTGTTCGCCGTGGTCGGCCTGTACCTGGTGCCGCGCCATTCGGACCGCAAGGGCGAGCGTTATGGCCATATCGTGGTGGTGTCGGGGATGGCAGCGGTCACCATGGGGCTGAGCGCGTGGGTGCAGTCGCCGGTGCTGCAGTTCCTGTTTATCTGCCTGACCGCGTTCTCGATCTATTCGATCCAGGCGGTGGTGTGGGCGCTGCCCGGTGAATTCCTGACCGGCGCCAGCGCGGCGGTGGGTATTGCCACGATCAACTCGCTGGCCAACCTCGGCGGCTACTTCGGGCCATATGGCATCGGCGTGATCAAGGACGCCACCGGCAGCCTGGCCGCGGGGCTGTACTTCCTGTCGGCAATGCTGGTGTTCGCGGTGGTGATGGCGTTCGTGGTGCGCGCCGCGCTGCGGCCGGCGGCGCGGGCCGGTGCAGCGCAGGCCGGTGCCTGACCGCCGGCGTCACGGCCGCCGCTTCTTCCACTCATAGTCGGGCGGCGGATCCGCCGCGCCGGCGCGGCCGACCGAGTTGGGGTTTTCCGAGCACAGCGTGACAAAGCTCACCGGTTCGCCCGCATGCTGGCGCTGGCGCAGCGCTTCGGTGAAGTGCAGCGCCTCGCGCATCGCGTCGCTCGGAAACGACTGCGCGTGCGGCGTGAGCCCGGTACCGTGGGCTTCGGACCAGTAGACCATGTACATAAGGCTTCCTTTTGCGTGCGCCGGGTGGTTGGGGTGGCTGCAACCTTCGTTCCCGCTGCCGCGGTGGCAGGCAGTGGGCGGCGGAGTGTGCCGGGGACCACGATTGCAATCCCTTCCTGCGCCTTTTGCAAGCTTTGGCATGGCGCAGGCACAATGGCGCTTCTCGCACGGTCTGGCTTGGTGCGCCTTGCGCCTTGCGCTCGGTCCTGATCCGCTGTGCCTTTCGCGTACCGTCCCGATCCGTCTCGGTCCCCATGCCTGATATCGCGCTGATTCCCGCCACCGCTGCCGATGCCGACCGGCTCGCCGCCCTGCACACCGCCAGCTGGCAGCACACCTATCCCGGCATGCTGCCAGACGCGTACCTGCGCGAGCAGGCCTATCCGGAGCGGCTGGCGGCCTGGCGCGCGCGCATGCATGAGGGCGCGGATGGCCCCGTGGAGGCCACGCTGGCGCTGGTCGATGGCGTGGCCGCCGGCTTTGCCTGCCTGTTGCCCGAGGCTGAGCCCCAATTCGGCATCTACCTGGACAACCTGCATGTCCTGCCGGCCTTCCATGGCCAGGGTGTGGGCAAGCGGCTGCTGGCGCATTGCGTGCAGCGCGTGGCGCAGCGCTGGCCGGGGCAGCCTCTGTTCCTCTATGTGCTGGAGGCCAATACGCAGGCGCGCGAGTTCTACCAGCGGCTGGGCGGCGAGACATCGGAACCGTTCGAGGACGATTTCCACGGGGCCGGCCTGCGCGTCATGGTGCGGCGCGTGACCTGGCCCGACGTGGCGGCGCTGGCCAGGCGGCTGGCGTAATGCAAGCTGGCGGGCGCGGCAGGCATTGCCGAGCCGCTTGCCACTGGCCTACCATCGCCGGCATGCCAACCGGAGACGCCCAGCCATGATCCTGCCGACCGCCAGCTTGCCGCAACCCGCCCGTGCGCGCCTGTCCCCGGCCTTGGCCGCTGCCGCCATGACTGTGGTCCTGGCCGGCTGCGCCGGCACGACGGCAGCGCCGCCCGCCGCGGCCAGGCCTGCCGATGCCGCGGCAGCCGCGCCGCACTGGCAGCGCGTGCATCTTGGCGCAGGGGCGGGCGCAGGCTATGACTTCCCGGTCTATGCCAACCACCGGCTCGACGGCGACCTGTCACGCATCCGCGAAGTCGTGTTCGTCCAGCATGGCCTGCAGCGCAACGGCGACGACTACTATGCCGCCGGCGCCGAACTGCTGAAGGCCAGCGGCCGCAGGCCGGACGAGGTGCTGCTGCTCGCGCCGAATTTTCCCGGCACGCCTGACGAGAAGAAGGGTTTTACCGGCATGCCGCAATGGTCGGTGCAGGGCTGGCTCAGCGGCGAGGATGCGGTCGACGGCCCGGCTCGACTCAGTTCGCTACAGGTGCTGGACGACCTGCTCGCCTTCGTCACCGACAAGGCGCGGCTGCCGCAGGTCGGCAAGGTGACGGTGGCCGGCCATTCCGGCGGCGCGCAGATCGTGCACCGCTACGCGGTGCTGAACAATGTCGACGAGCGCATCCGCGCGGGCGGCATCGACCTGCGCTACGTTGTGGCCAATCCGTCGTCCTATCTGTATTTCACGCCGGTGCGACCGGCTGGCGCCGATGGCAAGTCGTTCGCGCCGTACGACAAGGCCATTTGCCCGGACTACGACAAGTACCGCTACGGCATGCAGGACATGGTGCCGTACGCGCAAGGCGCCGACGGCATGGCGCTGTACCAGCGCTATGCTGGGCGCCAGGTGACCTATCTCGCCGGCACCGAGGACAACGATCCCAATCACCGCGTGCTCGACAAGGCGTGCGGCGCGGAGGCCGAGGGCCCGACGCGGCTGCAGCGCGCGCGCGGCTACCTGCGCTACGAGCGCTACCTCGCCAGCCCGGGCTCGGTCAGCCGCCACCAGGGGTATGAAGTGGTGGGCGTGGGGCACGACCAGGCGCGCATGTTCGGTTCGCAGTGTGGGGCGCGCGCGGTGTTCGGCATGCCTGAAGCCGCCAATACCGGCGGTGCGGCCTGCCGTGCGCCGCAGCTCTGAGTCGGGGCGCACTGGATACCGCTATGGCAAGAAAAAACCCGCGGCAACCGCGGGTTCAAGTCCCTGCCCGCAGGATCGGGCTCGGAGGAGACAACCACAGGAAAAGCCGTGGCGTCAGTCAGGTCAGGCTGTATTTGACGACCTGTTCTTCGACGCCGACAAAACGTACCAGCTGGCGCAGGCCGCTGGCATATTCCTTGATGTGGTGCCCGTCAGGCGTATCGGGCAATCGGTAGTAGATCGGAGCCTTGTTGCGCAGCGGCGCCAGCAGGCCGGGCAGGCGTTCGCCGCCATCGGCTTCCCAGGCGACGTCGCGCTCTTCGGCAAGCATGGGTTTTCCGGTCATGGGCATACTCCAGATTCGGTGCATGGTGCGGCCGGGGACGGTTTTTTCTTGCTCGCACAGGGTTTCAATGTATGGAATGTATGGCAAGTAACGCAAAAATGCCATTCAGCATTATTTAATTCTGTCTGCCGAGAAATTTCGAAACTGCCAGATTTACCAAATATATGTCGGCGCTTGCAGATACAGATATTGCCGGATTGTGGCGATCCTTGCATCACGCCTTGCCGACAGCTTGGGGCACTGCGCTAACATAGCGACAGTTTTTGCGGCCCGTGGCGCACCGGCACGACCGGCACTCCCGCCGCATGGCACTTCGCAACCATCAACCGCCCCGGCGGGCCACCGCCCAGACGCATGTCGACCCAGCACGCCTTGTTGATTTCCCTGCTTGAAAAGCCGTCGTCCGGTTATGACCTGGCGCGCCGGTTCGATCGCTCCATCGGCTATTTCTGGCATGCGACCCACCAGCAGATCTACCGTGAGCTGGGGCGCATGGCCGACAGCGGCTGGATCGCGGCCGACGAGAGCGAGACCACGGAAAACGAAGGCGCCGCCGACCGCAAGAACCGCAAGAAGGTCTACCGGGTGCTGCCGGCCGGGCGCGAAGAACTGGTGCGCTGGGTGCTGACGCCCGGGGCCGGCCTCGACCAGCGCGAGGAAATCCTGGTCAAGCTGCGTGCCGATGCCGCGATCGGGCCGCTCGGCCTTGGGGATGAAATGCGCCGGCTGATCGCGCTCCACCAGGCGCGGCTCGAGACCTACCTGGCGATCGAGCGCAAGGATTTCTCCGCGCCCGACATGGACCGCGCGCAGCAGTTGCGCTATACGCTGCTGCGGCGGGGCATCCGCTTCGAGCAGGACTGGGTTGCTTGGGGCGAAGACCTGCTGCCGCTGCTGGAGCGCCCGCCGGCGTAGCGCGCAGTGCGCCAGAGCAAAACGCCGGCCCAGGCGACTGCCTTGCCGGCGTTTTTTGTTGTGGCCTGGTCAGGCTCAGGCCACGTCGACCGCGCGGGCACCCGCCTGGCTGGCTTCGCCCAACCCCAGGCGCCTGCGCGCCAGCGCATATTCCTCGGCAAAGCGCCGCACCAAATCGCCCGCCGGCACCACGCGCTTGATCGCGCCCACGCCCTGGCCGGCACCCCAGATATCCTTCCACGCCTTCACGCTGGTCGAGCCGAAGTTCATCTTGGACGGATCGGACTGCGGCAGCGCCTCCGGGTCCAGGCCCGCGCGCTCAATGCTGCCGCGCAGGTAGTTGCCGTGCACGCCGGTAAAGAGGTTGGAGTAGACGATGTCGCCGGCGCTGCTGTCGACGATCATCTGCTTGTAGCCGTCCTGCGCGTTGGCTTCCTGCGTGGCGATGAAGGCCGAGCCGATGTAGGCCAGGTCGGCGCCCGCGGCCTGCGCGGCCAGGATGGCGTCGCCACTGGAGATCGCACCCGACAGCAGCAGCGGGCCGTCGAACCATTCGCGGATCTCGTGCAGCAGCGCGAACGGCGAAAGCGTGCCGGCGTGGCCGCCGGCGCCGGCAGCTACCGCCACCAGCCCGTCGGCGCCTTTCTCGATGGCCTTGCGCGCGAAGGTGTTGTTGATCACGTCGTGCAGCACGATGCCGCCGTACGAATGCACCGCGTCATTGACTTCCTTGCGCGCGCCCAGCGAGGTGATCACGATCGGCACCTTGTAGCGCACGCACAGCTCCAGGTCATGCTCGAGCCGGTCGTTGGACTTGTGCACGATCTGGTTGACCGCGAACGGTGCCGCCGGACGGTCCGGATGCCTGGCGTCGTGCTCGGCCAGTTCGGTGGTGATGCGGTCCAGCCATTCTTCCAGCTTGGGCGCCGGGCGCGCGTTCAGCGCCGGGAACGAGCCCACCACGCCGGCCTTGCATTGGGCAATCACCAGGTCGGGGTTGGAGATGATGAACAGCGGCGAGCAGACCACCGGCAGCGACAGCCGGTTCTGCAGCAGGGCGGGGAGGGTCATGGGTGAGTCTCCTGGGTAGTACGGTGAGGCAAATAAGAATCTGACGGGCGCGGGCGGCAGCCTGGCCGCTTACGCGGCACCGGTCAGCACGTCCTTCTGGCTGGCCAGGCGCGCGCCCATGGCGGCGGCCAGCGCCTCCAGTCCGGAGCGCGGGCGCACCATCACCTCGAATTCGGCAATATGGCCGGCATCGTTGAAGCGGATCATGTCGATGCCCTTGAGCGCCTTGCCATCGACCGTGGCGCTGAATTCGAGCACCACGCTGTGGCCGTCCTCGCTGACAAAGCTGCGGTGGTAGCGGAAATCGCGGAACACCTGGTTCACCGTGGTCAATACCAGCGCGATCGCGGCACGGCCGGGGTAGGCCGTATGTGCGACCGGCGAGCGGAATACGACTTCGTCGGCGACGATGGCGTCGAGCCCGGCCATCGAATTGGTGGCAATCAACTGGTGCCAGGTGTCGAGCGAGGCCTGCGCTGCGGGAATCAGCTGGGTGGTGGTCACTGCGGTCTCCTTGGACGGTGCGGCGTGCGCCAGCTACCTTGTGCGCTCGTTTGTGTTCTGATTTTATGCAACCAGTTGCATAATGAGTCGAAAGGTAGCACGCACTGCGGCACTGCGCAAGCCGGCTTTGGCCCCGCGCCGTGCCGGGGCGCCTCGCAGTGACGTGTTGACTACAATAGGCAGCATCGCCCGGTGGAATCCCTCCCGCACCCACTAGCCACCGGCAGGAGAAGTCAGTGACCACTAAGTCGACCGCGCACCAACCCGGCCAGGCGGCGCTGTTCGATGCCGACCTCGCCGCATGGCGCGCCCATCCCGAGCGTGCCTTCGATGGCTGGCTGGCGCGGCACGGCTTCCGCCACGGCACCAGCGTGGTGTACCGCGCGATGTGGGGCAAATTGCTGCGCTGGTCGGCCGAGCGCGGACTGCCGCCGCTGAGCTGGTCGGCGGAGCAGATCGGCGAATTCCTGGATGCCCAGCAGCTGCACAAGTCGCACCGCTACCGCTATGCGCGGCTGATCGAACGGGTGTTCCACCATCTCTCCCAGTTGCGCGAGGGCATGCACAACCCGGGAAGCCAGGCGGTACGCGCGCACCTCGCCGAGGGCGAGAACGACCCCACTGCCTTCCTGCTGCCGGGCGAGCGCGACCTGCTGGTGGCCCGCATCCTCGGCCCGGCCGGCGTGCCGCCGACGGTGGAGGAATGCCGTGCGGCATCGCCGACGCAATGGAAGCGCGCGCGCGATACCGCCTTGCTGGCGGTGTTGCTGGGTGGCGGGCTGAAGGTAGGCGAAGCGCGCGCGCTGCGCCTGGAGGCCATCGACGATGGCGCCCCGGGCCGGATGGCGCTGCGCATGGTGCGTCCCGACAATGGCCGCGCCTATACCGCGCCGCTGTTCGCGCTGGCGCATGCCCCGCTGCGGGCGTGGCTGGCACTGCGCGAGGCGTCGGGCACGCTCGGCAGCCTGCTGTTCCCGGCCATGCCGGCGGGCCGGCCGATGCACGCGGCTTCGGTCTACCGGCGCGTGGAAATCCTGCTCGACGAAGCCGGCGTGCTAGCCGGCCGCCATGAGCGGGCCTCTCCGCAGACCCTGCGCAATACCTGCGCCGCCATGCATTTCGAGGCCGGCGCGACGCCGGCCGAGGTGGCGCAATGCCTGGGCATGCGTGACCTGGAATCGGGCTGGCGGCTGCGCGGCGCGTACGAGGCGTGGCAGGCACGGGCGGGATTGGTGGCCCAGGCGAGCGACAGACAGCCCTGAGGCCGCGCCGTCATGCTTGTAACTGTGTGTGCCAGCTGACCGGTTGCGGCTGACTCATCGTGGATAATAGGCGACACTACCGCCTGCGCGGGCTCAAATGTGCGGCATCAGGCATTGCACGATGGCGCTTGAGACTCGCCGCCCCGAATCGAAATCCGACGCTTATTTCCCATGCCCGAAACCCTGCTCCTTACCGGCGCCACCGGCTATATCGCCTCGCATACCTGGGTCGCGCTGCTCAATGCCGGCTACCACGTGATCGGACTGGATAATCTGTGCAACAGCAGCCCCGTGGTGATCGAGCGGCTCGCCACCATTACCGGCAAGACCCCGCATTTTGTCGAAGGCGACGTGCGTGACCGCGCCTTGCTGGACCGGCTTTTTGCCGAACACCGCATCAGCGGGGTGATTCATTTTGCCGCGCTCAAGGCAGTGGGCGAATCGGTGAGCCAGCCGCTGCAGTATTACAGCAACAACATTGACGGCCTGCTGACGGTCTGCGCCGCCATGGGTGCGGCCGGGGTGAAACAACTGGTGTTCAGTTCCTCGGCCACGGTTTATGGCAATCCCCACACTGTGCCGATTCTTGAGGATTTCCCACTGTCGGCGACCAATCCGTATGGCCAGACCAAGTTGATGGGCGAGCAAATCCTGCGCGACCTGGAAAAATCGGACCCGGCATGGCGCATTGCCTACTTGCGCTATTTCAATCCGGTCGGCGCGCACGAAAGCGGGCTGATCGGCGAAGATCCGCGCGGAATTCCGAATAACCTGATGCCTTACGTGGCGCAGGTGGCCAGCGGGCGCCGCGAGAAACTGATGGTATTCGGCGGCGACTACCCCACGCCTGACGGTACCGGCGTGCGCGACTATATCCACGTCTGCGACCTCGCCGACGGCCACCTGGCGGCGCTGGTCTACCTGCGCGACCACGGGCGCGGCATGACCGTGAACCTGGGCACCGGCCGCGGCTACAGCGTGCTGGAAGTGGTCGAGGCCTACCAGCGAGCCAGTGGCCGACCGGTGCCGCATGAGATCGTGGCGCGCCGCCCGGGCGATATCGCCTCTTGCTATGCCGATCCCGCGCTTGCCAGCCAGCTGCTGGGATGGCGCGCGCAGCACGGCATCGATCGCATGTGCCAGGACTCGTGGCGCTGGCAGTCGATGAACCCGCGCGGGTTCGACGCCTGAGCGGCAAGTTCCGGCAAAACACACCAAACAAAAACGCCACGGCTTGCACCGTGGCGTTTTGCCATGCGCCGGAGTCGCGCTTCAGCGAATCAGGAAATCCTCGACGGTCTTGCCCTGGGCCAGTGCCTGGGTCAGCCAGCCTGGACGCTTGCCGCGGCCGGTCCAGGTATTGCCGGCACTGTCGCGATAGCGCACCGGCACCTTGCGATTGACCGCCTTCTTGCCGGCCGGCGCTTTCGCGCCAAAACCCAGGTCTTCCGCGGTCAGGCCATATTGCTCGATTTTCTCGCGAATATCCGAGATCACCGAAGCCTGTTCACGTGCCTTGATTTCCTCGGCTTGCTTCTGCAGTTCATTGATTTTCTGAACGATTTCCTGATAAGTCGACATTGCGTCCTCGGTTTCCGGTGGGGTGATATGCGTGGGTATCTGCACAGCGGGGTGTCGCGCAATGCTGCGCAGTGCTGAGCTGTCGGTGTACTGAAATGCTGAAAACAATTATAACGGGGCAACCGGCGGCTGCAAATGCCGGGGCTCTATTCGAGCATGGTTTTTACGAAAATTCTTGCTGCCGATATTGCAGTGAACTTTCGTGAACCATTCCGGTCACTCTGCCGCATTTGAACCCGGATCGCGGCGGCGCACTTCGTCCGACCGCCGACCCGGTACATAAATCATCCTGACCTGGCCGATCCGCTCAAATCGGCACCGGCCCCGGCCGCGCCGGCGCCGATGGAAATCCAATAGCCATAATCGGCGGCCGCTCCGGTGAATAAAGCGTCTGTTTACATGCCGCGCTCGGCGTGCCGTATATCCGACATCCAGGTTAATTTCCGCCCATTGGCCACGTGGCCGGGCGCCGTTGCTCAAGTACCGGATGGGGCGCGCCGTTATCCGGGCAGGGCTGATCAAGCGGGTGTCTGGTCTTGCCGTAACGAGGCCAGGGGTGTACCTCGCGGAATGCTTACGTTTTCCTTTCGACAATGTCTCTCCACAACAATATCCGGATCAAGACCCTGTTGCTCGCGCCCGGCAGCGGTCGCTGCCGGCAGCAACCATGACTGGAGTGCGTTCTAAACCGGTGTTCCCGGCAGGGGACCCCCGTATTGTGTTGTTCACACGGCGACCGCAAGATGCCATGATGCGAGGTTTGGCCCGCGTCGGGTTTGTCTTCGCGCATTTTCTTCATCACCGCGCAGCCCAATGATTGCCCTGAGTACCGTCCTGTTGCTGCTCGCCGCCCTGCTGGGCGTGGCCGCCGTCCTCGGCGCCCGCGCCGGGCGTGCGGACGAGGGCGCCGGAAGCCGGTCGCTGCGCACGCTGACATTGTCGGCGGCGCTGATGTCGCAGCTGGCCGTCAGCCTGCCCGTGGTGGTGGTGGTGCTGTCGGGCAGCGTCCCGGCGGCCAACGACACCGCCCAGATGGCCGCCAGCTTCGCCACCGCCGC
The DNA here is from genome assembly GCF_000426345.1 of Cupriavidus phytohabitans. Classification (GTDB taxonomy): domain Bacteria; phylum Pseudomonadota; class Gammaproteobacteria; order Burkholderiales; family Burkholderiaceae; genus Cupriavidus. The sequence goes on along the minus strand of NZ_AUFE01000033.1, from coordinate 4,391 downwards.
GGCTGCCACCACCGGCGGAAAGCTGCTGCTGCAGTGGCTGCGCCAGGGCGCGCGCCTGTGGCGCGGCGCGGCAGTGCTGGCGGTGGTCGCCGGCGCCGGCATGGTGGCCGCGGCCGGCACCCACCTCGGCCGGGCCTGCGGCGCCGGTGCACCCTCTGCGCGCGCCTGCATCGACGCGGCTGGCCTGCCGCATCCCGCCTGGCTGGCAGGTGGTCTGACCGCGCTGTGCGCGCTGATGTTCGCACTGCACCGGGCGCAGTCGCACGGCTGGATCCCGGTATCGCGCATCGAGACCAGCCCCGCCGAGGATCTCGCCGACGATGCCGCCGCCCCGGCGCGCGGCGCTGAACCGCGGCTGGTGCGGCGCGGCGCCCGCATTCCCGGCCGGCTTACGGTGCGCGCCACCGCGCGCGGGCAGGGTACGGTGGGCGAGTACAGCGTCGCCACCGTGATGCCCGACCGAGTCGCGTTCGGCCGCTGGGTGGACCAGGCCATGGCCCAGGCGCGGCTGGCCGATACCGGCTGCGCCGTGCTGCTGATCCATATTGCCGACTACCGCGAGGTCGACGAAGTCTTCGAGATCCGCGCCGACGATATCCTGGCGCAGGATGCCGGCGCGCTCGCGCAGGCCGTGCTGGAGCCGCACGATTTCCTCGCCCGGCTGGCGCGCGACGAGTTCGCCGTCGGCGTGCCCGAGCTGGTGCACCACGGCCGCGCGCAGGAGCTGGGCTCGCGCGTGCTGGGTTCGCTGGCCGAGTTCATTGCCGCGCGCGGGCTGCAGATGCAGATCGGCGTCAATATCGGCATCGCCATCTATCCGCGCGATGCGCAGACCTCCGAGGCGCTGATGCAGGCCGCGCGTGTGAGCCTGGCCGAGGCGCGCGAAAGCGGCTCGAACCAGGTGCGCCTGTTCAACAGCGCCGCCGGCGAGCGCGCCCGCCGCACCCGCGTGATCCGCCGCGACCTGTGGCTGGCGATCCAGGACGATGCGCTGTCGCTGCAGTTCCAGCCCAAGTACGACGCCCGCCGCGGCACGCTGGTGGGTGCAGAGGCGCTGTGCCGCTGGCGCCATCCCGCGCTGGGGCAGGTCAGCCCGGCCGAGTTCATCGCCGTGGCCGAGCAGTCCGGCCAGATCGACAAGCTCGACGACTGGGTGCTGACCAGCGTCTGCCGCCAGGTGCGCCAGTGGCAGGACGCCGGACTGCCGACCGTGCCGGTGGCGATCAATGTGTCGGGGCTGCGCTTTGCCAGCCGCAATTTCCCGCAGTACCTGCTCGAACAGATCCACCAGCACGACATCCCGCCATCGGCGATCACGCTGGAGATCACCGAAACTGCCGCCATGAAGGACATCGGCAAGTCGCTGGAGACGCTGGCCGAGCTGCAGTCGCTCGGCATCCAGGTGGCGCTGGACGACTTTGGCAGCGGCTATTCGAGCCTGGGCTACCTCAAGCGCCTGCGCGTGGGCACGCTCAAGATCGACCGCACGCTGATCGGCGGGCTCGACTCCGATGCGCAGGGCCGCGCCATCGTCGGCTCGATGGTGGCACTGGCGCACGAGCTGCGCATGAAGGTGGTGGCCGAAGGCGTCGAGTCGGCCTCGCAGCTGGGGATCCTCAACGAGATGGGCTGCGACGAGGTGCAGGGCTACCTGCTGTCGCTGCCGCTCGATGCGGCGGGGTTTGCCGACGCGCTGCGTGGCCGGCAGCAAGCCTGAGCGCCGCACGCAGGAACACCAAGGCGAAAGCACGCCAAAGGCGCTAAAGCGTGGCGCCTGGCATGCCGATATCCACGCTGGCAGGGCCCGCGCGCTTGCGGTGCGGCCTTGCGCCGGCCTGTCCGTCGCCGGCCGCGCCACCGGCGCCAAGCACCTGCTTCAGCATTCGGCGGATCAACCGAGCCCTGCCAACGGAGGCGCCAATGTCATTGCCCAGCATCCTCGTCGTCGACGATTCCCCCTCGCTACGCCGCATGATCGGCGCATGCCTGCGTGCCGGCGGATTCGACGTCACCGAGGCCGCCGACGGCGAACAGGCACACGCGCTGGCCGAGGCCGCTGCTGCGGATGATGCCGTGGATCATGTCGCATTCGGCATGCTGGTCACCGACCAGGTCATGCCCGGCATGGACGGCCTGACCCTGATTCGCCGCCTGCGCGCCAGCGCGCGCTATGCCGCCATCCCCATCCTGATGCTGACCACCGAGCATGACGGCAGCATCCGCGAGCAGGCCCGCGCCGCGGGCGCCTCGGGCTTCCTGCCCAAGCCCTTCGATCCCGATGCACTGATGCAGGCCGTGGCGGAGCTGCTGGCGCCGCCGCACCCCTCGTCGGAGGGGTAGGGAAGAGACAGCGTCGGCCTTCAGTCCCCCCGTTTGCTGCCGTAAACACTGGTGGGCGGAATCACGCCCCGGCGCGTTGCGCCAGGAAACCGGCATGACCAGACATGAGGGGCTGACGATGCGGCATATCGACAAGGCAAACGGCGCCGCAGGCGCGAATGAAGGCGCTGGCGAGGAATTCCTGGCCTTCACGCTGGGCCGCGAAGAGTACGGCATCGATATCCTGAAGGTCCAGGAAATCCGCGGCTACGAGTCGGTCACCCAGCTTGCCAATGCGCCCGACTACATCAAGGGCGTGATCAACCTGCGCGGCATCATCGTGCCGATCATCGACCTGCGCATCAAGTTCCGCCAGGCCAACGTCAGCTATGACCAGTACACCGTGGTCATCATCGTCGATCTCAACGAGCGCACCACCGGCATCGTCGTCGACGGTGTCTCTGACGTGCTGACGCTGACGCCCGCGCAGATCAGGCCCACGCCGCATTTCTCCGGCGAGCTGGCTACCGGCTACATCCGTGGCCTTGGCTCGGTCGAACAGCGCATGCTGATCCTGGTCGATATCGAGAAGCTGCTCGATACCGAAGAACTGGCCGCGCTCGACGCCGTGGCCTGACCTCTGCCACACCTGCCTTTTCGCCCCCGCCGTCCGGCTGGCTTACCACGCTTGCCGGATCGTACCGCCCGGAATTGCGCCATGCCTGGCAGCCATGGTTTCCCGGGCAAGCAGTATTGATGTCATCCATGCGAAACAACCAACCCGTTACGCAACGCGAATACCAGCTCTCACCATCGGACTACCTGATCTCGCGCACGGACCTCAAGGGCCGTATCACCTTCGCCAACCGCACCTTTATCGAGGCCAGCGGCTATGCGGCGGAGGAACTGCTGGGCGCGCCGCACAACCTGGTGCGCCACCCCGACATGCCGCCCGAGGCGTTTGCCGACCTGTGGCAAAACCTGGAAGCCGGCCGCACCTGGATGGGCGTGGTCAAGAACCGCCGCAAGAACGGCGACTTCTACTGGGTCAATGCCACCGTGACGCCGACGCGCGTCGACGGGCGCGTGGTCGGCTATACCTCGGTGCGTTCGATGCCCTCGCGCGAGCAGGTTGAAGCCGCCGGTGCGCTGTATGCGCGCTTCCGCGCGGGACGCGCCGCGGGGCTGGCGATCCGCGATGGCGCCGTGGTGCGCACCGGCATCGCTGGTTTCGCCCGGCGTGCGCTGCGCATGAACCTGAAGCGCCGCATCCTGTGGGCGCAGGCGGGCGGGCTGGTGTGGTTCCTGGCGGCGCTGGCGGCGGTCGAGATCCTGGATCCGGCGGGCGCCGCGACGCTGCGCCCGTGGCTGTGGGGCGGTTTCGCGCTGGCGCTGGCGACCTCGTTCGCGGCCGGCACCATGCTGTTGGCGCGCGTGCACCGGCCGGTGGGCGACATGCTGGACTTTGCGCTGCGCCTGGGCGCGGGCGACCTGACCACGCGCTTCGAGCATCGCGGCGGCGACGAGATCGGCGCGCTGGCGCAGGCGATGCAGACCATGCAGCGCAGCCTGCTGTCGGTGGTGCATGAAATCCAGGAAGGCATGGCCAGCATTTCCACCGCGACGCGGCAGGTCGCGGCCGGCAACAACGACCTGTCGCAGCGCACCGAGCAGCAGGCGGCGTCGCTGGAAGAGACTGCTTCCAGCATGGAAGAGCTGACCAGCACGGTGCGTCAGAACGCCGACAACGCGCGCCAGGCGAGCGGGCTGGCGGCCAATGCGTCGGAAACCGCGCTGCGCGGCGGCGAGGTGGTGGGCCGCGTGGTGCAGACCATGGACGAGATCAACGATGCGTCGAGGAAGATCGTCGACATCATCGGCGTGATCGAAGGCATTGCCTTCCAGACCAACATCCTGGCGCTGAACGCCGCGGTGGAAGCCGCGCGCGCCGGCGAGCAGGGCCGCGGCTTTGCGGTGGTCGCGGGCGAGGTGCGCAGCCTGGCGCAGCGCAGCGCCAATGCGGCCAAGGAGATCAAGGGCCTGATCGGCGATACCGTCGAGCGTGTCGACAA